>CAZHAX010000040.1:0-4186 GCA_964530325.1 uncultured Anaerolineales bacterium | reverse complement strand
GAGAGGCCCGGACCGCCGCCACGGAGCCTGGTCCGGGCCGGTGCCCCTCGCGGGCGCCTGCGCAATGAACAGCTTTCCCGCCCACGCACTCGTTCTCGCCTGCGGGCTCACCGCAGGGGCCTGGTTTGTCGCCTACCTCCTCCCTGCTGCCCGACGGCGACTACTGGACAGGTTTGTCTCGTTCCTGCTGGCAGCGCTGGTCGTATCCCTCCTCTGGTTCGCACACCGCCGTTCCGCAGACTTCCGGGCCTTCTGGGCGCTTGTTGCAGCCGGCTGGACGCTGAATCTCACAGGAAACCTGGTGTGGGCCGCCGTCCATCTGAGGACAGGACATAGCCTGCCTCCCCTGTCAGCAGTCGACGCTCTCTACGCCGGCCGGTACATGCTACTGTTTGTCGCGCTCTGGTGCTTCCCGCAAGGGATGCCGGCGCCGCGTCTGCTGGAGCTCGCTGTGGTCGTGTTGCTGGGAGCCACTGTCGCATGGACGCTCCGATCGCGTCAGGGTTCGAGGCGGGCAGTTCTGGCTGAATACTTCGCCGGCCGGGGCATCTATGCAGTACTGGATTCCGCCATCCTCTACGCAGCAGCCGTGCGATGGCTAAGCGCATCCCCGCCCGCCGTCTCACCGCTGTTCTTCTTGGTGCTCGGCTTGACCGCATACACCGCGGCGAACTGGATATCCTATCTAGGCCAACGCGCGTCGCTTGCAGAGCCGGGCAATAGAGCAGCCTTCTTCTGGCCGCTCAGCGACATCCTGACGGGCACTGCCGCCGCGTGGGCCGCACATCTGGCGCTGTAGGTACCATGAGACCGATCAGTGTTATCCTGTACGAGTCTCTGCAGAACCTCCCTCTGGGAGTAGGGTTCGTGTTTGCGGTAGTTGAGTGGCGAGCAGGTAATCAGGTTGCCGCCATGGCTTGGGTCGTGGCCGGCGCACTAGCCAGCTCGCTCCTGATTCGCTTCACTGAGCCACGCATCATTGCCAGCCGCCCCGAGCCCTGGCGCGTGACCGGGGCCAACGCTGTGGCTATGGCGTTGTTGATGATTCTGTTGGCAATCTACATGTCTGCGGGCTGGGGAGGGTACACCGCTGATCTTATCATCGGCCTTGTGGCAGGCTCTGCAGTGGGGGCCCTGCAGAGTATCGTGGCCAGGGAGTCTCTGCGGCTTGGGCACTGCCTCGCGCTCGGCCTTGCCGCGTCCTTCGGGCTTGCGTCTGCCAGGTTTCTGATCCTCGCCCTGCCCCCACTGGCGGCGGCCGCGCTGACTACCTGTGGCGCCAGCCTGGTCGTAGCGCTCATCGACTATAGGCCAGACCAGTCACGGACGGCCACTCGGGGAGAGGTGAGCAACTAGAGTGGACCTGGAGACATTCCAGAGCCTGCCCGTGGAGGATGTGGCCGAGCTCGTCCGAGCCAGAGGGCCAAAGGTCTGCGTATTCCCGGTAAACGGGACCCGCCGCTGGCTGATGCTGGAGCATCCAGAACAGGTACGAAAGGCTTTCGTCGAGGCCTACCTCAGGATCGTGGGGCAGCGGATGATCGAGCTCTTCTCGATGGTGTTCGACCATGGTATCCCCACGCTCCTAGCACCATTGCTTGGGCCGGATCTGCTGGACCGACCCGACGAGTACTTGAGGCTCGTTGCGGTTGGACTATCCTGGTTCGCGGTGGGCGAGGAGTTCCTCGACTTCTATGAGGCCCACGACATCCGCGTGCGGGTCTACGGAGATGCCGGCCGGTACCTGCCGGGCGCCGACCACGCCCAACTCCAGGACGCATTCGATCAGCTAGCACGCCGCACCGCCGACCACACCAGTCACAGGCTGTTCGTAGGCATCTGCGCCCACGACGCGACGGAGCGCATTGCCGAGA
Organism: uncultured Anaerolineales bacterium; assembly: GCA_964530325.1. Lineage (GTDB taxonomy): Bacteria > Chloroflexota > Anaerolineae > B4-G1 > B4-G1 > CAZHAX01. The sequence continues at coordinate 2,312 of CAZHAX010000040.1, read as the reverse complement.
TCGGCGCGGACTTTGTCCGGCAGCACGGCCGCCCCCCCAGCAGAGCCGAGGTGATTCAGGCATACTACGGGGAGTACGTCGAGGAAGTCGACCTCTTCATCGGCTTCGGGCGACCTGCAGCCTTCGACATGCCGATTCTGGCAACCGGCAGGGAGGATCTCTACTTCACAGTGAGCCCTTCACTGTACCTGGACTCGCATACCCTCCGCGCGATCCTATACGATCATATGTACTCAAGACGAGTCGACGAGGGCAGCTACGACGCGCTCAGCAGCGCCGACTGGCAGGCGCTGTCAGAGTTCTACGCGCTGAACCGTTCGGCCGTGCTCGGCCTCGGACAACAGCACCGTACCGGTCAATTCTGGCACCCCCTTCCCCAGGTGCAACTAACCGAGGACATGAAGAGGAGCTGGCGCGTGAAAGGTCCCAGTGATGACTAGACAGCAAGTCGTTGTTGTCGGCGCCGGACCCGCGGGCTCCTCGGCGGCTTACCACCTCGCACGCCAAGGGTTGCGCGTGATTCTCGTGGACAAGGTGGAGTTCCCCAGAGAGAAGGCCTGCGGAGATGGGATCACGCGCCGAGCCTACAGACAGCTGGAGCGGACGGGCCTGGACGGTAAGCTTCGCCAGATAGGCACCCACGCGGCTATGGGGCTCAGGATTTGCGCCCCCAACGGCCAATCCGCAACGCTTGAGCCGTCCGCCGCCTCGGCCCAGCCTTTCGCGCGGATGGTCCGTCGCCGCGACCTTGACGCAGCGCTGCTGGACAGCGCAGTGTCAGCGGGAGCGCAGTTCATGGAGAAGACAAGAGCTGTTGCGATGTCGACCACGGAGGTCGGGGCACAGGTCCATGTGATCAGCGAGGATAGGCAGGCTTCGCTTGATTGCCGGCTAGTGATCGCGGCTGACGGTAGCGGCGGCAGCTTCAGTCGGGGGACAGGCCTGCAGCGAGGGAAGCTCCTATCCATCGCAGCGAGAGCGTACGTCTCCTGTGAGGATCAGCACGAGCATCTGTCGGACATGCTCTACGAATCTGACGTGCTGCCCGGCTACGCCTGGGTATTCCCGCTCGGGGAGGGCATATGCAACGTTGGTATCGGGATCCCTGCCTCCCAGGCCAAGCGTGTCAACGTGATCGAGCGCCTTCACGCTCTTCTGGCTAACAGCACACACATCCGCGATCGTCTTCTAAACCTGAGGCTTCTTGAGCCCCCTCGCGGCGGAGCCCTATACGCAGGGTTCCGTCCTGGCCGGACCTACGGCGAAAGGCTGCTGGCAGCTGGCGACGCCGCCGGGCTTGTCAACCCTCTCACCGGGTCCGGTATTAGTAGAGCTCTCATAAGCGGCGAGTTGGCCGCCCGCCAGGCGGAGCAGGCGTTCGCCTCAGGACGCTTCGACGCTCGCGCATTGGCGGCTTATGGCGAAGTACTCCGAAGACGATTCGGCGAACGGCACCTCCGCAGCAGGCTTCTCCAGCTCCTCTTCAGGAGCAGTCGCACTGTCGACCGACTAGTCACCCTACTCAATCGCGATCGGAGCACCATGGCTAGCGCCTCCAACTTCATGAGCGGCGGCACCGACTATGTGTCGCTGCTGTCGGCCGGTAGTGTTGCCAGGCTGCTGTTATCGCCATACAATACCCGCGTCGTGCCTGGCACAGGGAGCGCAAAGCGCGACCAGGCGGCACCCTAGGTCGGAGGCATTCTGGATACGTATGAGCGCTTTCAATCGGCTGCTGGACATTCCATCGACGGACCCAGATGACGAGCGCCGACGCAGGCTGCTCAGTATCCTGCTACTTGCCGTGGCCATCGCCGCGGCCGTAGCCGTACTGGCAACGGTCGTCGCGGACGTCATAGACCTGTTCCCGCCCGAACGCCTCCGGATCCTCTACTCATCAAGCACAGCCACTACGCTGTTCTGCACTGCACTTCTTTGGGTGAACCGCCGGCGCAGCTGGCGCTGGCCCAGGGTCGTTTTCCTCCTCCTGCTGCTATGGATAGCAGCGATGATAGATGAGCCGGAGGAGGTGGCTGCCGGCCGCAGTCTCGCCGCGTTCACGATCCCGGTGCTGGCTTCGAGTGTACTCCTGAGTCCTTCGGCCAGCTTCATAATGGCCGGACTCTGCAGCATCACCACGCTCGCGATCGCGCTGAGAGTCGGCGTGCCCCCCGAGCCGTTCATAATGATCGTTTTCTTCGGTGTCGGAACCGTATCGTGGCTCGCTACCCGCGCGATGGAACGCGCTCTCCGCGACCTGCGCACGCTCAACCTGGAGCTCGACCAGCGGGTACGCGACCGAACCCGCGAGC
>CAZHAX010000039.1:0-5061 GCA_964530325.1 uncultured Anaerolineales bacterium | reverse complement strand
ACGTTTTACCGCGGCTGCTGGCACGTAGTTAGCCGACGCTTATTCCTGGGGTACCGTCCTTGTCTCGTCCCCCAGAAAAGGGCTTTACGACCCGAAGGCCTTCATCGCCCACGCGGCGTCGCTGCATCTGGCTTTCGCCCATTGTGCAATATCCCCGACTGCTGCCTCCCGTAGGAGTCTGGCCCGTGTCTCAGTGCCAGTGTGGGGGACCGCGCTCTCACGCCCCCTACCCGTCTTCGCCTTGGTAGGCCATTACCCTACCAACTAGCTGATAGGCCGCAGGTCCATCCCGAAGCGCCGGAGCTTTACTCGACGAACCGAATCGCCGAGCACATCGGGTATTAGCCACCGTTTCCAGTGGTTATCCCCGTCTTCGGGGCAGGTCACCTACGTGTTACTCACCCGTTCGCCGCTGATGTACCCCCGAAGGGGCCTCATCGCTCGACTTGCATGTATTAGGCACGCCGCCAGCGTTCATCCTGAGCCACGATCAAACTCTCCGCATTTTAACCACGGATATTCACCGTAGTTAGTTTTGACGTTAGCCCGAGTCCCGCTGTCCTTCCTGCCACTATTCAGCTGTTAAGGTCCCAAACCCCAGCCACACTATAGCATACCGCGTGGCCATTGTCAAGAGAAAGCACGACCGATGCCCCATAGGCATCGGTCAAGACTCTCCCGCAGATACTTCGCGCGAGTCCTGCCTTCAGCGGGTCCTGCTCTGTTCAACTACCTGCCGGAGGCTTGACCCCCCAGCGCAGCCAGATTATACACGCATCCGCCCGTCTTGTCAACCACCAGCCAGGAACGCCGGCGCCGGCCGGTCCCCACACCGCGCCCGCCAGGACGGGGAGCCAGTCACAGGGGCCTCCGACCCCTCCCTAGCCCTCCCACTGGGGCAGGGAGCGGATACGAAGAGCGGAGCTGGTCATCTGCGGTCCAAGGGGACGCCAGGCACCAGGGCTTCAGGCCTTCCCTCGCCCGAGAGAGACGAATGCCCATGCAGTCACCACCAGGCGAGGGCCAGCCCAGGCAGCCACGTTCCCCTCCCCTACAAGGGGAGGGGATAGGGGAGCGGTCACCATGGTTCTTCCAGCTGACGTCATCGCAGCAGCTCTGGACTCAATCGCCATCCAGCGCCCGGCGGATTGTCTGCGCCAGCGCGACCACCTCGAGAGGTTTCCGCAGGACCCCAGCCACTCCCGCCTCCTCCAGATGCTCACGTCCACCATCCGGTGCGTAGCCGGTCATCGCTACCACGCGCACCTCCGGGTCCACCCTCTTCAGCTCTCGGACCAGTTCCGCCCCGCCCAGCTCGGGCATGACAATGTCTGTCAGGACGAGATCGACTCGCTCCTGCCGGCGGTAGATCTCCAGAGCCTCCCTTCCATCCGCAGCCTGCAGCAACTCATAGCCGAGCGACTCGAGGGCTTGGGCAGCGGCGTCGCGGACACCCTCGTTGTCTTCGACAAGGAGTATCCTCTCGCCCTTTCCCCGGGGCGGAGCCTGCGCGTCGCTCTTCGCCTTGGCCAGACCTCTCGCCTTGTGGGCCGGCAAGTGGACCCGAAAGGTCGTCCCCTTCCCGACCGCCGTCTCCACTCCGATGTGGCCGCCGTGCTGGACTATGATGCCGTAAACCTGCGGAAGGCCAAGCCCCACCCCTAGGCCCGGACCCTTCGTCGTGAAGAACGGCTCATAGATGTGGGGCAGCACGTCCGGCGGGATCCCGGTGCCGGAGTCGGATACTGATAGGCAGACCCAGTCCCCAGCGCCAAGACCAACGTCCGGCGGCTCATCCCCCTCCCTCACCGCGACGTTGGACAGGGTAATCCTCAGTTCGCCGCCGCCCGGCATCGCATCTCTCGCGTTGAGGACCAGATTCGTCAGCACCTGCTGGATGCGAGCTGGATCCGCGTCGGCAGCCCAGGTCCCCGAGCCGCCGTCCACGACGAGGGCGATGTTCTCCGGCAGCGCGCGTCGCAGGATCCCGGCCTCGGCCTGAACGAACGTCACCATGTCGAGTCGCTGGATATCCATGACCGAGCGCCGGCTGAAGTCGAGCACTTGCTGCACCAGGCCGGCCGCCCGCTGCGATTCGTCGATGATCACCTTGGCGTTATGGGCCGCCTCGCCGGGCAGCCCTTCAGTGCGAGATACCAGCCCCGCATAGAGCATTATCGTACTCAGGTAGTTGTTGAAGTCGTGGGCGATCCCGCCCGCCAGCTGGCCCACGGCCGCCAGCCTCTCCTGGTGGCGCATCTGCTCCTCCATCGACTTGCGTCTGGTGATATCCCGTACTACGCTGACCCAGCCGGTACTTCTGCCCTCGGCATCGGCAAGCGGGACGACGCTATGCTCGCTGGGAAACACCTCCCCGTCCTTCCGCTTCATCTCGAACTCCGGAAGGAATAGAAACCCCTTCTCCTCGATCGCCGGGTAGAGCAGGCTGCGGAACCTCTCCAGGGCGTGGCTATCCACGTGCAGGAAATCGGTTGTCCTTCCCAGGATTTCCTCGCGGACGTAGCCGAAGACCTCCGAGGCCGCCGGGTTACAGTCGACGATCTCGACTGTCTCGCCATCGATGACGAAGACGGCATCCCGCAGGCTGGCGATCGTCCGCTCGAGCAGCCGCTGAGACCTCTGCAGCGCCGCGTAAAGCCGCGCGTTCTCCACAGCAACGGCCGCCTGGCTGGCGAAGGCGGTCAGGACCTCCATCTGGCCGGCGAAGGCGCCGGGCTGGCAACTGTGCAAATACAGTATCCCCAGCAGCTTCTCCTTGGCCACCAGCGGCAGCCCGGCCAGAGATCGCACCCCCGCCCCAACCAGATAGGGGTTGGCCTGGCGCGGCGCTCCGCGGCCCAGGGGCGGACTCATGCCTCCATGCTCATCGATCTCCGCCACCACGACCGGCCGGCGCCGGTCGGCGATCCAGCTGGTGAGCCCGTTTTCGCGGATGCGGTACTGTATCGAAAGCACGCCAGGCACGGTGTCCACGCTCTCGGCCGGCCTCCCGGAATCGTCCACAAGGACCACGCTGGCAGAGTCCGCGCCGACCACGTCAGTAGCCAGCGATACGATCTCCGCCAGAAGGCCCTCCAGCTCCAGAGAGGCGGTCACCGCCACGGAGCCCCGCGCCAGCGCGCTCAACTGCCTGACCCTGACCTCAAGGTCCTCCTGAGCTTGCTTGCGCTCAGTGATATCTCTCTGCACGGACACCGAGTGCCTGATCCTCCCCGCCTCATCTCTCACCACGGCGGCGCTGAGCAGCACTGTGCGTCTATCGCCCTGCTTCGCCTCGATAACCACTTCTTCATTCTCGATGTGGCCGGCTTCTCCGCACTGGGCGAACAGCTCCTCCGCCTTCGTCAGAGACTCCCGGGCGTAGAGCACTGTCAAGCCCTGGCCCACCAGCTCGCTCTTGGTGTAGCCCAATGCCTCGAGCGCAGCCCTGTTGACATCGAGAATCACGCCATCCGGCGACTGCATATAGCAGTACTCAGGGCTGTTCTCGAAGAAGAGCCTGAAACGCTCCTCGCTCTCACGCAGTGCCTGCTCCGCCCGCTTGCGCTCGGTGATGTCACGCGTCTGCAGGACGAAGCCGGCGAAATGCCCGTCCTTGTCTCGCAACAGCTCCCACGAACTCGACGCATGCCATACCTCACCGTCCCGACGAACGGCCTTGTATTCGAAATCCTTTTCGCCTTGCTGCTCCTTGAACGAGCGCTCGAAGACATCGCGGGCCCTGGCCAAGTCATCTTCGTGCACCCACCAAGAGAAGGTCTCCTCCAGATCCTGGCTCCGGCAGCCCAACATCTGTTCACACTGCGGGCTGACATAGACGTTGTTGCCCTCGGCGTCGGTGATCGTCAGCATGCTGGGAGCCGTTTCGACGATCGTCCGGAAGCGCTCCTCGGACTCGCGCAGCGCCGCCTCGGCCCGCTTGCGCTCAGTGATTTCCCTCACCACCGCGGTCACACCGGCGAAGCGCCCCTCGGAATCCTGCCGCGCCGAGATCTTCGCCCCCCACTGGCGCTCCTCCCCATCCACCTCCAGGGAGTAGTCGACAAGCTGCACCGCGCCGCCGCGCTTGAGGGCTGCGACTGCCTCCAAGACGGGATCCGCGACCGCTGGCGGGAGGACCTCCCCTACCGGCCGTCCCAGGAACTCCTCCGGCGGCAGGTAGAGCGGGCCGCCCGCAGGCCCCAGGTAGTCCAGGAACACCCCATGTTCATCAAGGACGAAAACGAGGTCGTCGATCGAGGAGAGCACCGAGCTCAACACTGCCTGGTTGCTCCGCAGAGCCTCCTGCGCCTGCTTCTGCTCGCTGATATCGAGCAAGGCCGCCTGCACGGCGGGCCTCCCGCCATAGTCAATCGCGCTGGCGAACATCTCCAGCCAGACGACGGATTTGTCCTTCCGCACAGCGCGGCACTCGTAGCGAGGCGGCACCGGCTTTCCCTTCAGCCGGGCCGCGAACTGGCCCCAAACGAGTTCCTGGTCGTCCGGATGGACAATCGCCCTGACCTTGTCCGCAGGTAGGTTCAGCAGCTCCGCCACGTCGTATCCGACCATGCTCGCGGCGGCCTCGTTGGCGAATACGAATCGGTAGTCCTGGACGATGATCAGGCCCTGCAGCGACTGCTCTACCAGCGCGCGGTAGGCCCCCTCGGCCGCGCCGGAGCCCGCCTCCCCCTCTTCAGGCCGAACCACGCGCCGTCGCAGGTCGTTCAGCTCCGCGATGAGCTCCTTCTTCGTCTTCCGCTCGTCCTTCATAGGCCACCTCCGCGGCAAGACAGCAGCCACACAGGCAACGAGGCACGCTCCGCCGGGGCGGTTAGCGGGCCTCGTCGCGGTCGTCGGTGAGTTGCGGCGGCTCCCGCCGCCCACCTTCTTCCAGTATAGTCCCGCTGGCGGCGCAAGTCAACAGGCCGGTGCCCGGTGTACGCACGCACGCAAGGTGCGACGCACCTCGGGGATGCGTCGCACCTGAAAGCGAAGAGACTGACCGCGCCGGCCTACGGCAGCAGCAGGTCGAGCCTATCGCAGGCCATCAGCTAGTCG
>CAZHAX010000038.1:0-5607 GCA_964530325.1 uncultured Anaerolineales bacterium | reverse complement strand
ACATCCCGGCTACGGCAGCGTTGGGATGTCTCGTGCCCATGAAGTACAGCTTGAGCTCTGGATGCACAGGCGTCAGCCGACCCAGAGCGCGAATCAGCGTGAGAGGGTCGAGCCAGTCCCACAGCCCGCCAGGCCAGAGCACCACCCGGTCGTCAGGCCCGATGCCCGGGCGCACGCCCTTGATTACCGGCTGGCCGGCGCTCGGAGGAGTGGACGGAAGCCCGAAGGGCACGACGTCAATCAGCCGCCTCAGCGTGGGGTCGTGCAGGTACGTGTGGGGGTTCAGACGCTTCTGCGCGTGCAGCCAGCCAAGCCAGTAGTCTCGCTGCCGTTCACTGGCACAGAAGAAGAAATCGCCGGCGCGCAGCAGTTCCAGCTGAACCCGCAGGCATTCCTCGTAGTACGGTACCCAATCGGCCAAGTCGCTGTCGGACTTCCAGACCAGTGCCTCCAGCAGACTGGGTATGTACAGGTCTACGGCCAATGCAGCCTCACCGTCGGCCAGCTCGGGATGGAAGTGAAGTATAGACCCCTGAACAACCACAACATCGGCCTCGGCCGCCAGCGGGCCCAGGTCGCCTTCTTTCAGATCGAAAGACACGAGCGACACATCGCTGGAGTCAAGATCCAGCTCATTGGGAACCGCCAGTGTAACGCGACAGCGGCTCGAGAGGGCATGGGCCAACTCCCAGTTCCTGACCCCCAGGCCTCCCATGCTCCGCCCGACTGTGTCGCTGCTGACGATCAGAACGTTCCGCATCTTGCCACCACTAAGGCTTGCCGAAGACATCCGGCTGCGGCTCACCTTCTCCTCAGCTTGCCGATCCACCGCATGAGCCTGATGAAGCGACCGCGCTCGTAGCCCTCGACCAGCGATCTCAGGCGAGCGATCTCAGCATCACGCTGCGCCAGCGCATCTTCAGCAGCAGACGCCTGCTCCGGCTCGGATGGGAGGGAGGAGGGCTCGGACTCCGCCGCCGGGCCATGTGGCTCCGGAAACGCCCTCACGACCCCATGGTGAAATCCGGTCCGGCCGTCGCGGTAGTCAAGACGGAACTCCGAAACCCACTCGTGAGTGGCGAAGCCGGCGCTCTCGAGCATGGCCTCCAAGCAGGCGCGGTTTGGCAGCCACCATACGTCTCCCCTGTGGTGCCCGGCGAAGAGAGCGAGCTTCTCAGACCTGCCATCCTGGTACAGCGCCGTGGCAATCACAGCCACTTCTCCCGTCACAGTCCGTATTGCAGCCAGGCCCCTCACAGGATCGGTCACGTGCAGAAGCAGGCTCCCGCAGAAGACGAAGTCGTGCACACCGACCGTCTCCGGCGATAGATCATATACGGTTAGTTCGAGCTTGCGCACACTTGAGCCCAGCACGGATCGAGCTAAGTCGAACGGCTCGCGCAGGTAGCTGAGGCCCTCCTCCGGCGTCTTGTCCGGTCTGTAGGCGGGGCCGAAGTCGTGGTCCATCCACTGCGGAAGATCAACGGCGGTCACCCTCGCGCCGCGGCGCTCCAAATCGAAGGAGAAGAAGCCACTCGCCGCGCCAATGTCCAGCGCGGTCTTCCCGGAGAGGTCGGCAGGTAGACCATAGTAGCGGAGATACGGCCGGTGATCGTAGTGCCCCGGGGTCAGTATGCCATTACCCAGGTCGATCGTGTGATACCATTCCAGTGAGGCCACGCGCCTGCGGATCTCGTCAGGGCCCATTCCGGGCATGTGTTCCTCCACGCCGGGTACCCAGCTTAGGACGCAGCGCCCCGGTGCATCTGCTGGTAGGTCAGCGTCTTGCCCGAGCTCCCTGTTGCTCGAGTGACCACGCTCCCCCCAGGCTGAGCACTCCGTACTTGTCGGTCTCAGAGCCAGCAACCTGCAGAGGGTACAGGCGGTCATGGTAGTCATACATCACCGTATCTTCGCGGTTGTGGGCAGCAACAGAGACGTGATAGGTGCCCTCGAGGAGAGGGAGAGCGTTGACTCTGTAGCGAACGACCCCTTCTCCGGCACTCAGCTCGCCATCTATACCCGCTGCCTGCGAGTTGGGACCGGAGACATGAACACCGTCTGTACGGTGGACTGCCAGCCCGAAGACAGCGCTCGGCACTGGCGTCGCAGCACGATAGTGCATCTCAACGGTCATCTCCTCACCAGGCCGGAAGAGATGCTGGTCCGCACCGGAGGAGCCGATCAGGCGCACCTGCTCGATCCGAACTTCGCCGCTTCCCCAGCGACGCTGCGGGTCCGTGACTGTCGCGCCCCCCTCCCGCCTGGCTTGCCAGGCATACTGCCTGACGACGGCCTCTGCATCGCCGTCGGCAGCCATCACTCCCTCCTCCAGCCACAGGGCGCGCTGGCACAGCCGGCGAACGGCATCGAGGTTGTGGGAGACAAGCAGAATCGTTACTCCCTGGCGTCTCATACGGCCAATGCGCTCCAGGCACTTATGCTGGAAAGCCGCATCACCTACAGCCAGTACCTCATCCACGAGAAGCACGTCCGGCTCTGTATGAACGGCAACCGAGAATCCAAGCCGAACGTACATGCCTGACGAGTAGTGCTTGACAGGCACGTCAATGAAGCGCTCGAGCTCTGCAAAGGCGATGATGTCCGCAAGCTTGGTGTCGATCTCGGCCCGGCTCAGGCCCATGATTGAGCCGTTGAGGTGGATGTTCTCCCGCCCGGTGAGGTCGGGATGGAATCCCGCACCAAGTTCGAGCAATGCAGCGACCCGCCCACCCACGTCAACCTGCCCAGACGTCGGGTCGATGATGCGGGCGATTAGCTTGAGAACGGTGCTCTTGCCTGCCCCGTTCGGTCCGATGAAGGCGACCATCTCTCCCGGAGACACGGCGAACGATACATTGCGAAGCGCCCAGAGCACTTCATTTCTTCGGCGCGCACTTCTCCGCAGCATCCCCAACGCCGCGACCTGAAAAGACCGGCTGCCCTCTTTCCGCAGCGCGAATCGCTTGACAACGTTGTCGAACTGGATCGCTCCCCTTACAGCTGCCATCAAGGCCCCCGAAACAGAGAGAACCGGTTGGCGCACCCGAGACTCAGCGCGGTGCCAGCCGGCTCCGCGCCGTATCATAGCATGGATGACAGCAAACGCCAATCAGATGACAGCCCTTAGCCCTGACCGCCTTCAGTCGGCTCCAGCCGTGCTAGCCTGAGAACGAACGGGTACAGCAGACCCAGGTAGGCTACACACAGCCCAATGTAGAACCACCTGTCGCCGAAGATCGACGGCTTGTTCGCCGCCAGGCGGTCGAGGAAGGCATCGATCTCGCCCGGCAGAGGAGGATCATACTGCAACTGGAAGGCCAGGTCACTCACGTCTCCGGCTTCAAGGCCGCTGACAACGGCCTGACCGTGGGGAAACAGATCCTCCCTGGAGCCCAGCACGCCGATCGCGTTGCCCGACTGCGCCGCCGGAGCTTCCAGAAAGAAACAGAAGGAGCGTCCGCCCGAGCTGGCGATGGGGTTGAACTCGAAGTCACGGTACACGTTGCCCTCAACCTCGGCGGCGTCGAAGCGGACCCTGACCAGATTCTCAGTCGAATCCTCCGATGTGCAAAGGCGAAAGATGACCTCCCCGCTGTTCTCCCGGCCGTAGGAGCCGAGGCTCACCTGTACCGCGGATAGCCCATCGTACGAGGCGACGAAGGTCTGGCCTATCGTCACAGACGAGCTCAGCTCTCCAACCGCCGCAGTCGAGTACGGCTGTCCCTCACGGACCGTGTCCGTGGTCTGGTGGATGCCCGACAGGCCGATGAGAAGGACGAGGAACACAGCCCCCGAGGCAACCAGGTGTTCCCGCAAAGGACGGCTCAATGGCAGGGCTCCACATAGAAGGGGCTGTTGGAATAGACTCTCACGGCGATCTGACCATTGCTGACGTCGCCGTCGAAGTCCCAGCCCGGCTGGCCATCGACGACGGGGCAGTACTCGCCGCCGGTGGTGTCGACCAGACGGAGACACGAGTGCGGGAACACCACGTCGGCATAGCCGGAGACCGCCCAGAGCACGGTCTTCTCACCCCCGCGCGGCATGCGGAAGACGTAGCCCTCGGCGCCCGCTGCGTCCAGCGGCCTGAGATAGCGGGCGCCGCCGAGCTCTTCGGTCAGCGTCGCGTATGCATAGTAGGACTGCTTGGTGTCGGTGAGGCTCTGCCCCCAGAACAATCCGTGCTCCTCCGTGGCGCCGACGCCGTCGAACACGGCGAACCAAGACATCTGCTCCAGCCCTGCCGACAGGCCACGCACGTACATCTGCACCAGGCGCCCGGCCTGCAAGGCCTCGCTGCTCCCCGCCTCCTCGGCGCTCCAGTAGCCCATCTCGGGGCAGATCAGCGGCAGGTCTCCGACGCCGTGGCGCTCCATGATCGCCCGCACCTCCTGCGCCTTGTAGGCGATAGTAGGCCAGCGCAGTTCGGAGATAGGGTAGAAGTGGAAGGCAACCGCATCGATGTAGGCTGCGGCGCCACCCGGATAGGTGTTCAAGGCTGCCAGAGTGTCGGTTAGAAATGATCGCACGAAGGGTCCGCCCTCCTCCTCGAACCAGTCGTACGCCACCCCGCCAATCAGCACCTTGGCCACCGCATTCGCCGCGTGGATCGCAGGTGCGATCTGCGAGAGCATGGCCGCGTAGCCAGCGCCGTTGCGCCCCCAGTATCCCTTGCCTGCCAGAGCGTGGCCCAGGTCGCCGTTGTCCGGCTCAGCGTAGAACGACCAGTAGTGGACGCACGGGTGGCCTGCCGCGTCGTCCAGACCGTCGCAGTCGTACCGCTCCACCATGAGGCTCACGAAGTCCACCAGGTCTTGTGTGTTCGTGACGGGTCCGCCGGGCAATGCCGCCGCCCACGAGGGATTGCTCGTGAAGAGCACGAACAGGTCCATACCGACCGCCTGCGCATTCTGCGCCTTGGCGTCAATGCTCGACCAGTCGTGGCTGCCCGGCGCTGGCTCGATATAGGACCAGTGGAGCATCGTCGTGACCCACGCGCTCCCCGCGTCCTGCATCTCCTGCAGGCCGGTCGAGGGCCCGACGCCGCCGTACATCACTATGCCGAAAGGCGACACCCAGCTCGGGTCAAAGTAGGCCGTCACAACCGGCATGTAGGCGGTGTGAGTGGTGACGTCCCGGCCCGCGGCAAGAGCCGCCCTGGCAGAGACGGGCTCTCGGGCCACTGCAAAGGCCAGGCAGAGCAGAACAGCGCTCAGCACACCCGCAAGCACAGCAGCCAGCAGCATTCTCCCTCTCATGGCAGCACCTCCTGGTGTCAAGGGTCAGCAGCTACGGCGTGTAGTAGAAAGGCCAGATTGCCGAACACATCGCCGCCGCGTCCAATGCAGCCAACAGGACGACGACGGTCGGCGCGAAGATGTGCTGATGTCGGCGGGGCACCCATCGACACCACCCCTCGACAAGGAAGTAGGACACAGGCACGATTGCCGGGAACAGATACCGGCCCTGGTGGTAACCCAAACCGACGGACGACAGGAACAGGAACGCCATCCAGCTGGCCACCGCGGACACCAACGCCAGGGCGAGCAGGGTCACCGCCCGCCGGGCGGCGGGGAGAGACTTCGAACGCGGCATCAACCACCC
>CAZHAX010000037.1:5813-6885 GCA_964530325.1 uncultured Anaerolineales bacterium | reverse complement strand
GGCGGGGAGGTTGGCGCTAGTATTCCGCATGTCGAGGCGGAAGGCAAACCGTGTGTATTCGCGATGTGCTGCAGAAGGAAGACAGGGAGGTGTGACGTGGACTGGGGTGTCTCAAAGAGCGAGCTCGCCGGGTGTTCGAGCACCTCGGCGAGCTCAACCGTACAACAGAACCTCCACGGCTCTGTTGGTAGTATAGGTGAGTTGGGCCGGTCCGGCAACCCGCGTGGTCCTTCCTCTCAGTTCCGCAAGTCCCGCAGTATTCACTCCACGAGCGACACGACCCAGCAGCCGTCCGGCTGAGTGAATCGCCCGTTGACGGACACGGGGCGGCGACCGTCACAGTGGCCGGGCGCGAGCCCGGCTCGTTGTATGTCTGGACGCGTGATCATCATTCCCCCGGGGCGAGGTGCGCCTCGGGGGAGAAAGGAGAGGATATCGGACCAATAGTGGCACGTGGGTGGCGAAGGAGAGATACGATGGGCAAGGAAGCCCGCTGGATAGCGGTGATCCTCTGCGTCGTCCTGGTGACGTTGATGATCGTCAGGCCAGGCGGGGGCGGCGGACGACTCCCTACGCTGGACGAGCTAGAGGAGCAGCGCAAGACACCAGACTGCAGCATCCCGGTTATCGGTCCTCTGCTGTGCAAGATAGTGGACGCCTTTCGGGCAGCAGCGAGTGGACTGGAGCTGGATCCCTAGAGGTTCCACCTAAGGGACGAGCTGTATGGCTACGGGCGGCGCTGGCGAGTCCGGCTGGCGCCGCCTTGCCCTGCCAGTTTGACCGCAAGAGCATCACGTGGTATTATGATAGCATGGTAGCATGACGGCTTCTGCGACGTGGCGCCGGGAGGTGTCTCAAGATGGGTGAGAAGTGGGAAGCGATGACGGTGCGGTTCTCCGCCGAAGAGAAGGCGCGGCTGGAGCTGGCAGCGCTGATCACGAAAGAGTCGATGAACGACATCATCCGCGAGGCCACGCGGCGCTACCTCAAGACTGTGGCTGACCTCGACCAGGTGAAGGCCGCGGTGGCCAGCGCGCGGTCGCGGGGTCCTCGTAGCCTCGAAGACGCGCTG
>CAZHAX010000037.1:0-5713 GCA_964530325.1 uncultured Anaerolineales bacterium | reverse complement strand
GGCGCTGACCGACAGTGGTCAGCGCCGTCTCGTTGTGTCTGGCACGTACCTGCCGCTGCGGTTGCCGCAATCGGCTCGCCTCGATAGGCTCCGCGGCATCAGCCTTCAGTGACGTATGGGGTGAGGCCGACGACGACCTCTCGCACACACGTAGCCATCTTGGGAAGGACCTCGAAGATCTTCTCTCGCAACTCCTCGCGAGCCTCTGGACCGTCCACCTCGACGGTCAGCACTCGCATGTAGTCGAAGAAGAGACTGCAGCTAAAGCCCTTCCAGTTCTGGGTTGTCAGGAAGACATAGCTCCAGACCTCCTGCTCCAGGCCCGGGCGAGCAGGCCAGTGTCGCTCACGGAATCGTTCGAAGAAGCCTGCCATCATCTCCAGTGATGGACTGTGGTGGAACAGCTTCCAGATGAAGCTGGGCCGTTCCCGCCAGGGCGTTTCGGGCAGTCCCGCTATGAGTATTGCCAGCCGGATGGCCAGCGTCCTGAAGGCTCTCTCTAGTGGGTCCATAGCTAACGCTGCCCTAGTATAGGCGGGTGGAGTGCGTACGGCAATGCGGCTCGGCCCGGGGGTCCGGTCTACCTGGCTGGATCAGGCAGACCCCGCATGGAGGGCTGCGCGTGTGCGATGCCAGTGCGTGGACTTGCGCAAGGCCCGCGCAGGAGAGCAGAGCTTCCGCAGCGGCTTTGCCGCGGTCAGTTGTACGCGGACTTGACAACACGGCCATCTGGCGGGTATAATGAGGCCAGATGGCGCAGGCGGGAAAGGGGGAGCTGTGATGGGCAGGGGGACAAGTGGGGCTGCTGGGACGCTGAAGGGTCGCGAACGCGAGGGCGCCGCAGCCTCGACGGCTGTGGACGAGAAACGGCCGCTCGACTACGCGCGCCAGCTGGGACTGGAGGTCAGCGACCTGTGGAGTCTGATCGACAAGGTGGAAGCCGGCTTCGCATACGACGCCTTCCGCCGCTTCATGGAGCAGACGTTGATAGCCAAGTCCCAGCTTGCCGAGCTGGTCGGCATTGCGGAGCGGACGCTGTCCCGGCGCAAGGACGAAGGGTGGCTCACTCCGGGCGAGTCGGAGAAGCTGCTCCGCGTTGCCCGGGTCTTCGGCAGTGCCGTTGCTCTCTTCGAGGGGGATCGAGAAGAGGCCAGGCGCTGGCTGTCGACGCCTAAGCGCGCTTTGGGCGCGAGGGTGCCTCTGGAGATGATCAAGACGGAGGTCGGGGCGCGAGAGGTCGAAGACCTGATCCTGCGCATCGAGCACGGAGTGTTCACTTGATGCTGCAGGGCTGGCGCATCGTGAAGGCCAGGCTTGCGGCCACAGCTTTCACCGGTGAGGGCCCGCGGCTCGCCGGAGGCCGATGGAACAGCCGGGGCACGAGGGTGGTCTACCTGGCTTCCAGCGCATCTCTTGCGCTGCTGGAGGTGCTTGTCCATCTCGAGTGGGCGGATGCGCTCGCTGCCTACTGCCTGTTCAGCGTAGGTTTCGACGAGTCGCTGTTGTCCGAGGTGGAGGTAGACGAGCTGCCGAGCGGCTGGGCCTCGGGTGCGCCTCTTGTAGAGACGCAACTGATAGGGGATCAATGGGTTCGAGAGAGGCGATCGGCGCTGCTCGAGGTCCCGAGCGCAATCGTGCCGCAGGAGACCAACTACTTGCTGAATCCCGAGCATGCGGATCTCGCCAGGATCACAATCGGACCACCCGTACCGTTTCCGATCGACGAGAGACTGGTGAAGAAGTGACCGGTGTGGAATTGTGGCGAGATGTAGAGAGACAATAGAGTTGTATACTGCGGCCGCTAGCCGGTCTCAAGCAGCGACAATGTGGTGGCATGCTGGACGAGCTTCCGTCAAGGCAGCCAGCGTCGCCGGATTGAGTCGCTAGATCATCGGGAGCGTCTCGTCCCGATCGCTGGCACCCGCGTTTGCCTCTGCCTGGTCATCGTGCTACAATCCGCCCCATCTCTTGAACCCCGAGAGCCTACGGGCGAAAGCTCTCTCCCGGTGTCTGAGGGGAACCACTACTCTCCAGCGGAAGGATTGGACCATATCGAGACAATCGGGGCCGCCAATCGAGAGTGGGCCTGGAACCCACGCGCTCGGGTTCGTGACGGTGTCATCGCCGTGGTGTGGAAGTAGATGCGGCACAGCGTGCGTTTGTGGGTGGTGCGGCTGCAGGGGATGCGGGGGCATCTCCTGTGGCCGGTACGTTTCAGGCAGGTGCGTCATCCGTTCCTGTGCTGTGCAGCCCTTTGTCCCCACCATTCTTCAGGCCTCCCGTTGGACCCCGTCAATCCATCGGTTCGTCCGCCAGGTGCCGTGGCAGGCCTGTGCGGCAGCGTTGACTGGGCACAGGTTGACCTGAGCTCCATGAGGTGGGCGCACCGTGAGAGCGAAAGGAGCACAGAGAGGAACTCATCGACCTGGCCGGTACGCACTGCCCGACCAGGTCGCGTGCTGGTCGTGGCGCGGCGGGCTAATCCAGTTGGGAAAGGACAGTACGATGAAGAACAGAACGAGATGGATGGTTGTGAGCCTGGGCGTCGCAGTGTTCCTGACGGTTGCAGTCGTCACGGCAGCTGCTCTGGCGGCCGATGGCAATCAGCGGGCCGTAGCCGCATCGGCTTGGGTAGGCACAAGCTTCACCTACCAGGGCCGCCTGGACAAGAACGGCGAGCCGGTGAACGCGGACTGCCAGATGGAGTTCCGCCTGTACGACCAGCAGACAGACGGCGGCCAGGTGGGGACGGCTATCAGCAACACCGTGCCCATCAGCGACGGGCTGTTCACCGTGGCCCTGGACTTTGGGAGCGGCGTGTTCGCGGGCGAGGCCCGCTGGCTGGGGATCCAGGTATTGTGCCCCGGCGATAGCGTCACTGCCGACCTGGGGCGCCAGGAGCTGACGGCGTCTCCCTACGCGCTGTACGCCGCTTCCGCCGGGGCGCTGCAGGGCAACGCGGTGACCACCACGGTGCCTGCACCAGGCCAGGTGCTGGCGTGGGACGGCAGCGCGTGGGGGCCAGCCGAGGACGACGACGCGACGTACACGGCCGGGGTCGGGCTGGACCTGGCCGGCGGCGCTTTCAGCGTGGTCACCTCCACGGTCCAGCAGCGAGTGACGGGGGTGTGCAGCGCGGGCTACGCCGTGCGCGAGGTCAACGCCGACGGCAGCGTGACGTGCGAGCAGGACGACGATACCACGTATTCAGCGGGAAACCAGATCAACCTGGCGGGAACATCTATCAACGTGGTTGAAGGGTCTGGTTCTGGCCTGGACGCCGACCTTCTCGACGGGCAACAGGCCAGTGCTTTTGCCTCGTCGACTCACAGTCACAATGCTCTGACCGCTGCAGATGGCAGTCCGGCCAATGCCGTCTACGTGGATACGGCTGGCTATGTGGGTATAGGAACGGTGACACCTGATCACCCGCTGGAGCTTGTCGGCACCGCCGCCATCACTTCTGAAGCCAGCTACAACCTGGTCTTTGTCACCTCCACATCGCATAATGGAAACCTGGGGGGCCTCGCCGGGGCGGATGCCATCTGCCAGGCCCGGGCTGGGGAAGCCGGCCTCGCTGGTATCTACCGTGCTTGGCTGAGCGACGGAACGACCAGTGCAGCAGGCCGGTTGATTCACAGTAATCTTCCCTACCGGCTGGTGGATGGAACGCTGATTGCCAACAACTGGGCTGATCTGACGGACGGCTCTCTTGCCGCATCGATCGGCAAGACTGAGTCTGGCGGCTCCTATGGGGGATATGTATGGACGAGCACTTCAACAAGTGGGGCTCAGGCAGGAGGGCAGTACTGCAACAGTTGGACTACCGTTGATTCCGGCTGCGTTTACGGCGCCTATAGTCTGGGGCGATCCGACGCTGCGGGTTCATCCTGGACATTTCAGTCTGCAGGTGGCTGCTACTGCACACACTACTATCCCCTCTATTGCATTCAACAGAACACCGGAGGCAACCTGTATGTAGATGGTCGGGTCGGGGTGGGCACGACAGCCCCAAACAGCTCGCTTCAGGTGACACAGGGCTATATCCAGTTCCCGACCATTTTCGGTGACACACCGCCGTCGACCGACTGTGACGAGACATCGGAAGCAGGTCGGATAGTAGTGCGCACTGATGGTACGACCAACCTCTACATCTGCACCGGCACAACTGGCTGGGTGGGCAAGTAAGGTGGTCTCATGAAGCGCAGAATTCTGCTGGTCACTTCTTTCTTTCTAGCTCTTGCCGTTTTGTATCGATCCGGCAGCGCTGTGTCGGCCCTCCAGGAGACTAGCGTGCCATCCGCACCTGTGACATACGCCTTGTCAGACGACGCGGGCTACGACCTCTCCTGGTGGACCGTCGATGGCGGCGGGGGATACGTCACCGACGAATCCAGTAGCTACACCCTGGGCTCCACCGCCGGCCAGCCGGACGCAGGGCAACTGGCAGGCGGCGGGTACACGCTGGCAGGGGGTTTCTGGGCAGGCGGCAGCGCAGCGGCGGGGCCGCCATCGTTCAGCATCTACCTGCCGCTGGTGCTGCGCAGCTACTGAGCGGCGTTTCCCGGTAGGGAAGGAACACAAGGAACTCATCGACCTGGCCGGGAAGCACCTCCCGGCCGGGTCGGTTCCTGACCCTGGTATGCAACTTCATTGTCACAGATGCGACGGAGTCGGGCAGCGCTAGGGCGCCCAGTATAGCACATTGGGCGCCGATGGCGGCCGTAGGCGGGTGTTCCAGGCATAGCCAGCGACTGGCAAGTATACAGGCTTGTTGTCAGTCTACACGAGAATGCCCATAAGCGCACGTAGGCTCTAGCATCCCCTGCAGTATGGTTGTCAGCGAAGCGCCGAGCGACTTGCTCGGCGCTTTCTCTGTGTGCGGAGGGCCAGCAACCGTGCGGCATCCCACGAAGTAGGCCAGGGTGAGTCGGGCTCAGCAGCTGGTATTCGCCAGTAGCAGCTGAGACAGCACTGGCCGCGCACGGTCAGCCCTGTCCCCTCTTGGGCATCTCCTGCCTTCCCGCGTCGGTCTCCCTCTGTTCGCCGATCGATGTGTGGTTATCACCGGCCCGAGGCGACGTATGTCTCGGGCCAGGGGAGAAGGCGCATTCGATCTGGTGACACAGGGGGAAGGCAATGAGCGAGAGAGCGTTCGACTCGAGTCTGAACGATTCAGTGATCAGAACAATGAATCAGGAGACAGAAAGCAGTACGAGCAAGCGAGTCCTGGCGATACCCCACTCGGTGATAGTCCGTGCACCTGGCCTGCTGCCTATGTACTACACGACCTCGGAGCTGGCTCTTGAAGTGGGAGTGGAAGCGAGCAGGATAGTCAGGTGGGCCAAGGCTGGTGCTCCTCACCGGCGCGATGGAAGGAATCACATCTGGATCAGCGGCCGGGAGTTTGCTGCCTGGGTCGAGGAAACGCGAGCTGCGGAGGTGGGTCAGCCGATGCAGCCCGGCGAGGGATACTGTATGCGCTGCCGGGCTCCGGTGGAGATGGACGGTCCTGTGCTGCGGGAGAAGCAGGGCAGGAAGTGGATCAGTGGAACCTGCCCCCGCTGCGGGGCGAGAGTGAATCGAGGTGTGCGAAATGGTCAACAGACGAAACTACCAATGGGTTAGGGAGTACCTGTCTCATCTTGCTCAGGATAGGCAGCTGGCGGAGATGACGGTGAGCCGCTACTGGTTCTACCTGAAGCATCTGCTG
>CAZHAX010000036.1:0-7633 GCA_964530325.1 uncultured Anaerolineales bacterium | reverse complement strand
GGGCCGTACGGCTCGGCGACCTCTTCCGCGAAGAGAACGCCCTCCGCCTCTACGGGCGTGGCCGCCGCCACCGGCTCCACCGCGGGCGCGCCGGCCCTGCCGGACGCGGCCACAGGCACGGCGAAACCGGAAAACAGAATCGAGGTAGCGACTATCGGATGCAGCACTGAGACGAGGATACTGCCGGATGCGGACATGGTTACCCTCCTGGAGCACAGGGTGGGCACCGCCGCGGACAGCGCGGCAAGGGGATAACCCAAGAAGCAGTTCCCGCCCTCACGCCGCCCACCACGGCGCCTCACAACAATGCCATTTTACGGGATTTCGGCCACCAGGTCAAGGGACAAGCGCCCTTATTCAGCCAAGACATGCGCCGCCCGGCTCGGCGGCGCCTATAGGGTCCGAGTACCACCGCACACGCCAAGACACCGCCAGTCTACCAGCCCTCAATCGCCGCCGCTTGACGGGCCGCACTCGTATCCCCTACGGAAAACCGCCGCGCGTCCTGCGCACCCAGCGGAGTCCGTCCCCGGTGGCTCCTCGCTCTCCGATCTGGACCGGGAAGACCACAACCGGGCTGCGCTCGGCGCGGGAACCTACGCCGGTCGCCCGTGTAGCCTGCGGCCGCACGGCACTTCTCGGTAGAATGGACATCGGGCACAGCCAGATAGCCCAGAAACGCGATCTCACCCATACTGAGCGCGCCGCGCAGAGAGCGGGGTACAACGCGTTTCAGCGCGGGATACCACTACCATGGCAATCGAATGGATCGTAGACCAGCCCGGCGCGCGATCTGTGGGGCCCCACTCGAGGAACCTGCAGCGTGCCCTACCTGTAGGCAGGCGACCGAGGACACCGCCCGGGACGATGTCTAGCCCCCTACCGCGGCGTACAGCCCGGCCTAACTTGGCCAATTCGCCCCCTGGGCCTATAGTGAGAATGGAAGACTGCGCTGCTCCCATCGGTCGCCGCCCAGATGCGACCTAGATCCGAAAGGAGGTGAGTCTAGTGGCCAAGTTCCAGATCTTCCAGGACAGCGCCAAAGAATACAGGTGGAGCCTGCGGGCGGACAACAACGAGACGATCGCCGACTCCGCCGAAGGCTACAACGAGAAGGACGACTGCAAGCACGGGATCGACCTCGTTAAGAAGCTCGCGCCTACTGCCCCCGTCGAGGACCTTACGGTCTAGTCGATGTCCTTCAGCTCGTGGCTGGCTGGGGCTCCCACGCACCCCGGCTGGCCGCGGCAAGAACGGGAAGGCCCAGCACGACCACCGGCTATCCCCGTTACCTGAGTCCATGGCCCCTACTCCAACGTGGACCGAGACTTCTACTACTACACCCACACGTACTACTACATCCACACGCACGGCAACCCACACGCCCAGCCCCAGCCTGACACCTACTCCAACCAGCACGCCAACCCCTGTTCCCCCGACTGCCACAGCCACGCCCACTCCGATCGCATTCGAGCTGGGCGGCAGCATCCGCGATCGGGGACTTCCATTCGCCGCTGAGATGAGATGCGCAGGAATGACCTGGGTGGCGGCCAGTGTAGACTACGAGGAAGACGGCAGTTCGGTGATCGACTCCGCTCACGATCAGGGCCTAGACATCCTCCTCACCGCGTGGGGGCCCTCCTACGAAGTCGCGCAGCCAGACCTCGAGGATAGGGGGTCAACTTGGATGGCCGGATTGCCTGCGGATGGAGCGGACGCCATAGAAGTGTGGCGCTGCCCAGGCTGTTGACGTCTCTCGCCACCTCGGGATGGTCCTTGCCGTAAGCATCCTCATTGATCTTCAGCGCCCGCTCGAATGCTTCCCGCGCTCCCGCCACGCCGCCCCCAAGTCCTACCGGCCTTGCGCTCGATCGCCGTGTCGACCTTGCTCCAGGATGCCTCTATACTCAGTCTCGGGCGCGGGATCGGTGGAGGACGAGGAGATATCGCATGGGCGAAGGAAGAAGGCGGAGAATCGGCACCAGCGAGCTTTGGATTAGGGCATGTCTGTCCGCGGCGATACTCGCGTTCGCGGTGTCCGCGGCCTTGGCGCTGGCCCTGGCCGCCTACTGGGGTGGCTTGTGGGGCACGGACGTGCTTGCGGTCGAGGTCACGCTTCCGGAGGCTTTGGGGGGCTTTGCATCATTATGCGCGCTCGTAGGGGCCGTTCTCCTCGCGGCCAATGCCATCCACCGGAAGAACAGTACACTCGAGATGGAACCGCGCGCCGCCAGAGCTGGGGGACTGGCCAGCTATGACCTCCGCATCGAGGGAGGAAAGGCTATCCGAGGAGAGGAAGAGATCCCTCTGACGCCCCAGGAGTTCAGGCTGTTGCAGCGCCTGGCGGCCAGGGAACGGCAGGTCTGCGAGTACGAGCACATCATCCAGCAGGTCTGGCCGGAGGAGTCCCGCTCTGACATGCCTCCAGGCAGGGACAACCTGGCTGCCCTGGTACGCATGCTGCGCGAGAAAGTGAACGTACACGAGTACGTCAGGAACCACCCAGGCCGCGGCTACGAGCTTGTGCAGTGGGAACCCTGATTTCGCCCGGGGAGTGACGTCCAGCCGCACGCTATCATTGCTCTGTCGGTGCTCTGTCATTGACAGTCGGCGCAGTTGATCGTACCATTGGCATAGAGACACGAAGTCCGCTACGCTGCCGCGCGAGCGTTGCGAGGGCGGGAGCTGACAGAGGAGGCGATCACGGCCCTGGTCAAGGCGCTCGCCGACCTTGACGAGGAGGTGCGCAAGGCTGCCGTGTATGCACTCAGTGATCTGGGAAGCCCAGTCGTTGCTCACGTCCTTCCGGCGCTCGAGGACCCCCTTCCCCACGTCAGGGAGGCAGCAGCCTGGGTGCTCTGGCAGCTAGGGCCGGAGGCGGCGGACGCTGTCCCCGCTTTGACGGTGACGCTGGCCGACGGCGACGCCGCTGTGCGGCAGATGGCCGCCAAGGCACTGGAGGAGATTGGTCCAATGGCCATCGAGGCAGTGCCAGCTCTAATCCAGACGCTGGATGACCCGGACCAGGCCGTGGCGCACGCTGCTGCCTGGGCGTTGAGCGGTATCACCGGGGAGGACTTCGGCGACGATGCCGATGAGTGGAGCGCGTGGTGGGAAAGCCAGCGCTAGACGGCACAGTGGCACGCCAAAGACGATCAGCATGGCCGGATCTGTGCGCAGATCGGTCGATGATGCTATTCACTGGTGTCACAATGACTGAGCGAACACGCTCGACAGGAGGCTCACATGCATTCCCGTACTCTTGCCATTGCCATCGCCGTTGCCGTCGCTGCCGAGGCCTGCTGCTGCTGCACAGCACTCGGCGGCCCAGAACCCCCCTACCCCATCCACCCATCCCAGGAAGCGATAGACGAGTTCAACGCGCGATTGGAGCATTCTAATCCCACCGAGGGAGACGACGGACTTGTCTACTTCTCCATCTATCTGACAGAGGACGAGGCAACCTCTCTCATCGTCGACAAGCTCCAAGAGAGAAGCGAGTCTCTACCGATCGAGCAACCCCAGATCCACTTCCGCGATGGCCAGATCGAGGTCTACCTTACCTTCATGATCTCAGACCAATTCCCGCTTCCCGCCAAGGTTGCCCTATCGCCCGCCAGCGCAGCAGAAGGGATAACGCTCACCTTGTCCGAGATAGTACTCGGTCCCCTTCCGTTGCCCGGCAGCATCGTCGGTAGCCTTGGCGACATGGTCAGTGACATGGTCAGCGACGCGCTCGCCAATGTAGCAGAAGGAGCGACAGTCAGCAATCTGGAGATCGATGAGGGTCGGCTGCTCATCCTCTTCCGAGTGAACCAGGATGACCTCTAGGCCAGGTCGGTCCTCGTCATCTGCTCCAACCGAGGCCTGAGTCTCGTCCATCGGCTCGACGTCCGGCTCGACCTCAGCCCAGGCAGTACTTGAGGAAGCCGTCGTCGAAAGGCAGGATCTGCCGCCCAGGAAGCGCGAGTCGAGCGATTCCTGGAGAGGCTGGAGTCTTTGGCCAGGCTTCAGCCAGAATGCGGGCGGCCGGGCAGGTGAATAGACACAGGCTGACGATGCCTAGCCCCAGACCGTGGTGTACAGCCCGGCCCAACTGGGCCGAACCGCCCTGTGGGCCTATGATGAGAATGGCAGACCGCGCTTCTCCCATCCGTGGCCGCCCAGATGCGACCTAGATGCGAAAGGAGGTGAGTCTAGTGGGTAAGTTCCAGATCTTCCAGGACAGCGCCAAAGAGTATAGGTGGCGGCTGCGGGCGGACAACAACGAGGCGATCGCTGACTCTGCCGAGGGCTAGAAGGATAAGGATGACTGCAAGCACGGGATCGACCTCGTTAAGAAGCTCGCGCCTAGTGCCCCCGTCGAGGACCTTACAGTCTAGTCGATGCCCTTCAACTCGTGGTTGGCCGGGTTGCCACGTACCCCGGCTGGCTGCGGCAAGAACGGGAAGGCCCAGGGCGGCCAGCATTCCCTTCACCAGAGTTGAAGGCCCGGCTCGACTTGCCCTGCTAGTCCCACAGCTGGCCCTCTGCAGTAGCGACTCTTGGATCCCCCGCCCCCAACAACCCGCTAATAGGGAGCGTGTCCCATGTCTGCTCGCACTCGTCGCACCATTGGGTCAGTCGGTGTTCTTCTGCTGACTACCCTGGTATCGATACTGCCTCAGTCATGCGCCTCATCGAGGCCGGGCGCAACGCTGGCTCCCACTCGAACGTGGACAGCAACCGCTACAAGTACACCCACCCGTACGGCCACGGCCACGCGTACAGCAACCCACACGCCAGCACCTACCTTGATTCCGACAGCAACCAACTCATCCACGCCTATTCCCCCCACTCCGACGGTCACGCCGATTCCGATCCTATTCGAGCTGGGTGGCAACATCCGCGATCCAAGCCTTCCATTCGCCGCTGAGATGAGATGCGCAGGAATGACCTGGGTGGCGGCCAGTGTAGACTACGAGGAAGACGGCAGTTCGGTGATCGACTCCGCTCACGATCAGGGCCTAGACATCCTCCTCACCGCGTGGGGGCCCTCCTACGAAGTCGCGCAGCCAGACCTCGAGGATAGGGGGTCAACTTGGATGGCCGGATTGCCTGCGGATGGAGCGGACGCCATAGAAGTGTGGCGCTGCCCAGGCTGTTGACGTCTCTCGCCACCTCGGGATGGTCCTTGCCGTAAGCATCCTCATTGATCTTCAGCGCCCGCTCGAATGCTTCCCGCGCTCCCGCCACGCCGCCCCCAAGTCCTACCGGCCTTGCGCTCGATCGCCGTGTCGACCTTGCTCCAGGATGCCTCTATACTCAGTCTCGGGCGCGGGATCGGTGGAGGACGAGGAGATATCGCATGGGCGAAGGAAGAAGGCGGAGAATCGGCACCAGCGAGCTTTGGATTAGGGCATGTCTGTCCGCGGCGATACTCGCGTTCGCGGTGTCCGCGGCCTTGGCGCTGGCCCTGGCCGCCTACTGGGGTGGCTTGTGGGGCACGGACGTGCTTGCGGTCGAGGTCACGCTTCCGGAGGCTTTGGGGGGCTTTGCATCATTATGCGCGCTCGTAGGGGCCGTTCTCCTCGCGGCCAATGCCATCCACCGGAAGAACAGTACACTCGAGATGGAACCGCGCGCCGCCAGAGCTGGGGGACTGGCCAGCTATGACCTCCGCATCGAGGGAGGAAAGGCTATCCGAGGAGAGGAAGAGATCCCTCTGACGCCCCAGGAGTTCAGGCTGTTGCAGCGCCTGGCGGCCAGGGAACGGCAGGTCTGCGAGTACGAGCACATCATCCAGCAGGTCTGGCCGGAGGAGTCCCGCTCTGACATGCCTCCAGGCAGGGACAACCTGGCTGCCCTGGTACGCATGCTGCGCGAGAAAGTGAACGTACACGAGTACGTCAGGAACCACCCAGGCCGCGGCTACGAGCTTGTGCAGTGGGAACCCTGATTTCGCCCGGGGAGTGACGTCCAGCCGCACGCTATCATTGCTCTGTCGGTGCTCTGTCATTGACAGTCGGCGCAGTTGATCGTACCATTGGCATAGAGACACGAAGTCCGCTACGCTGCCGCGCGAGCGTTGCGAGGGCGGGAGCTGACAGAGGAGGCGATCACGGCCCTGGTCAAGGCGCTCGCCGACCTTGACGAGGAGGTGCGCAAGGCTGCCGTGTATGCACTCAGTGATCTGGGAAGCCCAGTCGTTGCTCACGTCCTTCCGGCGCTCGAGGACCCCCTTCCCCACGTCAGGGAGGCAGCAGCCTGGGTGCTCTGGCAGCTAGGGCCGGAGGCGGCGGACGCTGTCCCCGCTTTGACGGTGACGCTGGCCGACGGCGACGCCGCTGTGCGGCAGATGGCCGCCAAGGCACTGGAGGAGATTGGTCCAATGGCCATCGAGGCAGTGCCAGCTCTAATCCAGACGCTGGATGACCCGGACCAGGCCGTGGCGCACGCTGCTGCCTGGGCGTTGAGCGGTATCACCGGGGAGGACTTCGGCGACGATGCCGATGAGTGGAGCGCGTGGTGGGAAAGCCAGCGCTAGACGGCACAGTGGCACGCCAAAGACGATCAGCATGGCCGGATCTGTGCGCAGATCGGTCGATGATGCTATTCACTGGTGTCACAATGACTGAGCGAACACGCTCGACAGGAGGCTCACATGCATTCCCGTACTCTTGCCATTGCCATCGCCGTTGCCGTCGCTGCCGAGGCCTGCTGCTGCTGCACAGCACTCGGCGGCCCAGAACCCCCCTACCCCATCCACCCATCCCAGGAAGCGATAGACGAGTTCAACGCGCGATTGGAGCATTCTAATCCCACCGAGGGAGACGACGGACTTGTCTACTTCTCCATCTATCTGACAGAGGACGAGGCAACCTCTCTCATCGTCGACAAGCTCCAAGAGAGAAGCGAGTCTCTACCGATCGAGCAACCCCAGATCCACTTCCGCGATGGCCAGATCGAGGTCTACCTTACCTTCATGATCTCAGACCAATTCCCGCTTCCCGCCAAGGTTGCCCTATCGCCCGCCAGCGCAGCAGAAGGGATAACGCTCACCTTGTCCGAGATAGTACTCGGTCCCCTTCCGTTGCCCGGCAGCATCGTCGGTAGCCTTGGCGACATGGTCAGTGACATGGTCAGCGACGCGCTCGCCAATGTAGCAGAAGGAGCGACAGTCAGCAATCTGGAGATCGATGAGGGTCGGCTGCTCATCCTCTTCCGAGTGAACCAGGATGACCTCTAGGCCAGGTCGGTCCTCGTCATCTGCTCCAACCGAGGCCTGAGTCTCGTCCATCGGCTCGACGTCCGGCTCGACCTCAGCCCAGGCAGTACTTGAGGAAGCCGTCGTCGAAAGGCAGGATCTGCCGCCCAGGAAGCGCGAGTCGAGCGATTCCTGGAGAGGCTGGAGTCTTTGGCCAGGCTTCAGCCAGAATGCGGGCGGCCGGGCAGGTGAATAGACACAGGCTGACGATGCCTAGCCCCAGACCGTGGTGTACAGCCCGGCCCAACTGGGCCGAACCGCCCTGTGGGCCTATGATGAGAATGGCAGACCGCGCTTCTCCCATCCGTGGCCGCCCAGATGCGACCTAGATGCGAAAGGAGGTGAGTCTAGTGGCCAAGTTCCAGATCTTCCAGGACAGCGCCAAAG
>CAZHAX010000035.1:0-10849 GCA_964530325.1 uncultured Anaerolineales bacterium | reverse complement strand
CCGCTACCCTACCCCTGCACAGCATGGGCCCACCACAGATCCTCCTGAACGGCCTTGACCAACCGCGCGTCCGCGGTCCAGAACTCCGCTTCCAGTGACTCCGCAAGCGCCAGGTAGTGGGCGTCGTATGCAGCTGCTAGTGAGAAGTGCTCGGCCAGCTCCACCGCCAGACGGTGCAGGTCGCTCCCACCGTACAACTCAATCGGCAGCGAGAGGGCGGCTTCAAGCGCCGCCCGCACCGAGGAGCTGCTCATCAGGCCAGCCCTCTCATACTGGAAGAGCGCGTTGCCCACTTCGTAGAAGAGCAGTGTAGGCGCCGCCAGCTTCCGGCCCTCGGTATCCCACTGCTCCCAGAGCGCGCGCACCTTGATGTCGCTCGGATCAGCGACGAGCCGGATCACCAGACTAGCGTCAACGCAGATCTGCGAGCTGGGCATCCCGCTCCTCCCTGCCGCGTCGCAGCACATCCTCAGGTGGTATCAGTTCCCGCCCCCCCAGGTCGCCCCGGATCTGCTCTCGGGACAGCTCAACCAAGTCGCGCCAGTCCCGGCTGTCATCCTGTGCTGCCTTCAGCCGCTCGTACTCCCGCACTGAGAGCATGACCACGTACGGCTTCCCGCCGCGCTCGACTACTACAGGCTTATGGCTTTCCACGGCCCAGCGCATCAACTCGCCCAGCTGGATCCGGGCGTTGGTGGCGCTCACTGTTCTCGTCACGAGTAGACCTCCTCTGGATCACTTGATTGATTACTTGAATGTATTGTACCCTCTTCCCACCCTCTCGTCAACTGCCGCCGCTATGCCCGGCATCCGTGCGGAGGCGCATGCTCCTCCACATCCGCACTCAGGCTTCTCGGCAATAGGAGAGCGCAGGGTAATGGTGAAACACGTGACCCTGTGCTGTGAGGTCCCAAGCCGAGGACTGCTGCTACAGGCCCGGCACCGCCACTCGATTTGCCCCCCTCCTGCACCCCACGTAGCACCTGTGCAAACGTGCTGTCTCTTCACCCCATCGCAGTAACTTGCCATGTGTGGTATAATATCGCCATGCGCTTCGAGGGACTGCTGGCGACCGTCGGTGACGCTCCCCTCTTCGAGACGGCCCTGCTCCTGGCCGGGGACGTAGACCCCGTGCACATCCGGCGCCAGCTCAGCCGCTGGACCGCCAGCGGGCGGCTCTACCAGCTGCGCAGAGGCGTGTACGCGCTGGCCCCGCCCTACCAGAAGGTCAAGCCCCACCCTTTCGCCGTGGCCAACGCGCTGGTGCGCGCCTCCTACGTCAGCCTGCAGGCGGCGCTCGCCCACTACGGCTTGATCCCGGACGTTGCACCGGTGACGACGAGCATCACCACCGGACGTCCCCGCCACTGGGAGACGCCCCTGGGCAGCTTCGAGTTTCGTCATGTCAAGACCAGCTGGTTTCACAGCTACGAGCGGCTCTCTCTGGCCGGCGGGCAACAGGCCTTCGTAGCTCTTCCCGAGAAGGCGCTCCTGGATCTGATCTACCTAGAGCCAGGTGCCGACGATCCAGCTTACCTGCAGGAACTACGCCTGCAAGCGCTGGAGCCACTCAACTTGAGCCGCCTGGCAGAACTGGCCGGAGGTAGCGGAAGCCCCAAGCTTGAGCGAGCCGCGCGTCACATCACCAAGCTGGCGAGCGCCGAAGCAGCGGAGTATAGAGAACTATGAAGGACTACCTGATGTCGCTCGTCGGCGCAGCGCCCACTCCGGTCCAGGGCTTGAGCATAGCCCGTGAGTACCTGCAGGCGCGCATTCTGGAATCGCTGCAGCGATCCGGCGCCTTCGTCCCGCTCGCCTTCCGCGGTGGCACAGCGCTACGCTTCCTGTTCGCTGCTCCGCGCTACTCGGAGGACCTCGATTTCGCCCTGGAACAGGCTCGAGAGCAATACGACTTCCGCGCCTATCTCCAGCATACCGAGCGGGCCTTCCGGGCCGAGGGCTACCAGGTGACCCTGAAGGTCAGCGACCGGCGAACGGTCCACAGCGCCTTTGTCCGCTTCCCAGGCCTTCCCTTCGATCTGCAGCTCTCGCCGAACCGGGAGGAGACGTTGGCGATCAAGGTGGAGGTAGATACGAAGCCGCCGGCCGGCGCCGGCTTGGCGACTACCGTCGTTCGCCGTCACGTGATGCTGCAGCTGCAGCACCACGACCGGGCCTCGCTGTTTGCAGGGAAGCTGCACGCCATCCTGCAGCGCCCATACCTCAAGGGGCGTGACCTCTACGATCTTCTGTGGTATCTCAGCGATCCCGACTGGCCTGCTCCGAATCTGAAGCTGCTCAACAACGCGCTGGCACAAACCGGTTGGGCGGGTGGAGCCTTGAGTGCAGTCAGCTGGAGGCAGGCGGTTCGAGGCCGTCTGCAGGACGTCGACTGGCGTGCAGCCGCTGCCGACGTGCGGCCGTTCTTGGAACCAGCCGCCGACGCCGGCATGCTCACCGGAGAGACGATGTTGAGATTGCTGGCGGCTTGACTAGAGCCCGTCCTTGACAACGCTGGTAGACCGGCATACAATATGCATAGCCATGCATAGCGTCGGAACTCTCCCAGCGGTTCGAGGTAGCGTCTACAAGGAAGCGTCCGCGATCTTCCGCGTGCTCTCCCACCCCGTGCGTTTGCACATTCTGGACGAGCTTCGCAAACGGGAAGCCTGCGTCTGCCACCTACAGGTGGTCCTCAAACGGCCACAGGCTTACGTGTCACAACAGCTGCGGGTGTTGCGTGAAGCAGGCTTGGTCGAGGACGAGAGAGACGGCATGCTGGTCTACTATAGATTGGCTGATAATGAGGTGAAACAGCTGCTGGATGACGTTCTGGGCCCTGTCGGAGAACCGGAGCGTCTATCAGCATGTACTTGCCCGCACTGCAATAGGTGAGTCAACCCAGAGAAGGCCGCATGCAATGCGGCCGTTTCTTTGGTCCTAGGATATGCACTGCCGCGCATATCCCTAGAGTGAACCTGGAGGGATAGCTTGAAAGCAGTAGAGTACTTGGCCACACTGCTGCAGACCGGACTGGGCAGCCTGGCGGCATACCTGGCTGCCCACGTCCTCCTCTGCCTGTTGCCAGCCTTCTTCATCGCTGGAGCACTTGCTGCTCTCATCCCCAAGGAGGCCATCACCAAGTACCTGGGTCGGAATGCGCCCAAGTGGATCTCGTACCCGGCGTCCGCTGTGGGCGGATTCGTGCTCGCCGTCTGCTCTTGCACCATAATGCCCCTCTTCGCCAGCATCTACAAGAAAGGGGCCGGGCTGGGACCGGCGATCACCTTCCTCTTCGTGGGGCCAGCGGTCAATATCCTGGCCATCTCTTTCACCGGCGTGCAGATCGGCATGGACATCGCCCTGGCCCGAGTTGTGCTCTCTATCGTCTTCGGCATCGGCATCGGCCTGCTCATGGCTCGCTTCTTCCGCGAGGAAGACGAAGCGCGCAGCCAGGCCGCCAACGGGAGCCTTGTCTTTGCCGCCAGCGCGAAGGTGCCGGCGCGCACGTGGCTGTTCTTCGGCCTGCTGCTGGCGGTGCTGATCGCCGGAACGCTGCAGGTAGGAGTGCTGACAACCAGCTACGCGACGTTCACTCTGCCCGGCGCCTGGGCGGGTTCAATGCAGGAGTGGCTCGACAGCATCGTTCCGCCCAACGCCGCCCTGGGCATCGAGGGTGTGAGCGTGCAGGGCGTGCTGTTCATCGGGCTGCTGATCTCGATCGGCCTCACCGCTTGGAAAGGGCTGAGCAGAGTAGACGAGCATCTTTCCGGCTGGACCTTCGCGGCGCTGGGCCTGATCACGCTGACACTATTACTGGCCTCGTTCCAGGTCGCCGCTACCGAGGACGGCCTTAGCGTGGGTATCACGGGCAAGCTGATCGCCGAGCTCGTGTTGATCGCCCTCGTCTGGTCGATGGCACTCAAGGCCTTCCAGGCCCATCTGATGCAGGAGTGGCTGTGGGAGACCTGGCGCTTCGTCCGGCAGATCATGCCCCTGCTTCTGGTGGGCGTCTTCCTGGCCGGAATGGCTCGGATGATCATACCCAAGAGCTGGATCGAATCGCTATCCGGCCAGAACACCGTATGGGCCAACCTGATCGGCGTCCTCTTCGGCGTCTTCATGTACTTCCCCACACTGGTCGAAGTACCCATCGCTCAGACGTTCCTGTCTTTGGGAATGCACCGCGGCCCACTCCTGGCCTACCTGCTGGCCGATCCAGAGCTGAGCCTGCAGTCGATCCTGATCACCAACTCCATCATCGGCAGGAAGAAGACGGCCGTCTACGTCCTCCTGGTCACGATCTTCAGCACGCTCTCGGGGCTGATCTTCGGGGCCTTCGTAGACTAGAGTACACGTATCGGAGTGGAGACGAGCAATGGGATCAGGCGAGAGGAGCGACAGGCCCAAGCCATGCCCCTGCGTGCGAGACGGTTTCGCCGATCTACCTCCCGAACTGAGGTCGCAGCCCAACAAGCGAAGCTCGATGCGCCAGGTCACCTGCCCCGCCTGCGGCCTGGTCTACTCGACGAACCGGGTCACGGATACTTGCATGAAGTGCGAGCGGGAAGGACGCCGTCCCTGCCGCGACGATAGCAGCAAAGGACAATGAAGGAGAAACGGCTACCATGATCAGTATCAAGGTACTGGGACCGGGCTGCATGAACTGCCAGAGGGTCGAGCAGCGGACAGCAGCGGCGCTGGAGCAGCTGGAGCGGGAGATGCCGGAGCTGGAGGCTACGATCCAGCACGTGACCGACTACGGTGAGATTGCGGAATACTCCATCCTGGGCACTCCAGGGCTGGTGATCAACGAGAAGCTGGTCTGCTCGGGGCGGGTGCCGCAGGTCGACGAAGTCGTTGGCTGGGTGCGGGAAGCTCTAGCGTAGGTGCCTGTCATTGGCTCAAAGGACAAAGCGCACAATGACCGAAGTACTCGAAGTTGGCATCCCGTCACGGTGGGTCCGCGAACTCATCCATAGGCAGGGCGGAGTCCTCAACGTCGCCTGGCGGCTTGTCTGCATGGGGTGATGAACCTTCTTCCACGGCCCGTCCGGTCGGATGGGCGTTCCCGAAAGCCCTGATCGGTTCGTTCGCTTCGAGGTCGGCGACCTCACCGTCTACCTGGCCCGCGAGCTTCTCGACAAGCTCGAGCCGGGCGCCGACAGGCAACGCTTCTTCCTGGACGGCTACGGCGGGTTCTGGCTCATCTTCTCCCGGCCCTGGCTAGGGTCGGCTCAGTCCTAGTCTGACGTGATACGCCAGCTTGACACCTGTATACACCACCGGTATACTGGTCATCGACATCGAGGAACGTTCACGTCCGCACTCAGGGTCGTCTGCAATCGGAGATCACAAGGTCAGGCTGAAACGCGTGACCCTGGGGTCTGAGGTCCATGATCGAGGACTTCCACTCATAACCCGGAGGTCGCTGGTTCGAATCCAGCCCCCGCTACTCAATAGAGGCACCGCAGGGTGCCTCTATTCTTACCACGGAGAGCACGAAGTCGGAACCTCGTATCACCGTTTACCTCAGCCGATCTGCGTGCAGGGCCGCCACGCTCTCCATCCAAGGACTCAGATACGAGCTGCGCCGGACTCTACCAGCCTCGCATCGCCAAGGGCAGGTAGACCTTCAGCCGGATCCATTCATAGGCGCCTATGTCGCAGAAGACGCCTTCGGGGCGACTCACGCCCCTCTGGTCGGCCGTGATCCCAACCACACAGCTGCCCTGATCGATGGCTGGACTGCCATCGCCGAGCGGGTGCAATATCGCATCGGACACCCCGCTCAGCGGATCCAGGAGTGGATCGGTGTCGGTGATATCGTTCGTGGCGTTTAGTCCACACGTGTTGCCGTACTCCAGGTTGTAGTCGTTCGAGGTCAGGTTGTAGTTGCAGTTGACCGACCCGTTGTTGGCGATGATGCTGTTGTGAACGAGGAACGAGCCGCTGTTGGTGAAGTAGATACCGTCACCGTTCGCGGCTGCCGTGTTGTGGGCAACAGTCGTGTAGGTGAAGACAGTTGTACCGCTGCCGTGGTAGTAGCCTCCGCCCCAGTAGCCGCTGCTGTTGCCGCTGAGGGTGGTATTGACCATCGTCACCGAGCCGCTGCTGTTGTAGCCCCCACCGCCGTTGTTGTTGGTTGCGGAGTTGGCGACGACGTGCGCGCTCTCCAGCGTCGCGCTGCCGCCCATCTCAACGTAGAAGCCACCGCCGGCCTGGCTCGCCGTGTTGCTGATCAGACCGCCGCCGTGCACCGACACGCTGCCTTGGTATACATACATACCGCCGCCAACCTCTGCACTGTTGCTCTCTATGTCCACCCCACTGAGTGTGGCGCTACCAAAGCGCGCTACTAGAGCCCCTCCCCGGCTGCTGTTGCTCCTGTTTTCGATGAACTGTGCTCCGCTCAGCGACGCAGCTCCATTTCGGATATACAGGCCCGCACCGCCTTCGGAGGACTGCGTCCCGGTGGCCGTGTTGTGGGCGACGAGGGTGCTGCCACTCTGGTAGAGATTCGCACTGCTCTGGTAGAGGTAGATCCCTGCTCCGGACCCTGCCGTGTTGCTGACCATCTGCCCGCCGTTGAGTGTGGCGTCCCCATAGCTCACAAAGAGGCCACCTCCGTACTGCGCCAGGTTATGGGCCACCTCCCCGCCTGTCAGACTGGCTGCCCCATCGTCGATGTAAAGACCGCCCCCTCCGTCCTCCACAGCCTGCCCGGAGACGACATTGTAGGCAATGAGGCTATCGCCGGTCTGAGTGAACACGGCGTCCGTAGTCGCCACACCAACGCCGCCACCCCGCCTGCAGGCAGTATTGCTGATAATCTCCCCGCCGCTCATCGTCACACTGCCGCGCCAGATGTAGATGCCACCCCCATACCGCTCAGCATCGTTGTCCTCGATGACGCTGCTGCCGCCCTGTGTCAGTCTGGCACCTGCGAGTCGCAAGTGCACCCCAGCCCCGTCCGTTGCGATGTTGTCGCGTACTTCACCAGCGTCGAGGACTGCGCTGCCTTCCCACAGATAGACACCCCCGCCGTCAGCTGCACCGTTAAGGGAGATCAAGCTGTCGCCGGTCTGCGTGAATGTGGCGCTCGTGTTCCCCACATACACGCCACCCCCGCCGCCATCGGCGGTGTTACTGATGATACCGCCTGCGCTGAGGATCGCACTGCCATTGTAGAGGTAGATGCCGCCGCCACCGGCGAGAGCCGTGTTGCTGACTACATGCCCACCACTTATGGTCGCCAGGCCATCTTGGACGTAAATGCCCGCACCGTTGAGCCCTCGGTTGAGGGCAACCTGTCCAGAGACGAAGTCCACGTTGCCGCTGCCTACGTTCACACCGCCGCCGAAGATGCTGGCCGTGTTGCTGAGGACATACGCCCCGTCTATTGTGAGGTCGCCGGAACCGATCCAAACGCCGGCTCCGCTCATGCCGCTGTTGCTGATGACCTGCCCGCCGCTCAGGGTCAAGTGGCCTGAGCTGTTGTAGACCCCTCCCCCGTTGCCAGTAGCGACGTTGTCGCTAACGACAGAGTTGATCAGCACCAAGTCCGCGTCGGCGTTGTAGATACCAGCGCCGGAGCCGCTGATCTGGCCGCCCAGGATCGTGGCTCCGGAGATGACGACAGTGCCTGAACCAGATGCTATCTGGAGTACTCGATCAATGCCATCGGCGTTTATCAAGGTCGAGGCCGAGCCAGCGCCCGCCAGCGTCAGAGCGTCGCTGCTGTAGATATCCAGATCCCCAAAGTCCCTGTTCGATACGCCACTCGTCAGTGTCAGTGTGTAGGTGCCGGCAGGCACGACAATCGTATCGTCACCACTCCCCGCGCTGCACTGATCGACTGGCATGTCTGTATCCGCAGCCTCTATCGCCTCTCGAAGCGTGCAATTGCCGTTTGTAGCCACGTCGTCGTCAGTGGTATCTATGTCGCCGATCGTCCCTGCCCGGGCGACCGGCAAAGAGCTGCCGCTCAGGGCATACAGCAGGAGCACAAGAATGCCTACTCCGAGCATCAACGCCGTCATCGCACTTCTCGTCTTCACTATATCCCTCGCTATCTTATGTCCACTTCCCAGTAATACACCGGCCCCACGACAGCCCCACGACGCACTCCAGCTCAGCAGAGAAGCTCGCTCTCCGGCACCCCGCCCATCGTCGATTACACTGATGCAACTGTATGACTGCATGGGACCTCGGCCTAGGCGTCCAACAAGCTGGCACCGTCGGTTCGATTCTGTTGTGCACTCCTTCAGCGCTGGCCTTCCCACCGTTTGCTCAGTGGTCAAACCGCTTCACCGCGGCAACGAGCGGGCATGGGTCGCCCTTGTGGTCCCGTTCCTCTCTTGAGTTGCAGGAGCCAAGGTGCTGCTCCAATAAACAGCACCCGGCCTTGGACTGACGAACTCCTCTTCGAGCGGGGCCTACTCCCTCGTCCACCAGACAGGTCCCCCACTGCCGGTGCGCAGTATACGGCATAGCCCGCTGTTCTGTCAAGTGATTGGCGGTATCTCGCTGATAGGGAAGGCGGGGAGGACCCGGAGGCCCCACTATTCACCGGACGGTATGACCGCCGGATGAGTTGAGTTGGGCTGCGCCACTTGATCAGCAGCCTGGCAGAGAAGGCGGGCGTCGAAGACTGCTACCCACACAAGTTCAGGCACACGTTCGCCATCACCTACCTGCAGGCAGGAGGGGACGTGTTCACGCTGCAGGCGCTGCTGGGTCACAGCACGCTGGAGATGGTGCGCTACTACTCGAGAGTGGCGGAGATAGACCTGCAGCGGGCGCACAGGAAGGCCAGTCCGGCGGACAGCTGGAGGTTGTGAGGCCATTCCTTGGCGCTCGCCCCGGCGTACGGTCCCTGGCGTAGGGGCGATTCATGCGTCGCCCATACAAAGGACAACATCATGTGGCACGATTCCGCCCGTACGGGCGGTTCAGGCGGAACTTGCCTTATTACCACTTTCGGCCTATACTGTCAATAACGCTCGACTCTACTTCCATTTCTGATAACAAGAGAGATAGCAGCTTTCCTGCGGAATCAGTTCATGGATCCTAAGGCATTCAGCGACGAGTCACCAGGCCGACTTGTCCGCGTCCGACATGGGGACTACTGGGCCTTCCTGCCCCAGCCCCTGCCACCTCCTCTCCAATGGACGCCGGCTCTCGCTTCGGAGCTCTCAGAGGCCGACCGGGCCCTCGGCGAGTTGGCCGGGCTGGGTCGCCTGCTGCCCAATCCTCACATACTGATCGATCCGTTCATGCACCGCGAGGCGGTGCTCTCCTCCCAGATCGAGGGCACGCAAGCATCGCTCTACGACCTCTACGCCTACGAGGCATACGAGGCGGTCCGGGCTCCGGCCTTCCGCGGCCCCAGCGACGTGCGCGAAGTGCGCAACTACGTCCGGGCGCTGGAGCACGGTCGGCAGCGGCTTTCTACGCTGCCGCTCAGCCTGAGGTTGATCCGTGAGCTGCACGCTCGACTGATGGAGGGCGTGCGAGGGGAGACGGGCACGCCAGGTCGGTTCCGTCGCGGTCAGAACTGGATCGGCCCGCCCGGCTGCTCCCTGGCTCAAGCTGCCTTCGTCCCGCCCCCGGGGGACAGCGTGATGGAGACGCTGGACGCGTTCGAGACCTACCTTCATGCCGATTCAGCCCTGCCTCCGCTGATCCGCCTTGCACTGATCCACTACCAGTTCGAGGCGATCCATCCCTTCGTCGACGGTAACGGCCGTGTTGGCAGGCTGCTGATCACACTCCTGCTGTGTGCCTGGAAGCTGCTGCCCGAACCTCTACTCTATCTCAGCGGCTTCTTCGAGGCCCACCGCCGCGACTACTACGATGGACTGCTGGCGGTCAGCCAGCGCGGAGCCTGGGAAGAGTGGCTCCGCTTCTTCCTGCGCGGTGTGACCGAGCAGTCACGGGACGCCGTGCTGCGGGCGGACCGTCTCCAAGCGCTTCGCGAGGCTTACCACGCCCGCTTCCAGACGAAGCGGGCAGCTGCCAGGCTACTGCAGGTGGTCGATCTCCTCTTCTTCAGCCCGATCCTCACGATACCGTACGTGGAACAGCAGCTCGGCGTAAGCTATCAGTCTGCCATGCGCTACGTGGCTGCGCTCGAGGAACAGGAAATCCTGCGGGAGATCACGGGCGGCTCGCGCAATCGCACGTACCAGGCGGACGACATCATAGAGGCAATCGCAGGGCCGCTACGCTCGTAGGGGCGACGCATGCGTCGCCCCTACAGGGATCATGCGCAGCCAGGACGAATCCGCGTAGGGGCGGTTCGCGAGCCGCCCCTGTGGGACCGGACCGATGGATTCCATCGGGCGTAGGCGCGAGGCAACCTCGCCCCTACGGGAACCGTCCCTTGACCCTCCCTCCAACCTGCCATATACTGGGCACAATCCCCTACACCGCCGAGACAACGCGTGAAACCGGAAGAGAAGGCACGCCAGGAAATCGACGAACAGCTAGCCGAGTCCGGCTGGACCGTCCAGGAGCGCGACAAGGCGAACCTGAGCGCCGCCAAGGGCGTCGCTGTCGGCGAGTTCCCGCTCACCTCCGGGTTCGCCGATTACATGCTCTTCGTCGACGCCCGACCCATCGGCGTCGTCGAAGCCAAACCGGCAGGGACGACGCTGAGCGGCGTCGAGCCGCAGACAGCCCAGTACAGCGAAGGGCTACCTGACACCCTCGCCGAAAACGCCTGGTACACCCCCCTGCCCTTCCTGTATCAATCAACCGGAGTGGAGACCTTCTTCACCGACATACGCGACCCCGAGCCCCGCTCCCGGCGGATCTACTCTTTCCACCGGCCGGAGACGCTGGC
>CAZHAX010000034.1:6116-11962 GCA_964530325.1 uncultured Anaerolineales bacterium | reverse complement strand
GAAGAAGATGGCACTGCGCGCGACGAGTCCTTCCTGCGGCAGCCGCTTGACGATCGCTGGCGCCTGTCCGCCGCTAGGCAGTGCTCCGGAGATCGCCTGGGCAAAGGCAGTGATCACAGCCTGATCCGTCTGCTGTAGCGCGCGCACGTGGGCGACGAACCGATCCTGCCAGAACGAGATGCGGCGGCCTTCGTCGGCGTCACCGTCACTGCCCACGTCGATCGGCTCGCCTGTGATGGAGCTGCTGAACAGGCCGTAGGCGTCGGACTGCGTCGCCAGCTGCCACACCTCGATGTACATCAGGGCGCCGTCGTCGCTCTCGTAGCTGCCTGCGGTAACCTGCTCGAGGTTGTAGGCAAAGAAGAGATCGGCCTGCCCGTCGACCAGATCGAAGATCGTCTCCGCGTCGTACGTTTCCGCCCCCGTCCTGGGGGCCCATCCAGGCTGGGCGTCGGCCGTGGCGAAGGCGGCCCCGAGCGGGTCGACCTGGTTGCCCGCGCAGCCTATAGGCACAAGCGCGAGGACCAGGACGGGCAGCGCAGCGATGCGCCGGGTGCGGGTGGGTTCAGGCATTGACCTCCTCCAATTCGATGGTGCTCAGGTTCATTGTACCGAGCCCCATGTCCGCCGCCGCCTGGACGTAGGGCACATCGCTGCCCTCCAGCCCGAAGAGGGTGGCGGCGTAGGCGTCCGCGGCCACCGGATCGTGGCTGGCAATGACGGTATCCGTGCGCCGGACGTCGTTCAGGCTGCCCCCCGTCGGGCCGTGATCGACGAGTATGCGTACCGCGTCGACAACCGTCAGGGTGGGCCGCACCAGGCTGGCCAGATCGGCCACGCGCTGCGCCAGGTTGGAGTGGAACAGGTTCGGATCGGTGATCACTCCCAGCATGTTCTTCTGGCCCAGGCTCAACGTGGCCAGCGCGTGGTCCTTGGCAATGGGCACATTGATCAGGACGTCCGCCTCCATTATGTCCCGGTAGACATCCCAGCTGGTGATATCGCGGCCCTGGGGGATCGCGTACCTGGCGAACTTGACAGGGCTCATCACCTCCATCTCTCCGCCGGCTAGCTGCACAGCGTCGCTGATCCCGCTCACCGCGTAGGCGGACTCGGCTGTGCCGCCAAGGGGTGTGTCCATCACCCGCACGCGGCGCGCGCCGGCCTCGAGGGCGAGCGATACGAGCGTGGCTACGACTGTGGGGTTCGTCGTCGCCGCGTACTCTGGGCTGTGATAGGCCACGCAGATGTTGGGTTTGACGATCACGTCCGCTCCCGCAGCGACGAAGCGCTCGATTCCGCCCAGCGCCGCGAGCGCTGCGCGGGTGATCGAAGCCGGGTCGCTCCCCCTGGACACCGCCAGGTAGGCCTGGCCCGCGGTGGGCGCGGGCGGCTCCGGCCGGGCCCCCGCTTCCGGCTCTGACGAGCAGCCGCCGCCCACCAGAGCGGCGCCGGCCGCGATGCCGGCCGCCTGCATGAACTGCCTTCGCGTCAACCTGTTCACTCGACCTCCTATGCTGCCTGCTGTGCGCCGCTCTAGTAGCCAGCCTGGCCGGCGGCGGCGATGCGGGCTTCAAGTTCTTCGATCGCTTGCTCGTTCTCCGGCAGCGGCTGTGAAGCGGCGGCCGCAGGAACGATGAAGCCATCTATCAGGTATCTCGAGTCTGCGCCCGCCAGTTCTCCGGTAACCACGATCACCATCTGCAAGTGCGGCAGGACGACGATCCGATTGCCCGGATAGCCCAGGGCGGCGTAGCCGCCGTTCCCCAGCAGCCACCACTGG
Source organism: uncultured Anaerolineales bacterium (assembly GCA_964530325.1). Taxonomy (GTDB): domain Bacteria; phylum Chloroflexota; class Anaerolineae; order B4-G1; family B4-G1; genus CAZHAX01. Next base: position 10,179 of record CAZHAX010000034.1, on the reverse strand, counting down.
TAGCCATAGCCCGGGCCGGAGGTCGATTCCTCGACCCAGCGGGTGGGCACTACCTGGCGGCCGCTCCAGACGCCCTCCTGCAGATAGAGCTGGCCGAAGGTGGCCAGAGAGCGCGAGGGCAGCAGCAGGCCGCCGCCCCCGAAGTCGATCCCCTCCGGGCCGGCAACCCAGCGGCCGGGATCGGCCCCGATTGGATCGAACAGCCGCTCCTGCGCGTACTCGTGTAGCGCCATGCCTGTCGCCGCCTCTATTGCGGCCCCCAGCAGATTCGAATCGCCAGTGCTGTAATTGTAAGTCGATCCGGGATCTGCTGCCATAGGTCGATCGAGCACGAACTGAGTGTAGTCAGCGCTGGAGAACATCTGCCTCAGGATGTTGTCGGGATTCTCGTAGGAGACGGACGACTCTGGCCAGTCGATTCCGCTCCTCATCGTGAGCAGGTGCTCGAGCGTGATATCCGCCTTGCGTGGGTCTGGGTTGGAGAACTCGCGATGGGGGAAGAAATCGAGCAGCTTGGCGTCGACGCTGTCGACGTAGCCCTCCTCGATGGCGATCCCCAGCAGCGCCGAGGTGAAGCTCTTGGTGCACGAACTGATGGACTGGGCTGTGTTCCGGTGGTGGGGGTAGAAGTAGGCTTCCACCAACATGTGCCCATTCCGTACGACCAGGATGCTTCTCAGGTCCAGCTGGTGTTCGTCGATGTGATCGAACATCTGCACCAGCAGGGCGGAGTCGACCCCCTGCTCCTCCGGTGTGGATGTACGCAGCCCCCAGAAGTCGGGCGTGGGCGTAGGACTTGGGGCCGGGGTGGGACTCGGGGTCGGAGAGACGGTAGGGCTGGGAGTGGCCACTGGAATTGGCTCTGCCGGCGCCTGCGACAGGCAGCCCGCTGTCACGAGGGCAGAGGCGAACAACACCGGCACGCAGCGCCGGAGACTGCGGGAATCAGGGCCTGCCTCCACCCGAGGGCTGCCTGCAGGCCGCCTGCGGCTTCGGTGCGCTGTGCGATGCATCGGTCACGTCTGCCGGCGTCTCGGCTATCCCCGCTCCGGCCTACGGGGCGCGCTCGTCAAGCTCCTGCTGCACCGTGCGCAGCAGCGAGTCCGCCTTCAGCTCGGCCAGCGTGTAGCAGGGAGCCTCGAGGCTGTCCGCAAGTGCCTGAGCCAGGCCCTGGTCGAATGCCTCGTGCTCCATGTTTATGACCACGGAGCGTATGCAGGCTTTGGGGAAGCCGGTCGCTATTCGGTAGGCCTCATCTAGCGGCGGCAGGCCAGTCTGGGACACATTGCCGGCGCCGTCGGTGAGCAGGACCATGAGTGGCATCAGATCCGGGTGCTGGCGCAGTTCGCGGGTGATAACCTCGTGGGCCGTCTCCAGACCTGCGGAGAGGGGTGTCTTGCCGCCGACGGGCACGTCCGCCATCGCCTTGCGGGCCAGCTCGATGCTAGACGTGGGCGGTAGGACCACGTGCGCCCGATCCTTCTGGAAGACGACGAGCCCAACCCGGTCGCGGCGCTGGTAGGCGTCGGTGAGAAGCGAGAGCACGGCACCCTTCGTGGCCTGCATTCGCTCGGCCACGGCCATCGACCACGAGGCGTCGACGACGAAGAGCACCAGGTTCGCGGCGCGCGTAACGCGCACCTTGCGCTGATAGTCATCGGGGCGGACAGCCAGAGCCGGGCCGTTCTCGCGGCGGCGTTTCTTCTGATGCGGGGCTGCGGCGCGTACCGTCGCATCAATGGCCAGGTCGGTGGGATCGCCGGGGGAGTGGCGGGCCTGGATGTAGCGCCCCCGCTTACGCTTCGTGCGGGTCTGGCTGCGCCGCCCACCGCTGGAGCGGGTCAGCCTGTCGAGCGGAGTATCGAGCTTGCGTGGCGAGAAGCGCTCGCCAGAGGCGATCCTCTCGCCGCCTTCCCACCAGCGGCCCTCGTCGGGCCACTCGGGAACGGCCTGGAGAGCCGGCTCCTGGGACCTATGGCCGGGTGAGTCCTCGGCCCCCTCGTCACTGGCTAGGCGCGGGCTTTTTTTTTCCGGCTCTTGGCCGCCTCGTCCCCCTTCTCGGCCTGGGTGGACTCGGCGCTGGCCTGGACCCGCGCCTCGGCTAGCCTCTCTTCCAGGTCGTCCAGACCGACGCTGGCCTCATCCAGCGGGCCGCGCTTGAGCCGGTGGGGAAGCGCCAGCTCTGCGGCCAGCAGGATATCACGTTCGCTGATCTGGCTGCGGCCCTTGTAGGCGGCGTGAGCTCGGGCAGCCTTCAACACCACCAAGTCAGCCCGGTGGCCGTCGACGCCCAGGCGGCTCATCATCGCCGCGATCGTCTCCAGATCCGATTGGGAGTAGCGCACCTGCGGCAGCAGGGCCCGTGCCTGCTCGATCTCCTGAGTCAAGGCCCGTTCCTGGGGTTCCCACTCCGCGCAGAACCCGTCCGGATCGGTCTCATAGGCCAGGTTGCGCTCCATTATCGCCACCCTGGAGGTGGGGTCGGGGATGCCTTCGATGTCCACGCAGAGCGCGAATCGATCCAGCAGCTGTGGGCGCAGGTCGCCCTCCTCGGGGTTCATCGTCCCGATGAGGATGAAGCGGGCCGGGTGGCTGAAGGAGATGCCTTCCCGCTCGACGACGTTGATGCCCATGGCGGCTGCGTCGAGCAGCAGGTCGACGACGTGATCGTCGAGCAGGTTGACCTCGTCGCCGTAGAGAACGCCCCTGTTCGCTGCCGCGAGTACTCCCGGCTCAAAGCGACGTTCGCCCTTCTGGATCGCCCGCTCCAGATCGAGCGTACCCACGACGCGGTCCTCCGTTGCGCTCACCGGAAGATCTACGAACCGGGTGCGCCTGCGCGCACGCGGCAGCTCCTCGCCTGCTTGCTGCCTCTCGCGACACTCGGTGCACAGCGAGGAAGGCTCAGCGGGATCGCAGCTGAAGGGGCAGTCGGCCACCACCTCGATCTCCGGCAGCAGCGCGGCCAGAGCCCGAGCCGCAGTCGACTTGGCCGTCCCCCGCTCGCCCCTGATGAGAAGGCCGCCGATCTGAGGGTGGATAGCGTTGAGGATCAGGGCTCGCTTCATGCGATCCTGGCGAACGATCGAGGTGAACGGGAATATGGGCGGCATACTCTTGACCTCTCGCCAGATTATACCGCATTACCCGCCGGTCGGCTAGGTCTCCGAGGGTCTGGGGAGAGGAAGACGGACGCTCGGCTCCATCCGACCGAAGATCGGCCTCCTGACACTCGTCGATGGGGTAGGTCGCGGGGCGATCAGCCTCCGAGTCGTCGCCAAGAGCGTCCGGCAGCCTGTGGCCAATGCGCCGGCTGTAGCCCAGCTACGTCCCCCATTCGATGGGGGTTGATAGGTGATCAGGGGAGGATTGTATGATTGCTCTATGACCAGTGTCTCTTGAGAACTGCCAGGATAGCCTGACGCGGATGGCAGTTCTCGAAAGCAAATGATTGGAGCAGCAGGTCCAGCTCGGCTTCCGATAGGCCCTCGAGCTGTCTGGCGTAGGCCGGCTGCATCATGCTGGCTGCATACCCGTCGAGGGCAGCCTGGGCCAGGAAGCTCCGGTTGGCCTCCGAATCGAACTGGCCGTCGCCGATGGCCTCTTCGATCAAGCCGGCGAGCTCGCCTATCGGGCCACCGACTCTTGTCCCGGTTACCCCCTGCATGAACCAGGCCTCCAGGGCCAGGTCTCGCTTGGCTTGGAGGACCGGCGCCAGAGCCTGCATGTACTTCGAGGCGGGGTCGACGTTCAGTAGCCCCATCACGCCGATGTCCTTGTAGGTCCAGATCGTCCAATGGACGCCGTATTCCTCAAGGACGACCAGCTGGTCCTCCAATCCGCAGTCGCTGTTGCCGCCGAACTCCCCGACCCACAGCGGAACGGAGTAGCGCTGCATGTAGCGGGTGCCTTCGTGTGCCAGGAACAGCTCTCTCTGGTGCTGGACATTCTGCTTTCGCATTTCTTCTGTGATTGGGCATTGACGATGCTCGTAGGATGGTCTGGTGTAGTTGTGGCTGCTGTATACCAGATTCTCCGCGAAGGGGGCCTCCATCTTCTCGAA
>CAZHAX010000034.1:0-6016 GCA_964530325.1 uncultured Anaerolineales bacterium | reverse complement strand
CGCCACGAATCGATCCTGGAAGTGTGGATGCTGCCAGAAGAGGGTGTGACGGCTCGAGTTGTCGCAATGCCAGTCTGTGTTCTGCCATCCCTGAACGGCATGCAGATCCAGAATGGCATACAGGTGATGCTTGGCACACCATTGAACCACCCTGTCGAGCCGCTCGAAGCCTGCTTCCAGGTACCTGAACGGCTCATCATCCCGCTCGAAATGCCGGTAGTTGAGCGGCAGCCGGACCACGGTCGCCCCGCACGATTTGATGAAGGCGATATCCTCCTCGGCGAGGAAATAGTCGAGCCAGCGGTCGAAGAAGTAGCGTGCCCTATCCGCCCCCAGGACTTCTGCCACAGCGCGGCGCAAACCATGCTCATCTCCGGGGTAGCCATCGATGAAGTGCTCCATATTCATCCATCCGCCAATGCAAACACCGCGCAGGCGGATTGGCTTCCCTTGCTCATCTACCACCTGGTCCTCTTTGACTTGCAGCATCAGACCGCTCCTCAGCTTGTGCATCCTCCAAGAGGCTCGAGGGAACGACGATTCCGCGCCATCTATTCGCTCCTACTCCAGTACCAGTAACACCGCCAGGATGGCCGGGATTCGCCTGATAGTCCAAGAGTGTCCCTCTTCGTCTTGACGCTTCTACCCGGTCTGCTATAATTCGTGCAGATGCGGGGCGGCCTGCCGGGGCCGCCTTCGCTTCTGAATGGGAAGAGCCATGTTGGATAAGCTGGAAACACTGGCAAAGCGGCACGAAGAGCTCACGCGCCTCATGGCGCAGCCTGACGTTGCCCGTGATCACGAGTTGGTGGCCGAATATGCCAAGGAGCGATCGGAGCTCGAGGAAGTGGTCGGCGAGTACCGATCCTACCTGCGCCTCTCGCAGGAGCTGGAAGACACGAAAGCGCTGCTCGAGGAAGAGAGCGACGAGGAGCTGGGCGCACTGGCGGAAACGGAGATCGGCAACCTTGAGGCTCGCCTGGAGGAGCTGGAGTCCAGCCTGCACCGGCTGCTCCTGCCCAAGGACCCCCGGGATGCGAAGAACGTGATCGTAGAGATCCGGGCTGGAGCAGGTGGCGACGAGGCCGGCCTGTTCGCGGCCGATCTCTACCGCATGTACACCCGGTACGCCGAACGGCAGGCCTGGAAGACAGAGCTGCTGAGCTCGCACCCGACGGGCGTCGGAGGCCTCAAAGAGGCCGTGTTCGCGGTCAAGGGCAGGGGGGCCTACTCGCAGTTCAAGTACGAGAGCGGCGTGCACAGGGTACAGCGCGTGCCGGCGACCGAGTCGTCCGGCAGGATTCACACGTCGACGGCCACTGTGGCTGTCCTGCCCGAGGCGGACGAGGTCGAGGTGCGCATCGATCCCAAGGACCTGGAGATCGAAGCCTATGGGTCGTCCGGTCCGGGCGGCCAGCACATGCAGAAGAACGCTACGGCCATCCGCATCACACACCTGCCGACCGGTCTCGTGGTCTCCTGCGAGAGCGAGCGCTCGCAGACGCAGAACAAGGCCCGGGCCCTGGCCATCCTGCGCGCCAGGCTTTATGAGCAGGAGCTTCAGAGGCAGGAGGCGAAGGTCGCCGCAAGCAGGCGCAAGCAGGTTGGCTCCGGAGAACGCAGCGAGAAGATCCGCACCTACAACTTCCCTCAGAACAGGGTCACCGACCATCGGGCCGAGCTGACGCTGCATCAGCTGCCGGACGTGCTGGACGGGAATCTGGCCCCATTCGTCGAAGCGCTGGCCGCGTTGGAGCAGGCCGAGCGACTTCAGGCGGTATCCGAGGAGTCGTGAGCGAGTGGCAATGCGAGCCGCCGGCGGGGCCGTGGGCACGCTCCGGTAGATGGTGAAGTCGCTGACGGATAGTGGAGACGGTCTCCTGCGCGGATCGGCCGTGGCTGCGATCGAGCGGGCAGGGATACCGGCCTCGCGCTCGAGCGTGGCCAGGTACGCCCCCCCAGTAGTCCGGACCGCGCTCGCTCGCCTTTCCTGCAGGCTGTCGCGGGCTACCGATTCACCGCGCCTGGAAGCGGAGGTCCTGCTGGCCCACGTGCTGGGCCTCTCTCGCACTGCTCTCCTGGCCTACCCAGAGCGAGCCATGACCTCCAGCGATCAGGCAGAGTTGGAGAGGTTGGCGGGCCAGCGCGCTGCCGGCCACCCCTTACCCTACATCGTCGGCCACACCGAGTTCTGGGGACTGGAGTTCGAAGCCAGCCCGGAAGTGCTGATACCCCGCCCAGAGACGGAGGTGCTGGTCGACCTGGCGGTAGAGAGGCAACCGGGCACGGTCGTCGACGTGGGCACGGGGAGCGGCTGCATCGCCGTGGCCGTTGCGGTGGGCCTGCCGGAGGTCCAGGTGACCGGCGTGGACACCTCGTCCGCGGCGCTCGCCGTGGCCCGCAGAAACGCGGAGAGACACAGGGTCGGCGGGCGCGTGCTTCTGGTCAATGGGGATACCCTATCGCCACGTCCGGGCCCGGTTGATCTGATCGTCTCCAACCCGCCCTACGTGGCCACTGGGGAGAGGTCAGCGCTACCCTTCTCAGTACGCGAATACGAGCCGTGGTCGGCGCTCGACGGCGGACCCGATGGCCTCGACATCGTGCGCCGGCTGCTGGCCCAGGCGCCGGCCGTCCTCAAGCCGGGAGGAGCGCTGCTGGTCGAGATCGGATCCGGCCAGGGGGAGGCTGCTTCAGCCTTGGCGCGGGCGTCGTTCCCAGAAGCGAGCGTGCGCATCCAGCGCGATCTGGCAGGGCTGGACCGCGTCCTGGAGGTGCAGACCTGATCCGGCTCGTGGCACTCGACCTCGACGGCACGCTGCTCGGTGATGATCTTAAGGTCTCTCCCGAGGTGCGCGTTGCTGTAGGTCAGGCACTCGACCGCGGAGTGATCGTCACTCTGGCCACGGGCCGCATGCTCTCGTACACCGTGCCCTACGCCCGCGATCTGAAGATTACCGCGCCTCTGATCTGCTACCAGGGGGGCCTGATCCAGGCTGCGGACTCCCCGTCGCCGCTGTATCGCGTGGTGATGGACGAGGCTGTGGCGCGGGAATTCATCGATTGGCAGGATGGCACCGGCCACGACGTGGCGATGTACTCCGGTGATGGCGTCTATGCTGCTGGGCGACGCCGCCTGCAGGATCTGTACCGCAGCATGCTGGGCTACGGCCTGGAGTGGGTGGACGACCTATCGGTAGCCCTCGAGCGCGGGCAGCCGCTCAAGTTCCTGGTGCTGGTCGATCCTGCTGAGGCGGAGCCCGTGGAGAGCGAGCTGCGCCGCCTCTTCGGCGCGCGGGTTGAGCTGACCCGCTCACACGAGCGGATCGTCGAGGCCAACCCTCCGGGCGTGACCAAGGCGGACGGCCTGCGGCGCCTGGCCGCCCACCTGGGCATTCCCCGCGCAGAGGTCATGGCAGTGGGCGACCAGGACAACGACGCAGGGATGATCGCCTGGGCAGGGATAGGCGTGGCCATGGGCAACGGGAGTGCTGCCGCGAAGGCTGCGGCTGACTGGGTGGCCCCATCGGTGAGCGACAACGGCGTCGCGGCAGCCATAGGCCGGTTCGTCCTGGGCGAATGACCGCATCCCGCCTGATAGGAGATTGGCTGTTCGGCGGGCATTCGTCGTCGCCGGGCCGGGCTCTCTGATCGCCGCTGCCATTCGCGAGCGAACGTCGCAGCCGGGGCGACGTCGCGGGCGATGATCATCCCCATTTATGGTACAGGTCGTTCTCCAGGCCAATCCGGGCCAGTGCCCGACCCACCGTGGCGCCGACCAGATCTTCGATAGTCTTTGGCTGGGCGTAGAAGGCCGGGACGGGCGGGAAGATGATGGCGCCGATCTCCGCAGCCCGCACCATCAAGCGCAGGTGACCGGCATGCAGGGGGGTCTCCTGCACCAGGAGGAGTAGAGGCCTACCTTCCTTGAGGGTGACGTCCGCAGCGCGGCTGATCAGGTCGGCCGCGTAGGAGTTGGCTACCCCGGACAGCGTCTTCATCGAGCAGGGCGCTATGATCATGCCAGACGTGGCGAAGGAACCGCTGGCGATCGGCGCCGCCAGATCGTCGTGTGCGTAGCTGTAGTCCGCCAGGCTCTCCACCTTCTCCGCCGTCAGCTCTGTCTCGTGGGAGATGATCGCTCGGGCCCACTTGCTGACGACCAGATGAGTCTCCACAGACGGGCGCCTGGCCAGCTCCTCCAGGAGCCTGATTGTGTAGACGGCGCCGGTCGCCCCGGACATGCCTATGATGTATCTCGCTGCTGGATCGTCCATCTTCTATACTCCCCGTTCGCCCACGTGCAGGGCGACAGTGCCGAGAGCCAGGGTGCGATAGCGGACGTTGGTCAGGCCTGCCCCCTTCATCTTTGCCGCCAGCTCCTGGGGCGAATCGAATTCCTCCACTGAGCGCGGCAAGTAGGCGTAGGCCTCGGGGCTTCCGCTGAGCAGGCCATTCAGCGCGGGCATGATTCGGCCGAAGTAGAGCCGGAACAGACTGCCGAAGACGCGCCAACGGGGCCAGACGAGCTCGAGCGATACGACCCGACCGCCCGCTGTGTTGCCGGCCGATGCCGGCGGGCGCACGACGCGGCGCTGCTCCGCCAGCGCTGCCTCCACGTCGCCGACGTTGCGCAGAAGAAAGACGCTCACGACCGCATCGAACCATCCATCCGGGAACGGCAGCTGGCAGGTGTCCCCCAGCATCCAGCGCACGCTGACGGAGAAAGGCTTCTTTCGCGCACGGCCCAGCAAGTCGATCGTGGTATCCAGCGCCACCACCTGGCTGGAGGGCCAGTGCTTGCGGACCGCCAGGGCCATCTGGCCGGTCCCGGTTCCCACGTCCAGAACTAGTGAGCCTGGCCCTGGCTGCAGCTCGACGGCGGCCAGCCTGCGCCAGTGCTGGTCGCGTCCGAACGACATCAGCCGGTTGAGTCGATCGTACCAGCCGGCTACGTCAGCGAAAGAGAACTCAGGATCGGAGGCGGGGGCCCTCTCTTCTAGAGCAGGCATGAAAGGGCGCCATGGATCACATAGCCGAGCGCGATCAACAGGCCTGTTCTGAGATGCAGCTGGATCGTCGCCGCGTTGGCGGGGACGAGCTCCTGCGGGTGGTCGTAGTGGACGCGGGCGATGCGATAGGCGCGGACGGCTGTGGGCACTGTCAGCAGACCCAGGAGGGCGAAGGGGGTGACGCCGCCGAAGAGGACGCCGGCTATCAGGCTGAGGTAGACCGCCGCCAGAAGCACGCCGTAGACCAGGGCGGCGCGGCGCCGGCCGAGGCGGACCACCAGGTGGTTCTTTCCCACGGCGGCATCGGCCGAGGCATCCTGGAACTCGTTGATCCACAATACCAGAGAGATGAGGATCATCACCGGCAGCCCGGCGAAGACTGCCTCCCAGCTTGCCGTGCGCGTCTGCACGAGGTAGGCCCCGAGCGCCGTCAGCGGCCCCAGACATATGCCCACAGCCAGCTCGCCGATGAAGGCGCGGACCAGGCGGAATGGAGGGGCCGTGTAGAACAGGCCGCAGAAGACGCCCGCGATGCCGATCCACAGTATCATCTGGCTGCGAGTGAAAGCCAGGAAGAGCCCGATCAGGATGGCAGCGACGAAGAAGGCCAGGCCCTGGCACATATAGGTCTGCGGCTTCACCAGCCCCATCTGGATCAGCCTGCTGCCTCCGGTGAAGGGGTTGGCGAACTCGGTATTCACCTCGTCCGAACCCCACTTGTGGTCGAAGTAGTCGTTCGTCATGTTCGTGCCGGCGTTTATGCAGATGGTGCCGAACACGGTCAAGAGAAAGAGCCACAGGTTGAACTCGCCTGCGCGGGACCAGGCAACGGCGGTCCCTACACAGACCGGCACGATGTCCGCAGTAAAGAATGGGGCGCGGATCTTGATGACCCACAAAGGCGGCATCTTTGCGGCTGGTCGATCCGTCGTCAAGGGGTCCTCCTTCACGGGGAAAGGATGCGCGCGCGACTATACCACAAAGGGCAGCAGTCGGCAACTGAG
>CAZHAX010000033.1:0-16259 GCA_964530325.1 uncultured Anaerolineales bacterium | reverse complement strand
GCGGATCTGAGCCTGACGAAGGGCGTGGACGACGCTACACCCAATGTGGGCCAGGACGTGATGTTCACCATCCTGCTGGTCAACGCCGGGCCGGACAGCGCGACGAGCGTGATCGTGGAGGATATTCTCCCGGCGGGGCTGAACTACGTGGGCTCGAGCGCCACACAGGGGAGCTACACGCCGAACCTGTGGACAGTCGGCACTATGGCGAATGGGGCGAGCGAGACGCTGTACATCACCGCCACCGTCACCGCGGCGGGGAGCTACACGAACGTCGCGCAGGTGAACGGCAGCGACCAGTATGATCCGGACTCGACGCCGGACAACGACGTGCCGGGCGAGGACGACCAGGACGACGCGGTACTCACCGGCAGAGTCGCGGCGATCGACGTGGAGAAGACAGCCACCCCTGGCTCTACGGGCCGCAACGTACCCATCACCTACACGATTCGCATAACCAACACAGGTGGCGTCACGCTCGACCCGGTGTCGCTGGTGGACACATTGCCGGCTGACTTCCACTACGTAGGTCCTGGAAGCCCGTCGGATCCGGACGTGATCTCCGGGCAGCAACTGACCTGGGGGGACCTGGGGTCACTCGACCCCGCTGAGAGCCTGACCGTCACCTTCCCGGTGACCGCGGCGCCAGGCATCGCCGGCACCTACTGGAATGTGGTCACGGCCACAGGGACGACGCCGGGAGGGGACGCGACGGATACGGACAGCGCTCCCGTGGATATTGAGGATCCCGCCGTGGACGTGAACAAGACACTGGTCGGATACGACATGGACATCCTGGCCCCCAACTACGTCACCTTCACCATCGCCATCACCAACACGGGTTTGACGACCATAGACGAACTGCCGCTCCTGGATCAGTACGATGATGGGTATCTGAGCTTCCACGATTCGACGCCATATCCGAACGATGTGGACAACGGGCTGTTGACCTGGTACGACCTAACAGCTGCCGGCCCCAGTGGCTTTGGAGCCGATCTGGCCCCTGGGCAGGTCTTCACCTTGATCACGGTCTTCCGCGTTGCTCATGACATCGACATAACAACAACGAACGTGGTCACGGTCACGGGTGCGTTGGACATCTACGATTACCCGGCTAATGAAGAGTACGACGCCGAACCGGTGCCTGGAGATCCGGGCATCCCGACGCCAATCGAGCTGCTCTACCTCCGGGCAGAGGCGCAGGGTGCGAGCGTCGTGCTTGAGTGGGGGACCGCCGCGGAGATCAACCTCGAGGGGTTTGAGGTCTACCGCGGCACCAGCGCGGTCCTCAGCGACGCCAGGCTGGTGGGCTACGTCGAGGCCCAGGGCGGAGGAAGCACCTACGAGTTCATTGATCGGAGCGCCACTCCTCGTACACTCTACCGTTACTGGCTGGTCGAGGCGGTCGGCAAAGGGGTGCCGGATACGTACGGGCCGGTCAGCAGCTTCGTCGGCGCGGAGTTCATGCCCTATCGGGTCTATCTGCCGCTCATGTTGAGCAGCAGTAGGTAGTGCACCTAGCGGAGTGTGAGGACGCCGAGAGCGAGATCCTGCTCGGGCGGCCTCCTGGCGGGAGGAAGTTGAGCCGACACTATGCTATGTAGGGTAGTCAAGACCGAAGGGCGGCGGCGCTGGCGCGTGTTCGTGGCGCCGCCGCTGGCTGCTGGTTTCGTGCTGCTCGTTCTTCGGCTGGGCGCCGGCGGATCGGCGATTGCGCGGAACGAGCCGCTTGCGCTGTCGCCTGGGCCGACTGCGCCCGACCCCGTTGTGCTGAGCGCCGATGGGACCGGCATCCTGCTCGAATGGAAGGCCCCGTCCTTCAGCGAGCGCTGGGTCGCCGGCGCGGATGGTCAATCCTACGTTCTGCTGGGGGCGCCTGGCTGGGCACTAGCAGAAGTGGCCGGCCATCCGCAGCTCCCCTACGCAACAGCCTTGGTCGTCGTTCCCGCGGATGCGGATCTGGCGCTCCGAGTGGCCGTTCACGAGAGCGACTTGCGGGAGCTACCCTACCCAGTGCTGCCTGCTGGGCAGCTGACCGCAGGGGGCGGGTACGTCTGGTCGTTTGATCCCGGCGCATACGAAGGGTCTCAGCCCGCCGAAATCGTCGCGCTGGAGGAGGCGGGCTGGATCCGCGGCCATAGGCTGGTCCGCCTGACCTTCTTCCCCATTCGTTTCAATGCCGCCGGGCCTTCGGTTGAGACAGCCGTTTCTGTGCGGGTTGAGCTGACCTTCGAGTATGAGGGCTCCACGCTGGCTGTAGATCAGCGCGGCGACGGTGGGGACGACCCTGTACTTGCCAGCCTGGCGCAGGCGGTGGTCAACCCAGGCGCCGTGGGGGCGTTCGCTCGCTTCGAGCCGGTTCCTCAGTCGGGAGCTGCTGCCAGGGCGGCGCTGGCGGCCACAGCCGCACCGACCGACACTGAGTACCTGATTATCACACATCCGAGCTTCGTCACATCTATCGAGGCGCTGGCCACCCACCGAGAGAGCACGGATGGATTGACGGTCTACATAACGACGACGGATGCGATCTATGACGCCTATCCGACGCTGGGCGTCTCCGAGGCGATCCGCACCTATATCAGCGCCACCTACCACAGCGTGACGACTCCGACGCTGAGCTACGTGCTCCTGGTGGGAGATGGGGCCGAGAATCCGGATGCTACGCAGTACGTGCCTCCCTACCTTGTTCCCGACCCCTGGGCATCCGAGCAGGAGGGGGCATACCCCTATGGCACGGCTGCGGACAACCGGTACGGCGAGATGAGCGGGGGGACTGACCAGCTGGCCGAGATCCACGTGGGCCGGCTGCCCGTCCGCACTGCTGCCGAAGCTACCCTGGTGGTGAATAAGATCATCAACTACGAGACTGACCCGCCCCAGTGGCCGTGGAACGAGCGGCTGCTCTTCTTTGCTGGCGACGAGGACCACGGGGCAGCAGGCGGCGAGTTCCATGACTATGCGGACAGCGTCTACGCCTCCATACCCATCACCTATGCAGGGTACCGAGTGTACTTCTGCCAGGGCACGTGCACTGAGTCCCATCTCTACGACGACATCCACGACGCTCACAACAGTACCATCAGTGCGCTGAACGTGGGCGGCCTGCTCGCCAGCTACGTGGGTCACAGCTCCTGGCACCAGTGGGCGGTAGACCCTCTGGCGTCGACTCCCAACTGGATGCTTCACGTCAACGACGTCCCCGGTCTGCAGAGCAGCAGCGGGCTGCCCGTGGTGCTCAACATGACCTGTTACACCGGTCGATTTGCCCATTCCACTGACGATGCTCTGGACGAGTTGATGATTCGCCGAGCAGGCGGTGGCGCAGTCGCCACGTGGGGCAACACGACGCTTGGCCTGAGCGGCGGGCAGAATATGCTACACGAGCTGTTCTACGAAGCGGTCTTCGAGGAGGGTCTTACCGAGCTGGGCCCGGCGATCTCCTACGCCAAGGTGGGACTGCCAGGAACGTATGCGGATCTGCTGGACAGCTTCGTTCTCCTCGGGGATCCCGCCATGGATCTCAACATGACCATCGTGCCCTGGACAGGCGAGCTCTACCTGCCGCTGGCGCTGCGCAGCTACTAGGCAGCCTGACCCGGAATCGCGAACGACTAGCGGGCCGTCCATCGACGATGGGCGGCCCGTCGCTTTCCTTGCTCCGCCCTTGCCCTCGTGTATAATCGCCTTAGATGCGCGTCTCTGTCATCGCTACCGTTCTCGACGAGGCCCGGAGCCTGCCCCGGCTGCTCGATAGCCTGGCCGCCCAGAGCCGCCTGCCCGACGAGGTCGTCTTCTGTGACGGGGGCTCGACTGACTCTACGCTGGAGCTGCTCCAAGGGGAAAGCCGATTCCCCCTCGTGGTGCTGCGCCGTCCAGGTGCGAACATCTCGGAGGGACGCAACGCGGCTATTGAGGCTGCCAGCGGCGAGGCGATCGCGTCCACCGACGCCGGCGTGCGCCTCAGCCCTATGTGGCTGGAGAGACTGGTCCGTCCCCTGGAAGGGGGGCAGGCCCAGGTAGCGGCGGGTTTCTTCGTCCCCGAGCCGGAGAGCCTGTTCGAGACGGCGATGGGCGCGACCGTCCTCCCTCGGCTGGATGAGATCGATCCGCGCGACTTCCTGCCTTCGAGCCGCTCGGTCGCCTTCCTCAAGAGCGCCTGGGCCGAAGTGGGTGGATATCCTGAGTGGCTCGACTACTGCGAGGACCTGATCTTCGACTTCCGCCTGCGTGAACGCTTTGGCCCCTTCGCGTTCGTTCCGGACGCGGTAGCACAGTTCCGGCCTCGCTCCGGCCTGCGTGGGTTCTTCCTGCAGTACTACAGGTACGCACGCGGAGATGGCAAGGCGGACCTGTGGCGGCTGCGCCACGCGATCCGCTACCTGACCTACCTGGTGGCGGTGCCGATGATAGGCCTGGCCGGATACGCTGTCTCGAGCTGGCTGTGGGGGCTGTACCCGATCGGCCTCGCGGCGATGCTCTGGGTGCCGTACAGACGCCTCGGCAAGATGTGGACCGGAATGGGCCTGGTCCGGAAGGCGGGCGCCGCTCTCTGCGTACCCACCATCCGCGTCACGGGCGACGTGGCGAAGATGATCGGCTATCCGGTGGGCGTTCTGTGGCGATGGAGGAGGGGCCGGCCCTAGCGGCCCCGCATCGGGCGAGCCGTCAGGAGAACAGCTCTATGTCGATCAGGATAGCCAGGCTGGCCAAGGCGAACAGATCCTCGCGCAGCGGAGCGGCCTCCGGTACTTCCTCTACGGCCACTGAGTAGCTCGCTCCGCTCTCGGGCCGCTCGACGGTGGCCAGCGCGGCCTGATCGGCCGCCTCGGCCTCTTCGTCAGCCGCCTCGCCCTCAGCGACCAATTCATCTAGCGGCCGCACTTCAACCTGCTTCGCTTCCGGCTGCTCGGCGGCATCGGCCTGCTCGTATGGTTCGACGCCCTCCGGCTCCTCTTCCTCTTCGGGCGCCGGCCGCAGCTGGCAGAGCATACTGCCGTAGCGCGCTGCGCGCCCGCCATACCTGTGCTCGCCGATCTCCACTGTGTAGCGGGGCATTCGCAGCAGCAGGAGGTCGACGAGGCTCAGCCTCTCGTGCAGCACAGCGTACGGCTCGACCTCGCCTCCGACCAGGACCTGGTACCTGGTGGCTCTCTGCCAGGGCAGCAGGTCTGGCGGCTGAAGCCTGGCTGCCAGATTGCGCGAGGGATCAAAGAACTCGACCAATCGGGTGGGCGAGGGAAGCAGCATTCCGGACCTGTCGGCGACGAAGAGGAGCTGGCCGTCTTCGTCCCGGATATGGTAGCGGTAGGCCATGCCATCGGCGTAGGTGAGCTTGTCGATAGTGAAATCCACACTAGCTCTCCGATCGCTGCAGCAGCGATCGCGCCACAGCCTCGTGCACCTCGCGCGCCTTTCCTCCGGGTGGCTGGGGGCCGACGACGCCCTTCTGGGCCAGGTAGTCCATCAGGCGGGCCGCTCGTGTGTAGCCGATCCTAAACCTGCGTTGGAACATCGAGATCGACGCCCGCTTGCGGCTGATCACCAGTTCGATGACCTCCGGCAGCAGCTCGTCCTGCCAGTCGGTGGACGGCAGCTGTACCTTCGCCAGTGTCTCAGCTACCTCCTCCAGGGACTTCTCCGCCGCCAGGTCGTCGCTGGGCATCACGTCCGGGCTTCCCTGCTCCCGCCAGTGGCGCACCAAGCGGTCCAGCTCCTCATCGGAGACGTAGGAGCCCTGCAGCCTTCTAGGCGTAGCGGCATCGGGGGCGAGCAGCAGCATATCTCCCCGGCCCAGGAGGCGCTCTGCGCCAGGCGTATCGATGATCACCCTCGAGTCCGTAGTCGAGGGGACGTTGAAGGCGATGCGGGCCGGCAGGTTCGCCTTGATCAGCCCGGTGACGATATCGACGCTGGGCCGCTGGGTGGCGATCACCATGTGGATGCCCGTGGCCCGCGATCTCTGGGCGATGCGGCAGAGCGCCGCCTCGGTCTCGTGGGGGGCGACCATCATCAGGTCGGCCAGCTCGTCTATCACCAGGACGATGAACGGCAGGCTCTTGTCGCCGGAGCTGGGGGCGATCCTCTCGTTGTAGTCAACGATGTTCGTGGCTCCAACCTCGGAGAAGCGGCGGTATCTGCCATCCGTTTCCGCCAGTACCCACTTCAGCACCGCGGGGACTCGCTCCATGTCGACCACGACGTCCGATATCAGGTGGGGTATACCGTTGAAGCCCGCAAGCTCGACCCGCTTCGGATCGACCAGCAGCAGACGCAGCTCGTCCGGCGTGTTCTGCAGCAGGAGCGCGGTGATGATGCCGTTGACGCATACAGACTTGCCGGAGCCCGTCGTGCCGGCGATAAGCAGATGTGGCATCGCGGCCAGATCGGCCATGACCGGATGGCCGGATACGTCCATGCCCAGACAGAGGCGCAGCTGCGAATCGATCTCCTCGAACTGGGGCGATTCCATCACGTCGCGCAACGTCACGATGGCAACCCTGCGATTGGGCACCTCGATGCCGACGAGCGCCTTGCCCGGAATAGGCGCCTCGATGCGCACGGTCTTCGCCTCCAGGGCGAGAGCCAGGTCATCCGCCAGAGAGGATATGCGGCTGACCTTGACCTTGGTTTCCCTGCCCCGGCTGCCCTGCACGACGCCGGGCTCCACGCCGAACTGGGTCACCACGGGCCCGGGATTGATCTCGCGCACCGTCACCGGCGCTCCGAAGCTGGCCAGCGTCTCCTCGATGATCCGCGATCGCTCCCGCTGCCGGCTGGCGCTGGTTGTCTGGTCGCCGCCTCGATGGAGGATCTGCCCGGCAAGAGGCAACACCCAGACGCGACCCGTCGCCGGTGCGCGGATGACTGGCCCAGCGGCGACCTTCTGCCTCAGCCGGGCCGGGGCGCGAGTCTGCCTTCGAGGCCTCGCGGACGAGTCCCTCTCAGTGGCGGTATCGGCCGCTGGCCGGGCGGATCTGCGCCGTGCAGGCTTAGGGGCGGGCTGATCGACCGGACTGGTCAGGCGCGGCCGGCTGGAGGATCGAAGCTGCTGCAGCGCGGCCCACAGCGGCTGGGTGATGTGCCGCACGGTCAGCCCGAAGAGCAGCACCAGGACGATGAGCCAAGAGGTGACCAGCGCGACGGTCAGCCCCAGCGATCCCAGGCCCTGCTCCAGGGCCTGGGCGAGCGCCGCGCCCGTATAGCCACCTCCTTCGCCCACCTCCGCTGCTGCCCATGCCGCCGAGGGCGGTTCTGCAACCACCACCGGACTGTGGAGCGTGGCCAGCAGCGTGAGATAGCCCAGCAGCGCGCCCGCCAGGTGGGTGGGGGCCAGGCGGGGGAGCCGGTCGCGCACACGGCGGAGGACGATCCATAGCCCCAGAGCGCAGAAGAAGATCGGCGTGAGGTAGGCGCCCCATCCGACAGCCTGCCGGAGAAGGGCCACCCACCAGCCGAGTACCTTGCCGCGGGTCCCGGATGGGAAACTCAGGAGCGTGAGCGCGGCGACGGCGATAAGGACGTAGCCAAGGATATCGAGCAGCTGCTCGGGCTTGAGCTCGAACGGCTGCTTTGCCCTCTGGCTGGTACGCCTCCGGCGAGTGGTCTTCTTCCGTGTCGAGCGCTTCTTGGCCATTACGGTTGGGACGGGCGGATCGGGCTGTGACCCCTCTGGCCCGATTATAGCACAGGCGTAGTCTCCCTACTAGGCCACCGCTTTGGCGATCGCCTCGGCTACAGAGCGGACAGGAATCGCTTCGATGCCCTGCGGAGTATTCTCCTTGGAGGAGCGGATGCGCCTGGGGAGAAGGCAGCGGCGGAAGCCAAGTCTCGCGGCCTCGTTCAGCCGGGCGCCTGTGTGCCCTACGGCGCGCAGTTCGCCCGATAGGCCGACCTCGCCGAAGAGGGCCAGGTCGGCGGCCACCGGCTTGTCGCGGACTGCTGAGGCAATCGATACCGCAATAGCCAGGTCTGCTGCCGGCTCTCCCACCTGGAGGCCGCCGACCACATTGGCGAACACGTCCTGATCGTGCAGGCGGATGCCGGCGCGGCGGGAGAGCACGGCGGTAATCAGCAGCAGGCGGTTGAAGTCGACGCCGTTGGCCGTGCGGCGAGGGTTGCCGAAGCTCGTCCGGCTGGCCAGGGCCTGGATTTCCACCAGCAGCGGCCGGGTGCCCTCCATCGTCACGGCAATTGCGGAGCCGGGTGCGCTGACCAGCCGCTCCGCCAGGAAGACCTCGGACGGATTGGCCACCTCGACCATGCCCTCCTCCCGCATCTCGAACACGCCTACCTCGAGCGTTGCCCCGAAGCGGTTCTTGACCGAACGGAGCAGACGATAGGTGTGGAAGCGGTCTCCCTCCAGGTAGAGCACAGTGTCGACGATGTGTTCCAGGACCTTGGGGCCGGCGATGGCGCCTTCCTTCGTCACGTGGCCGACGAGGAACACGGCGACACCTTCCCGCTTGGCCCAGGATTGGAGACAAGCCGCCGCCTGGCGCACCTGGCTGATCGAGCCCGCGGCCGAGGTCAGCTCCTGGGAGGTGACAGTCTGGATCGAGTCCACGACGAGCATCTGCGGCCGTACCTGCTCGGCCTGGTGGATGATCGTTTCCAGGCTGGTCTCCGCGAGGAGGAGCAACTGGTCGCTCTCGATCGCCAGCCTATCGGCGCGCATCTTGATTTGGCGGGCCGATTCCTCGCCTGAGACGTAGAGCACGGCCCGCCCCGTCTCCTCGGCGACGGCTCCGGCCGTCTGCAGCAGCAGGGTGCTCTTGCCGATCCCAGGGTCGCCGCCGACGAGGATCAGCGAGCCTGGGACAATGCCTCCGCCCAAGACGCGGGCGAACTCGGGCAGAGGCAGGCGCAGCCGCTCCTGGCCCTCGCTCTCAATCTCGCTCAGGCGCAGTGGCGCGCTCCCGCCTGCAATCGGGGAGGCCGGGTCAGGGGCAGCCTGCTCGAGGACCTCGACCATCGTGTTCCACTCGTCGCAGCCGGGGCAGCGGCCCATCTCGCGAGGCGCTGTGCGCCCGCAGCTCTGACAGACCCAGATTGTGTGTGTCTTGGCCATTCCGGCTATCTGTCCCACTCTCTGCCTGCGTGCCGACGAGGGTCTCCGGCGTAGCCCTGAGACCGAGGGGGCGGGCCGGCGACGGCGCCTACCATATCATCAATCGCGCCCTTGTCAAACGATCAGGCTGCCATCGCTTCGGGAACCCCGGGGTGCCATCCGGCGTCTACAAGTCAAAGGCCGAACGAGGAGGTGCGCCATGAAGAGGATTAGACTGGCGGCGGTGATCGCCGTTGCGGCTGTGCTCATTCCTGCCGTGCCGGCTCTGGCCGATGGGATCATCATCCCGGAACCAGTGCCGCCCGGGCCGGAGCCCTGGCCCGATCCGATCCCGCTGCGCGATACCTGGCTCACTATCCGCTACCATCGGGTCACAGTGGACATCGAAGACCAGGTGGCCGTGACTCGGGTGGAGCAGGAATTCGTCAACGAATGCGACTGGGAGATAGAGGGCACCTACATCTTCCCCCTGCCGGAAGGGGCGGCTATCTCGGAGTTCGTGATGTGGGTGGATGGGGCGCGCGTGGAGGGCGAGATACTGCAAGCGGAGGAGGCTCGCGCCATCTACGAGGAGATCGTCCGCCGCCGGCGTGACCCGGCTCTGCTGGAGTACGTGGGGCGAAGCGCGGTCCAGGCCAGCGTCTTCCCGATCCCGCCGGCCGGGTCGCGCAAGATCGAGCTCGAGTACAGCGAAGTGCTGACGATGGACAGCGGTGTCGTGCGCTACGTCTACCCTCTCAACACGGAGAAGTTCTCCGCTCGGGCGCTGGAGGAGGTGAGCGTGCGAGTGGAGATCGAGTCCCGCGAGGAGATGCGTGCGGTCTACTCGCCCACCCACCAGGACAGCGTCTTCGTCGAGCGGGACGGCGACCATCGGGCGGTCATCGGCTACGAGGAGAGCGACGTCCTGCCCGACCTCGACTTCGAGGTCGTGTACACCGTGAGCGAGGAGGACGTGGGGCTGAACCTGCTCGGATATCGGGACGGCCTGGAGGACGGCTTCTTCCTCCTGCTCGTTGCCCCGTCGGTGGAGGTGGACGCGGACGAGGTGATTCCGCGCGACATCCTGCTCGTCCTCGATACGTCCGGCTCTATGCAGGGTGAGAAGATCGAGCAGGCCAGGGAGGCATTGGTCTACGTCCTAGAGCACCTGAACGAGGAGGATCGCTTCAACATCACTGCCTTCTCCTCCGGTCTCCGCCAGTACGCGCGCGGGCTGGCCGCAGCCTCGGAGGCGGAAGAGGCCGTGGAGTGGGTGGAGCGCCTGGAGGCGGCGGGCGGAACGGACATCAACCGCGCGCTGCTGGAGGCGCTGGCTGACGTTGATGAAGAGCGGCCCGCCGTGGTGATTTTCCTCACCGACGGGCTGCCCACGGAGGGGGTCACAGCAATAGACCAGATCCTGGCCAACGTCGGGGCCGCTGCACCGGACAACGTGCGGCTCTTCCCCTTCGGCCTGGGCGACGACGTGAACACCACTCTGCTGGATACGCTGGCCCAGGAGAACCGCGGCACTGCCGGCTACGTTCGCCCCTACGAGGATATCGACGAGGAGGTATCCGGCTTCTACGCCAGGATCAGCACGCCGGTGCTGGCGGACGTCGAGATCGAATTCGACGACGTTCGGGTAGATGACATGTTGCCCGATCCGCTGCCAGATCTCTACGCCGGATCGCAGCTCCTGCTTGTGGGCCGCTACCGGGATGGCGGTGCGACGCGCATCACGCTCAGCGGCGAGGTGAACGGATCCCGTCAGGAGTTGGTCTACGAAGGCACGTTCGCGTCGAAGGGCGGCGACTCCTTTGTTCCCCGCCTTTGGGCCACGCGCAAGATCGGCTACCTGCTGACCCAGATACGGCTGTACGGCGAGCGGGAAGAGTGGGTCGATGCGGTCGTTGACCTGAGCATCCGCTATGGGATCATCACGCCGTACACCTCGTTCCTGATCGACGAGGACGATATCCTCACCGAGGAGGGGCGAGACGAGGCCGGCGAGCACCTGTGGGCCATGCCGACGCCGGCGCCGTCCGGTGCGGTGGGGCTCGATATGGCAGACCAGCAAGGGAGGATGAGCCAGGCGGAGTCGCTTGGCGGAAACGTGCTGCCGGAGGAGGCGGCTCAGGTGCTGCGGGCGGCGGGAGAGAAGACCTTCCTGCTGCAGGATGGCGTATGGACGGATACGCAGTTCGATCCTTCACAGATGACGACCGTGCACGTGGGGTTCGGCGGCGACTCCTACTTCGAGCTCCTGGCAGCGCGGCCTGAGTGGGGCGCCTACTTCGCCCTGGGCGAGCGGGTCATCTTCGTCGCCGAGGGTACCGCCTACGAGGTCGTCGAAGGCGAAGGCGGGGCGGTAGATGTGCCACCCCCACTGCCGGCTGAACCGGACGAGATCGGCGCGCCGGGAAGTGGAGGGCTGTGTCCCGAGCCTCTGGCGCTGGCGCTTGGCGCGGCAGTCGCGCTGGTGGTGCGGCCGCGCAGGCGGCGGTAGGTCGGCTCCAGGCTGAAGCGGCCGGCGCTAGTTGAGCGCTGACGACTCGAGCATGTTCTGCAGTATTGGCTGGAGATCAGCCAGCTGCTCGGACGTTCCCGCCGCGGCGTAGAAGTCGATCGCCCGCCTGACCTCCTCCAGGTTGAGGACGAGAAGAACGTGTATCTCGCGCGAGACGACGGGGGCCCGCTCTCCTTCGCCCTCCTGCCCGGCAGCGTAGACCTCAAGCGTGAAGCGCCGTCCGCTGGCCCAGGATAGATCCACGGGCTCGGACTCGGTGATCTGGGAGGGGCCGGGCAGAAGCGCCGCCTCTGACTCCTGGGGCGGCTCAAGATCCGCCCAGGTCATGGCCACGATCGGCCGGGGCGCCCCCTGGCCTGGGGGCGCCCACGTCCAGCCCGATTCCAGCTGGTCCCAGCCCGCCGGGACCTCGAAGTTGAGCCCGATCTCGGCGATGGTGACAGGCTGATAGGCCGGCGCCGGGTTGGTAGGCTGCGCCGGTGTCTGGGCGACCGTCGCTGTCTCGGTTGGGGCGACCGGCACGTCTGTGCCGTCGGTCTCGCCCGTACAGCCGTTCAGCAGGAGGATCAGCGCTGCTAGAGCGGTCACCCCCGGTGAGAGTCTCTTCAGATACACGTTGTTCATCCTCTCGCCTTGTGCACCGGGAATGCTTGCCGGTAGCGCGTCTACCAGCCCGGCTCGTACCCGTAGCGGTGCAGTACCTTGCCTGCCTGGTGTTTCCACTCGTCTATGAGCATGTCCATCAGTGTCCGCAGCTCATCCGCCGGCCGCTCTAGCGCCTGCGAAAGCGCCTCGTAGATGCGTTGCGGCAGATCCACTGCCGATGGCGGCCGCCAACCGAACTGGCATTTCAGGTCGATCGACTGGGCCCAGAACGCCTGGGCAGCCCATTCCAGACCCCGGCGCGTCGTCTGGATACTGTACCCGCGCAGCATCCGGACGAGCAGGTCGTCGTCGCTCAGCCGGTTGCCCTCTCCATCCTGGCTGAAGATGACGAAAGTGAAGGCGCACAGGGACAGAGCGTTGCCCAGCACCCAGTAGTACTCCCTTTCGAGCGCCTGGCGAACGACCCGCTCGAAGCAGCGGCGGTAATCCTCCTCGGCGGAACCGCTTGGCGGGAGCTCTTCCTCGATCTTGTACAGCTGGCCGACGTAGTGGCCGAAGAAACGGGAGAAGGGCATCAGGAACGTCCACAGCGCGTTCGCGTGTCCTGCGTTTCCCAGGGTGCCCTTGCCCCCGGTGAATACCGAATCCTGCATCTTTGGGTACGTCAGTGCCAGAGCCTGGGGACCCCCGGCCACGGCCAGCAGCGCAGGGTATCCCTGTGCCCGGCCTGAGCGGAGTAGTTCCACAGCCTCCACCGCTGCTTCCAGGCGACCGCCTGCAGAGACGGCGGGATCGCGCAGGCCGCGCGCCGAGGCGACGAAGTCCGGCGCGTCGGAAAGCGGTATGATCCCACGCTCGACGCCTTCGAAGAGCGCAGCCAGCCCCAGGCCGATCTCTATGACGTCGCAGCCCATCTGCTCGATGGGTAGGATCAGCCGCCGGTCCACCTCCATTCGCAGATCTATCCAGTCCTGCGCCGAGTCACCCTCGGGCGCCAGCCCCAACATGGCGAAGACAGCGTACGTCGGCTCGAAGTCGTCGAGGAACGTGTCCTTGCCTTCTGGGGCGTATTCGGCCGGCACCCAGTGGTAGTGACGGCAGTCTACCTGGCACCAGTGGCATCCTGTCTGGCCATCGCGAGTGGCTCGCAGCGCCGGCGATGCGCCCAGGCGGGCGCCGGCGTAGCCGAGCCGGGAGGCATTGTAGGCGGGCAGCGTGTTGCGGCCGCCCGAATCAGTGCCGGTCGCCGGAAGCTTGGCGATCGTGCCGCCGGTCGGACCGGACAGGCGGGCGCAGTGAACGTCGAGCAGGTCGGCTATGGCGGCGTTGGGACTGCGCTCGAAGGTGGTATCGGCAGCGGCGAAGAACTCGTGGGCCTCGATCGGATCGCCGCGCAGGACGAGGGCGCTGGCGAAGCTGTAGAATACGCCTCCGGCTCCGCCCCGGCCGGCGTGGTAGATCGCCTCGACGGCCAGGTTGGCCGAGCTGTAGCCGAGGCGCGCGCCCTCGCCGATGGTGAAGATGCTCCCTGAGTGCCGCTCTCCGTCCAGCTCGCTCTCCAGCAGCCAGTAGAATGCGCTCCGCTGGCCGGATGGCAGCGCTTCGGACGGCTTGAAGCCGACCTCCAGGTCCGGCGCCCGGCCGGTGACCACGATGTAGGGCGGAGAAGGGGCATTCTCGCCCCCCAAAGCCGTCTTTTCGGCCCCGATTGGCGCGTTTGCGGGCCGCAGAGCCCCGTTTGGCCGGCCGCTGCACGCATTTCGGGCTCCAGAATCCGAGTTTTCTGCTGAGACGACCAGTTTCCCTGGCTCGGAGATCCGTCTCCTCGCAGTACAAGGGTCCCTCAGCCTCCCGTGCAGGCATATCGCGTCTAACCCCAGGTTCAGCAGCTGGGCGGCAGCCCTTCCCCCGACGAAGCTGTAGTGGGGCAGCCCCGTGGCCGGGGAGACGTATCCGACCGTGGCCTTGTTGCCCGCGAGGAACGGCAGCGGCCCTCTGGCGATGATCAGCGCAGCCGGATCGCGCCGCAGCAGGTACTGGCAGAGCGTCTCCCCAGAGAGGAACAGGTACTCCTCGCGGCCATCCTTCTCCAGCTCCTCAGCCTGCAGCGTCTCGAGACGCCAACTGCCCGCGGCCGTGTCAATGTGGAGCAACTTCCGCTGCATCGCTGCCCTATCCTCGCTCCACCCAGATCGCCGCCTCCCCCGGCACGGGGCAGCGGTACTCGCAGATCCCGCAGCCGATGCATAGGTCCTCTATCACGTGCGGCCTCTGCATTTGGACGAGCGAGCCATCATCGGCCGATACGGTGACTACCTCCAGGCGGATCGCCTTCTCCGGCACCGGGCACATCTCCTCGCAGACGATGCACGGCGCAGCGTCCGCCCAGGGCAGGCAGCGGTTGCGGTCGATCACCGCCCTGCCCAATACAGCCAGGCGCTTCTCCTCCAGCCCAAGCGGTGGGATGGCGCCGGAGGGGCAGACCTGCCCGCAGGTGTTGCAGCCGTAGTCACAGTAGCCCAAGCGGGAGTCCAGAACGGGCGTCCACAGCCCTTCCAGCCCGGCCTCGAAAAGGGCCGGCTGAAGGCCGGAGGTGGGACAGACGCGCATGCACTGGCTGCAGCGGATGCACCTGGAGAGTAAGGTGTCCTCGTCATCCGCGCCTGGGGGACGGATCAGGCGCGGGTGGCGCTCCTTGCTGCCGATGCCGCTGCTCAGAAGGGCCACGCCCGCGGCGGCGCCGGCCAGCGAGAGGAGCACCTGCCGCCGTGTGGGATCGTACTCACGGCTCGGTGCCGGCTTCAGCTGGAAACGGAAGCCGACTCCGCCCAGCGTTCGCTGTGCAGGCCGGCTCTCCGGGCAGGCCGCCAGGCAGTCCAGACAGACTGTGCACTCCCCAGGCACGATCTCGTAGCCCTTGGAGTCGTCTATGGCGTCCAGCCGGCAGACCGTGTCGCACGCGGCGCAGCGGTTGCAGGCACTGCCTATGAACGGCCTTAGCAGAGAGACCCTTGAGACCAGGCCCAGCAATGCTCCGAGCGGGCACAGATAGCGGCACCAAAACCGGTCGGCGAACACGTTGAGCGCGAAGATGCCTGCCAACAGGAGCCCGAGGAGCACGTTCATCGAGAAGACCGGTTGAATAGACGGGAGCACTGTCCCCCTGAGGACCGTCTCCGCCCAGTCTACGGCCGGGCGGGCCGCCGGGATCGAGTAGAGAGCCATCTCCGCCGCCGTCACGGCCTGGTTGAACGCGGGCAGGACGGCGGTGGTCATCGAGCGGGTCAGCAAAGTGATCGGATCGAACACGAGCAGCGACAGGCTTCCGAAGAGGGCCGCCGCCAGCGTCAAGAACAGGAGCACGTTCTTGACCCTCCGCCAGCGCGGAGAGATCGGCCTGGCCGGGCTCTCCAGCTTCCGCCGTGGACGAAGGCGAACCCATTCCAGGAGCGTGCCCAGCGGGCACAGCCAGCCACACCACACCCGGCCCAGGAGCAGGGTCACGCCGAGCGTGATCAGGCCAGGCGCCAGGCGGGGAATCCACTCCCGGCTGGCAATCATCGCCGCCATGCCGGCCAGTGGGTCGAGCCGGAAGAAGAGATCAGCGAGCGGCAGGGCGGCACGCCGCTGCAGTGCGGCGAACAGCAGATAGACGTACAGGGCCAGGGCGAGGGCCTGGACTGCCTGCCGAACGCGTCGCCAGAGCGACCAGGTCATTCAGTCTCCGGTGAGAGCGCGTCTCCGATGAGGCTGGTGGCCTCGTTGAAGCTGACCTGGCCGAAGACCCCTGCCATCAACTCATCCTTGTTCCCTGCCGCGGCTACGCCGAGGTCGCTATCCACCAGGGCCGCGGCGGCGGATGCAGCACTGCCGGTGTCCGGATAGGAGACGAGCAGCAGCCGGGCGGTCGTGCCGCCGATCTCGTACTGAGCCAGAACCCCGTCAGTATCGGATCCCAGCCCCAGCAGGTTCGTGCCGCCCAGCCAGAGCTCGTTCTGGATGGAGATCTCCCGGTGGAAGAAGATGGCACTGCGCGCGACGAGTCCTTCCTGCGGCAGCCGCTTGACGATC
>CAZHAX010000032.1:0-17535 GCA_964530325.1 uncultured Anaerolineales bacterium | reverse complement strand
TCCAGGATCGTGACGACGCTGGGGCTGGGTGCGCCAAACACGCTGAGGTTCTTCATGAAGTGGACCAGCTGGACCCGCTCTCTCCTCAACAGAACTGGGAGGCACGCCTGGGCCCACAGGCGCAGGCGGACACGTGTTCCCAGTCCCCGCACGACTCGGCTGTGCACATTCTCAAAGAGGTCCAGCTCAGACTCGCGTCGGCTCAGGAAGACAGTGTACTCCACCCCCTGATCGGCGCTCGCGAGCGCCTTCAGCAGCCCGATAGTCGCGTTGCGCGCGCCCCCGACAGGCCGCAGGCCCAATGCGTCCACTCCGACTCTCAGCTTGCTCATAGCTGGCCTACCTGCGCCACGCTCTCGTACTCCGAGACGTACAGGCCGGCGACTCGGTCCCAGTCGTAGTGGGTCACAGCCCGCTCGCGCGCCCTCTTACTCATGGCAGCCCACTCCGAGGAGTCTGCCAGGATACGAACGATGGCCTCAGACAATGCCATCGGCTCGCCGGGGGGAACGAGACGACCGACAGCGGGAACGATCACCTCCGGAATCCCATCCACGCCGCTGGCTACAACGGGCGTTCCGCATGCCAGGGCCTCCAGCAGGACCACGCCTTGTGCCTCCTCCAGCGAAGGAACCACAACGGCTCTTGCTCGCTGCATCCACTCGCGAACCTGGTCCTGCGATTGGCGGCCAGCAAACGTTGTCGAGTCCAGAACACCCAGAGCGGCCGCCAGATCCCTGAGGATCCCGTGCTGGGGCCCCTCACCGAGGATCACCAGACGGTAGGAAGGAAACCGGCGCAGGACTGCTGGCGCGGCGGCAAGGAGATGCCGTACGCCCTTCCTCTCGATGAGCGAGCCCGCGTAGAGAACAATGCCGTCGCGACCCTTCCCCACAAGCGGTGTGAATCGCTCCGTGTCGACGCCGTTGGAGATGACGCGAATTCGAGCGGCCGGAACCCCCATCGCAGCCGCAGCCGCCGCAAGAGCGCTGCTAACGGCCGTGATGCCATCACAGCGAAGCAGTATCCTCCTGGTGAGCCACGCCCCGCCCGGCCGCTTCCCTACATCCAGAACGTCACTGCCGTGCATCGTCACCAGCACGGGTCGACGGTGGGTCCGCTGCGCCAGTAGCGCCGCTCCCGCGGACAGAGTCCAATGAGCATGTATCAGATCGCAGTCGCGGCATAGTCGCGCCGCAGCCTGTGCGTGGCGCAACACCAGCGGCAGCAGCTGCACGAAGGCGTAGGGACGCTTCCGCAAGGCGGCAGGAAGCCCCGCGGCGCCCTCCCTCCGCAGCATCTCCCACCTCTCGGGCCACCAGTATCGTGGGCGGATGATCTCGACACCCTCCATCCACTCGCGAGTGAGAGCACCCGGACTGTGCATCGCTATGACTCTGGCCTCAACACCCCGGCGCTTGACAGCGCGCACCGCCTCCCAGACGAATGGCGCTTCCCCGTCTCCCGGCCAGCGCGGAAACGCGGTCGTCAGCACACAGACCTTCACGCTGCTCCCTCCCGACTTGGCCCCTGATAGTCACACGTCGCAGGCCGCCGATGCCCCTCCGCGTGGCAGCCAGCGAATCAAGGGGCTCTGCCGCTCGCTATGGCACTCGCCCCACGGGCACGCTCACCCGCGCCTCGTCTTGCCCGACAAGCACGGCCTGGCCAGCCGGATCGTACTCAACCTCCGCGCCCACCCAGTCCCCCAGGAGGAAGAGCGTCACTACCTCCAGGCGGCCGCCAGCGGGCGAGTAGTATACCACACGCGAGTTGGAGTCGCCACCCGGCTCGGAAGCCACCTCAATACGGCCATCCCCGCCGTCCAGCGGAAGGATGACGAACTCGGCGCGACTATCTCCCTCCCTCAGAGCAATGCGCTGGTCCTCCACGGCGCCTGCGCCAACTAGGTTCCAGGAGAGGGCCGCCCGGCTCTGAGGCGGACCACTGGCCTGGTCTACTACAGCTATCGGTCCACCATCGTGGAAGAAGAAGACGTAGCGATCGTGCTGCCAGCCCTGCCAGTCCGTGATCCGCGTCAGCGACCAATCGAGCTGTTCGCCAGTCTCGAACGCCGCCACCTCTGCGTAGTGCGGCGGATCCTGCGCGTAGCGAACTCCGATGCCGGTGAGATCACTCAGTACCCGGGTCATTCCACGAGGCTGCACGAGCAGTCCGTTCAGGTTTTCTCGTGGCACCCGCTTGTCGCGAAACGCGCTACGGCCGACGGGCAGCCAGCCGTAGTTCGGCTCGTCCAGCGCATCGGCGGCCAGAGCGCCACGCTGATAGACCAGCGATACGGTGTTCGTGGCCCTATAGCGATGCCAGCCCGTGAAGCGCAGGTTGAGTAGCACGTACGCGGAATCCTCAGCCCATCCATCGCGAAAGACGATCTTGTCCGGCGCCAGCGGCCCTGCTTGATTGGGCAGCCCAGACTCTCCGTACATGATGCATGATCCCACGGTCGGCGAACTGCCGAGCATGGACACCGGGCTCTCCACGCCGGGTTGAACAAGCGGGAACACACCCGCATCCGCGGCCCCATCCAGTGCCCGACCCGCCAGCCACACGTACTGAGGGTCCTCCAACAAGGTGGCCGCCAGATAGGCGCTGCTGGCCACGGAATGGTAGTCGCGGTGGTTGTATCTCAACGGCGCACCGTCTGGTAGAGTCTGTAGCAGGAGCCATTCGAAGGAAAGGCCGACGTTGGGTGACCTGTTCCTCCCCGTGCGCAGCGACTGGAAATAGGCGTTGGTGATCCACAGCGACTGATAGCCGAAAGCGTCGTCGTTGTTGCGCCACCGGGAATCCCAACCGCCCCCGCTGTCCTCCAAGTAGGCCGCGTTGGCGGCGGACAGATGCGGTGCAGACAGGCCATGCAACTCGAGTACGGACAGTAGGCCAGCACCGATCTCTTGGTTCTCGTAGGGGCCATCAGGCCACTCGGCCAGGGCCAGCCCATACATCAGGTCGACCCACTCGACCGTCATGGCCCGCTCGTTCACCTGCTGGAGCCATTGCCGCACTGTGACAAGATCATCGGTCGTCAGCAAGCCAGGGAATACAGCCTCGACGAGCGGCAGGTAGTAGGCTCGCAGGGCAGCCTCGTACTGCGCCGATTTCATGCTGTTGGAGGCGCCGGCGAAGCGGCCCTCTGAAGCTTCGCCCAGCAGGCCATCTCGGAACTCACCGGCCCACCTCGCCTCACCGGTGCCCAGAGCCAGCACGGCGTATTCGGGAGGGCCCTTGTCAGGATTCGCTTCAATCGCCTCCAGCAGAGCCCCGAACACTGTTTCCCCGTCGTAGACCTGCCCGTCGGGCTCCACGGTGCCGCAGATGAATGGCGAGTCGGCAGATATCCCGTCGAACTGCGGAGCCTCGGGGGGGTAGAAGCTGTGCTGGTAGGCACGCACAACCACGCAGAGTCCGCCAAACCACACAAGCAGCAGCGCGATGCCGACAGTGCGGGTGTTCGCTACGGGACCAGACCAGACCGGCGCCTTCCCACGGCTGACGAGAAGAGCTCGGGCGAGAACTAGGAGGAGCCAACACACAGCCGCGACAACCACGGTGACAAGGGCGAAGAACTCCTCATCGGCGAAGCGCGATTCCACCTCCGCAATGGCGACAGGCGTCGCCCCCGCTCCGAGCACGAGCAGGCCGCGCGCTGCCCAGCGTCGGACTATGCCGCCACGCTTGCTGAGGGCTGCATCCAGGCCGAGCAGCAGCACGTAGTAGCAGCCCAGAAACACCCACCCAGCCCAAGCGGACCTGATCTGCCAGTAGACGAGCGCCCCGCCCAGACCCAGGCCAAGCACAGCCAGCGATGCCCATGGCCATCGCCAACGAGCGCCGCCAAGGGGGCGCGGCTGAGTGAGCCATGCTGCGCCCAGCACTCCGGAGAAGAACGCAAGCCGGGCAACCCGCACTGCAAACGGCGAAGACGTGCCTGCGACTGCCCCCGCCAGCTCCGGGAAGACGGTCAGCGCCAGGCTGAATACGAGCCACATGGCGACGCTTCTGCACAGCGTCTGCTGACCACTCAAGGGGTGATCATCCCCTCGCAGTACTCGGCCTTCAGCGCGAAGACGCGAACCCTGTCCTCTCTGTACACGGTGGCATACCAAGGGCTCTCCGCCAAGTCCTTGGGTGAGAAGAGCTGCACCGCCCCCAGACCAATCTCGCCTTGACCCTGCCCAACATAGATGTGAGTTATCCCCCAATCACACAGGACCTGCAGGCCCTGTGGGGATACCGGGGAGTCGCTTTCCAACGCCGCCACCAGATCTACCACGGCCGTGCTGTATTCGGGCCTGGCAGGGACCTCGTTCATCAACGCGTACTGGGGCGGCATTGTATTCTCTCGTCCAGCCAACAGCGGTATCCACCACCCCGCGTCGGAACCGACGGCCGTGACTCCCCCGTAGATGCGGAAGGCCTCCACCAGGAAGCGATCGCCTGGATGCGTGTTCTGCCTGATCCAGGTCATGGCCCGGACGTCAGGGCGCGTTACCAGGGCGAAGGCAGACGCCTGTACAAGGTCGATCTGGGCCACCGCTCCCCAGGCCGCGGTCACAAGCACTACAGCTGCAGCGATGCCTTCTCCGCGTGACCCCAACCTTCGCGCCAGCTCGCCGAGACGTGCTACAAGCCAGCCAACCAGGAGTCCAATCGGAATGTAGAAGGCGATCAACACGGCGAAGCTCTGCATCAAGTCCGCACCCGGCAGGCCTATGAGGGTGGCTGCCCGCAGGCCCGACAACCCAAGGGCCCACAGGCCGACCGACGCGGCATTCCACCTGTTCTCGATGAGGCACCACACCAGTGATACTGCCGCCAGCAACAGGAGTGGCCCTGGCACATAGAACAGGATATCTCGCCAGATCGCATAGTCCAGCAGAACGCGATCCAGGGATGAGGCACCAGCGGATCCGTCCACCAGCGCGCCCGCAAGGTGCCCGCCAGCGAGACGGAGGAACCAGGGCGCAGATATCGCCAGCGCCAGCCCGCCCGTGAGAATCAGGACTCCCAGCCCGCGAAGCCAACGGCGCACGTCCGACCGCCAGGCCGGCACACCCCAGCCTATCAGCCACGCTGCCAGGAACACGACGTAGTAGAACGGCATTCGGTAGTACGTGACCGACATACCGGCCAGACTGACGCCGGCAAGAAGATTCGCCCGCCAGGCCCGGCCCTCCCCGCGTAGAGCCTCGCAGACAAGCCACAGCGCCCCGGGCAACACGGCCTGCCCTGCCAGCTGCGCGTATCGGCCCCAGTTGACGTAATAGGCGGGCATGGGAGACAGCAGACCGGCCACGAGCACCGCGCCAACCCCCGCCCAGCGATTGCCACCACTGACACGCAGGGCGAGCGGATAGAGTGCCAGCACGGCAAGAACCCCGGCGATCTGACCCACGAGAAGGGTTGCCGCGGCCGCGTCCGTTCCACTAGTCCAGCTGAATGCCGCCACCGCCGCGGGGAAGCCGAAGTGCACTGTCAGGCTCTCATAGGGAGCATACGGCTGCCACGAGGCGAATAGCCCGCCGTTGTCGACCAGCAGCTGGGACATCACGCTGTGCTGGTAGGAGTCCCCCCACATGGGCGCTTCGAGCGAGCGAACTGCCAGCAAGCGAGACGCGAACAGAAGCAGAGCGATGAGCACAAAGGCGGTATCCGGCCAGAGCGCCTCGGAGCGAGACCAGCTTCGCAAGCGCTGCCACGCCACAGCAGGGCGCGACATGCGATAGCGCCAGAGCAGAATCCCTGCCCCGACGGCCGCCGGCAGCCAGCCGTGAAGCGCCCCGGCTCGCAGACCAAGAACGCTAGTCCAGATAAGCAGCAGCGGGTAGAGCGCCAGGCTCAAGCTGGCGGCCACTCCTAGCTTGATGGCCCACGGCCATCCCCTGTCCGGCAGGAGCCAGGCCAGCAGAGCCCAGCCAGGTACGACGTACAGAAGGCCTGCCGCCACCAACACGAACACGCCCCCCGGCACAGCCTGCACCAGGCCCAGCAGAACTCCCCCGGCGTCATACACGAGTCGGAAAGCCATCTGGGCATCAACCGGCTCGTGATCCTGGTGGAGCGCGCCATTGATGTAACTGCCACCGGGCCCGGCGCCCACCTCGGTCGCCCCATCCGCTGACGTGTCCAGGTAGAAGTAGTAGTAGTTGCCGTGGGAGTCGTTCAACTGAGAGAAAGAGAGGCGGTAGAACCCCTTCGAGGTAACCTGTGCCAGAGAGAGCGAGGCTGTTGCCAGATCGTCTTCCGCTTGCACACCGGAGCGCAAATGCAGACGGATCTCCCCTGGGCTCGACTGCATCGGCCCGAGCCAGACCTCCACTCCGCTCAAGCCCGCGTGACTGGCCACGAAGGTCTGGCCGACGGGGTGACCAGCTTCGAGTATGATCGGGGAGACGGGCTCCACCGTCGGCTGATCTCGGTCTACAAGCGGAGCGCAGCCAGCCAGCACTGAGGCACCTGCGCAGAGGAGCACAGCGGTCCAGCGACGGCTCATGAAAGGGTATCTCGGCCTCGTCCCGCCACCTGATCCGCCAGTTCCGTGCGGCGGACACGCAGGAGCGCCTCCTCCAGCATCTTGCGGTTAAGCCGGACCAGGTCTGCTATCAGGCCGATCAGGCACACTTGGAACCCGACTATCGCCAGAATGGCCGCGAGAATCAGCGACTGCACGTGGCCGCTGCCCACCCCTTGCAGGAGGTAGTACAGGAAACGCAATCCCAACGCCGCGCCACCCGTTACTAGGACCGCCCCCAGCGCGGTGAACACCCGCAGGGGGCGATACATGGTATAGAAGCGCATGATCGCAACAGCCGACAGCGCCAGGAATGATGGCAGGCTACTCATGAGGCGCGACCGCCGCGTCTGCGGATTGGTGCGCACCGGGACGAAGGTAACCGCCATGCCGCGCGCACCTGCCTGGATCAGCGTTTCCAGTGTGTAGGTGTAGTCGCCCAGCACCGTAAGGCGCAGGGCGGCCTCGCGGGTGAAGGCCCGGAAGCCGCTGGTGGCGTCCGGGATCCGCATCCCAGCGGCCCGCCCCACCACCCAGCTCCCCAGGCGCTGGAGAAGGCGCTTCGGCGGGGAAAAGTGCTCGAGGCCTGCCACGCCCCGGTCACCGACGACAAGATCGGCTTCGCCGCGCAGGATCGGCTCGATTAAGGCGTCGACGTCTTCGCCGCGATACTGGTTGTCCGCATCTGTGTTAACGATCAGATCGGCCCCGGCGCTCAGTGCGCTCTCCAGGCCAGCGTTGAAGGCATATGCCAGCCCTCGGTTGCGTTTCAGCCTCACTATGTGGTCCACGCCCAACTCGCGCGCGACTTGGGCCGTGCGGTCTGTGCTCCCGTCGTCCACAACCAGGAGCTCGACCTCCTCTACGCCCGGCAGCTCACGCGGCAAATCGCGAATCGTCTGGGGCAGCGTCTGCTCCTCGTCGAAGCAGGGGATCTGGATGATCAGTTTCATCTGGCGCCTTCGCCATGCTGGTGAGAGGCCGTCCCACGCTTGGCCGCGCCGATTGTATCACGCGGCACCACTCCTGTCAATGATTCTAGCCCGGTACTGCCGTCCCCGGCGGCCCGGCCACCCCTGGTCGCACTCGCTGACCCGGCACTACGACAAAAGGCCACCCTCGATTACCAGGGTGGCCTGCCAGCAAGAGTGGCGATGACTTGCAGCCTGTCTACTTCATCGCTATCGGCAGGAACGCGTTGTGGATGTCCTCCACAACCAGCACCTCTATTGGCACCTCCCGAGTTCCCGCGCTTCCGGAGCCCGCCACCGTGAGTGTGCCCGTGTAGGTGGCACCAACGACCAAGCCGCCAGGGTCGATGTCGACCATTACTGGGTCCCCCTCACTGCCGCTCGCAGTGGTCACCGTTACCAGGTTACCTGGCGCAGAAACCGAACTCGCCGTCCAGGTGAAGGTACCGCTAGCCCCACCATTGAGCGTGTCGAAGGACTTGCTGAGCACCGATCCGTCGTGGTCGCCAAGAACGAACAGAGAGTCGGGAGAGACGACAAGCAGCTCGGTCTCAGAGTACAGCACGAAGTTCACCACGTTCGACCCGTTGTAGAGATCGGTGACGATGTCCGTATCCTCATACCCTGATGCGTGGGCGAATATCTGGTAGGTGCCGGCCACCAGCAGCGTGAAGGAGAACATGCCCTCGGAATTCGTGTACTGCCGGCCCCAGGTGCCGGGGTCGAACCACGGAAATGGATCTATGGTGACGCTTTCGAGTGGCTCGCCGGCCAGGTTGGTCACTTGCCCGGTGAGCGTCACGCCTCCCTTGAAAAGCTGGAACACCGGGTAGCTGGTCTGCCCATTGCTCACCGGCACTGTGTAGTTGAGGTAGTTGGGGTAGCCCGGCACGTTGCTGACATGCACGTCGTAGTTGCCACCGGCGAGCGGACAGTTGAAGTACCCGCTGCCATTGGTCGCTGTGCTGCAGGTGCTCGCCCCCCCGCCCTCCGCGCTCCCATTCAGATAGACCAGCGCGCCAGAGACCGCTCCGCCGTACTCGTCGACGACGCGGCCGTTCATGATGCCGCCTTCGTCAGTGAGATAGATGGTCACGTTCTCGACGTCGCCATCGCCATCTATGGTGATGTTCGCCACTCGGCCATCGAAGTATCCTCCAGGCCCGTCCTGGGGGAAGGCGTGCACGAAGTAGGTCATGGGCGCCAGGTTGGTTAGTGTGCCGGTCCCATCGTCAGTGGAGCCTGACGCAAAGCCGGTACCATAGACGCTGTCCGCCATGAGAAGGACATCGAACCCTGCGATCAGAGAATGGTCCTCCAGGTCTCTGACCTCGACGTTGATCGTCCCCTTGTCGGTCGTCAGAACGAAGTCGCGCGTCCCCGGCACCGGCGCGGCGTAGTCGTGCGCCGTGGCGTAGCTGGCGTGCGACGCCACCAGGTGCACGCTCGAGTAGCCGCTGATGTCGATGCTGTAGTAGCCTCCGCCGGACGTATTGTCTTGGCGCCAAAGGCCTGTGGTTGCCTCAAACACCAGGACGCCGTCGATTCCGGCCCCGCTGCCCTCGGCGGTGACGCGGCCGGAGAGAATCGCCGTCTCCTCAGCCCTGGTGCTGGCAACCGAGAGCCCACAGAACACCAGCGCGAGTAGAATCAGCCCAGGGACCAGAAGGCGCATCAACCGCTTCATAGGCACCAAGCAAGGCCTCCATCCTGCCGCGGCTCCGCAATCGGAGCACACAGTGAGTTCAGGCTCCACTCGCCCGTTCTCTCTATGATTCTACTACGCCGCCGCCCGCGCAGCAATAGTACGAATGTCCCCACCGCCACTCGCCAGGTTAGAGAACCTCATCGTGGTGAACAGTACACACTGCGGCACGGCTCCGGGAGATCAAGTCAGAGGACCCATAGATCAGTGCAGCCTCAAGCCGTGCGCCGCCGCGAGTCCAAGTCGGCCTCTGCCGGGCCGCGGCGCAGGTGGGCATACCGCCGCCGCACCACCCACGGCCACTCAGGAGGGCGCATTCTGCCGGCCATCTCTTGCGCGGAGATGCGGCGAATGCCCCGCCTTCTCTTGGCTAGCATCTTGGGTATGCCAGCCACAGCCGACAGCCGCCCCTGCAGCGCTCCCAGCCCATGCCGGGTCAAGAACGAGTATCCCAGGGCCATCAGATCGTAGGCGAATACTACGGGCAGGTGCCGCGGAAGGAGAGGGTGGTTCTTGCACAGAAGCCATATCTTGTTGCGAGCAAGCAGCCGGCTCTTGAAACGCGAGCCCTCTCTGGCCGTGGCGGAATGAACGTGCCTCACAACGGCGCCAGGAGCATACATGCACTGCCAGCCGGCCCATTGCCCTCGCCAGGCCAGGTCGACGTCCTCCAGATAGGCGAAGAAACCCTCATCCAGGATGCCGACATCATCGAGCATGACGCGGCGGTAGAGAGCAGCCCCGGCACAGGCACCGAAGACCTCAGTCGGAGAGCTTTCGGACGCCTCCACCGACCTTCCGCCCAGTCGATCCCAAGCGAACCCGGCCAGGTCAATCTCAATCCCCGCCGAGTCGATGCGCCCAGGATCGGCATCAAGGACCATTCTGGAGGCGCAGGAGCCGATGCGAGGACTCGATTCCATCACAGTGACCAGGTTCTGCAGCCAGTCAGGCTCAGGGAAAGCATCGTTGTTCAGCAGAGCGACAAGCGACCCGCGAGCCGCCCTCAAACCCAGGTTGTTGCCGGCTGCGAAGCCGAGGTTGACCGGTGACTCGATCAACCGCAGACCAGGGAACGATTCTCTGACCAACTGCCTTGAGCCATCCGTGGATCCGTTGTCCACAACAATGATCTCGAGGTTAGCGTATGTCTGGGCGAGCAACGCAGGCAGACAGCTCTCCAGGTACTCCCGGCCGTTCCAGTTGAGCACGATCACCGAGACTTCCGCCCCGCAGTGCGGCCCAGCCGGAGCGCCTGGCTCCCTGCTCACCGGTCCGGTCCCTGGCGCACTGCCTGGAAGACGATCCCGTTCGGACCGAGAATGCCCAACGAAGGTCGGTAGAGGCGGTACAGGCGAGTGGCGAAGCCAACCCCACGGAGCTTGACCAGCATTTCCAGTGAGAAGATGGTGTAGACGAGGATGCCCTCAGGTCGCAGCGGGTCTGCGTGGTACACCGGGGGAGCAAGCAGCTCAGGCTCGCCGTCGCCGCCTGGTGTCGCCAGGACCTCGTCCAGGAAGCGGGTCTGATGGAAAGGCACGGTGAAGATGTGGCTTCCTCCAGGTCTGAGCACTCGCAGTATCTCCTGATGAGCACGGTATGGCGAGGGCACGTGTTCGAGCACATCAGAGGATAGAACACAATCGAAAGCGGCGTCGTCGAAACTGAGGCTGGACAGGTCCTCGTGCCTGCAGCCGTGCACCACCTCTCCTGGCCCATGGCTGCTGCCCATGTACTCGCTGCAGACGTAGCCGGGCAGGCCGCACAGTTGACCGTGGAGCGCACCGGAGCATTCCGTGTTGTAGATCGCCAGGGGCTCTGCTCCACGACGAAGAGTGGCGAGCGAGCGTGCCGCAGCGCCTCTTGCCCGGGCCAAGGCGTGGCACAGGACGTAGGCAATCTGTCTCTGCCGGTTGGTTGACCTGCACCAGATGCACAGCCCAGTCTCGCGCAGGTTCTCCTGCCAGCCTACCATCAGCGTCGGCCGCCCGCAGATCGGGCAGAAGCCCGCAGTCGCCTTTGCTCGCAGTGCGACGCGCTCGACCAGACTCGAGCGATCGCGATCTATCGGATACAGGAGACCCTGTGTTCGGCTCACTGTCGATACGCCCTGGATCTCGGAGTCCGCGATGGCGAAGCCCACAAGCCGCGGCGGGCTAGGCCCCCCTGGAGCGGAGCCACTAGCGCTCCGCTGTCGCCCACAAGTTCAGCATTACCTCAAAGCTGCCGAATGCCACCTTGCCCATGTCGAATCCAGCCCTGCCGAAATACCAGCCCAGCAAGGGGGCAGTGTACGCGAAGACGTGATCATCGATCTCGTCCTTGCTTACGAGTCCCAGGCGGGCCATCACTCGCAGCAGGCCGTCGGACCAGGCCGCCGGTGTTGTCAGCACGAGCAGCCCGCCGGGCCGCAGCAATCGGTGTATCTCCTCGAATAGCAGCACCAGACTGGACGGGTCCAGGTGCTCGATCACGGCCAGCATGGTCACGGCGCTGAAGAACCGGTCCCCAAACGGGAGTCTCGGCTCGGCATTGAGGTCGAGTGTGTGCCACTGGATACCGGCGGCGCCAGCTGGCCTCGGCAGCTGATCGACTGCGAACTTCTCCTTGAAATACGTGTGTGAGAGGAAGTAGGGCGATGAGCCGCAGCCAATATCGAGAATACGACCCTCACGTAGGCTCTCTCCGATCAGACGGTTTGCCTGCCGCGCGCGCAGGCGCGCCAACAAGGGCTCAAGCAGCCCATTGCCGCGGGTCGGCCGGCATATTGCCGATGAATCCACGTAGACCGTTCCTTTCTCCGCCGGGTATTCCGGATGTGCTCTCCGGCCACCATGCCGGCAAGCCCTCAGCCAGCGACCAAGGGTCGCTGCTTCACTGAGTCTCGCCCACGCGGAAGAACAGAGTGCTGTCATCGTCTATGAGGACCAGGGCATCCGCGCGCCGGCTAGCAGCCCTCCACCCCTGGCGTACTGTGTCATCGTAGCGATCGAAGTGGATGAGATAGTGGGCTATCCCCAGGCCAATGCCGTAGTCGACGGCCTGGCTCGGGGCCGCCGCATGGGCTTGGATCGACTGATCAAGGGCGAGCAGGGTGCTGTACTCCTCCGTGGTCTGGGCTCCATAGCCTACGACCAACCGCCCCCAGTGGAGGGTGCTCCCATCCAGTTGCCGCATGGCCAGCAGAAGCGTGTCGTAGTGATCCCAACCGAACACGGGCATTTCCAGTAGAGGAGTGCCAGGCTCGATGGCCTCTGCAACCCTGCTGTACACTCCACTCTCATCAAGAGAGAACGGGTAGGTAGGAAAGGTCTGCAAGGAGTCCACAACCAACAGGAGCAGCACTCCGCACGTAAGAAAGAGGCGTGGACGCTTCCCGAGATTGACCAGTCGTAGGCCGGCAACCGCGAACACCGCCAGCGGAAGTCCGATGAACATCCCGAATCGGCCAGGTGCCCTGATGCTGTCGATCCCCCATACAACCTGCGATACATAGTAGAAGGGCAGTCTGATTCCATGATCACTCTTGTGGTAGGGCCCCCAGGACAGAGCGAGACAGCTGGCAAGCAGTATGCCCATGAACACAAGCAGACCTGGGTCGAGACGACGAGCCGTCCGCAATCCGGCAGGCTCGTCCGGCCCCACGCCGCAGGACTCCGCCTGGCGCTCCTCCGCCACAGCAGTCCTTCTCGCGCGGCGCAGCGCAGTCAGCAGTACCCAAGATGCGCTCATTGCCACAAGGCCATACCCGGGGAAGTACGCGTACTCCCACTCGCCATAGGCATAGCCACCGCGGCTGTACCAGTCGGAGAATGCTGAGGTAGTCGTGAACACGGAACCAAAGCCGGCAGAGTACACTGCCGTCTGCTCTAGTGATTGCTTCGTCCGCACTGTTCCCGCATCGAAGTAGGGCCGAAGCTGCACGAGGTATAGCAGCCCCGCTGAGAGAGCGACAATCAGGGGTGCAGACACGCCGACCCGCCGGGCCAGTCCTATCAGACCGCGCCCTCTCACCTGCCTCAGTAGGGCGGGCAAGGCTGCAAGTAGGACGAGCAACAAGAGCATCGGCGCGAGGTACATCGAGAAGCACACACCCTCAATGAACAGGAGGCAGGCGAGAACCAGATCGCCCCGACGAAGATCTCGCACGAAGAGGTAAGTATGTAGGAAGAAGGGCACCGCGAGCTGGAACCCGAAGAGCTGATAGTGGATGAAGAAGCTGGTCATGCTTAGTCCGAAGTGAGCGCAGAAGGCCACAAGCGCCGCCTCTGGCAGCGAGAACCCGCCTGCCCTGTCAAGTGCCCTAGCAGTCATTGCGGCGCTGAGTACACACACCGCGCCCAGCGCCAGGTACAGGGAGGTCAAGGGCGGCACTCCAATCGCCCTCAGAGGAGCGAAGAACAGCTGCATGCCAAGCAGCGACTCGGAATACGCAAGCGTGTTAGAGTGCGGATAGAACGAGTTGGCGTTCCAGAAGCCCGGTGAGGATGCGCGATCACACAGGCCGTGATGGCCCCAGTTCACTATCCAGTATACCAACCGCGAGTCGAAGTCATCTCCCCACAG
The DNA here is from genome assembly GCA_964530325.1 of uncultured Anaerolineales bacterium. GTDB lineage: Bacteria > Chloroflexota > Anaerolineae > B4-G1 > B4-G1 > CAZHAX01. Next base: position 3,761 of record CAZHAX010000032.1, on the reverse strand, counting down.
CACGTCCGACGTGCCTACTGGAATCAGATCCTTGAAGAGCAGAGCAGAGCCGGCCAGGCCCACGCAGAGCCCTACCACGCACGCCCTAATCGCCAGACCTCTCCTGCGGCCGATCAGCACCCTATCGCCTCTCTTACTGTCCCTACCGGCGCTCCTGGGGCACAGCCGGACGGTGAAGCGCGGCCACCGCGCGACGTCAAGCTGCTTCCAGGGAACACAGCAACTCGTCAAGTCTCTGCTGGTACCGCCTCCTGCCGTACTGCATGCTATCCTCAACCGCTCCCGTGGCAAGCTGATCCCTCACCGCGGGGTCATCGATCAAGCGCCGCGTCAGGTCGCACAGCTCGCGGGTTCGCTGCCACAGGTAGCCGTTCACGCCGTGCCGAACGATCTCCGCTTGCCCGCCCTTGCCGATCACGACGGGAACACAGCCAGAGGCCATTGCCTCAACGGTGGTGATGCCGAAATGCTCGAACCTCGCCGGGTTGCGCCGCTCGCTCTCACCGTAGCCGCTGGCATGCCAGTAGATTGAGCTCTCGCCATACACCCTTCTCAGCTGATCGAACGAGACATCGTTCTGGATCTCGATGGGATAGCCCCTTGCCTCCTCGCGAACTCGCTTCAGATACGCCTCGTGTGCAGCGCCCGGCGTTGTTCCCCCGACCAGGAGCAGTTTCCAGCCCTCCAAACCCCGGTCGACCATGCTCTTGAAGGCTCTGATCATCACAAGGTGCTTCTTGTTGTGGCTACCGGCGAAGAACCGACCAACGCTCAGTACCTGGTCGCGCTTGGGCAGCGCATGGAAATCCTCGACGTTCACCATAGGCCGGAGCAGATCAGCTGACCGGCGCCAGTACTTCTCGATCCACCGGGCCGTGAAGCAGGAGATCGCCCAGATCGCGTCGTACGTATCGACGCTATCCAGGAAAGTCTCCGGCAGAGTCCCCTGGATTCTCAGGCCCCACTCCTTGAACCAGCGCTCGAATACGAGCCTGTAGAGACGGTGGGCCGGGTGGTCGATCTCCAGTCGCGCCACAGCCATCTTGTAGAGAGAGTCCGCGGCCGCGGTCTCCGCATCGAGCTTCGCTTCCACGGTCAGCCGGTGTGGGCAGCCAGGTGCGGTGCCAGGTACTCTAGCGCTGCAGCGAGTAAACGCCTCATCCTCAGGGAAGTCAATATAGGCCACGGGCTCTCCGTCCAGCCGGATCACCGCGCCATGCACGGCGGCGTCTCTGCTGGCCAGATCGAAGCCGGCAGTGTAGCCAAAGCGGGTGGAGGGTAGTTCGATCACCAGCTCCTGATCGGTGCGGCGCAGCCTCAACCCGCCGACTTGCTCCTCGCCAAAGGCGCCCTCGGTGAAGTGGGGAACGAGCAGCCACTTCTTGAGGAGGAGACCACCACGCCGCCGTAGCCTGCCCAGGGGGCTCAGGTCTGCCGGTGCGGGGAAATAGACTACCATGACGCTGCGTGGAGCAAGCGATGGCACGAAATCGAGATGGGAGGCATTGATGAACAGATCGTACTTCTCGGTCATTGGTCCCAGGGCCAGCGCATTGCGACGGGGGACGGTTATGAACTCCGTGCGTGATAGGTCAAGACCAAGCCTGGAGGCAACTGAGTCACGATCAACAGGCGTGTGGCTCACAACCTGCACCGAATGAGAGCGGCTCAAATGCTCCGCGATGGCAAGGCTGTGCTTCTCACCGCCGCCAGCCGTCGCCACCCACTGGTTATATATCCCGATGCGCATCCGTGCCTCTAGTCCACGAACCAGACGTCGATCTCGTCCGACGCAGCTAGGCGGCTCCTCTGTATCAGCCACCGCTTTCGCCACAGTCCCGGCAGCCATACCGCCAAGCGTGCAATGACACGCCATTGCAGGAAGGCACGCCTGGCGGTCGCACGCCACCCGATGTCCCTTACCACTGGAGACACGGCCAGGCGCATAGCGTTGGCCACTGCCTCTCCCCCGTACTTGGCCCACGCGCGGACGATCTGGGCCGGTGACCCATTCTTGAACACCATCGCCAGCCGATTTCGGTCGACTAGATAGCTGAAGAGAGGAGACCACTCACCCGACGACCCGCAATGCACGTGTCGGACCAAGGCCTGCGGCGCATAGAATACTCTCCAGCGACGCAGCCTGGCCCGCCAGGCCAGGTCGATGTCCTCGTAGTACATGAAGAAGTCGTCGTCCAGAAGCCCGACCTCATCGAGCATCTCGCGTCTGATCAGCAGGCTGGCGCCGCACCCAGCGAAGACCTCTTCCGCCTGATCGTACTGCCCCTCGTCGGTCTCGTACAAGACCTCGCAGTCGCGTACCCAGGTGCCCCGGTCTCGGCCGGAGCCATCGCGGAAGATTAGCGCCCCTGCATTCTGCACCAGCGGCTTGGCCAGCTCCCGAGCCGAGGCCGGCAGGGCTGCCTGGCAATCGACAGGCTGCGCCCCCGACAATCTCCACTCGGCGATCTTGGTCCCGCCCACGCTCGCACGCACTCTCACGTCGCGCCCATCCGGCCTCGGCGCAGCAAGCCGCATGCGAAGCATCCACCCGTCGCCGCCCGGCGGCACTGGTACACCCATCAGAGCACGTTCAGCGGACCAGCGACATCGAAGACCGTCTTGGCAGTTCTCCCAGCCATGGAACCCCTCGAGGTACTGGTAGACGCCTCCCGGCACTTCGCAGTCAGCCTGGAAGACCTGGACGCCAAGCGTCGCACTGCCTGGCTCCGTCTGGAAGGCGTCGGCTAAGATCTCCACCGGAAGCTGGTCCCGGAAGAGAAGCAGACGGCCTGTCACCATCCCGGCCCGCGGATCATGATCGGCAACTGCCACCAGGCTCGCCAGCCACTCCGGATCCGCGACCGTATCGTTATTGAGAAGGACTACGTACTCGCCGCGGCTGGCCTGTATCCCAGCATTGTTGCCCGTGGCAAAGCCCAGGTTCCGACTGTACTCCAGAATCTCGACTGCAGGATACTGCGTCTCTATCAGTTCCACGGAGCCATCAGAGGAGCCGTTGTCACATACGACCACCTTGTAGCGCTCGGAAGGGTAGCTCTGGCGGAGGACCGCATCGAGGCAGGTCGGAAGGAAATGGGCTCCGTTGTAGTTGACGATGATCACCGACACAAGGGGGCTAGGCCTCATCTGATCCCCAGAAGGCGCTTCAGGCCGAAGTAGATGCGGAGCGGCGCTGACTGTTCGTACTTATCGAGCGCGGCCCGCAATGACTGCACAATCCGCCTCCAGTGGGCGTCCTTGTCCCTGCCGATCCGCTCTGCCTCGGTCATGTACAGCCCACTGTCCGCTGCCCGAGAGGGGCTAAGACAGAAACCCAGAAGGGGCACTACTGCTTTCTCCCACGTGTACGTGCCGCGCGCGGCAGCGAAGAACGGGGCGTAGGCCCGTCGTCCGCCTTGCTCGTACAGCACTCTCTCGATTGCGGCCGCAAGCGCCTCGTCGTCGCCCGCGGGTACTACCACGCCCAGCCCGTGCCGCTGCACCGAATCGGCCATGTTGTCGCCATCAGTGACGACGAGCGGCAGTCCAGCCCAGATGCAGTCGAGCACTCTCGTGCGAAACGAGAAGCGAGTCTCGATGTGCCCGGGATGGCACGAAGCAGCCACGTCAGCCTCCAGCAGGTAGGCAGCCCGGTCGTCATATGGCACCCAGTCTCCGAAGAAAACTGACTTCTCGTAGAGACCAAGCTCGCGAGCGAGTTCGACGGCGCGATCCGGCATTGACATCCCGGCTACGGC
>CAZHAX010000031.1:0-22533 GCA_964530325.1 uncultured Anaerolineales bacterium | reverse complement strand
CTTGTAGTCGATACGGGTCCCAGGACTCATACACACTCCAGTCACGACTCTGTGGCAGACCGGCCGATTCTACCACACGTTCAACGTACTCCGAATAGCCAAAGCGCATGAAGTGTATAGCATGTCCTGGACGCCGGGCAAACAGGGATTGACAATCGGCAACGTCCGTGATATACTTTGTTTGTCGCCACAACAAACAAACGCGCCCCGCGCCCCTCTTTGCATGTTCGTTGTGGCAACTGTCGCCGGGGGGTAGCTACTTGCTGGCACGGCCGTCAACCGCGGACCAGGTGCTCGTTCGCAAGCTCAACACGTCGCGCGTCCTCAACTGTCTGCGCACGCACAGACCGCTCTCGCGAGCCGGCCTCTCTACAGCCACAGGCCTGAACCGCAGCACTGTCTCCAGACTGATTGGTCAACTGTTGGAGGAGGGCTTGGTGCGTGAGATCGGTTTGCATCAGTCGAGCAAGGGGCGCCCTGGCATGCTGCTCGAGCTGAAACCTGAGGCCGGGTGTGCCGTGGGTGTGGAGATCGGCGTCGATCTCGTCTCCGTGGTGCTGACCGACTTCGTCGCTAAGGTATTGTGGCGAGAGCGGGTATCTGCCGACTCGCAGGACACCCAAGCGGCTATCCTCCAGCGGGCAGAGGCCCTCGTGCAGGAAGCGCTCGAGGTTGGTCAATCGCGAGGACTAAGGCACCTTGGCATCGGCTTGGGTGTGCCTGGCCTGGTGGACTTTGGTGAGGGATGCCTGGTCTTCGCCCCGAACCTGGGCTGGCGCGACGTGCCGCTGCGCGAGATCTGGGGGCGACGGTTCGATCTGCCCGTGTATGTGGAGAATGAGGCAAACGCGGCTGCCCTAGGCGAGTACTACTTCGGCGTTGCCCGCGACGTTCAGAGCCTGATCTACCTGAGCGCCGGGATTGGTTTGGGCGGCGGCATCATCATCAACGGCAGGCTCTTTCGCGGGAGTTGCGGGTGTGCTGGCGAGGTCGGCCACATGACGATCGAGCCGGGCGGGCAGCTGTGTGGCTGCGGCAAGCGCGGATGCTGGGAGACGGTCGTGGGACCCCGAGCCATAGTCCGCCGGGTCAGGGAAGCCCTGGAGGGCGGGGGCGAGAGCCTCATCCACGATCTCGTCGACGGGGATTTGGATCGCATTGATGTCGACTTGGTGGTTCAGGCTGCCGAAAGCGGCGATCCCCTGGCCAAGGGGGCACTGGGGGAGATCAGCGTGCAGTTGGGCATCGGCATCGCCAATCTAGTGAACATCTTCAACCCTGAGATGGTGGTACTGGGCGGCGCCCTGAGCCTGGCCAGCCCATTCCTGCTGCCAGTGATCAACGAGACGGTGCGGGAGCACGCGCTCGCGCGACCGGGGGAGATCGTGGAAGTGTCGGCATCGGCGCACGGAGCCGACACGTGTGTGATGGGCGCGGTTGCGTTGGTGCTAGACGAGATCCTCCGGGAGCCTTCGCTCTCACCGCTTGCGCCGCGGGTGCCGCCCGCGCTTGTGCCCCAGTTGAAGTGAATCCAACCATTCCCGGACATACGGAGGAGCGAACATGACCGATGCCAAACAAAGCCCACAGAAGGCCAGGATCAAGAGAGAGGGCAGGAAGTTCCGTGAACTCGGCGTGGTGGTGGCCCTAGTCCTGTTGTGTCTGTTCTTCTACTCGCGGCGTCCGGATGTATTCGCCAAGCCCGCCAACCTGGCCGTGATTATGCGCTTCGTGGTCACCTACGGCATGCTGGCGATCGGCGAGGTCCTCATTATCATTACCGGCGGGATCGATCTGAGCGTTGGGTCGATGCAGGCCTTCACCGGTGTAATCACCGCGTGGATGATCCTCAAGGGAATCGGACCTCTGGTAGGACCGCTCGGCGTTGTGCCTGCTATCCTGATCACGCTGCTGGCGGGTGTGCTCATCGGGATCTGGCATGGTCTGTTCGTAACGAAACTGAGGATCCCGCCCTTCATCATCACCCTAGGCACCTACCTGATCGCGCGCGGGATAGCGGCGCTCATCACCCGCGGCTACCCACAGGTGTTCGAGTCCGGGCATCCGTTTCTCATTCTTGGGCAGGGGAAAGTGGAAACGATTCTGAGGCTGGAGGATCCCACAGGCATTATGGCACTGGTGGGCGCGATTCCCCTCTCGTTTCTCATCATGCTCGCTGTGGCTGCCGTCACCTACGTCATCCTGAATCACACGCCGCTGGGGTATCGCATCTACGCGGTTGGCGGCAACATCGACGCCGCGCGACTCTCGGGCGTCAACGTCGATCGGGTGCGCATCTTCTGCTACGCAGCCAGTGGTTTCTTGGCGGCGCTCACCGGCGTGATCCTGGCCTCTCGCCTCGGGCAGGGAACTCCGGTAGTTGGAGCAGCCTACGAGCTGTGGGCAATCGCCGCGGCGGTCATTGGCGGGACGAGCCTCCTCGGGGGAGAAGGCACCGTGCTCGGCGCGGTGGTTGGGGCAGCCATCATGGGCGTCATGACGAACGGCATGGTCGTGCTGAACATCTCTTCATACTTGCAGGATATCATCCTGGGATCCGTCTTGGTCATCGCCGTCGTCTACGACACGATCCGGCGAGGCGGGAATCTGGCGCAGTACTGGAAGAAAGTGGCCAGGCTCTGGACTAGGACCACCGCGACAGGCTAGAAGCCGTCCCACACGCGACCGATCCCTTACGAGACGGCAGGGAGGACACGGTTGGGCGAACAAGACGCGATTCTTCGGATGGAAGCCATCTCGAAAGCCTTTCCTGGCGTGCAGGCGCTGGACAGCGTGGACCTTGACGTCGCGGCCGGGGAAGTGCTGGCGCTGGTCGGGGAGAACGGGGCCGGCAAGTCCACGCTGATGAAGATCCTCAGCGGGGCCTACCGCAAGGACGAGGGCCAGATATTCCTGAACGGCCAGGAAGTGAACGTCGAGAGCCCGCGCCACGCCCAGGAGCTTGGCATCGCCATCATCTACCAGGAGTTCAACCTGACTCCAAACCAGAGTGCGGCGGCGAACATCTTCGTCGCGCGCGAGCCGCGACACAAGGGGCTGGTGGGCGGCCTCTTCGTGGACCGCCAAAGGATGGAGCGGGATGCGCAGGCGCACCTTGACAGGGTCGGCGCGCGCGTCGCACCCAGTGCGCTCATTCGTGATCTCTCCGTAGCACAGCGCCAGATGGTGGAGGTGGCCAAGGCACTGGCGGTCGATGCCCGCATCATAGTGATGGACGAGCCGACGTCCGCGCTCGGCAAGGACGAGGTGGAGAGGCTGTTCGAGATCGTTGGCACGCTGAAGGCGCAGGGCATAGGCGTGATCTTCATCACCCACCACCTGGATGAGGTCTTTCGCATCGCGGATCGGGTGTTAGTGCTGCGCGATGGGCGGCGGGCGGGCACCATGACCGTGAAGGAGGCGACGTCCGAGAAGTTGATACAGCTCATGGTGGGACGAGATTTGACTGACGTGTTCTGCAAAGCCGAAGCAGAGATCGGCGCTCCTCTACTGGAAGTGAGGGGCCTGACACGTCACGGCCTGGTGGAGGACGTGAGCTTCACCCTCCATCGCGGTGAGATCCTCGGCTTCGCCGGACTGGTGGGCGCAGGCCGCACGGAGACCGTCCGGCTGCTCTTTGGTGCCGAGCGCAAGGATAGTGGAGAGATCTACATAGACGGCAAGCAGGTCCAGATCAACTCGCCGATAGACGCGCTATCGGCCGGAATCGGCCTTGTGCCCGAGGATCGCGCCAAAGAGGGCCTCGTCCTCAGCATGAGCGTTCTGGAGAACATCGCGCTGCCCACGCTTAGTAGCTACGCCCGGGCAGGCATTTGGGTGGACCGCCAGGGCCTCCGCGACACCGCAGGTCGCTACGTCGACGAGCTCGACATCCGAACGCCGAGCTTGCGGCAGAAGGCCCTGTTCCTGTCCGGCGGCAACCAGCAGAAGGTTGTCGTCGCTAAGTGGCTGGCAAGTAAGCCCCGCGTGCTCATCATGGACGAGCCCACTCGCGGCATCGACGTCGGGGCGAAGGCCGAGGTGCACGCCATAATGGGCCAGCTCGCCCAGGCAGGTGTCGGCATCATAATGATCTCGTCCGAGCTGCCAGAGATCCTGGGAGTGAGCGACCGGATTATGGTGATGTCGGAGGGAAGAGTGACGGCGATCCTGGATTGTGAGGAGGCGGACCAGGAGCTCATAATGGCGCACGCCAGCGGCGAGACGTTCGCAGAGTCGCCCAAGGAGAATGCAAGATGGTGACGTGAACCCGCTCGTGATCGACGCCGGACCTACCGGAGCCGGACGGCGCTGGCGATTCGCGGCGGGGTCGCGTGAGGGAAGCGAAAGACAGGCATCGCAGGTGGCTTGAAGGCCTGCTCGATCCCTGTCTTGCAGAGGTGAGAACGCTCGATCATAGGGTGATCACGGCCCGAGTGCTCTCGTCTGCGTGCTGATTGGACCACGAATAGGGAGCGGCCGCGAGTCGCGGGCCTACCAACATCCACAGCGCGTGCGCTCGAGGCGACAAGGCATAAAGGAGGTGATGCGCTAGACTCCGCAGCCCGGAGAATTGAGTGATAGCCAGTAGACTCTGGCCGAGCCGATTCGGCTCGCAAGACTACCTACGAACTGCCAAGAGGAGGAAGTATCATGACGCGCAATAAATGGCTTCTCGCTGCAGTCCTGATCGCGACGCTGGTGTCGTCGTGTCAGACAACGTCGGAGCCGTCAGACGCCGACTTCGCCGTCGTCGTCATCGGCAAGTCGGTGCATCCTTACTGGAGCAATGTGGAGAAGGGCGTTCGCGCGGCGGCCGCAGACCTGGGCCTCAGCGACGATCAGGTCGTCTTCTTCGTTCCGCCGACGGAGGACGTGGCGAAGCAGATCGAGACGATGGAGACCTACATCGCCCAGGGCGTAACCGGCATCGCCATTGCCCCCTCCGATCCTGACGCACTCGAGCCGGTGATGCAGAGGGCGGTCGACGCCGGCATCATCGTCACCACACTGGACACGCCACCGGTGGACGACTCGGTGTCGCTGGTCTACATCGGCACCGACAACTACTCCGCGGGCCAGGCAGGCGGTCAGGCAATGGCTGACCTGCTGCCCGACGGTGGCACCGTGGGCATCGGCCGTGGCTCCGACACGGCGCTGAACGCACTGCAGCGCACCGACGGCTTCCTGGACGGCATCGCCGGCGCCGGCATCACGGCGCTGGAGCCCGTGAACGACAAGGAGGATGCCGTCCGCGCCCTCGACCTGGCCAACTCAGTCATCTCCGCCAATCCCGACCTGGCCGGTGCCTTTGGCGTCTACGCCTACAACGGCCCCGCCTGGGCAACGGCCATCAAGGAGGCTGGCAAAGAGGGTGACATCAAGCTAGTCTGCTTCGACGCCACGACCGACATCATCAACGGCATCAAGGAGGGCGTGATCGACGCCACCGTGGCACAGCGCGAGTTCGACATGGGCTACAAGTCGGTCCAGCTGATCTACCTCATCGCCACCGACGGCGAAGACTCCGCGCTCTCGGACATGGACGTCGTCGACGGCATCATCGACACCGGAGTCGACATCATCACAGCGGCGAACCTGGTGGAGTACGAGTCCTCGCTCGATGCCAGAGGCATCCCGCACGAGTGGAACACCACTGGCTGGGTGCCGCCCGGCGCACCATCCGACTTCGCCGTCGTCGTCATCGGCAAGTCGGTGCATCCTTACTGGAGCAATGTGGAGAAGGGCGTTCGCGCGGCGGCCGCAGACCTGGGCCTCAGCGACGATCAGGTCGTCTTCTTCGTTCCGCCGACGGAGGACGTGGCGAAGCAGATCGAGACGATGGAGACCTACATCGCCCAGGGCGTAACCGGCATCGCCATTGCCCCCTCCGATCCTGACGCACTCGAGCCGGTGATGCAGAGGGCGGTCGACGCCGGCATCATCGTCACCACACTGGACACGCCACCGGTGGACGACTCGGTGTCGCTGGTCTACATCGGCACCGACAACTACTCCGCGGGCCAGGCAGGCGGTCAGGCAATGGCTGACCTGCTGCCCGACGGTGGCACCGTGGGCATCGGCCGTGGCTCCGACACGGCGCTGAACGCACTGCAGCGCACCGACGGCTTCCTGGACGGCATCGCCGGCGCCGGCATCACGGCGCTGGAGCCCGTGAACGACAAGGAGGATGCCGTCCGCGCCCTCGACCTGGCCAACTCAGTCATCTCCGCCAATCCCGACCTGGCCGGTGCCTTTGGCGTCTACGCCTACAACGGCCCCGCCTGGGCAACGGCCATCAAGGAGGCTGGCAAAGAGGGTGACATCAAGCTAGTCTGCTTCGACGCCACGACCGACATCATCAACGGCATCAAGGAGGGCGTGATCGACGCCACCGTGGCACAGCGCGAGTTCGACATGGGCTACAAGTCGGTCCAGCTGATCTACCTCATCGCCACGGAGGGCGCAGGCCCCGCGATCGTGGAGCTGGACGTCGTCGACGGCATCATCGACACCGGAGTCGACATCATCACCCAGGCCAACCTGTTGGACTACGCACAGGGCCTCGATGACAAGGGTATCCCGCACGAGTGGAACGTCGACGGGTGGGCGCCTGACGACGACGAAGTCGCCCAGTGGGAGTAGCAGCAGAACGGCAGTAAGGGGAGCGTTCGCAGATTCCCCAGCTGTAGTGTACGACCGGCGAGAGACCTCGTGTCTCTCGCCGGTCGCATTCTGCAGTCGACTCAGACCGGCCGCTGCCGCATCAGGAGTCTGCCGCCAATCGTCCGGCCCAACAAGCCGGCTGCATGAACGAGCCCTCCGGCGGTCAGGCGCCGCGCAGCACAAGCGGTACGTAGACAGTGTAGGGGCAGAACAGCGTCACTCTATCGTCGAGCGGACGTCCCACGACGAGCCGGTTGCCCGATAGAGCCGCCGGGCTCTGCGCCTGGATTGGAGGTCAGGTGGCCAGGTTATGCGATCAACGACCCGTGGCCAGGATATGGTTCCAAACCCCGCAGGTGGCCGTTCGCCCGGCCCGGGCAGCCACGACTAGGGTCGTACGTTTGATCACCACGTGTCAGGGCAGCCAGCGTTGCCGGAATGAGCCCCTTAGGGCACCCCTCCCCGTCGCCGTCAAGGGAATTTCGCCCTCAACTGAAGCTTCGGCTCCAGCCTGCTTTGCGCTTGAGACGGAACTCTCACCCTCCACTGCAGTGAACCCGCTGATCCGATGAAGGATAGTCGACCAGAAGTCATCCTCGTTCGAAACGGCGCCACAGTCTACCCACACTGATGTGGGTCGTGGGCTAATCCTGTTAACAAGGACGGTCTTGCCCGACTTCGTAGATCCTGTGACGGTAATGAGCTTGTGTGCCTGGCCGATAGCAGCCTCCAACTTGCTTTCCAAGTTCAACTCGGATCTCGCAACGTACGTCTCGTTGGGCATTCCGCCCGGGATGAAGATGCCATCCACATCGTACCGTCTCGTGTCTTGCCCCCAGACTCGTTCGTAGTAGGATAGCTGTAAGTCGGCCGCCCAACGCTTCGCGGATCACCTGCGGGCGGGCCCAGCGACACCCCCAACTATAGCCTACAACCCACAGAAGCGAAGCCTACTTCGATGCGAAGCTTGATAGACCGTCAGCTCCATCCGCGTGTGGGATAGCAGCCCTATTCGTCAGTGAAGTGGTCAGAGTCGACTCGCTTCAACTCGTACGACGCAACCGGTGTCACGCCGATACCGAAGTCAATCATGAGCTGCGCAAGAGTATCTCCATCAATCAGCACAATCTTGCTGTCGATTCTGGACACATAGTCGATAGCCGTCTTGGAGAAGGTCGAGGTTGTGATGAATATGCCCCTTCTCGCACGCTGGCCTTGAAGAGCCCCTGCGAACTTCTGAATCTCGGGACGTCCGACAGAGTGATCCCATCGCTTTGCCTGGATGTAGACTATGTCGAGCCCCAGGCGATCTTCATTGATGATACCGTCTATTCCACCGTCATTGGTGCTGCCAATCGCCCTGCCGGCTTCTCTGCTGGTGCCGCCATAGCCCATCTTCACCAGGAGATCAACGACCAGACGTTCGAAGAAAGCTGGAGAGCAGTTCTTGATAGTCTGGAGCAGCTCTGCAGCCAGACCCTGCTGGATCGCCTGATAGGCTGCTTCAATGGCTTCTTCCGGCGTCTGATCCTCCTCGGGTTCGGCCTCCCCGGACTGGTCAGGTTTCTCTCGTCGCGTCTTGAACTCGACGAACTCGGGAAACCGGCGCAGGAAGTCGCTGTTGATCTCTGGAGGACTCTGATCGAGGACAGTTGAACCGCGCTCCGTGATCCGGTAGTAGCCGCGCCTGGTGGATTCAAGTAGGCCGGCCTTCTTCATATAGGTGCGAGCCCATCCGACTCGGTTGTCGAAAGTAGCTTGCTGTCCACTGGGCAGGAGGTGTCTTCTTTCCTGATCAGCTAAGTCGAACTCGTCTGCCAGGGCGTGGATTGTCTCGCGAAGAGAGTGTTCCCTTTGGTCGCCAGCGAACTTGAGCGAGGGAAGCATAATGGATTAATAGTCCGGTATTGACATAGTGGACGTTCCTCCTGCGCTTCTCGCTGCTGCCCGCCGTGCCAGAGGATCGCACTCCTGCCATGTTCACCGCTGATCTGGAACCGTAGCAGGACCACCCGCCAGATTGGGCAATCCCCCGCCATGCCACCCTGCGACTAGTATACGGCAGCGGTGGCCTGCCGTCAACACCCGAGCTGGGCTGGCGCTTCGTGCCACCCCGCGGATCCAGCGGGTTCCCTGATCATCCCAGGCCGCCGCAGCAGCGCTGGGCTCGAGCTATGGACGACGAGACTAAGGCAACGCAGCTCCGCCTGAAGGCACTGATGCTGGAGCGCACCAACCCAGGGGAAGGGCTGGCGAAGCTGAAGCAGGTCGTGAAGGGGTTCCCGAAATCATCGACGGTGGGCCACCTTGTGCTGGATGACATCATCAGGATCGCTCCGGAGAGCGGGTCGTGGCGGGACGCCATCGAAGCGTGCGCTCGTGGCCAAAAGCTGAGGCCAGACCGGGCCGACGACTTCGCCGCTGAGGCGGAGGCGTGCGAGCTGGACAAGCAGGGTAAGCACATCGAGGCTACGGAAGTGCGACTGAAGAGCGCGACCAGGCAGGGAGAACGTGGTACGATTCTTCGCCAGTATGGCGACGCGTTCGCCCGTCTTGGAGCTGGCGATCGAGCCGGGGAACTCTATAAGAGAGGGCTCGAGCTAACCGCGCAGGAGCAGGCTCCCACTCATGCATTTCGGCAGAGGATGGCAGATCTACTGATCGAGGAGGAGAAACCTCGAGAGGCTGTAGAGATGTTGATCACGGGAGTCCGCGAGTCGGCCGACCAGAGCGATGAGATCCCGCGTGTGCTGGTGGTAGCCATGAGAAAATGCCTAAAGGCAATCGGGTTTGACAAAGAATCAGGCGAACGCAACGAGCTGGCTGATGACCTGGTTGCTCTATGCAGAGACAAGGGCGAAAAGCAAGCACTAGAGAGGTTCTCTCAGGCGGCGGAAGGGCTGAAGACGGACAAGACCTCGTAGCGCTAAGGCGAGGGCTCGCGATACAGACGATTCTACTCACCGTAGTAGCAAAGTAGCGTCAAAGACCCCAAACGTCTAGTAGACCTTTGGGGTCTTTGCTTTCCATCGCTACTTCAGCCGGAACCTGCCCGTCAGGTGGATGTCGCGCGAGGAGCTGCCGACGAGGACTTCGAACTCGCCCGCCTCGGCGATCCACTTCTTCTGGGCTGGATCGTAGAAGGAAAGGGCCTCCTGGTCGAGCGTGAGTGTGACCGTCGTCCTCTCCCCCGGCTCCAGCGCCACCTTGGCGAAGGCCTTCAGCTCCTTCTCGGGGCGCACCAGACTGGACGATACGTCGCGTACGTACAGCTGCGCGATCTCCTTGCCGGCGCGTGATCCGGTGTTCTGAACGTCAAGGCTGACCTGGATGTCCCCGTCTGGCTCCATCTCCTGGGCGCTCAACGCAAGGTTGCTGTAGGCAAAGGCCGTGTAGGAGAGACCGTAGCCGAAGGGGAACAGCGGCTCGATACCCTTCTTGTCGTAGTAGCGATAGCCCACGAAGATCCCCTCGCCGTAGTGGACCTGTCCGTTCTCTCCCGGGTAGTTGATGTAGGCCGGGTTGTCCTGCAGGCGCCTGGGAAAGCTCGTCGGCAGTTTGCCGGAGGGATTGGCGTCGCCGAACAGCACGTCCGCAATGGCGTTGCCCGTCTCCTGGCCCAGGTACCAGGCCTGCACCACGGCCGCCACCTTGTCCAGCCAGTCCATTCGGACGGGAGAGCCCGCGTTGAGCACGACTACGGTGTTCGGATTGGCGGCGGCTACTCTCTCGATCAGTTCGTTCTGGGCGCCGGGCAGGTCCATGTCGACCCGGTCGAAGCCCTCGCTTTCCCACTCGGTCGTCAGACCCGCGACGATGATGGCCGCGTCCGACCCCGCCGCCAGCGCTGCCGCCCTGTCCATCGAGTCCGGCGGGACCGTCCGTATGCAGCCCAGGCGCAGCCTGCGCCAGCTCTCCTCCCCCTGCCAGCTGTACTCGACCCTGAGGCTATATGACTGGCCAGCAGCCATCTCGATCCCATTCGTTGCTTCCCTGTATTCCTCTGATGCATCCCAATTGTCGATGAGCAACTCGTCGTCGATGAACAGACGGCTTGACCCGGTGCTCGATAGACCAAAGGTGTAGCGTCCCGACTCCGGCGGCCTGAGCGTGCCCGCAGCTCGCATGGAGAACCGGTTGGCGTCGACGTAGGGTAGGGTGTAGCCAGACCAGTAGAGCGCTGTTACTGCGGTGACGTCGCTATGGACTGGTTCCCCGGATAGGTCCGGAGCATCGAAGTACTGGACAGTCAGTCCGTGCTGCTGCGTGCCGCCTGCACCCGCTTCGCCGGTTGTGAGCCAGCCCGGGTCGATGAGCGGCGGCAACTTATGTATCGGGCAGCCGATCTCATAGGTGACCTTACAGCCGTCTCCGAGCCTGTTCCTGATCCCATCAAGCGGCGTGATCACGTAGTGGGGGTTGACCCGCACGCTGCCGCCGCCAAGGGGCTGGGCCCACCTGGCGTTGGCGCCGATGACGGCCAGTGTTGCGATCTTCTCCGGGTCGAGCGGCAGGACAGAGTTCGAGTTCTTCAGCAGCACGATCGCCTCGGTCGCCGCCTCGCGGGCCAGGAGGCGATGCTCTGGCTTGTCCACCGCACGCTCGGGCTGTTCGTCGGGATGCTCGAACGCGCCAGCTCTGGCAATGGTACGCAGCAGGCGGCGCGCTTTGTCGTCGAGCAGTTCTTCGCCGATCTCTCCTGTATTGAGTGCCTCCAGTACCTTCGCGTCCAGGAAGCGCGCGGGACCGGGCATCTCCAGATCGAGGCCGCCGGCGGCGGCGCTGGGGCTGTAGGTGCCGCCCCAATCGGACATGACGATGCCCTCGAACCCCCACTCGCCTTTCAGGACATCGAGCAGCAGGTATTCGTTCTCACTGCAGTAGATGCCGTTGACTTTGTTGTAGGCCGACATCACGGCCCACGGCTTGCCATCCCGTATGGCCATCCTGAAGGGGGCCAGGTAGATCTCGCGCAGGGGCCGCTCGGCTATCTCAGAGCTGATCGTCTTCCGCTCGAATTCGGAATCGTTGCAGACGAAGTGCTTGATGCACGCACCCACCCCCCGGCTCTGCACCCCCTGGATATAGGCGGTGGCCATTCTTGCGGTGAGACATGGGTCCTCAGAATAGGCCTCGAAGCTGCGGCCTGCCAGCGGCGAGCGGTGGATGTTCACGGTGGGGGCCAGGAGGACATGGGCGCCTTTTGCCTTGGTCTCTTCTCCCAGGGCCTGACCCACACGGTACACCAGCCCGGTGTTCCACGTGGCTGCCAGTGCGCTCCCTGTCGGAAAGCAGGCTGATGTCACGCCGCCGTACTGTTGGCTGCCCCGGGCACCGATCGGTCCATCGGTGACTTTGATGGCCGGAATGCCCAATCGCTCGATGGGCACGGTGGTCCACATCGACGCCCCTCCAATCATGGCGACCTTCTCTTCGGGGGTCATCTGCCGAATCAGTGCCTCGATCTTGTCGCTCATTGTTCGACCACCTCTGCGTTGTCGACTACTCGGCTCGAGTGGCTGCCGGAACTCGACGTCACCGTTCGCGTCGTCGCCTTCCGTGACTATAGGCGACACGAAACGAGTTGTCAAGACGGCCTATCGCTTGCGCCCGCGTTCCGCTTGGGATAGAATCCATTCACGTCTGGAAGCGGACCCCGCACATGGATCGACTGGACCGCATCGGCATGGTTGCCCGCTGGCAGCCCGTACACCGGGGCCACGTGCCCGTCCTGCGTGCCCTCTGCGATCTGGCTCGCCAGGTGATCATCGGCATCGGCAGCTCCAACCGGTACGACTTCCGGAATCCATTCACGCTCGATGAGAGGATCGATATGATCCGCCTCGCGCTTCCCGGCCGCGACAACTACACACTCACTCCGGTCCCCGATCTCGACGACGGCCCCCGCTGGCGCTTGATGGTCGTCGCCCTGTTCGGACCGCTCGATCTGTTCGTCACCGCCAACCCCTACGTCTCCAGCCTGCTGGCCCCGGACTACAGCGTGATCAAGCCGGTGGAGCTTGTTCCGGAGGACCAGCGCATTGCGGTAGACGGGAGCACGGTGCGCCGGGAGATGGCCCAGGGCGGTGGCTGGCGAGCCTTGGTGCCGGAGGCGATAGCGAACTACATCGCTGCCAATCAGCTCGACGAGCGCTTTCATCGTGAGTTCGGACTGCAGACGCTTGCTCTAGACAGCGTCGTTCAATGAGGAGGATCGATGTATTCCTGGGACGAAGATACCAGCACCTGGTACGGCGACGGCAAGTACGCGTATGGCCCCGGGGGAGCAAAAGAGCGAGCCGCGGCAGCCAAGCGGGCCCGGGCCAGAGGGCCGCGCACCTACGAGAAGAAGAGCGGCCCCAACGAGAAGATCGTCGACCCCAAGAAGCACATCAGCACCGAGTCGGCCAATCCGCTGGTCATCGCCGTCGACGTGACCGGCTCGATGGCCGACTGGCCGTTCGAGATCTTCGACCGCCTACCCCTTCTATACAACACGCTGTCCCAGTACCGGGAGGACCTGGAGATCTGTTTCGCCGCCATCGGCGACGCGGCCGTCGATCAGTGGCCGCTGCAGGTGACCGATTTCGCAAGCGGCTTCGACCTGGAACAGCTGCTGGGCGCCCTCTATGGCGAGGGCGGCGGCGGCGACGCGCCGGAGAGCTACGGCCTTTTCGCTCACTGGATCAACACCCACGTGCAGATACCGAACGCGAAGGAGGTGCCATTCCTGATCGTGTTCGGCGACGTGACCATGCACCCCAAGGTACCCAGCAAGCAAGTGACCCACTACCTGGGTGATGGAAGAAAGAGCGACGTTGACGCCATCAAGGCCTGGCAGGGAGTGTCCAAGATCTGGAACACCTGGTTCCTGCGCCGGCCAACGGGCAGGCCTGGGGATATAGTCGATCAGCAGTGGGGCCGGGCTATTGGCGAGCAGAAGATCCTCCAGATCAGGGACGAGCAGCGGGCCGTCGACTACGCCATGGGCCTGGTCGCCCGCGCCTGGGGACGGTTTGCCGATTTCCAGGACAACATGCGCGCCCGGCAGAGCGAGGATAAGGTGGCCAGCGTCAGCGAGCCGATCGCCATGAAGTGCCCCCGCTGCGGCGCGCCGGTCCCGGTCGACGCGGCAGGCATGTTCACCTGCAGCTACTGCGCCACTACTCTGCGGCTATGATCGTCCGCGCCATAGTCACTGCGCCGCCCTATGCGGACTACCTGGCCGAGGTGGCCAAACACTCGCTCGTGTGCGGGTTTCGGCTCAACACTGTGATGCCCGTCAAGGGCGGTCCCGCAGAAGCCCTCACGCGCCTACGGGCCTTTGGCCAGCCGCTGTGGGTCGATCTCAAAGGGCGCCAGCTGAGGGTGGTCGGCGCCGCCGTCCCGCCTTACACCGAGGTTCATCTGAGCCACCCGATTGAGGTGGACACGCCGGTCGACGCCTTCTTCTCCGGCGGCAAGGAGTGCGTGCGCATCGTGGCCGTCGACGGCAACCGGCTCATCCTCGCCGACGGCCCCCAGCGCCTGGTCGGGCCCGGCGAATCGGTCGATATCGTCCATCCCTCGCTCAAGATCGAGGGAACGCTGACCGAGACGGACCGCGCCTACCTGGCGGCGATGGGCGAGATAGGACTCACCCGGGTCATGCTCTCCTACGTCGAGCATCCCTCTGACGTCGAAGAGGTGGAGAGCCTGCTCCCCGGCGCAGAGGTCATGCTGAAGATAGAGTCCCAGAGAGGGCTTGACTACGCCCGGGAGCACGGCGCCTCACAGGGCCGGCTCATGGCCGCCAGGGGCGATCTGTACATCGAGGTTCTGCGCCCGCACCGGATCATCAGTGCGGTGCGCGAGATCATCGAGGCCGATCCACAGGCGGTGGTCGCCAGCCGCATCCTGGACTCGATGGCCCATCATCCGATTCCCGAATGCGCAGACATAGGCGACGTCGCCTTCCTCCTCTCCCTTGGATATCGAACCTTCCTGATCGGCGACATCGTCTGCTTCCGGCGCGAAGCGCTGCTGGAGACGCTCAACCTGCTGCAGGCGATTGCGGAACAATTCCCATGAGGGTGGCCCTGGCCCAGATCAACACCTGTGTGGGCGACCTGGAGGGCAACGTCGCCCGCTGCCAGGCAGCTGTGGAGACCGCCCGCAGAGGGGCAGCGGAGCTGGTCGTCCTGCCGGAGATGGCCGTCCCCGGAAACCCGCCGCGAGACATCCTCTTCGATTCCAGCTTCGTCTCGGCGGTTGAGGATGCCACGGCCGATCTCGCCCACAGGGTGGCTGACGGGCCGCCGACCGTGGTCGGCACGCTCATCCGCGCCGATCGTCAGCCACCACGTCACCCAGGGCTGTACAACGGCGCCGTCCTTCTGCACAGCGGCGCGGTACAGCTCGTCGCCGCGAAGCGCCTGCTCCCAGCCTACGACGTCTTCTTCGAGCCGCGCTGGTTCCTGGCCGGGCCCACGCTCCCCCCTATTACAATCGCCGGCCGGCAGGTCGGCTTCCTCGTAGGTCAGGACCTATGGGATGAAGGGCAGGAAGTCCAGCCCTCGTCCGAGCTTCTCGCTGCCGGTGCGGAACTGCTGATCTGTATCGCCGCCTCGCCCTACCGCCGGGGCGTCTTCCGCCAGCGCCTGAACAACGCGCGGCGCCACGGATGTCCCCTGGTATACGTCAACCTCTGCGGGGGAAACGACGAGCTGATCTTCGACGGGGCAGCCTTCGCCCTCGACGGTGCAGGCGACCTGATCGCCTGCCTGCCGTCGTTCGAAGAGTGCATCCAGACCATTGATCCAGATGAGAACAGCCCGATCGAACTCCCGGACGAGAATCCGGAGGAGGAGGTCTATCGGGCGCTCGTCCTGGGCGTGCGCGACTTCGTCCGCAAGAACGAGGTGGAGCGGGTCTTCCTGGGGCTGTCCGGCGGGATCGACTCGGCGGTCGTGGCCACGATAGCGGCGGAGGCGCTGGGGCCGGAGTACGTCACTGCAATCGCCATCCCCTCCCGCTACACCGACCCCCGATCCACGACCTCCGCTCAGGAGCTTGCCCGGACGCTGGGGGTCGGCTTCGAGATCGCCCAATTGGAGCCTCTCCACGTCGCCGCCGAGGAAATGCTCGGAGAGCTGCTTGGCGAGGGTACCGCCGCGGAGAACGTCCAGGCCAGGATCAGAACGATGATCCTGATGGCCTTTGTCAATAGGTACGGCGGAATACTGCTCAACACGAGCAACAAGACGGAGCTGGCTCTGGGCTACGGCACGATGTACGGCGATCTGAGCGGCACGCTGTGCCCGATCGCCGATCTGACCAAGCCGCAGGTCTGCGCGCTGGCTGATTGGATACACAGCCAGCGCGGCTTGATCCCGCAGTTCACAATGGAGCGACCGCCGTCCGCCGAGCTGAAGGCCGACCAGGTCGACCCCTTCGACTACGACGAGGTTGGGCCCATAATGGAGCGCCTCGTCCAGACGAACCGGGCCAACGCCGCGCTGCGCCGCTCCGAGCACAAGCGCTGGCACATGGGCGTCATCCTGAAGGTGAGCGAGAAAGCCTTCGGCGCCGGCCGTCTGATCCCGATCACGCGGCGGTAGCATATGGGAAGACGCCAAAGGTCTGCTGGGCCTTTAGGGTCACATGTCAGTTCGGCTGCAACCTGGCGGCCGCACTCCCGTATCAATGCAGTTGACCCTGCCCTCTGTGTACGCTACACTGTTCAGCGCGATCTGAAGATATGATGCCCTCCTACTAAGAGAGCATCGTTGTGACCCGGAGAGACAGGCCCGCAGTCCTGCAGGTTGTCGGGAAGGAGCCGTGGAATGGAGAACGTGGGAGCTGCTGCCATTGTCACCGCGCTGTTCTTTGTGGTCATCTACGTGACCGGCTTCTGGCTCAGCCGCTCGCCCAGGCCCCTAGGCGGGGGAAGGCTGAACGGTCACAAGCTTATCGCGCTCGCGGCGGGCGTATTCGTAGTCGTCACCGTCTACCGCGCCAGCCAGGTGGCTGCCTTGAGCGCGGTCGAGACGGCCGTCGTGGTGGTCGCCGGTCTGCTCTTCCTGGGCACCGGCATCACCGGCGGTCTGGTCAGCATCGACAGGCCAATGCCGCCAATCGTCAAGACGCTGCATCACCTTACGCCCCATCTGACAGTGCTTGCCAGCGCCGCAGCGCTGTGCCTCCTGCTGGGCCGCAAATAGCCCGGGCTGCACAGGCAATGGCCCCGCCGCCACGCCGGTCGCACGACAGGGTTCCCCCGTCACCAGAGATGAAGCGCAGGACAGCGGACGAGAATGAGGGCCTGGCTCGTACCAGCTCCAGACTTCTGGCTGCGATACGCCGTCTCCAGGAGGAGCAGGGTTCTCCGATCGTCGTCGCTCTGGATGGACGCAGCGCCTCGGGCAAGTCGACGCTGGCGGCGCTCGTCGAGAAGAGCGTCCGTGCGGCTCTGATCCCTTCTGACGACTTCTTCGCCGCCGCGATTCCGGACGGCGAATGGGATGGTCTTCCTATCGAGGAAAGATACAGGCAGGTGATCGATATCGACCGGCTGCGTACCGAGGCGCTCGAGCCGCTCATCGCCGGAAAGCCCGCCAGGTGGCATCCGTTCGACTTCGAGGCGGGTCTACGGCCGGACGGCACCTATGGTATCAGCGCGGATTGCGTCGAGCGGCAGCCGGCGGACATCATCATCGTCGACGGAGCCTACTCAGCCCGCCCGGAACTAGCCGATCTGGTGGACCTGGCGGTGCTGGTCGAAGCGCCTGAGGGCGAGCGGCATCTCCGGCTCGAGGCCCGCGAGGAGAGCGGCTTCCTCGCGCGCTGGCACAGGAGATGGGACCCGGTCGAGGACTACTACTTCACTATCGTCCGGCCCACAGAATCATTCGACCTGATCGTGAGCTTCCGCGATGAGTCCTAGGTGCGCCAGGCACCGCGGTCAGGCAGCCCCGGCTCCGCCTATTACCAGCCCTCGATGATCGTCCAATGACAGCAGAACCCGAGATGTCATCCTCCGACCTGGTCGCGCTGCTCGACCTCTTTGAGCAGGCCTCCGTCGAGGTGTGGCTCGACGGTGGATGGGGCGTCGATGCCCTGCTGCGCAGGCAGACCCGCCGCCACAAGGACGTCGACGTCGTCGTCGCTGTCTCGGACGTGCCGCGCCTGCAGGAGATCCTGGCCGGCCGGGGCTTCGCCGTCAAAGAGGGCTCGCCGCCCCACTCTTTCGTCCTCTCCAATGGGCTGGGGCTTGAGGTCGACGTCCATGCGGTCTCCTTCGACGCTGATGGCAGCGGCGTCTACAGGATGGAGAACGGGCAGGATTGGACCTATCCAGCTGAGGGATTCGGCGGCTCTGGCCTTGTGGAGGACAAGGACGTGCGCTGCCTATCGGCCGCGACCCAGGTGCTCTGTCACGCCCACGGCTACCAGCCTGTGGAGAAGGACCTACAAGACATGGAGCTCCTGGCGGAGAGCTTCGGCATCGACCTGCCGCCCCAGCTGCGGCGGGCAGCCTGAGGCGGGCCCCGGCCGCAGACTCTTGCCCCTTCCCGATTGTGCGCCCTCCGCCCTTCCTGCCACTTGCGCCTCCCGGCCGCGATGGTAAACTGCCCCTGGGCTGAGCAAGCGCGGCGAGTGCTGCCGCAGCCAGGCCGTGCTGCCCCAGTGGCCACCAACCAGGGCAGGGCTGCTTCAGCCCAAAGGGTTGCTAACCACTGTGGACGACCTGCTGCAACAGGGAATCGCCGCCCTGAAGGCGGGGCACAAGCCGGCAGCCCGTGCGCTTCTGGCGCGGGCCCTGCGGCGCGACGGCCAGAACGAGACCGCCTGGCTGTGGTTGAGCGGTGCTGTGGAGACGGACGAAGAGCGGCGCCGCTGCCTGCTCCGTGTGCTGGAGATCAATCCGGACAACGAGTTGGCCAGGCGCGGACTCGAAGCCTTGCCGGGCCAACCCGCCGGCCCCCGGGCGGCCGCTGCTGCACCGCCTGCAGCCGCGGCGGCCGACGGCGGCACCCAGGATCGGCAGAGCCGCATGCTGATCACCATCGGCGCGGTGATGGTGGTCGCCGCCTGCATCCTGGCCATCTTCATCCTGGCGGCCGGCGTCGGCCAGGAAGTGCCCAACGTGGGGCCGCTCTACGAGACGCCCTACGTCATCGTGTACGGGCGCCAGGACTGCGCCATATGCCGCGGGTTGATGGACGATCTTGAATCTCGCGGCATACCCTACACATCCAAATCAGTGGATCTGAATGCTGTCCAGCAGGAACTGCACCCCAGAATGCGCCAAGCAGGGCTGGACACCAGCTCATACGGCCTGCCGGTGGTTGACGTCAGCGGCGCTCTGATGATCCAACCCAGCGCCTCCACCGTCGCCAGACTCTACGGCTCCTCGTAGGACGATAGAGACGATACGGGGCAGCGCCCGACCGGCGCTGCCCCGTTTGTTCCCGCGGCGAGCCAGTCTGAACCTTTCCGCATCACAGCGAGCGGGAGCCCTAGACTACCTTCTTGCGCTTCGACCGCCTCCGCAGGGCCAGACCACCGGCGCCTGCGGCCCCGGCGGCCACGATGATCGCTCCCCACCCCAGCGGGCTGATGCCAGCCTCTCCGTCATCGGCGGCCGCTGCTCCGTCCCCACCCTCAGGCTGTGTAGCCATCTCGTCCAGGAAGGCCGCCACCCAGGCCAGAGGCGCGTTCCAGTTGATCGTAATCTCATTCGTCGACCAGGATTCGATGCTGTCTACGAAGCACTTCTGCCAGGCACACCCCACAAGAAGCGATTGGGCAGTCGGGTCCTGCAGAAAGGCGTTCGGCCCTCCTGATACGGCCCCCGGCGGAGGCGGCGGGTAGCTGGGATTCATTTGATAGGCCCAGAAACGGTGGTGCGGGTTCTGCACTGGTCGCTCGCCGTACCCGGTGACATAGGATTGGTCCATCCCGTTGCGGCCCAAGATGTAGTCCATCCCCTCGCTCACGGCGCCGAGATAGGCCTGGTCCCTTGTGAAGTCGTAGGCCAGGGCTATGATGATCAGGTTGTTGAGCACACTCGAGTTCGACCCCCAGTAGTAACCGGCCTCGGGTGCATACGGAACCAGGTAGCCTTCACCGTTGAGTATCTCTACGTACGTATCCGCCAGGCCCGCGATGTTGGCTCGTGCCTCCTCGATCTCGTCGCCGCTCTGCCTGCCTGCGACGACAGCAAGCGAGATTGTGCCTGCCGCGGCCGTAGTCGGCCAGCCGAGCGCCGAATCCCCGTCAGTCGCCAGGCTCAGGTAGTGATCCGACGCCTGCGCGTAGTCTCGGTACTCGGCTTCGCCTGTGGTGATGTACAGCTCCACCGCGGCCCAGTAGAACTCGTCGCTGACGTCGTCGTCGCCGTAGCTGCCCCCGCCGTTGAAGTCCATTGCATAGACCTGCGGGTTAGCCAGAGCCGCACTCCAGGCCAGTTCCGCAGCGCTGAGGCACCGCGCCGAGAAGGCGGGGTCGATCGACTCCCAGATCCGGGCGCCCTGGGCCGCCGTTGCGGCCAGGTTCAGCGTCGCCGCCGTCGTGGGCGGGTACAGGTAGCGAGGCTGAGGGTCCTGGTCCGGAGCCATTGGGATCCCGGTCCACGCCGCGTCGTGCACTTTGTGATGGACCATGCCGGCTTTCGGGTCACCCGTCGACTGCGGTATCTGCATGCTGAGCATGAACTCCAGTTCCCAACGCGCTTCGTCCAGGATGTCGGGAACGCCGTTGCCATTCTCCGGAATGCTCATCGTGCCGTCGGCGAAGTCGTCCACGGAAGACCCCAGGTGCAGCGCCCGCTCATACTGGTTCAGCAGCGTCCACACCGAGATGCCGCCATTGACGACGTACTTGCCGTGGTCGCCGGCGTCGTACCAGCCGCCGCTCACGTCGAGCGAGTAGTCGCAGCCGGCCATCTGCTGGCCGCCGCTGCTCTCCCCGGCGAAGCAGGTCACGTCCGTATCCCCCTGATTGGGCGCCACTCCGATGTGCCCTGCCGGGCGGGCCCATTGTTCGCTGCCGGCGTACGGCATCTCGATGTCGATCCCGCTCCGGTTGTGGTAGAAGTAGGCCAGCGCGTCGTACTTGAGCTGGTCGTAGACTTCCCCGCTGATTTCGAACGGGTGGCTTTCCGCATCACCCACCTGGAGAGTGTAGCCCGTTCCCTCCGTCGTCCAGGCCGAGAAATCGGCGATGTGGACGTGATCGCCGGACGCATCGTCGCTTCCGTAGACAGTGGTCGAGCCTGACAGCACAACCTGGCCGCTGCCGTCCACCAGGTGCCACTCCAGGGGCGATGGCGAAGCGTCCGCCGCGCTGGCCCGCTTCGGCGCGGCCGGGAGATAGCCGGTCTGGTTGACGTGCACCGACGTCGCGGGCTCGGAGGGAGAAGGCGCAATGATCGGCGACTCCTCCTGTTCCTCCTCTGCCTCGGGCGCCGGGCCGGCTGTCTCGAAGGCGACGTTGTCGAAGCAGATGGTAGGCGTGCCCTGACCGCCGATCTGGAACTGGAACGAGGCTGCGTCGTCTGTGACAGGCGAGACAAGGCTGTAGTTGAAGGACTGCATCTGTCCAGTAAGATCAACTTCCCGCGAGAAGTAGGTGTCCCACGGCTCAGCCTGCATCTGCAGTTTCGCTATGATGGTGACATCTTCCGACGCCCAGGCATCGAACGAGACCGTATAGGACTGTCCCCTTACCACAGGTACCTCGTTCTGACCCAGGATCACGTCCCACGGGTTCGCCCCGCCGTCCGTGATCGTGACGCACAGCTCCCCTCCACTCGCGTCCACGTCGACCGAGCCCGCGGTCCACCATTCTTCCTGGCCAGCCTCGAAGTCGCCGTTCTTCAGCAGGTTCTCGGCTGGCGCCGCCTCGCCCGCC
Source organism: uncultured Anaerolineales bacterium (assembly GCA_964530325.1). Classification (GTDB taxonomy): domain Bacteria; phylum Chloroflexota; class Anaerolineae; order B4-G1; family B4-G1; genus CAZHAX01. Next base: position 972 of record CAZHAX010000031.1, on the reverse strand, counting down.
CCGTCCGCACCGGTCGTGCTCGGCAGGGGGATATCCTCCCGGCCCACCCCGAAGAAGAGGGCCCGGCCGAAGACGCTGGGGTCACTCCACGAGCTGTCGCTCGTATCGGCGTTCGACCATATGAGCTTCACATTGCGATCCATCTCGCTGGCGCCGTTGATCTGCGCCTGGAAGCCGATCTCCAGGCCATGCTCCGGCTCCAGCAGGCCTTCCAGCGGCACTGCCACCTCGATGCCCCAGCCATCCTGAGTCTCGAATACGAAACCACGGATGGTGTGGTTGGCGCCGTTCACGCCGGTGATCGTAAGCCCGTCTGGATCGGTATTGCCGATGTCGGTGGCATTGACATTAGCCTGGAAGATGCCCGGGCCGTAGCTGGTGGTCTCGAGGTCGCCTGAGGCGTTGAGGTAGAACTCGAAGGAGTCCTCGTTCCAGAACTCGGCGTCATGCTGACCGGCGATGATGTTCTGGTCCGGCATGCTCATGGTGATGTAGAAGTTGTCCATGTCGGCTGCCACGGCGAATGTGAAATGGCCGTTCTCGGCAGGGCTTGCCGACTCCATCGGCCCTCTGGCAACCCGGACGATCGGGACTCCATCCCAATCCCACAGGTCACCGTCGAGCACGATCTGCACGGGGAACGGCACGTAGACTGCCTCGCCCCGTACCTCGAATGGGGCCAGGAGGCCGTCGCCTCCGCCGGCTCTGACGACAGTCGCAGCGGTAAGCAGCATTACTGTCGCCAGCGACAAAAGACGGCCACGGCGTCGAGCACATCTCTCTCTCATCAGACTCTCCTCCTCATCAGCGATGCGGCTCCTCTTGTACAGTGTACTTCATGTAGGCCTTGATGCAAGCAGCCTGCTACGCGCCGTGTTACGAGAGCGGAGGGGATGCGTAGGGAGGTCGCCAAGTGCAGAGACCTCACTCATGGTATGATGTGCGGAGTCGGATCCCGGACCAAGGAGGGAA
>CAZHAX010000030.1:19733-22762 GCA_964530325.1 uncultured Anaerolineales bacterium | reverse complement strand
GGCGATGAAGCGGGCCGCCCGCCAGATCGCCTCGCAGACGGACTTCCCCGGCTTCCGCAAGGGCAAAGCGCCCTACGAGCTGGTGCTGGAGAGATACGGCGAGGAGGCCATTCGCCAGGAAGCGGCAGACCTGGTGGCTGAGGAAGCCTACAAGGAGGCGCTCGAGCAGGAGGGCGTCGACCCGGCTAGGCCCGGCGCTCTCGAGGATGTCACGCTCAATCCACTGACGCTGACCTTCACCGTTCCGCTCCGGCCCACGGTGCAATTGGGCGACTACCGCTCCTTCCGCCTCAAGTTCCCCAAGCCGCGGATCAAGAAAGAGCAAGTACAGGCGGCCCTGGAGCGTATCCAGCACCAGAACGCCATCATCAAGCCGGCCGATCGCGCTGCCGCGCTCGATGACGCCACCCTGCTCACCATTACCGCCAAGACCGCGAACGGGGAAGACGTCATGGACATCGACGAGGCCCGGGTCTTCCTGGAAGCGGGCAGCCAGCGGCCGGCGGCGGGGTTCGTCGAAGCTATGGTGGGCGCCGAGCCGGGCGAAGAGCGGACCTTCACCCTGCCTCTGCCGGACGACATCGCAGAAGAGGAACTGCGCGGCCAGGAGGCCGAGTTCGCAGTCAAGGTCAAGCAGGTGTACGACACCACGCTGCCGGCTCTGGACGACGACCTGGCCCGCGTGGCCGGCAACTACGAGTCGTTCGCCGATCTGGAGAAGCACGTGCGCGACCAGCTGCGGCAGGCCGCGGAGCAGGCCGCCGAAGATGAATATGAAGACAACGTGCTTTCCGCCGTCATCGACGACGCCAAGGTCGAATACCCGCCGGTGATGCTCGAGGAGCAGCTGGACGAGATAATGGCGGAGTTCGAGCAGGAGATCAAGCGAAGGACGAAGCTGTCGCTGGAGGACTTCCTCCGCATCCAGGAGAAGAAGGTAGAAGAGCTGCGAGCCGCCTTCGAGCCTCAGGCGCAGAGGCGGCTGAAACAGGCCCTGGTGCTCGGTGAGGTCGTCAGCCAGGAAGGGCTCGAGGTCGACGAAGACGACGTGGACGCGGAGATCCACCGAGTCAGCGCTCCCTGGGGCGTACGTGCGGACCAGGTACGCTCGGCGTTGAGCTCGGACCAGGCGAAGCTATCGGTCCGCAGCAGGCTGCTGGGCAACAAGGCGGTGCAGAAACTGGCCGCCATCGCCAAGGGCGAAGCAGACGGTGCGGGCGACGGCGAATAGGAGGGCGAGTGTGAGCAAGGACTACGCTGCAAACCAGTTGATCCCCATGGTCATCGAGACCACGGCGCGCGGCGAGCGAGCTTACGACATCTATTCGCTGCTGCTCAAGGAGCGGATCATCTTTGTGGGAACTCCGATCAGCGACCAGGTGGCCAACCTGGTCGTCGCCCAGCTGCTATTCCTGGCCCACGAGGACCCGGAGAAGATGATCTCGATGTACATCAACTGCCCGGGCGGGGTCATCTACCACGGCCTGGCCATCTACGACACCATGCAGCAGATCGATCCGCCCGTCTCGACGATCGCGGTCGGTGTGACCGCCAGCATGGGCACCGTCCTTCTGGCAGCGGGGAAGAAAGGCCTCCGCTATGCCCTGCCCCACGCGACGATTCACATGCACCCCGCCGGAGGAACCGCGCAGGGATATGCGCCGGACGTGGAGATCCAATACAAGGAGCTCAAACGGGTCGAGGACCTGCTGCACAGACTGCTCTCGCGCCACACCGGGCAGACGGTGGAGCAGATCACAGCTGACTTCGACCGGGACCGCTTCATGACCGCCGAGGAATCGGTCGAGTACGGCCTGGTCGACAAGGTCCTGGAGCCTCCGAAGAAAGACGAGTAGGGCCGCACGGCCGTACGGTCCTAGGGAACTGCGCGGGCCCGCAGGATCGGGCGCCCCTAGAGGATCACTACCTTCCCATCGTACAGCTCGCTGAACCGCTCCGCATCGTTTCGCTCTCCCACGACGCCCGCCCCCCAGTGCATGGGTACCGCCACGCGCGGCCCAATGTCGGCGGCCGCCTGAGCGGCCTCCTCGGCATTCATCGTGTACGTACCGCCGACAGGCAGCAGCGCCACGTCGCAATCTATCTCCTTCATCTCCGGGATGCGGTCGGTATCGCCGGCGTGGTAGACTCTCTCGCCGCCGATGGTGACGACGAAGCCGACGTGCTGCGCCTCCCGGGGATGGAACTGCTTACCTATGTTGTAGGCAGGTACAGCCTCGATGCGCACCTCGCCCACCACCTCGCTCTCGCCCGGCCGCAGCGCCCGCACATCCCCCTCCAGCTTCCCCGCCGCCGTCGCACTGGCCACGATGACCGTCTTCGGGCCGCGGATGCGCTCGATATCCTCTGGCGAACAGTGATCGTCGTGCTCGTGGCTGACGAGGATCACGTCCGCCTGCGGCTGCTCGCCCTCAAGTCGCCAGGGATCGAAGTAGATCGTCGGCGGACCGTCGATGCGGAAGCTGGCGTGGCCCAGCCAGCACAAACGCTCCAAGATTGAGACTTGCGTGCCCATGCTGCACCCCCCCCGGTTACACGGAGCCTCAATCATTATACCCGCCGGCCGTGACGGCGGCAAGGGCGGCAGCCCGCGTCCGTGCGCCGTTCATGCTTGCTGTGCCCTATCGGGTCAAGTATAATGCGACGCGCGGTGACACGATACAGCCCGGCCAGGCACCACCGGCGCTCGATACGGCTGAGGGGATATGATTACTCGCAGCCAGGCGCGTATTTCGTGACGATTGTGACGCACAATCGTCAGTGCCTGTTCGGAGCGATCCTGAACGGCGAGATGCGCTTGAACGACGCAGGACGGATGGTACGTGGGGCCTGGGCACGGATTCGTGGCCAGTTCCCAACCGTCGCACCCGATCATTGCGTCGTAATGCCCAATCATATCCACGGTGTTGTTATCATCACGGATAGGGACGGCGGCCAATCCGCCGTAGGGGCGCCCCTTGTGGGCGCCCCGTCGACCGCACCCACACCACACATTGGCAAACACGCCA
>CAZHAX010000030.1:0-19633 GCA_964530325.1 uncultured Anaerolineales bacterium | reverse complement strand
TGGCAAACACGCCACAGGCGGATGCCCGGCGACGGCGCCCCTTGTGGGCGCCCCGTCGACCGCACCCACACCACACATTGGCAAACACGCCACAGGCGGATGCCCGGCGACGGCGCCCCTTCTGGGCGCCCCGTCGACCGCACCCACACCACACATTGGCAAACACGCCAGCGGCGGATGCCCGGCGACGGCGCCCCTTGTGGGCGCCCCGGGGCCAAACGGGGCATCCACAAGGGATGCCCCTACACCATCTGCCGGCAGCGCCGGGTCCTTGTCGCCATCGTTGGGTGATATCGTCGGCGCATTCAAATCGATCACCACCGTCGCCTACGTCCGGGGCGTCGAAGACCTCGGCTGGCCGCCGTTCGACACGCGCCTTTGGCAACGCAACTACTACGAAAGAATCGTGCGAGACGACCGCGAGCTCGACAGAATCCGCCAATACATCGAGGATAATCCCATCCATTGGGCCGAAGACGCAGAGAACCCCGGCCAACAGAAGCCGGCTGCGCAGCGATAGGGGGATACCAACAGTGGGCAAGGTGCTCGTTCTCTACGACAGCAAGACCGGCAACACGAAGAAGATCGCGGAGTACGTCGCCGAGGGCGCCCGCGACGTCCCCGGCACCGAAGTCCGTCTGAAGTCGGTTGAGCAGGCAGACAACGACGACGTGCTCTGGTGTGATGGTATCGCGGTGGGCAGTCCGACGCACGTAGGCATCATGTCCCATCGTATGAAGCGCTTCTGGGACGAGGCCACGCCCGGCCTGTGGGGCAAGATCGACGGCAGGATCGGCTGCGCCTTCTCCTCGTCCGGCGGATGGGGAGGCGGATCGGAGATAACCTGCCAGTCCCTGCTGACCGTCCTGATCAACTTCGGATTCCTCGTGTTCGGCGCGCCTGACTATACCGGCGAGAGGCTCACGCTCCACTACGGCGTCGCCCTGGCCCGCGAGCCGCGCGCCGAGGAGGAGATCGCAGCCTGCCGCCGTCTGGGCGAAAGGCTCGCCCAGTGGGTAGGCGTCTACTTCGATGGGCGGACCGAGCTCCGCCCCCCACCGTTCAGCGAGCGCTAGGGCCAGACTCACCAATGGGCAAGATCCGCCTGCTTCACTTCGCCGACCTGCACGTCGGCACCGAGAACTACGGCAGCCCCGACCCGGCCACCGGCCTAAGCAGCCGTGTCGTCGACTTCCTGGAGCGGTTCGACGAGCTGATCGACTACGCGCTGGAGCACGAGGCGGACCTGGTCATCTTCGCCGGCGACGCCTTCAAGACACGTAGTCCCAATCCCACCTACCAGCGGGCATTCGCCAAGCGGGTCAAGCGGCTGGCAGACGCAGGCGTGCCCACCGTGTTGCTGGTAGGAAACCACGACCTGCCCGCCGTGCTGCAGCGAGCCTCAAGCGTGGATATCTTCCAGACTCTCGACGTGCCCAACGTCACGGTCGGCCGTTCCGAGGAGCTGCACCGGCTGGAGACGAAGCGCGGGCCGGTGCAGGTGGCCACCGTTCCCTACCCGGTTCGGCAGCGACTTCTGGCCCAGGAGGAGTGCGCCAGCCTGTCCATAGACGAGCTCGATAGCGAGCTGCGGCGCACGGTCGCCGAGAAGATACGCTCCCTGGCAAAGGAGGTCGACCCCCAAGTCCCCGCCGTGCTAGCCGCGCACCTGAGCGTGCGCGAGGCCAGCTACGGATCGGAGCGAGCCGTGATGATCGGCCGGGATGCGGTCGTCGGCAGGGCGGACCTGGCCGACCCGGCCTGGGACTACGTCGCCCTGGGCCACATCCACATGCACCAGAGCCTGAACGGAGACGCCTATCCGCCCATCGTCTACTCCGGGAGTCTGGAGCGAATCGACTTCGGCGAAGAAGGACAGCTGAAAGGCTTCTGCTGGGTGGAGCTCGCCCGAGGCAAGACGACCTGGCAGTTCGTCGAGCTCCCGGCGCGCCCCTTCGTCACCGTCGAGGCAGACCTGCGAGAGGCGGAGGATCCCCTGGAATCGCTGCGCCGGCAGGTCGAGGCGGCAGACGTGACCGATGCTGTCGTACGGGTCATTCTCCACCTGACACCCGAGCAAGACCCGCAGCTTCGCGATCGCGAAGTGCGCAGCTTGTTCACGGACGCTCACCTGGTTGCCTCGGTTAGCCGCGAGGTTGAGCGTGTAGCCCGCGTCCGCCTGGACGGCCTATCCCCGGAGGAGATGACCGACCTCGACCTGCTCAAGGAATACCTGAAGACGAAAGACACGCCTGCTGCCCAGGTCAAGCTCCTGCTCAAGCATGCCCAGGAGATCATCGACGCGGAAAGCGATGCCTAGAAGTCATTCCCGGTATCGACTACTAGCCGCGCTGGTTGGGGCGCCCGCGCTACTGGCGGCACTGCTGGCCATTCTGGGCCCTGCGGCGGCCGCGGCACTGCCTCCGCAGGATCCTCTGGCCTTCGGTGGCCAGGTTGGTCTCAATCAGGCCTGGTACCTGGCCAACGGCTACGCGGAGCCAGGGGCGACGCTGCAGCCGATCGAGCCCGCCCAGATCAAAGCCGCGCATGCCGCGTCGCCGGCGCCAGCCAGCATCGACCTCGACCACCTCTACTACTTTCCACTCGTCTTCAAGGACGCGGGGCCCCTCGAGGCCCGTGCGCTGTGGATCACACGATGGGACTATTCCAGCCCTGCCGATGTGCAGACGCTGGCGGCGAACGCAGCGGCGGCAGGCTTCAACATGCTGCTCTTCCAGATCAGAGGCACTGCGGACGCCTACTACACCCCCGGCCTCGAGCCCTGGGCGGCGAGGTTGGCGGGCACGCTCGGGCAAAGCCCGGGTTGGGACCCCTTGCAGACGGCCGTCGAGGCGGCCCACGCCCAAGGGCTGGAGCTGCACGCCTACGTCAACGTCTACACCACCTGGGCCGGCGAGACTGCCCCGCCGGCTGGCACAGCACCCCAGCATCTCTACTGGACGCTCTCCGACAGCTACTCCGAAGACTGGCAGGCCTGGACGGTCTCCGGTCCGATGGGCCTCAACGCGCGTTATCTCTGGGCTACGCCGGCACTGAGCGACGTGGTTGAGCACGTCGTCGCCGTCGCCTCGGATCTGGTCAACCGGTACGAGATAGACGGCCTCCACCTCGACCTGCTTCGCTATCCCGGCCCTGCCTACTCCTACGATCCATTCAGCGCGGCCGCATACAGCGCAACGCTGGAGACAGAGCCTGGCCTGGGCTACGCCGATTGGCAGCGCAGGCAGGTGACGCTGCTGGTCGGTCGGGTCTACTCAGACGTCCTGGCGCTCCGTCCCGGCCTGCGCCTCTCGGCGGCCGTGTGGCCGGTCTACCAGGACAAGTGGGGCTGGGGCTACAGCGAGGGCTTCTCTGATTACTATCAGGACTCGCAGGGCTGGATGACGAACGGCGAGATCGACGCCATTATGCCCATGCTCTACCCGGTCGACGTCGTCGCCAGCCCGGACGTCTTCACCACGGACCAGTTCTCCGTCCTGCTGTCCGACTTCCTGGCCAGTGGTGGCGGCCGCCACGTCATCCCGGGCATCAGTGCCCAGTACGCCAGCTTCGACCGGATCGTGCAGCGCATCGAGATCGCCCGCTCCCTCGGTACGGCCGGCCACGCCATCTTCTCAGCGCGCCTGATCGAGCAGAACGGCTATTGGGATGATTTCGCCGCCGGCCCCTACGCCACCGCGGCCCAGGTGCCCGCTGTCAGCTGGCATCCGTAGGCACGAGGAAGGAGTAACCACCTATGGGCAACCAGTCTACTACCTGCTGCGTTCTCGGAGCCACCGGGTTCATCGGCGGCCAGATAGCTCGTGCCGCTCTCGCCCACGGCTGGCAGGTCCGCGCCGTACGGAGAAGGCCGGAGGCAACCGGCGCCATCGGCGACCTGGAGGTTGAATGGGCGTCGGCTGACCTCCACGATCCTCCATCTCTCGCCCACTCGATGCAGGATTGCCAGGTGGTGTTCCACGCGGCAGGCTACTACCCCAGCCGGGGCGGAAGCCTGCGCGGCGCTGTGGCCGAATCCGTCGCCGGGATGCGCAACGTCCTCACCGCAGCCGAGCAGGCGGGCGTCCGCCGGATCGTCTACACCGGCGCGTTCACCACCGTAGGGCCGCCAGGCGACCCCTCGCGTCTGGCCGACGAGCGGGACCTCTACGTCCCCGGCTCCGTGCCCACGCGTTACTTCGAGGCGAAGTGGGCCATGGAAGCCGAGGCGATGCGAGCGGCGGCCTCGGGTCTGGGTGTGATCACTCTCCTGCCCACCGCCGTGTTCGGGCCCGGCGACGTCAAGCCGGCCACGGGGGCGCTGCTGATCATGGTGGCGGCGCACCGGATGCCGGGCTGGGTTGAAGGGATCCTCAACGCCGTCGACGTGCGCGACGTCGCGCAGGCACACATCGCCGCCGCCGAGCGCGGCGAGCCCGGTAGGCGCTACATCGCCGGCGGGTACAACCTGAGCGTCCGCGAGCTCCTCTCGGCCGCCGCATCGGCCGCAGGAGTACGGCCGCCGCCCCTGAGGTTACCGCTCTGGCTCGTAGCGCTCGCCGGGCGGGCCGGAGCGCTCTTCGGCGTGCCGGGCGCCGATCACCTGGCCGCAGCCCGCCACTGGCAGCCGGTCGACTCCGACTCGGCCCGCCGCCAGCTCGGCCTGCCCGGACCGACGCCCTTCGATCAGACCTGCCGCGATGCAATGGACTGGTTCCGCGAGCAAGGCTACCTCTAGCAGTGTATGTTGACAAGTACGCAGCGCCGACCTACTATTGTAGGCTGATCGACCATGAGTGAGGACGAGCGAGCCGAGGGACTGACCATCGTCCAGCGCCTGATGGGCAGCAGGGCTGTCACCGGCGGCGGCATGCTTCTCAGCAGGATCACGCCGCCATTCATCGGCCACGCCGTCGCTGCGGCCATCGCAGCCGCGATCAACAGGCTGAAGCCGGAGGTCTACTGGACCGTGCACGAGAACCAGGGCCACGTGCTCGGTCCCCAGGCATCCGACCAGGAGGTGCACAGGGTCACGCGCCAGGTGTTCCGCAACAACGCCCGGAACGTGTGCGACCTGTGGCACACGATCGCCGGCGGGCTGGGCGCTGTCGTCCGGGCGGTGACGATCCCGGCACAGACGATGGGTGTATACGAGCAGGCCATCGAACGAGGCCGCGGCCTGATCATGGCCGGTATACATACAGGCAACTTCGATCTGGGCATCCTGGCGCTGGCAGCGAGGGGCCCCGATCTCCAGGTCCTGGGACTGGCCGCCCCGCCCACCGGGGGCTTCGAGTTGATGGATCAGATGCGGACCGAGGCCGGCGTGCACCTGACCTCTATAAACCCGGCGTCGCTTCGCGAGGCGATCAAGCGGCTGCGCTCAGGAGGCGTCGTCCTGACCGGCGTGGATCGGCCGGTGGGTCAGGAGGAGCCCGTCCACTTCTTCGACGCTACGGCCATGCTTCCCACCGGCCACGTGCGGCTGGCCTTGAAGACGGACGCCGCTATCGCCGTGGCCAGCTGCTATCACGACGCCCGGCTGGGCCACGTGGCCCGGCTCTCGCCGCTGCTCGAGGTGGTCCGCACGGGCGACCGGTCCGAGGACCTGCGCGTCAATCTGCGCCGGGTAGCAGCCCAGATGGAGGAGTCCATTCGCGCCCGGCCAGCCGAGTGGGCCATGTTCCACACCGTGTGGCCCAAGCAGCCCGGAGCTCAGGAGTAGGTCGGTCCCGGCGAATGGAGCACGCGGCCTCCGTTCTGCCGCGGCGGCCGCGATTGGCGTTCAGCCCGGACCGGGGTAGAATACCCGAGCAGGCGGTGTCTCGATCGCCCTATGAGATCGCTCACCAATTCCGCTATCAATGACGCGCTGGACACGCTGATCTTCGGGCGTACGCTGGTCCTGCTGCCAGTCACGAGCTCGACGAACGACGTGGCGCGGGATCTGGCCGGGGGAGGCGCACCCGAGGGAACCGTCGTCGTGACGGAGGAGCAGACCGCCGGCCGGGGCCGCTTAGGCCGGCCCTGGCTCGCCCCGCCCGGCACTTGTCTTCTCTTCTCGATCCTCTTCAGGCCAGACCTTCCGCTCACTAGCTCCGGAGAACTGACGATGCTCTGTGCCTTGGCTGGCGCGGACGCTGTCGAGGAAGCCGCAGGCCTGCCGGTCCAGCTGAAGTGGCCCAACGATCTGATAGTGGCCAATCCGCACTCCGACCCCGAATCGGCTGCCTGGCGCAAGATCGCCGGGCTGCTCAACGAGACCGAGGCGGACGGCGGCCACGTGTCCTATACTGTTGTCGGCCTGGGCGTCAACGTCAACGTTCGGCCTGAGACGCTTCCGACTCTCGCCCCTGACGCCACCAGCATCCTGGCGGAGAGCGGCCGGATGGCCGAACGGGCCACGCTGCTGGCAGCGATCCTGGCCGGCGTCGAACAGCGCTACAAGGCACTGCAGAGCGGCACCAGCCCGCACTCCGAGTGGGCTGCCCGGCTGGCCACTCTTGGCCAGCCGGTCCAGGCCCTGACAGGCGGGAGGGCTCTCAACGGCGTGGCGGAGGCGGTGGACGAGGACGGAGCGCTTCTTCTCAGAACGCCCGACGGGGCACTGCACCGCCTGCTGGCAGGTGTCGTTTCTCTCAGCCAATCTTGACCTGGGCCCCCCAGGGGGCCCTCCAGCGGAACGATTGCAGTCAATGGACCAGGAACGGCTGGCCACGATTCGCAAGGGCGCCGGTAGATTGCCGGGAGCCTGAAGGGAGAGGAAAGATGAAATCGGGAAGGTACTTGAGAATAGTGCTGGCGCTGGGAACAGGCGTGGTTGTCCTGATCCTGGCCGCTCCCAGACGCGGAGCCGCCGTATCGGCGGGCGAACTGGCGGAGCAGAATCTCATCTCCTCACAGCAGTCCGAGGCTGCGTCGACCGGGTCCGCTCCAGCAAGCCGCAGCGTAGCCACTCCCATCGAGGACCGCGGCGTCCTCAGCCTGAACGGCTCGTCCGTGGCCACCAGCGGCTGCTACACCAACACCTCGCAGGTGCTCTGCTTCACCATCTACAACGGCTCAACAGATGCGGAGTGGATCACCCACACCAGGCTGACCTTCCCCACCGGAGGTTCCACTCCATGGGCCGTATCCTGCCATTCTCAGGATCCAGCCGATTCCAGCGGGAGCCCGGTCAACATGACCTGCAGCAACAGCTCCGGCCACGAGCTGATCTACCACGACAACGACGACGAGGGGCCAAACATCGGCGAGATCACCGCTAACAGCAGCTGGTCCGTCTGTGTGAACGTCACCAACGTGCCCTCGGACTACGACGGCGACCGCCTTATCCACTGGGGGCTGTACGGGGATGGGGATGGCGCGCCACCCCACGAGGTCACCGGCACGCTGACCATCGAGCACTGCGACGCGCTCATGCTGAAGCCGTCCAGTATCGAACTGGAGGGCTGCAATGGGATCACACAGACGGTCGACTTCGAGCTGTGGAACCACGCGGCTGGTACTGCCACGTTCAACCTGACCTACGACGTCACCTCCGGCAACGGCAGCTTCAGCGGGCCTTCTGGCTTCTCCATGTCAACCGGTGAGGTCGTGACCTTCACCGCGCAGTTCGCCCCCGATGCCTGCGTGTCGGTCGGGGAGAAGATGACGGCTACGCTGACGGTGAACGGGAACGGGGAAACGGACTCGACGACGCTGGTGAACACGACCTGTGCCCTCCAGGGATGGCAGGCACAGACTTCCTCGCCCATTCCCGCCATGGACAACGTCGTGGTATGGGCGTCAGAGCAGGACGGCCGGCTGTGGTCGATCGGCGGATATGGTTCAGGGCGCGTGGCGCAGGCCTACGATCCGGGCACCGGCAATTGGACGACGTACGGCGCGGACATCTCGCCTACGATCGAGTACCCCATGGATGGCTGCTACGGGCTGAACGGGGCCGGCCACGAGGTGATCGTCCTCTTCCCGGACACCATCGTCACCGGGTCGCTGCACATCTTCGATATCACCAGCCAGTCCTGGTACACAGCTCCGGTCCCCGTAGGCTACTACGACGAGGGCCGTTGGGGATACGACGTCGTCTCGCTGCTCAACGTGCCCGGCGTGAACCAGAACGCGTGCTACCTCAGCGGAGGCTCTACTCAGCAGGGCGGCGGCAGAACAAAGAACCTGCATGTCTACTACCCTGCTACGAAGACCGCCATCTACCTGGGCAACTTCCCGGCAGGCCACGTATTCGGCTTCCACGCCTCCTGGTACGTGCCCTGGGTGGGGACGCAGGGCGCCATATGCGTGGCCGGAGGCACCGACCACAATCAGCAGATGCCGACGGCTTCCCAGTGCTACGACCTGGGCAGCAGCTCCTTCAGGCCGGCCAACGCAGACCTGGGCCCGCTGCCCCAGGCCTGGTGGGGCATGGCGGATGGATGGCAGGTCTACCGCGGTCGCTACCAGATCTGGATGGCCAACGGCGTCTCCCAGAACGGCATGCTGCTCCCCGCCTCGCTCTACGCTGACGCGACAACCGGCGGGTTCGTCTACGGCCCGGCGATGCCGGTGCCCCTGTATCGCACCGAGGGCGACGGCTATGCCGGCTCCTTCTATGTCATCGGCGGAGCGGCCGGCGGCTTCAACTACAGCGATCACAACCAGCTCCTGGTCCAGTGTCCATGGTGCGCAACAGTCGATCTGCCGCTGGTGCTGAAGAACTACTAGACACCGCATGGCCAGTTGGCGGGCGAACAAGCGCGCAGCGCTGCGAGCGGGGCTGGTTCTGCTCGCAGCGCTGCCGTTTGGCTGTCGGCTCTTCGGCGACCCTGCCGGCGACCGGAACGCGGCTTACACGCCCACGTCCGCTGCGCCCGCCCCGCCTGGCACGTCTCTGTACCTGGGTGACGTCACTCACTGGCTCTACCTGCTGGACGTCGAGCTGGACAGCCAGTTGGTCGCGCAGATAGCGGCTTCCCAGTACGATCTGGTCGTCGTCGACTTCGTCCCCTCGCAGCAAGATGAAGCCGACTTCCCGATGGCGCACGTGGTCGCCCAGCTGCACAGTGCTCCCGAGCCGAAGCTGGTGCTTGCCTACATCAGCGTCGGCGAGGCGGAGGACTACCGCACCTACTGGCAAGCCGGCTGGCGGGTGGGAGCCCCGGAATGGATCGCCGGCGACGACCCGGACAGCTGGGAGGGCAACTTCCCGGTGGCCTACTGGCACGAGGGCTGGCGCGGGATCTGGCTGGGCTCCGGGGGCTACCTGGAGGCTATCGTTGAGGCAGGCTTCGACGGCATCTATCTGGACTGGGTTGAGGCGTGCTGGGAAGAGAGCGTCGTGGCGCTCGCCGCGGCCCGCGGGGTCGACCCGGTCGACGAGATGGTGGCCTGGGTGGCAGACATCGCCGCGTTCTGCCGCACACTACGGGATGGATTCCTCGTCGTGCCTCAGAACGGCGCCGAGCTGGCACAGCGCGAAGACTACCTGGCGATCATCGACGGCCTGGCCCAGGAGCACGTCTGGTTCGACGGCGGCGAAGACAACGACCCTCCCGGCGACTGCCCACTGCCCGGCACGCCGGACGATGCTATCGGCGATGCTTACCGGCTCTCACTCCCGCCAGCCTGCCGCCGCGCGTACGACGCCGACCCGGAGGCTACGCTGCACACGTCGAGTCAGGAATACCTCGACTGCTTGATCCCTCTCCACAGCGCGGGGCTCGTCATCCTCACGGTCGACTACGCCCTCGACCCGGACAACGTCGCCCGGGCCCGTGAAATGTCTGCCGGGCTGGGGTTCGTCCCGTTCGTCGCCAGCCGCGCGCTCGATGGCTACATCGAGCCCGCGCCCTGATCGCAGCCTGTCAGGCCAGGACCTCTGCGCGCGGAGCGGAACGCCGGCTTCAGCCAGGCCGGTGGACGCCGCTCACTGCCCCACGCTGATCAGATCGCGCATCCCCTCGAACGTTGCCGGGCCGATGCCGGAAACGTTCTGGATGTCCTCGATCCTCTGGAACGGGCCGTGCGCCGCCCGGTAATCGATGATCCGCTGCGCCGTCACCGGGCCGACGCGCGGCAGCGTGTCCAGCTCCGCCAGGGAGGCCGTGTTGATGTTCACCAGCGACGGCGCCCTGGCGCTGCTATCCACCCCGCTGCTTGCTGACTGAGGAGGCTGCGCAGCCTCGCCCCTGCGGGGCACGTAGACCTGCTGCTGGTCGGTCACCTCCAGCGCCAGGTTGATGCTGTCAAGATCAGCATCGTCTGCAGCGCCCCCGGCGGCCTCCAGCGCATCCCGGACGATGCATCCCGGCGGCAGTTCGTATACGTCCGGCTGGCTCACCGCGCCGCTGACGTAGACGCGGACGGGCGCCGCCGTGGGCGTGGGCGCGGGCGTCGAGGTCGCGAACGGAGTGCTGATCAATAGCGGGGCGCTGGCCTGACTGCGGGGCGTGAAGTAGCCGATCAGGCCGCCGGAGACGAGCGCGAGCAGAGAGCAGACGACGACAGACACACGGGAGTATCCCGCTCTGTGATTCACTGTACCCTCCTGGTCGACGCGGCGCCCCCCAGGGAATGGGGACCGCTGCAGCGTCAAGTCACTTCAGAGCGCAGCACCTCAAGAAGCAGCTTCACTCCATTCTCAACGTCCTTCTCGTCGACCATCTCAGAGGGGGCGTGCACGTATCGACAGGGGATCGATAGGCACCCCGCCGGCACGCCCGACCGTACGAGCTGCATGGCGGCAGCGTCGGTCGTGCCATGCTTGAGGACCTCCAGCTGATAGGGAATACCCGCTTCTGACGCCCGCCTAATGAGCAGATCCCGCACCAGCGGGTGGGCGATCATCCCGCTGTCCTGCACCTTCACCGCCGGACCCTTGCCCAGCTCGACCGCCATCGGCACCGCCTCCGGCGTATCGCCCGTGCCCGTGACGTCGACCGCGATCGCCAGATCGGGCTCGATACCGAACGTCGACGTCCGCGCGCCGGACAGGGTCACCTCCTCCTGCACGCTGAACACGAAGTAGACGTCGTGGGGGGTCTTCTTCAGCCGGCGCAGCGTCTCCACCAGAACGGCGCAGCCGATCCGGTCGTCCATCGCCTTGGCTATCAGCCTGGAGCCCTGGGCCGCGAACGGCCGGACGAACGCCGCCGCGTCCCCGATACCCACAGGGCAATCCTCGCGACTGGTGGCCCCCACGTCCAAGTACAGCTCATCCAGTTCCGGTACCTTCGTCTTGTCCTTCCGTTTGGCCTCGATGCCAATGACGCCGACCGTTCCGTCGGCGAAGACCACGCGCCCGCCCACGCAGTTCAGCGGGTATACACCGCCGATGCGGGTGAAGCGGGCAAACCCCTTCTCGTCGATGTACGAGACCATCACCCCGATCTCGTCCATGTGGGCGTCGAGCAGAATGCGCTTCCCGGCGCCCTTGCCCTTCTTGCGCACGACGAGACTGCCCAACGGATCGACGCGCAGCTCGTCCGCCAGCGGCTCCACCTCCGCCCGGATGACCGCCCGGATCTGCTCCTCCGCGCCGGACGGGCCGTACGTCTCCACCAGCTTGCGTATCAGTTCTCTCATTAGCCCTACTCCGTTGCCAGCGTGCGAGCTGTGAGGCGCGAGAGGGACTCGCGCACCAGGCGCACCGTGTTCTTGAAATCGTCCAGGCTGAGTATGGCCGCCGGGCTGTGGATGTAGCGGCAAGGCACGGCCACCGTAACCGACGGGACCCCGCCGCGCGTCTTGTGAATCGCGCCTGAATCGGTGCCGCCGATCCCCGGCTGCTTGATCTGGTAGGGGATATCCAGTTTCTCAGCGGTGGACGTGAGCAGCTGCACCAGACGCTTATCGGCGATGAACGAGCGGTCCATCACCGTCACCGCCGGCCCTTTCCCCAGCTCCGTCGTCGGGCTGCCTTCCTTCTCCTTCGGCAGGTCGTCAGCTACGGTTCCCTCCAGCGCCAGGCCGCAGTCGGGATCGGTGGCGTAGGCGGCGACGCTGGCCCCGCGCAGGCCCACCTCCTCCTGGACGGTGAAGGCGGCGTGGAGATCGAAGCGGAAGGGCTCCCCCTGGAGCAGCTCGACCAGGACGGCGCACCCTACCCTGTCGTCGAACGCTTTGCCCATCACCGTGGGCCCAAGCTCGCGGAACCGCGTGGCGAACGTGGCGTACGTCCCCAGGGGCGCCAGCTTCTGCGCCTCCTCCTTCGTCTTCGCGCCGATGTCGACGGCCAGTTCCTCGATCTTGGCCACCTTCTCCTGCTCGTCATCCTTCAGAAGATGGATCGGCTTGACGCCGATGACTCCGGGCCGACGCTCGGGCCCTACCTTCAGCAAGACGCCGGGCAGGAGGCGGGCGTCGATGCCGCCGACCGGCCGGACGCGGAGGAAGCCGTCCTTGTCGTGATCGACGACCATCAAGCCGATCTCGTCCGTGTGAGCGGCGACGAGGACGCGCAGGCGTCGCTCGCTGTCACGGGGGGATTGGAGGCGGCCCTTGCCCCGCTTAAGGGCCAGGACGTTCCCCATCGCGTCGATGCGCACGTCGTCCACGTGCTCGCGCACGGCGTCCAGGACGAGCTCTCTAACCTCTCCCTCGTCGCCGGAGACGCCGATCGCCTCCGATAGCTGCTTCAGGATCATCCCTGCCTACCTATCCCATCGCCGCCGCGCGGCGCCCGGCTCAGACCGAGCGACTCCAGGAAGTCCACCTCCAGGCCGGCGATCAGCGCGGCCAGGAGCCTGGCAGCCCTCTCCACGTCGGCCACGTCCAACATCTCAACCGGCTGGTGCATATAGCGGCAGGGGACGGAAACCAAAGCGGTCGGCACCCCCTCCCGCGTCACCTGAATGGCCCAGGCGTCCGTGCCGGAGCGGCCCGGGATCGCCTCCACCTGGAAGGGTATCTCTTCCGCCTCGGCAACCTCTCTCAGCCGGGCCACCAGGCCGGGGTGGAAGTTCGGCCCCACGGCGATGGCCGGCCCCTCGCCCAGCGGATAGGTCTCCGCCTCGGGAATCCCCGGCTGGTTGCCAAAGGTGACGTCCAGGGCCACGCCCAGGTCCGGCGCAACGCCGTAGGCCGCCGTCATAGCCCCTTT
This sequence comes from uncultured Anaerolineales bacterium, assembly GCA_964530325.1. Taxonomy (GTDB): domain Bacteria; phylum Chloroflexota; class Anaerolineae; order B4-G1; family B4-G1; genus CAZHAX01. The sequence goes on along the minus strand of CAZHAX010000030.1, from coordinate 6,537 downwards.
GATGCCGGTCTCTTCCTGCGCGGTGGCCACGGCCAGCACGTCCCATTCGTGGCGCACGTCGACCAGGCGCTCCAAGGCCAGGGTGAGAACGGCAACACAGGCCCGATCGTCCAGGGCCTTCCCGGCCACACGGCGGTTCTCGAGCGTGGTCAGCTCTCGCCTCGTAGATATGAGATCCCCCACCTTGACCAGCTTCTCCACCTGGCCGGCGGGAAGGCCGACGTCGACGAAGAGCTGGTCCCAGGGCACGACCTTGTCCCGTTCTTCCTTGGGCACCACGTGGGGCGGGCGAGTGGCCACCACGCCCGGCAGGTCCCGCTTGCCGTGGACGGTTACCTCGTTGCCCAGCAGGATGCGGTTGTCCGAGCCGCCCACCGGCTGGATGCGCAGGAACTCCTTGTCGATGCCGCTGACGATCAGCCCGATCTCGTCGATGTGGGCCGCGATCATCAGCTTCGGCGAGGGGCGGCCGGAGGCCTCAGGCGAGTTGGCCCGCTTGAGCCCGATCAGGCTGCCCAGGCTGTCCTGGCGCAGCTCGTCGACGAAGGGCTCCCAGGTCTTGCGCAGCCACTCCCGCGCAGGCGCCTCGTGGCCGGAGAGGCCAATAGCCTCCGAGAGGTGTCTCAACAACGATAGGGTGTCCAAGATCAGCTACCTTCCGGCCCTGCCGGGCACCACTGACGATGCTCAGCCGCCGCCGCCGTTGGGTGTATTCGACGGGATTGGCGTGTCCGCCGGAGTCGGCGCGGACGCACTTGTCGATGTCGGCGTCGGCGTGTCCGTCGGCGTCGGCGTAGGCGTAGGCGTGCTCGTCGGCGTGGGCGTACTGGTCGGCGTCGGTGTTATCGTCGGCGTGGGCGTGACCGTCGGCGTGCCGGTGGGCGTCGGCGTGCCCGTCGGCGTACGCGTGGCCGTCGCCGTCACCGTCGGCGGGAACTTCTGCGTTGGCGTCGGCCTGAGCGTCTCGGTCGGCTCGCCGCCGGCGGTCGGCGTGTTGATGACGATCTCAGTTGCCGTCGGCGTGACCGTCGGCGTCGCCTCGCCCTCGGGCGGTCTCCACACCAGAAGGCCCACGCCTACGCAGTAGCACGGCAGCGTCGCCAGGATGACCGAGGCCAACACCCAGTGGATTGGACGCCAATCGCCAGCACTGCGCATAGAGGGACTCCGCCTCCAGACTGGCGGTATGATAGCACCGCCAGGCGCGAAAGTCAACAGGAGATAGAGGGACCCTTAGGGTCTCGGGTCTCGCTTCTCCTTGTCAACCACCCGGCTGCGGGTACAATTGCCGCTATGGAGAAAGCCGGCCTCCGCACCTACGCCTTGCTGGGAGTGATAGTAGGCGTGTACGCCGCCCTCGGCGCTCTCTACGCCGCCTTCACACCCATCTGGCAGACCCCGGACGAGCCGGCCCACTACAACTACATCCGCGCGCTGGCCGAGGGTGAGGGCTTCCCCATCCTGGAGATCGGCGACTACGACGACGACTACATCAGGCAGCTCACGACCGAGGCTTTCCCTCCGGAGCTGTCGATCGAGCCCCTGGAGTACGAGGATCACCAGCCTCCTGCTTACTACCTGCTGGAGGTCCCGGTATACCTGCTCTTCGACGGCGCGATCGTCCCGCTCCGCCTCCTCTCTGTCCTTCTCGGCGCGGCCACACTCCTGGCCGCATTCGGTACTGTGAGGGCCGCCTTCCCGGATCGGCCTGGCCTGGCCATCCTGGCCAGCGGCTTGATCGCCTTCATCCCCCAGCGCCTGGCGGTCACGGGTGCGGTGAACAACGACGCCCTGGCCGAGCTGGTCGTAGCCTGCACGCTCTGGGCAGCCGTGCTCTACCTGCGGGGCCGGGCCGACCGGCCCTGGCTGCTGGGGCTGCTGGTGGGCCTCGCTCTCCTGGCCAAGACGACGGCATACGTGGCGGTCGGCGTGGTGATCGTCGCCGTCCTGCTGCGCTGGCGCGGCGAACGGCGGTCACGGCGCTGGGCGGCAGGCAAGCTGGCCTGGATGCTCGTCCCCGCGCTGGTCGTCGCCGGGCCCTGGTTCATACGCAGCGGGCTGACCTACGGCTGGCTCGATCCCCTGGGCCTGGCCCGCCATGCCGAGGTCGTCGAGGGGCAGCAGCTGACGAGCGACTACATCGCTGACTGGGGTTGGGACAGCCTGGCCAGCAGGTTCGTGAGCTGGACGTTCCAGAGCTTCTGGGGCCGCTTCGGCTGGATGGCCGTCTTCCTGCCGGCCTGGGCCTACCTGGGGCTGGCGCTCTTCTCCGGCGTCGTAGTCGCCGCCTTCAGCTGGTGGCTGTTCGACCGGCGCCGGCCCCGGATCGCGCCTGACCGGCGCCGGATCCTGCTCTTGCTGGGTGCTTCCGCGCTCTTCACCACGCTCGGCTACCTGTGGCACAACGTGAGCTACGTGCAGCACCAGGGGCGCTACCTGTTCCCCGCGCTCGTTCCCATCGTCGCTGCTGCCGGTCTGGGGCTGGACAGGCTGGCGCAGCTGCTGCCGCGCCCCCTCAGGCCACTCGCCGCTGCTGCCGTGCTCGCCGGCCTGGTCGCTCTCGACGTCTACTCGCTCTTCTGGGTGATAGTCCCCATTCTGTCGCCATAAGCACCCTCTCGACAGCTGGCGTTGGTGAGGCTCGCCGGCCAATTACGTGCCCAGCCGAGAAGAGGCGCCGTCTGCGCGTGCCGGAAAACCAGCCGCGAATTCGTTCAGACAGGTACAAGGTAGCAGAGCGATAGGAGGGCGGAACGGCGGGTAGCTGGGCAACTTCATCGAGAGGAGACGGGCATCGTGGCCAGGCTGATGATGAGAGCTACTTCGGCCGATGCGATCGCTGCTCCGGCTGGCCGGCGACCAAGCCACATCGTCGTATCCGTGATAGACGAGGACGGGGAGCCGGTTACGGGGCTGGCCAGCGGCCATTTCAGCGTGGGACCATCGATCGTGGGCAGCGCGGGCTCGCCGGTGCTCCTTGCCGGCGTATCGCCGGGGGACCGTCCCGGGACCTACAACATAGCCTTGAGCCCGGCCGGCTCGGGGGCGCCGCGGAAGGGCGTCTACTTCTTCACCGTCGCGGCCTCGGCAGGCCCGGACAGCGGCCAGACGCTGGCCACCGTGCTGATGGACTGACCCGGTCGGCCCCGAGGACTGAAGGCGGGCTTGGCTTCGTGCCGGCGCCCCTGGCGTGATGCCGGGGACGCCTCGCTCTTGGACTCCGTCGCCCGGGAGCTCCGCCGGCTAGTAGCTCCTCAGCACCAATGGCAGGAAGGCCGCACTTCCCCCGATGATCGCAGTCGAGGTGTTGTTGTCCGTGTCGTCTTCCATCTGATCGGTGCTGATCGACGCAGTATTGACGATGGCGAAGTCGGATGGCAATGTAGCGCTGATCGTGCCGTAGATCGTGATCACGTCAGATGCCCCAGGCGGCAGATCCGCCACTAACCAGGCGTAGCTGACCACGCCGGTCGGGGTGATCGTCAGTGACGCGTCGTAGCTCGGCGAGAGGACGTCGCTGGAGAGCGTGTCCGTGACGACTACGGCGGTGGCCGTGACCGTCCCGGAGTTGCCGATGGTCAGCGTCATCGTCACCGGGCCGGCCGGCAGGACGTTCACCCCGCCGCCGACGATCTGCTTGGCGATGGTGACGTCCACCCAGTCCATCGTCCAGCCTATGTCCTCCAGCATGCCCAGCGCGATCGGCCCGGGGTCGTGAATGGATTCCTGCAGATTCAAGGACCACGTCATCAGGGCGTTCGGCGTTCCATCGTAGATCGTGTCGACGTGGGAGTAGCTCGAGCCCTGGACCCAGGGAGTCGGTGCATAGAGCTTCACCCGCGAGCCGCCGTTTCCCTCGTTGGCGTTCGGCCCGTCGAAGTAGATGCCCCCCACCCCGCCCTGCAGCGCGGAGGCCAGGGCAACCGACGCATTTGTGTAGCTGAACAGGCTCTTCGCAGTGCCATCCTCGGTGAAGCGGTCGTAGGCAGCCGGATAGCCGGACCACTGCCTGTAGCCAAGACCCCCGGATACGTACATGTAGCCGTGGAAGCCGAGCCCGTGGCAGAGCTCATGTACCACGACCGTGACGAAGTCGTACCGGCCCGCGGGGGTGATACCGTCTGTGCCGAAGTACCAGGACCCCAAGCCCGCGTTGAAGCTGGCCCTGATCTCCGCCGTGCCGCCGTTCAGGTCCGTGCCCGTCAGCTGGTTGCCCAGCGCGGCCACGTACCAGGTGTTGCTGTAGGGGAACTCAGCCTCGTCGTGATGAATCGTCGTCGAGCCGGCCGAGCCAAGAGTGAGCCCGCCCAGGTCAGTGCGCCAGCAAGCGTCGACTTCGATTGTGACGCTGGATTGTATGAGCGAGCTCCAGACATCGACCGCATAGAGGAAGGCAGTCTGGGCATTGGAGGGCCAGGACGTGGTTGTGCCACCACAGGTCCCGGGGTTCCAGTTGACAGTGAAGGTGGCCGATTGGATCCCCCGCACCGCCCTGGCCGGAGGGGGCACGCGGCGAGCGCCCACGTGCCGATCGTCGGCGATCAGAACTACCTGCAGCCCCGCAGCGGACCTGGAGCGCTCCGATCCTGGAGAGTCCGGCTCCGCGGCCACGCCCAGGCCGAGCGAAGAGACGGCGAGCAGTGCAACGACGACTGCAGCGGCGATGCGCCAGAGCCTCATTCCCGGCCTCCTAGCTGTTTGGCACGTGCGATCAGCGGGACGCTCATGCACGCTCATTCTACGCGGCGCATACCCCCCTGTCAACCCCGCTTCCGTACCATATGGCCAGAGCAGTGGCGACCGCCGCGCTGCCACTGCCTTCAGCGCTCCGTCTCCACCCACAGGCGGAGGCCATCTGTGATCAGCTCGACCGCTCCCTGCTCGTCCGTGCGGTAGAGGCAGATCCCCTCCAGCCGCTCCAGCACCTCCCAGCACGGATGGCCGAACGTGTTGTCTGCCCCGACGCTGATCACCGCCACCTCCGGATCGACAGCAGCGAGGAATGCGCTCGTCGTCGAGCTGCACGACCCATGATGCGCCGCTTTGAGCACTGTGCTGTGCAGAGGTGATTCGAGCGCGCTCCCCACCAGCGCCATCTCGACCTCTTCCTCGATGTCGCCGGTCAGCAGCACTGCGATATCGCCGTAGGCCAGCCGGGTGACGACCGAGTTGTTGTTCACATCCGCTTCCGTCCAACTCACCAGCTCCGGCCCGGGGTGCAGGACGACCATCTCCACTCCATCGTCCAAAGTGAGGAGCAGGCCCGCCTCGCCCTGGTATACCTGCGCCCCCTCTTCGTCCAGGAGCTCCAGCCAGCGCTCGTAGGTCGCGCAGTCGACCTCCTGGTGGCGGAAGACGACTGTGCCAACCTCGTACCGCTCCAACACGGCGACGAGGCCGGTAACGTGGTCCAGGTCCGGATGGGTCAGCACCATCACGTCCAGCGTACGGTCCCAGAAGGGCATGTGCCTGCCCAGCTGCGAGAGCAGAGCCGTCTCGCTCGGCCCGCCGTCGACGAGCACCTGGCGCCCGGAGGGTGTCTCTATGAAGATCGCATCCCCCTGGCCGATATCGAGGAAGACGACGTGCACCCGTCCATCCGGCAGGCCCCGCCAGGCAGCAATCGCCAGCACCAGCACCACCACGGCCGCGCCAATCCGTACGGCGCGTCCCTGCCCCTGGGCTTGTCCCTGCCCTGCACCGCCCAGGAGGGCCCTGACCCTGCCCCACAGGTCCCGCCGCCGCTCGGCGGTTTGGGCAAACCACCAGGTAGCGCCGCCCAGAGCCAAGTAGTATCCCCACACCATCCAGCCCTGAGTCTGCAACGGAACGGACGCCAGCGGGATTCGAGCGGTGAGCTGGACCACCTCGATTGTGTACGTGAGAAAGACCCAGGCCGCCCAGCCGGCGATCTGTCCCAGCGGCCGCAGCACCATCGCCAGCAGCGTCGCCACACCGCCTGTTATCATCAGCCCGGCCTGTGCGGGCAGGATCAGGAAGTTGGTCACCAGCGTCACCAGCGAGAGGCGGCCGAAGTAGTGAAGTATGATGGGCATTGTCGTGATCTGCGCAGCCGTGGTCACGATCAGCGCCTCGCTGACGATCCGGACAGCGCGGCGGGCCCGCTCCAGACTGAGGAAGCGCCCCAGCAGACGCTCGGCGGCCCGCTCGAGAGGCCCCGTGTAGGCCACCAGCCCGATCGTGGCGGCGACGCTGAGCTGGAAGCCGACGTCCCACAGAACGTACGGGTTGGCCGCAGTCATCAGGAACGCGGCCGCCGCAAGCGAGACCGGCGCGAAGCTCTCCCGCCCCAGATGGCGGGCCCAGAGGTAGAGCAGCCCCATGATCGCCGCCCGCACCACCGCCGCCGAGGCTCCTACGAAGACCGTGTAGAGGACCACGCCCAGCGTGGCCAGCCATACGGCCCTGCGCCGGCCGGCGACACGCGTCGCCAGCCCGGCGAAGAGGCCGGCGACTATGGTGATGTTGAAGCCGGAGATGGCGATGATGTGAGTAGTGCCGGTGGCGCTGAAATCG
>CAZHAX010000029.1:0-29901 GCA_964530325.1 uncultured Anaerolineales bacterium | reverse complement strand
AGTGGGTAGCCACATACTACTCTGAGGTGTGCAGCTACCCATGGGTAGAGGATATCGAAGAGGGCGACTTCCTGGTCATCGATCAGTCGGGCGTCAACGCCGGCCTGATGGGTTCGGCCAACACGCTAGGCTGCCTGGAGGCCGGGGCCAGGGGGTTCGTCACCAATGGCGGAGTGCGGGATACGGACGAGATCATCATCCAGCAGATACCCTTCTGGTCCGCCTTCTGCAGCCAGGCCATGGTCCAGGCCAGGCTGGAGTTCGACGCCAAGGACATCCCGGTGTGTGTTGGCGGGGTGCAGGTCCGCCCGGGCGACGTGGTTGTGGCCGACGGCGACGGCGTGATAGTCGTGCCCCAGGACATAGCCGAGGAAGTGGCCAGGTACGCGCACGAGGAGCACGACCGGGACAAGAAGACGCGCCGAGACCACTACCGGCGGCTGGGCAGGGATGAGGACGATACCGTCAAGTAGCTCTTGGCGGCGCGCCGACCCCGGTGAAGACTCGCCGCAACGTCGAGGCTTGATGAGAGACTGCAGCGTGATTGGTCTGAGGGACGGCGTCGTCGAGCTGCACCCGTACACACCCGAATGGGCCAGGCTGTTCGAGGAGGAGAAGGCACTCCTGCAGGCCGCCGTCGGCGAGCAGATGCTCGATATCCAGCATATCGGCAGCACGTCCATCCCCGGCCTGGTGGCCAAGCCCATCATTGACATCGGCATAGCCGTCAAGAGCTTCGAGGAAGCCAGGGTGTGCATCCACCCCATCGAGCAGTTGGGCTATTGGTACCGAGGGGAGTACGGCATACCACGGAGGCACTACTTCGAGAAGGGCAGCCCCAGGACCCATCACATACACGCTTTCGGGATACGCAGCCGCAGATGGAAAGACCATTTGCTGTTTCGTGACTACCTGATCGACCACCCGGAGCTGGCCGGCGAATACGCCGTGCTGAAGGAGGAGCTGGCACTGCGGCACCCCGCTGACCGTGACGCCTATGTTGAGAGCAAGGGACCCTTCATCGAGCGCGTCCTGCAATTGGCCAGATCAGCGGCGGCAGCCGGGGACGGCGCGGCATAGGCGCCGGCACGAGCCCTGCCGAGCGCCCCTCCGCCGGCGGCCTCGTCAGCAGAAACGGGAGGTCCATCGATGAGTCCTGACAGCCAGCTGCAAGCAAGCACCTTCATTCGGGCGCTAATCGCTCTCGTGGCCTACCTGTTCCTCGTGCCGGCTCTCCTCTTCATATCGGCCGGCACGCTGGAATGGCCGATGGCCTGGCTATACGCTGCCCTGCTTCTAGCGTCGACCATTGGCAGCAGGCTGATCGTGCTGAAGAGGAATCCAGACACGCTGCGAGAGCGAGCCAGATTCACCGAATCGGAAGGGACGAAGTCCTGGGATCGCCTGCTGGTAGGGATCGTCGGCATCTATGGCCCAATGGCGATGACGATCGTCGCCGGGCTCGATCACCGCTTTGGCTGGTCGGAGACCATTGCGGCGCCTTGGCAGTACGTGGCGGCCATGGGCGTCGCCGGCGCGTACGGCCTGGCAGTGTGGGCGATGGTGGTCAATCCCTACTTCTCTGCTGTGGCCCGGATCCAGGAAGACAGAGGGCAGGAGGTTGTGACTAGCGGCCCCTATCGCCTTGTGCGCCATCCGTCCTACGCCGGGGCCCTGGTCGCCTCGTTGGCTTTCCCGTTCATGCTGGATGCGCTGTGGGCGCTCATTCCCGCGGTCGGCATGGCGGTCGCCCTGATAGTCCGCACCAGACTTGAGGATCGGATGCTCCTCGAAGAGCTCGCCGGGTACGAGGAGTACGCTGAGGACACCCGCCATCGCTTGATCCCCGGCCTGTGGTGAGAGGACCCAGCAGCGGTCTCGTTTCACAGCTGCACCATTCTGTCGGTGCTCTACGGGGCATGAATAGCGTTCGGGTACTGATCATCAACCTGGCGCTCAGCGCCCTGACTATTCTGGGCGCTGCGCTTGCCTTCCGCCTTGACCCCCTGTGGTCTGAACCGCTTCCCGGTCTGCCGGTGATCGTGGCCATCCCGCTGGTGGCTTCGGGTGCAATCCTGATAGTGGCAGCGGCCTGCACGCTCTGGAAACACGGTGGCGCGAGCGGTGCGCCTGGCGACCCAACGATCCGGCTGGTGGCGGCCGGGCCGTATGGCTGGATGCGGAACCCGATCTACGGCGGCGAGGCCCTGTTGCTCGTCGGCACTGCTCTCGCGACCCGATCCGCCACCTTCCTGCTCCTGTCGCTGGCCTTCGTGCCCTGCATAGACCTGTTCGTGCGGCTGGTCGAGGAGCCGTATGCCGAGCGGCGCCTTGGAGAAGATTACGCTGAGTACAAGAGACGTGTGCCTCGCTGGGTCCCGGAGCTGCGGAGAAGGCACCGGGTCGCCGACTGCAACTGCCTGGGCGATCGTGCGTAGATAGCAGCGGTAGTGGCCGCCGCGAAGGCAGCGATGAGATCACACAGGAGAAGGGACGAATGAGCAAGGTACCAGGGCAGGGCATGTCGCTAGGTCGGCACAGCGTCAGCGGGATGAGGCTGGTCGCCTCAAGCGTAGGTTTCGTGGCGGGCCTGGCCGGCCTGGAGCACGGCCTGTTCGAGATTCTGCAAGGGAACGTGGCGCCGAGTGGCAACGTGATAGATGCTATCGGCCCGCTGCAGAGGTTGTGGGAGCACGGTGCGGAACCAGCCTTCACGCTGGTTCCCAACTTCCTGGCAACAGGCATCCTGGCGACAATAGTCAGCCTGATCTTCATCGTCTGGGCCACTGCGTTCGTAGAGCGCCGGCGCGGTGCGCTGGTGCTCGGGATTCTCTCGGTGGCCATGTTCCTGGTGGGGGGTGGCTTCGCCCCGCCGATCTGCGCCATCATGGCCATCGTAGCCGCAGCCAGCATCGACAAGCCCTTGCGGCGGTGGCGCAGGATTCTATCTGGCGGCGCAGCGCGCTTCCTGGCCGGGATACTGAAGCCGTGCCTGATCCTGTTCGTGGCGCTGTGTCTGCTATGCATTGAGCTGGCAATCTTCGGCTACCCCTTGCTGTGGCTCTTCGATGCAGACGGTACCCTCAGCCTGATCACAGGCATCGGCTACATAACGTACTTCGCGCTGGGGCCGCTTGTCCTGCTGGCAGCCGTTGCGGAAGGCACTCAGGACAGGGCCGCCCGGTCTGCTGGATGACGTCAATAGCCAGAAGCAGCAGATGATTGAGCCAGAGACGGCAGTCCGCCTGATCATCCCGCCGCAGGAAGCGGAGAGGCTGGTTGCCGGGGCCGGCAAGGTCTACCTACGTGATTGCCCTTGCCGCTCCGAGATGCAGGTGTGCCCACGCGAAACGTGGGCGGTGTGTATGCTGTTCGAGCACGCCTCGCCGCAGGACCCCCAGAAGGCGAAGCGGATCTCGCCGCATGAGGCAGTGCAGATCGTCCGAACGACGACCGAACGCGGCGACATTCACCAGGTCTTCTACTTCGAAGACGGAGCACGGCCTTACGAGCTATGCAACTGCTGCACCTGCTGCTGTTTCCCACTGCGCCAGGCGCGGGACAAGGGTAGCTACGCGGAGCAAGCGCGCTGCGGATACGTCCCGGTCACCGACCCGGAGAAATGTATCGGCTGCGGTCTATGTGTGGACAGCTGCTTCTTCGAGGCCCGCCTGCTGGAGGACGGGGCTATTCGCCTGGTCGATGAGTACTGCTTCGGCTATGGGCGCTGCGTCCCTGCTTGTCCCGAGCGAGCGATCCGCCTCGAGCTACAGCCTGCGCGCGGAACAAGAATCCCCGGCGTCTGACTCCGGCGCCACCGGGGTGGCTGATGGAGCTTCGCATATGACCAGGCCTGAAGGCCGAAGGCGGACTGCAGTTGGCCGCCTCAGCCAGGTGCTCGCCTACGGCTTCCAGACCTCCCACACCTTGCCCGCCAGATCGGGGCCCGGCGTCAGCGTCTTGTCTCCAGGCTGCCACCCCGAGGGGGTGACCTCTCCGGTCTTCGCGACATGCTGGAAGGCCTTGACCTGGCGAATCAGCTCCTCAGGCTTCTGCCCTACCTCGGCAGTCAGCACCTCAACCGCCCGGATGTTGAAGTCGGGATCGATGATGAAGCGGCCGCGGATATTAACCCCCGCCGCCTCATCGTATACGCCGTAGACCGCCCCGATCCGCCCACCCCATCGGAGAGCATTGGGAAGGGGACGCCCCCCTCCACCATCTTGGAGAGTTCCTGTTCCTGCCATACCTTGTGTACGAAGCGGCTGTCCACGCTTATAGCCAGCACTACTACTCCGAGCCTCTTGAACTGATCGTACATGGCGGCGACCGCCGCCAGTTCGGTCGGTCAGACGAAGGTGAAGTCGCCGGGGTAGAAGCAGACTACGACCCACTGTCCCTTGTAGTCCGAGAGGCGGACTGATTCGAAGCCCTCTCCGGCGACGAAAACACTCGCCTCGAAGTCGGGGGCTTCCCTGCCCACACGCGCTTGCATTCGCCTGACCTCGTTCGGCGCCGCCGTTGCTGCAGCAGCGGGTTCAGGCTCAGCCACCAGCGGACCGGCGGCAGGCTTCACGCATCCATCCTTCATCTTTGCCATCCCTTTCCTCCTGGGGAGTATCCGGCTCCCAATCCCGGCTTTCCGTCCAGGCCGAGGCGGCCCAGCAGCCATACGAAGCGCCACAGCGCGGGCGGGAGCGGCTCAGGGAGTGGACACTGATCCGATGGCCTACGGACTGCACCACCGCCTCCCGCACAGGCTGCATAGGTATACGCCCAAGGGCATACCAGCAGCAACCCCAAGTGCAAGAAACCGATTCAGCTAGGGGCTGACTCTCGCCTCGGAGCGACTCGCGGGCCACGATCGGAGCCAGGTCGCGGCTGCCTTGGGACAGGCGCGCCGGGAGAGGCGCTTCGCCCTTGCGGTTCAGCGAGAGTGAAGGTACACTGCAGGGCGGCCGGCCGCGCGTTACCCGCTGCCGAGGCGCAGGGAGGAGCGAATGAGCGAGAGTAGGGGCAGCCCACCGGATGCCCCGTGCGATCCGCCGGGGTCGCTCGGCTCTATCGACTTGGATGCCACCCAGGCCCAGAAGGTGGCCTGGTTCACACGCTGCTTCCGGCCCCACTTCGAGTCCTGGGTCTTCAAGCCAATCGACAGGCTGATACGCTCTGAAGACGCGCTGGTCGCCTTCATACTGATGTCCTGCGCGATCGACTATCTGGCCGGATTCTGGTGGGGCGGCTCCACAAAGGGCAGGGCCGGCCCGGCGTACAAGCGCTTCGTCAGGAGGTACTTCCCCGAAGGCCGCTACGACGCAGACGGTCTGTGGGAGAGCCTGCGCAATGGGCTCTTGCACCTGTTCACGATCAAAGGCAGGAGGTATGCGCTCACCCATGGCAACCCTCGCGTTCATCTTCAGGTGACCTCGTCTGGGCAGGAGATGCTCAATGCGCAGGACTTCCTGAATGACCTGAAGGCGGCGGCGGCGGCATACTTCGCCGATGTCGAAGCCGACCCCCTGCTGCTGCAGAAGCTGGTCGAGCGGTACAGCCGTGAGGGCTTCCTGGCCGAGGTACAGATGGAGGTGTCTGTTCCTCAAGAGGAGCCCTAGCCTTCGGGGCCCTTGCGCGCACCTGGCCCGCACGTTCCACCCCAAGCGAATCGATGAGACCGGCAGACGATCCGAAGACGGACTACAAGGCCCTGGTGGAGCGGGGGTACGATCGCTGCGCCTCTGCCTACCGCGAAGCTCGCCGGGAAGAGACTGAAGATGCGCTGGTTGCGCTGATGGGCCGGCTTGAGGACGGAGCCCGGGTGCTCGACGTCGGCTGCGGGGCCGGCGAGCCGGTCGCTCGAGAGCTGGCCCATCGCTTCAGTGTCACGGGAGTGGACATCTCCGGCACGATGGTTGCCCTGGCCAGGGCGAACGTCCCTCAAGCCACGTTCATTCGCGGTGACATAATGTCGGTCGATTTTGCAGACTCGTACTTGGATGCCGTCGTAGCCTTCTACTCCCTCTTCCACCTGCCGCCCGATGAGCACAAGGAGCTGTTCCGGCGGATCCACCGCTGGCTCAAGCCAGGAGGGTTCTTGCTGGCTACGGTGAGCGCGACGCGAGAAGATGCATACGTGGAGGACGACTTCTTTGGAGTGACCATGTACTGGAGCAACAACGGCCTGCAAGACTACGAAGAGATCCTAGAGACGACCGGATTCGATGTCTTGCAGGTGACCACCGTTGGCCACGGCTACAGGCACAGCATCGAGATGCCTGAGGAGAGTCACCCGCTGTTGCTTGCACAGAGGAGGAGGCAATGAAACCCCTGGGCTGGATCGTCTTTCTGGTCTTGTTGCTCTCGAGCGTCGCCTCGTGTGCTTTCCCTACTGAGAGCTCCGGCGTTTGGGAGATTCTGCTGCAGACGGACAAGCCGAGAAACGGCTTCACCGCCGCGTTCCTGGATGACGAATTCGGAATCACGGTCGGCCATGCCGGTGACCCCTACTATACGACTGATGGTGGGCAGACCTGGGTCCAAGCCAACAGCTTGACGATTGACCTCTGCGGTCTGGACATGGTGGACGAAGAGACGATCTGGGCCGTGGGCGATGCCGGATTGGTCCGCCGATCCAGCGATGGCGGCCGCACCTGGGAGACCGTCTCTCGGCTGCACTACCCAGGCTCAGCCGCATACATCAGCTTCGTTGATGACCAGGTGGGATGGGCCGCTTCCCTGTCGCAGCTGGAGGCGACCTCAGACAGCGGGCAGACGTGGGCTGTGATACCGCTGCCCGATGGAGCAGCCACGATCGCCGCCATTTCGCTGCGCTCTGCCACCGACGGCTACCTCCTGGACGACACAGGCACGCTGTACGTCACCCAAGACGGCGGCGAGAGCTGGGCGCAGAGATCGCTGGGGCTTGGCGGCACCATCATCACCACGCGCCAGCAGCAACTCGCGGCCGTCCGCTTCCTCAACGCGGAACACGGCCTGGTGATCTTGAGTCTGGAGGGCGAGCTGGGAGAGATCCTGGCCCTGCGCACCGCCGACGGAGGACGGACCTGGCAGCAGGAGATCGTGCCCGGCTCCATTGGGCCGCTCCACCTCACGTACGACGGGCGGACGCTGACCGTGATGGTGCTTACCCAGAGCCCGCCGGTCACCGTGCTCGGCTACGAGGGGCCATAGCGTCCGAGCTCTCGGCCGCGGGACGTTTCTCCGAAGCGACGGCTCACGCGAATGGCCAGTGGCTGATCGATGGGATCGAGAAGCACTTCGAAGCCTACAACTACGTGGGCCAGCACCCGGAGCGCCTGCTGGAGTTCGTGCAGTAGCACTTCTCCACACTGCAACCCTCGGCGCAGGATTCCGTATAGCCCCTGGTTGGCTGGCATCCGTCATCTGGCCATGGCTGCGCCTCTACGAGGCGCAGCCGGATGCCGGGCCGCAAGACACTATTCAGTGAGGAGGTAGTCGGGTGGATATCGGTATGATCGTATTCTCGCACACCGGGAATACGCACCTCGTGGCCCAGATGCTCCGGCAGAAGCTGTCGGCGGCAGGCCACAACGTGAGCTACGAACGGCTGCAGGTAGTTGGCGGATACGATCCGGCCCGGGCAGGCCAGCGCCCTGAGGAGATCCGGTTCGAAGCGCTGCCGGATCTCGGGCGGCACGATCGGATCATCTTCGGCTCGCCGGTGCAGGGGTTCTCACTGTCACCGGTGATGATCAAGTACCTCAACGAGGTGCCATCGCTGGCGAACAAGGAGGTCGCTTTCCTGGTGACCGAGGCCTTCCCCTACGGGTGGATGGGCGGAAACCGGGCCATCCGCCAGATGACGACTATCTGCGAATCGAAGGGCGCCGCCGTCCGCGGGTCAGGGCTGGTCAACTGGATGCGGCGCAGCCGCGACCGCCAAATCGAGGAGGTGACAGATCGACTCAGCACAGTGTTCGTTTGAGCCAGAGCGACAGTAGCGATGGAGGGTCTCGATGAAGGCACTGGTGGTCTATGATTCATTCTTCGGCAACACGGAGCGGATAGCCCAGGCGATCGGGAAGGCTCTGGCGGCGCAGGGAGAGGCCAAGGTGCTCAAGGTTGGCCAAGTCGAGGCGGAGCGCCTGACAGGGGTGGACCTGCTCGTCGTCGGCTCGCCGACCCGAGCATTCAGCCCGTCGCCGGCGATCACCAAGCTGTTGCGCCGAGTGCCCAGGAAGGGTCTGAGCGGGGTGCGGTCGGCGGCATTCGATACAAGGCTTCGGGAAGGCGAGATAGACTCTCAGCCCGTGCTGCGCCATCTGGTGAAGGTGTTCGGCTATGCAGCGGAGCCCATCGCCAAGCGACTCGGCAAGAAGGGCGCCCAACCGACGATCGCTCCCGAGGGGTTCATCGTCGATGGCGTGGAAGGTCCTCTGAAGGACGGGGAGCTAGAAAGGGCGGCGGACTGGGCAAGGCGCATCGCGGCGGCTACATAGCCCACCCGGCGACCGCTGCGGCTCAGCGAGGAGGCAGCATCACATGAGCGAGTCCAACATCAAGACCGCCGATGACGGCTGGAGAGGCCTCTACCGGGTCGGAGGCATCGCCCCTCTGGTCACACTCGTCTTCTGCCTGAGCGAGGCGATCCTCATACCCTGGGATAGTTACCCCCAGACGGCGGAGGAATGGTTCAGGCTCTTTGGCGAAAGCAAGCTTCTCGGGCTGTTCTATCTGAACGCCCTGGACATCGTCTCCGTCACTCTCCTGGCCCTTCTGTTCCTTGCTCTCTACGTTGCGCTCAGGCGCGACGGCCAATCCTCGATGGCCATCGCTGCTGTGCTGGCATTCGTCGGCATAGCCGCCTTCGTCGCCACACGCACGGCGATGGTCTCCGCCACTCTGTCGCTCAACGACCGGTATGCGGCGGCGATGACCAGCGTAGAGAGATCCCAGGCGGCGACCGCACTTCTGGCATTCAACTCCATCGGCCAGGCTACTTCGCAGACCTTCGGGTTCCTGCTAACCGCGGTCGCCGTCACGATCGCCTCGTTCGTTATGCTCCGCGGCAAGACCTTCGGCAAGGCGACCGCCTACGCGGGGATCATGGCCGGCGTGCTGACGCTCGCCGGTGATATCAGCGCCATCCTGCTGCCCGCTCTCGCCAACCTGCTTCTCTTCATCGGTATGCCGGTGTGGGTGGTGTGGTGGATCATGATAGCGCGAGGCCTGCTGCAGCTCGGGGGCGTCGCAGCACGGGGCCGGCCTGCCGGAGGCGCCTAGTCCGGCCTCCCGTCGCAGTGGAGCCAGTGATAGGCGAGCAGGCAAGCGCTTGCCTGCGGATCGGAAGGCAGAATGGGGGCGCAGAAACCAACAAGTAGCGACGCGAAGAGGATCGAGCAGGAGCTGAGAGACACCGTCGCCATGCTGATAGCGGGCTGCGAAGCGCTCGACGTGGACCTGGCTTTCGGCCTGTTCTGGGATTCGCCCGAGTTTCGGATGATAGGGATGGATGGCTCTCTCTGTGACTACGCCACGTACGTCAGGGACAACGTGGACTACCTGAGCACCTGCACGAGCTTCGAGCTGACCACGATCGACGATGAGATCCGCTTTCTTGGCCCTGGCCTTGCCATCTACTCCTGGATCTACCGTGCCGAGGCCACGTTGCAGACAGGCGAGAGGGATGTCTTCGAGAACGCGGCAGCGACGTTCGTATTCGAGAAGCTGGGCGGCGAGTGGAAGGCTGTGTACTACCAGGAGTCCGCATTGCCTCCCAAGAGGACGGCTGGGGAACAGCTGGCCAGGGCGGAACAGCGGATGGGCCCGCAGGCCGAGGCCTGCCCCACATACCGGCGCGCGTCACGATGATCGAGCCATCAGCCTGCCTCGATTTCGCCGACCGCTGCGCATGGCGTTCCTGGCTGGAGGATCACCACGCCACGTGTCCGGAAGCCTGGCTCGTGATCCAGAAAACGAACTCCGAATCGGTCGGCCTAAGATATGATCAGGCAGTCGAGGAAGCTCTCTGCTACGGCTGGATAGACGGCAAACTGCTCAGCCTGGACGATCGGCGCTATCTTCTCCGATTCTCGCCCAGAAGGCCGAATAGCGTCTGGGCGGTCAACAACCTGCGCAGGGTAGAGAGGCTGGTTCGCGCAGGCGCGATGACGGAAGCCGGTCTGAGCGCCATTCGCGACGCCAAGGAGGGGGGCCAGTGGCAGGCTGCGCTCGACCGAGAGCGGACGGAAGAGATACCCGCCGAGCTTGAGGCCGCGCTGCGGCGAGAGAAGGGCGCCCTCGCCGCCTACCGAGCGCTTCCAGACTCGCTGAAGAAGCGGTACGTATACTGGATCCAGCAGGCGAAGAGAGAACGGACGAGATTCAACAGGGCAGCGAAGGTCGTGAAGCAGGTTCTCCGCGCCCGGAGTGGTGGCTGACCGATCTCTGCGCCTAACCGCCCCGCGCAGGCCAGCGAGGAGCACCGGCCCACTTCTACTGCAGGGCCGCCGCACGACCGGGCGGCCTGCCTGAGCAAGGCCTCGCCCGTCTAGCTCCGCCGCGCCGGACTCCGGGTGTGATTGCAGAAATGCCCTGCCGCCTTGAATGCCCAGACTCGCCGAACGGCACAGCTGTGGCCGGTGGTCTGACGCAGGCAAGCTGCGAGATGCCGGGCTGACGGAGGAAGGGACATGAAGGAAAGGTTGCCGACCGCAGTGGCGCTAGCTGTCCTCGCGACATGCTGTGCCCGGGAACCTGCAGCAGAAGGCAGCAGCGTCAACCCCTTCGCCGAGGGGCTCAGTGGAGCTGCTCTGGATACGGTCACTAGCTTCAACGCATCCGGAACCAGGTCTGGCACTCCGCTGGCCGAGATACCGGAGCGGTTCTGGGCGCCGGAGATCGCGGAGCTGGATCCGGTGAAGGTGTTGTGGCGCAGCAACAACCTGGCCATGGTGCTGAGAGATCCCGGAAATGACGCGGACGGGTTCTACGTCTGCGTGCCTTTCTCCTCCTACTACGTGGCGGACGGAGACGTGATTCAGTTGACCTTCCAAGGGGAGACGTACAGGCTCGAGCCGCAGGGTTGTCCCTAGAGGCCGCATCCCGTCCCGCGCTTCCGCCGATTCGTGGTGCGGGTGCCCGCTGATCCAGGAGACTGAGTGCTTGCGGTCGCACCGGAGCTGGAGTACACTTGCAGGCCATGGGCATCGGGTGCCACCGCCCTCAGGCACCTGAGTACGGACCTCTTGGCCGTCAAAGGAGGCATCCATGAAGTGTCCAAAATGTGGAGCTACGAACGCGAAAGATGCTGCCCGGTGCAAGCAGTGCGGCGCCCGTCTGCAGCCGGCCGGCGCAGCGCGCCAGGGGGCATCCAGTTCGCTCTTGATGGCCAGAGTGGGCGAGCTCAAATGGATCATCGTGGCCTACCTGGTGGCGTCGCTCTTCTGCATGTCCTGTTCGTGCCTGCTCGGCTACCGGACCCAATGGATCCTGTGGAGACTGGGGCTGCGGTAGCCACAGAGGTGGCTTGATTGAGGAGGATTCTGTGAAGGCCAACGAGTACGACAAGCTGACGAGCGCGCAGCGGGGGTGGATCATCGTGGCAGCCGTGATCGGCGTGTTCATGCAAAGCATGGTGTGCTACGGGTTCGGCCTGCTGCTTCATCGACTCCCGCACTGACCTTTTGTCACCCAGGGAACCGCTCCAAGCGCAGCGGCACCGGCCGCCTCGTGGGGCCGCACCGGCCACGCCCAGGAGCGGCTGCTCTGGGAGTCGCTCTGCGCCCTGTCCTCTCTCACGCGGCGCAACAGCCGGGCAGTGCCTGGTGGCCGATGCTGGGGTCCGTATCCGAGCCGATGGGCATGATCATTCGCAAAGGGCACGAGGAGGATAGCAGTGAGAGAAGTGAAACGATACGAGCGTCGATTGTGGCCTCTGACAGCGGTTCTTGCTCTGGCAGTGCTCGCCTGCAACCTGCCGTTCGGATTGACACCGACGGAGGAGCCTGAGGGCACTGAGGTGGGGGAGGGCGGCGACGGGACTGTACCCCCCGCCGCGACCGACACGCCCGTGCCCGACGTCTCGGGCCCCGGCGGCTGCACGCTCAACGCCGGCTTCGTGGCCGACGTGACCGTGCCCGACGACACCGAGTTCGCCCCAGGAGCGGCCTTCATCAAGACCTGGCGGATGCGCAACACCGGCACTTGCGAGTGGGAGACGGGCACGCAGCTCGTCCGCATCTCAGGCAATCCGCTGGGAGGGCCAGATACGGTCAGCGTCCCGTCGCTGGCAGCCGACGCCAACATCGACATCAGCGTGAACCTGACCGCCCCGGCCGCGCCCGGCACCTACCGCTCCGACTGGCGACTGCAGAGCCCGGACAGCACGGCATTCGGCACCCAGGTGTACGTTCAGATCGTCGTACCGGCGCCGGCCACCGCCACGCCCGTTCCTCCGGCGGCCACGCCCTTTGGCGGCGGCGGGCGCATCACCTACGTCTCATTCCGCGACGGAAACGCTGAGATCTACGTTATCGACGGGCTGGACGACAGCTCGCCCGCCCGGCTGACCAGCAACGCCGAGCTCGACAGCTGGCCCGACTGGTCACCCGACAGGGCTCGCCTGACGTTCCAGCGCAACATCGGCAGTAAGCCGGACATCTACGTCATGGAAGCCGATGGCTCGTTCCAGACCAACCTGACCAACAGCGCCGACTACGACACAGGACCGGACTGGTCACCGGACGGCACGCGGATTGCTTTCGCCTCCGACCGGGCCGGAGGAGCGCTCCAGATCTGGGTGATGAAGACTGACGGCACCGGGTTGGTCCAGCTCACGGACACGCCGCAGCTGAACAGCACGCCGGACTGGTCTCCCGATGGCAACCGGATCGCCTTCGAATCGATGCGCGACGGCCAGCGCGAGATCTACGTCATGAACTCAGACGGCACGGGCCAGACGCCGGTCACCACCACCGGAAACAACTACGGGCCGGTCTGGTCACCAGACGGCACGAGGATCGCCTTCAGCTCATCGAACGGCCTGTGGCTCGTCAACGCAGACGGCACCGGGCTGTTCCAGCTGACGGTGGCTACGGCGCCGACGGTGCTGGACATGCACCCCTCCTGGTCGCCTGATGGCACACAGGTGGTGTTCGATTCGGCGCGCAGCGGCAACCAGGATCTCTTCACGATCAAGGTAGACGGAACTGACCTGAGCCAGGTGACGACGAACTCGGCGTCAGATTCGAGTCCGGCCTGGCGCTAGAGAACACGCTCCTCGGAATCGACAAGTGCCAGGGCAGGGGCCTGCCTACGCGTCAGGCAGGCCCCTGATGAACAGGGCTCGGCGCGGAGAGCTCGCTTGGGGGAGTGAGTCTCTCTTCGAAGCGACAAGGATAGACCAAGAGCCGGCCTTGAGCATCTTCCGGCGGCCGCGCGCAGCGTGCGCGGCGTGGTTCGGCGCGGCCGGCCCGCAGGCCGCGACGAAGCGCCGCCTCAGCAAAGTGGTGCTTGAGCCGCCTGGCAGAGGGCAGGTGCCAACGAGGGAGAACACAGATGAAGAAGTCCCTTCGCAGGCTAGGCAAGATCCTGCTGATCGGCCTCGTGGCGGCGGCCGGCCTTCTCCTGCTGGCCGTTCTTGTCGTCGCCATCGCTTTCTGCCGCGCCAACGTCACCAACGGCGAGATCGTGTCGTCGGGCCAGGAGCGGAGCTACCTCCTCTACGTGCCCGATACGTACAACCCGAGCACGCCGACGCCCCTCGTGATCTGCATTCACGGCTTGGCCCAGTGGCCTGCCCACCAGATGGAGATGACGGGCTGGAACGAGCTGGCGGACGAGTTCGGCTTCATCGTCGTCTACCCGGCGGGCACCAGCTTTCCGCTGCGCTGGAATGCCGGTGGGGAGTTGGGCTCAGCAGACGATCCGCTATTCGACGTCATCTTCCTCTCTGACCTGATCGACGCGCTGGAAGAGCAGTACAACATCGACCAGACCCGCGTCTACGCCAACGGCCTCTCCAACGGCGGCGGCATGTCCCACATGCTCGCCTGCAAGCTATCGGATCGGATCGCCGCGATAGGCACTGTGGCGGGGGCGTATTCACTGCCCTGGAGCGAATGCACGCCTGCGCGACCTGTGCCGGTGATCGCCTTCCACGGCACGGACGATCCGATCGTGCCGTACCAGGGAGGGCGGGACCATGGTCCCGGTCTCTCGCTGCCTCCTGTCGCAGGCTGGGTGGCTACGTGGGCAGAGCTGAACGGGTGCGCTCATACTCCACTGCAGCTGCCGGCCAGCGGCGAGGCGAGTGGAGTAGGCTACACGGAGTGCGATCAGAACGCCGAGGTCATCTTCTACACGATAGACGGCGGCGGACATACCTGGCCTGGCGGCGAGCCTCTTCCCGAGTGGCTGACCGGCCACACTACTATGGACATCGACGCCACCGAGCTGATGTGGCAGTTCTTCTGTCTGCATGCACTGATTGACGAGTAGCCGCTCAAGGGCTGAGCGCTCGAGGTCTGCTCTGGCACGCACAACAAGCAGCCGCCTCGCTTGAGTGGATAGAGGGGAGACAATCGTTGTTCGAACTACCTGAGATCGCTGTGCTATCGAAGCAGATCAACAGCACGCTAACCGGCAAGATCGTCCGCGCTGGCAGCCTGGGCAACAGCCCTCACAAGTTCGTCTGGTACAACAGGAGCGATGAGGAGTTCGCCGGGCTGACCGCGGAGAAGAGGGTGGGAGAGTCTTGGGCTAGGGGGCGATGGCTCTTCACTCCTCTCGAGCCCGGCTACGTGCTTCTGCTAGGTGAGTGCGGCGGGAAGATGCTGTACCACGCTCAGGGCGGAGAGATGCCGAAGAAGTACCACCTGTGCCTGCACTTCCAGGACGATTCGTTCTTCACCGTGACGACCCAGATGTGGGGGGCGATGGAGCTCTACGAGGAGGGCCAGGAGCGGCTGAGGGAGTACGTGCGGGATATGCGAACTACCCCGGCCGAGCCCGGATTCTCGTATGACTACTTCGACCGCCTGGTGGACGAGGTCGTGCAAGGAGAGAAACGAAGCGTCAAAGGGTTGCTCACGCAGGACCAGATAGTCCCGGGCCTGGGAAACGCCATTGCTCAGGACATCATGTTCCGCGCCCGGCTGCATCCGAAGCGGGCAGTCGGAGACCTCAACGCAGAACAAAGGCGCACCCTCTACGACGCTATCCGAGGGACAGTCGAAGAAGTGACAGAGAGAGGCGGCCGGTGCGATGAAACCGACCTGTTCGGCAATCCGGGCGGCTACGCTCGCCTGATGGACAAGAACGCGGCCGGCGCGCCCTGCCCCGAGTGCGGGACGGCTGTGGAGAAGATGCAGTACCTGGGGGGGGCCTGCTACTTCTGCCCAAGCTGCCAGGCGCCGTAGGCGCCGGCGCACGCTTCCAGCCTGAGGCCGGTATGGACGACCTTCTCGTGGGGCTGATCGCGGATACACACGGCACGATCAGGAAGGCGGCGCTCGATGCCTTCGCCGGGTGCGATCTGATAGTACACGCCGGCGATGTGGGCAGGTCCGCGGTCCTCGAGGCACTGCGGCGCACGGCTCCGGTCTTCGCCGTTCGCGGCAATATGGACAAGGGCCACTGGGGCGAGAAGCTGCCCAAGACTCAAGTCGTGCCTGTCGGTGAGGTGTTCCTCTACGTGCTGCACGACCTCGCCGAGCTGCAGCTCAATCCGGCGGCGGCGGGCTTCGCCGTCGTGGTTAGCGGGCACACTCACAGGCCTGCGGTCGCCAGGCGGAATGGGGTGCTCTTCGTCAATCCCGGCAGCGCCGGGCCCGGCCGCTACGGTCTTCCGCCCTCCGTTGCTCTGCTGCGGGCGGAAGGCAGTAATGTCAGCGCTCGCATTGTCGATCTGAATCAGCCAGGAAACCGCGAAGGTGGCTGAGGCGCCCCGCCGGCGGCCTGTAGCCCAGGAAGGTAACGCAGGCGGCCAACAATGGACAAGGTAATCATCGAACGTGCAGGGCTCGGAGACGCGCCCGCGATCCTCGATTTGCAGAAGGTGGCCTATCAGAGCGAAGCCGAGATCTACGGCGACTACGCTATCCCGCCGCTCACCCAGACGCTCACGCAGCTGGAGGAGGACTTCGAAAGCAACGTCTTCCTCAAGGCCAGGCAGAAAGGCCGGATCATCGGCTCGGTGCGAGGGCGGCTGGATGGCGGTACGTGCCACATCGGACGCCTGATCGTCGATCCGGCCTTCCAGAACCAGGGCATCGGCACCAGGCTGCTTCGCGAGATAGAGCAATCGTTCCCTGAGGCGGAGAGATACGAGCTATTCACAGGGGAGCGAAGCGAGCGCAACCTCTATCTGTATCAGAGAGAGGGCTATTCGCCGTACAGGAGCGAGGCGATATCGGAGGCGACCAGGCTCGTCTTTCTGGAGAAGCACGCTTCTTCAGCCCAGGCAGAGCGGCCCACGGCTGCTCGCGACGCAAGGGAGTGAATATGAACAGAGAGAGAGAGGCTCCGACGGAGTCCGGAAGGTGGCTGCGGCGGGCCGGGCTAGGCCTCAGCTCTGTGGCCGCCCTATTCTGGCTGCTGATCGGAATTGCGGGCGCCTTCTCGGAAGGCGAGCCGTGGACGATCGAATCATCGCTGCTGGCCGGGCACGTCCTCGCCGCTGCGCTGGCGACCGCGATCGCTTGGCGGCGCCACCGCGTCGGAGGCGTGCTCCTGGCTATGGTCGGAGTAGCCTTCTGCATCTTCGGCTACGTCACCGCCGGCCAGAACAAATGGCTAGCCGTGGCGGTCTCCGGGCTGCCCTTCCTGGCCGCCGCAGCTCTCCTGCTCGCCGCGTCACGGCGGCTGCCTGGAGATCGCGGCGTCTAGGGGCGCGGGCGCCGGCCAGTCTGCACCCCGCCCGGTAGCCCGGCCGCCGCGTGGGCCGGGTTGGCCGCACGTGGCCGCCTCGATGCAATCCACGGGAGGGCTGAACAGCGGTGACAGCTCGCTACTACATCAAGCTACCGTCAGCGCTCGGTCACTTCAGCGTCGTCTGGAGCGAGTCAGCAGACGGCCCGAAGGTGAGTCGGGTGCTGCTGCCTGGAGAACGGGATGCGGCGGAGAGGCTGGCACGGTCGGCCTTCGGCGGAGCTGCTCGGCAGTCGCATCCTGCAATTGTAGAGCTGGGCGCACAGATCCAGAACTCCCTGGCCGGCGATGCCGTCGAGTTCGAGGTAGACTTGCTGTCGCTCGATATCTGCTCGAGCTTCCAGCGGAGCGTCCTTCTAGCCGAGTATATGGTCCCGCGCGGATGGGTGACCACCTACGGCAGGATTGCCGCTCATCTGGGGGTCAGTGGGGGAGCGAGAGCAGTGGGTGGAGCCCTGGCCGGCAATCCCTTTCCGATTGTCATTCCCTGCCACCGGGCGATCAGATCGGACGGTACGCTGGGAGGCTTCCAGGGGGGGCTGGCGATGAAACGCACCCTGCTTGCATACGAGGGGATCGAGCTCTCCGATACGGGACGCGTTCTCACTCGCCAGATCTACTTCTGAGCAGGAGGGTCGCGGCAGCGGCCGCGCATCTGAACAGGTCCCGTCTTGCCGTGCGAGCGAGCCTGGTTGCGCGTTCGCGCCATCGGCGCTATGATCAGGTGCAGGTCGCGCCGGGCGGGGAGCAGCCTGTCTCTCGTGGCAGCGGCGGCCCTCTGGCCCGGGCCTGGCCTGCTACGCGCCGATGAGCTGAGCTACCGGATGCGAGGTGAGAGCAGTATGGATCTTCTACCGTTGTTTCGGTCCGAAGCAGAGAGACGGGGGCTGCTTGCATCGGGCGCCGAACTGGACGCAGCACGGGTGTTCGCTCTCGTGCGGGACATGCCCTACATGCGCGCTAGCTCACGAGATCCGGAGACCACCATTCGGGAGTGGCGCGGGACTTGCTCAGGCAAGCACTATCTGCTGAAGGCGCTCTTCGCCGAGATGGGGATCCGCTCGAGGCTGATCGCCTGCAGCACTCATCTGGATATAGACCCCGGCCAGGTACCGGACGAGCTGAAGCCCATTGTCGAGGCGGCGGGCGGCCGTATCGTGGACGTCCATAACTACCTGGTGCTGGAACTGCCCGGTGGCGACATGATCGTCGACGCCACGCTGCCCGCAGCGATGAAGTCGCTCGGGTTCAACGTGAACGAGGAATTCGTCTTGGGCGAGAACCAGCAGGTGGCTTGCACGCCGATCGGGATCTGGGAGGTGCCGGACGATGTGGACGCCCAGGAGTTCAAGGACCATCTGCTGGACAGACTGTTCACGAAGAAGCAGCTGGAGCTGCGTGATCGGTTCATCCCTGCCTTCAGCGCGGCCTTGGCCAAGCACATCGGAGACGGCGAGTAGCGGCTGGCGCGGCATCGCCCGCCGAGCGCCCGGCTTCGCGCTCCGCATGGTTCACCCTGGGAGGCCGGGATGGACGTCGATCATCTCCTCTCGCAGATGGCTGCCAACAGAGCTAGACTCAAGGCCCTGATGGAGGGCATCCCCGATCGCCAGGCTCGGTGGAAGCCGGATCCAGAATCGTGGTCGATCCTGGAAGTGGTCAATAATCTCTGCGACGAGGACCGGGAGGACTTCCGCACGCGGCTGGAGTTCGTGCTGCAGGGGCGGCCGGGGTCGTGGCCGGAGATCGATCCCGAGGGTTGGGCTACCGGGCGGCGACACAACGATCGGAACCTGCATGAGTCGGTGCGCGGCTTTCTGGCTGCGCGCCAGGAGTCGCTCCAGTGGCTTACCGGGCTCAAGGCGCCGCAGTGGCGGGCGACCTACGCCACAAAGAGAGGGCCGATGACCGCCGGAGACCTGCTCGCTTCGTGGGTAGCACACGATCTGCTGCACATGCGCCAGCTCGTCGAGCTGCACTGGGCTTGGGCCATGAGCGGGTTGGCCGCTTTTAGGGTGGACTATGCCGGAAGCTGGTAGAGGCCTGGGTGGAGGGAGAGCGAGATGATAGAAGTCGCGGTGCTTGTGGTCTTCGAACTCCTGCTGCTGGTGGTGGTCCTCGGTACGCTGCGCGAGTGGCGCGCCACCAGGTGGGAGCGGTGGCTGCTTCCCCTGCCGGCCTTCGTGCTGTCCATGGCGTCGTGCGCCCTGCCGTACGAGGGGGATGACCTGACTCGGCTCCCTTGGCTCCTAGGGGCAATCTGGCTGCTCGCCGGCCTGGTGCTGCGCGCGGGCGTGCGGCGCACGTATGCCCGCCTTGCAGACGGGCCCGCCAATGCGGAGAAGTCATCGTCCTCAGGTGAGGGTCCCTGACCGGCCGGAAGGGCCGTAGGACGAGACTGTCTGCCGTGGTGATGGTCCGCGTGCCGTTGCCTCAGCGCAGCTGTCGAGGGCTCGCCTGGCCTCCTGCTGGCCCCATCGCTCGATTCATGCGAACGCCCCCGGCCTGACCCCCGGGAACCTTCCGCGCCTGTTCGGCGTCTATACGCCTGGAGCGTCAGCCAATCTCCAGCAAGAGGAGGGTGTCGTGAGGAGCCAATGCCCTAGACATGCGGTGACAGTGTCCTTCGCGGTGCTGCTGCTCGGCGCCTGCAGTCCTGGCGCGCAGGAGGCAACAGAGACCCCTGTTCCGTCCACACCAACTGTCGAAGTGCCCACTGCAACGCCGACGGCCACCGATTCCGACCAGTCCGGCAATCTAGATTCGGTCGACTGCGCGGCGGCGGTGCCCGGCATGGCCGGGTGGCCTGCAACGTCGTCGATGGCATTGTGTCCAGGAACCTGGCCGCTCTGCACGGCTACATGGCCGATCCCTTCACCATAGGGTACTGGGGCTCAGAGGGCCGATCGGACTCGCCCGCTGGCATCACGCCCGAGCTGGCGCAGAACCGTTTGCCCGCCGACCCCGCCAGCCCCATGACCTTCACCACCGAGCGAGCCTTCTTTCCCCCGCTCGCCGGCCTGGCGCCGGAGGAGATGCTGGGACCCGAAGTGGATGCAGTAATGATCATCTACAGTGAGGGCTGGGGAGAGGACGGATCGGGCGCGGCCCTGCTGCTGATCGCCCGGGAGGATAGTGGAGAATACTGCTGGCAGGGGATGGTCTGTTCAGAGGGGCACTTCGACAAGTGATAGGGCTGGCCACAAGGCGCACCTACAGAAGCAGCAGGTGGGCTTCTGTGCCGCTCGCTTAGCTTGCGTTGATCGGGGCTGGGTGCACCGCGGCGGTTGCATGAGATCTCCGTCGAGGAGCGCTCGACGCTGCGAGTTTGGGTGTCGGCCGAGTGAGTGGGCGCCTGGCAATCCCGGGCGGCTAGGCTACAATTCCTGTCGATGGCTAGAACGACCAGCACCACGCCGCCAGCGAGCGCTTCTTCGCGCGCGAGCGCCGAGTTCATCCGCCCTGCGACACGCCGAGGGAGGTCTCGCCCTGCGGCAGCTTGCCCGGTGGCGCTCGTGCTGCTCGTTCTGCTTTCCGGGGCGGCCTGCACCTCAGCGCTGAGCTCTCCAACGCTGGCGCCAACAGTGGCGCCGTCCAGCGCGCCAACAACGGCCACGCCTTCCCCGGCTCCCACTGCCACTCCCATTCCGCTGCCTGGAGTCTGCCTGCTGCCCCAATTCGCCGAAGACGTGGAGAACTGCGGAGCCATACCCCTATACGAGATCGTGCTGGATATCGACCCCTCCGCAGCCCGGGTCACGGGTCACCAGGACGTTCGATACACCAATCTCGAGGATGGCTCGCTCTCAGATCTGTACCTGCGCCTTTTCCCGAGCACGCCCGCGTACGGCGGCGCGATGACCGTCACCAACGTCGTCGTGCTGGACAGGGAGGCAGTTCCGGCAATCGAACTGGAAGGGACCGCGCTCCGCCTGCGGCTATTCCCGCCACTACTCCCCGCCACAAGCCTGGCCTTGTCCATGGATTTCGATATAGACGTGCCCACCACTGGCCAGGCTGGCCACGGCCTCTTCTCCTACCAGCGTGGGGTTATGGCCCTACCGACCGCCTACGCCATCATCCCGGTCTACGACGACGAGGGATGGAATCTCGAGATCGCGCCCGAATACGGCGACGACGTCTACTCCGACATCGCCGCTTACGAGGTGCAGATCACCGCCCCGTCGGCGATGAGGCTGGTCGCATCTGGCTCCTGCGCGCTTCAGGAGCAAGCAGCGGAAAGGGCGACCTGGTTCTGCGAAGCCGGCCCCATGAGGGACTTCGTCGTGATCCTGAGTGAGCGCTTCGACATCGCAAACCGGATTGTGGACGGCGTACTCGCCAACAGCTACTACTACAGCGAGCATGCGCAGGGCGGGAGCAAAGCCCTGGACGTTGCCGCCGAGGCCCTTGCCGTGTTCTCCGAGCTCTTCGGCGCCTATCCATACTCCGAGCTGGACGTGGTGGAGACGCCCAATTCCTTGAACGGCATGGAGTATCCGGGCCTGGTGGTCATCGCTGACCGGCTCTACGCCGGGGTTGCCGGAGTGGAGTGGCTGGTGGCCCACGAGGTGGCCCACCAGTGGTGGTTCGGCGTCGTCGGCAGCGACCAGATCGACGAGCCCTGGCTAGACGAGGCGCTGACCCAGTACAGCACGATGCTGTACTACGAAATGGTCTACGGATCGCAGAGGGCGGCCGCCATACTGAATGGCGTGTTCTTCAGCACCTACGAGGGCGTGCCACTGCCGGGGCGCGACCTGCCGGCAGGCCTGCCCGCTTCAGCCTACGGCCCCGATCTGTATTGGACTATCGTCTACGACAAGGGAGCGCTCTACTTCCACAGCCTGCGTCAGGCTGTCGGGGACGAGACCTTCTTCGAGATACTGCGCACTTACTACAGCCGCTACCGCTACCGTATCGCCACGCCGGAGTCCTTCCTGGAGGTCGTCGAGAGCGTGGCCGGAGATAGGTACCAGACCATCTATGACCAGTGGATCGGCGGCCAATGAAGCAGGGAGGCGGGCTTGCCGCTAGAAGGAGAGAGTAACGTGATTTCCGTCAGTGGGAACAGGCTGGTGGACGAGCATGGGCGGACGCTGATGCTCCGCGGCGTCAACCTGGGCGGCAGCACCAAGGTGCCCACCCGGCCCCAGTGGGCTTCGTGGAACCCGGAACGCTTCTTCGACTACCGGGATGTCTCCTTCGTTGGCCGCCCGTTTCCGCTCGCCGAAGCGGACGAGCACCTGGGCCGGCTTCGCGAGTGGGGTCTCACCTTCGTCCGCTTGCTCACGACCTGGGAAGCGATCGAACACGCAGGGCCCGGCATCTACGACGAGGAGTACCTCGACTACCTGCAGGCTGTAGTCGAGAAGGCGGCCGAGCACTCGATCGACGTTTTCATCGACCCCCATCAGGACGTGTGGAGCCGCTTCTCCGGCGGGGACGGAGCGCCCGGTTGGACGTTCGAGGCCGTCGGGCTCGACGTCACTAAGTTCAAGGAGACGGGGGCGGCGATCGTCCACTCGATCCACGGCGGTCCCCTGCCCTGCATGATCTGGCCCAGCAACTACGGCAAGCTGGCCAACCTGACCATGTGGACGCTCTTCTTCGGCGGCGACGACTTCGCGCCGGAGACAAGCGTCGACGGGGTCCCGGTCCAGGAGTACCTGCAGGGCCACTACATCGAGGCCATCAGACAGGTGGCGCTCCGCCTGAAGGGTCTGCCTAACGTCGCCGGCTACGACACGATGAACGAGCCATCTGCCGGGCTTATCGGCATCTCCGATCTGACAAAGCCGGCGAGCCTGCTGTTCAGGGGAGACTCGCCCTCTCCCTTCCAGGCGATGCTCCTGGGCTCCGGATACGCTCAGGACGTTGAGGTGTGGGAGACGAACCTGAAGGGGGTGCGAAAGGTGGGTACGAGCCGGATCGAGCCGCAGGGCGTCACTGCCTGGCTCGAAGCGCGCCCGCCGATCTGGAGGGAGAACGGGGTCTGGGACGTAGACGAAGAGGGACAGCCCTGCCTGCTCCGCCCCGATCACTTCGCGACCGTGCACGGCAGCAGCGTAGACTTCCACCGGGACTACTTCCGCCCCTTCGCCAATCGGTACGCCCAGGAGATCCGTTCTGTGCAGCCCAGCGCGATCATCTTCGTCGAGGGCGTTCCGAGCCAAGGCAGGACTATCTGGACAGGCAAAGATGCCCCAAGCATCGTCCACGCCGTCCACTGGTATGACGGGCTGACGCTTCTTACCAAGGACTTCCGGAGCTGGATTACGTACGATAGCCGAAGCGAGAAGATGGTCCTGGGCACCCGTAGGGTCCGGCAGGCCTTCGAAGACCAGATCGCGGCGCTGATCCGGGTCTCTGAGGAGCGGATGAACAACGCACCCACGCTCGTAGGGGAGGTCGGCATTCCCTTCGACATGGGCAAGAAGAAGGCCTTCCAGACAGGCGACTTCTCCCTGCAGGCAAGGGCGCTCGACGCCACGATACGGGCTCTGGAAGAGAACCTGGTCAGCTTCACGCTGTGGAACTACACCGCGGACAACACGAACGAGCGCGGGGATCTATGGAACGACGAGGATCTCTCCATCTTCAGCCGCGACCAACAGATCGGCTCCGGCGATATCCACGACGGCGGGCGGGCGCTCGAGGCGGCGGTGCGGCCCTATGCCCGCAAGGTGGCCGGCAGGCCGCTGCGGATGTCGTTCGACATGGAGCGGCGAGTGTTCGAGTTCGAGTTCGAGCACGACGTGGAGGTGACTGCTCCCACGGAGCTGTTCATTCCCAACTACCAGTATCCAGCAGACTACGCGGTGAGCGTCTCGGACGGGGAGTTCGAGACGGACCGCGAATCACAGATGCTCTTGTACCGGCATAGCGAGTCCACGGCTGTGCACCGGATCGTCGTGAGACCGAGACGGAGCCGGCGGTGAAGGGCCAGCCGGCGCTTGGCGGTGAGGCTGCCTGGAGCGCGCCGCCGGTGTCGCAGAGCCCCCCTGGGGCGCGGGCGCTCGCTGGGAACCGCCCTTGGCGAGCGCAGCAGCCCGGCGGCTTCTAGCCCCTACCCAGCTCCGAGATGTCGTCGCGCCACTGAAAGGCCATACCGAACAGGAACCCCACGAAGGCAAGGACGAGTATTGCCCCCAGGCCGATGAGAATACCCACCTCAGACGGAATGAACGCCGCTAGCCCGATCAGGCCGGCGAAGCCAATCAAGCCGCCGATGACCATCCCCTGCCACTGCTTGGGAACGGCTCTTATCTCCTCGCCCAGGGCACGGAGCCCAAAACGCTTTTGTCTCCTGCGCTGCCGCTCCGAGATCTTGCCGTGGAGCTGGCGCGCCCTCTCCTGCGGGTCGCGCGTCTCAATCTGCTTGGCGCGCAGGTTGATGAGCCGCCTCAGTTCTTCCTCTTCCCTACTCACCGTGTACCTGCCTTCCCTCGCCCAAGGGAGCAACCGACTGCCGGCACGTATCTCTAGGGTACCAGTATAGGACAGGAGGCGGCACTCGTCAACTCCCCAGCAGAGATCGCCGCTTCAGCGGCCCCAGCCCGGTCTCCCTGCCGGTTGATAGCCAGATGAAAGCTTCTTGATAGGTAGTCCACCTTCAGCTGTGATAGACTATGATCACGAGAACCGCAGGTGAAGATGGAATCTGGCCTTCTGCCCGATGCGAAGTATAATACTGGCCCGCGGCGGCCGTGCGAAGGAGGAGCATAGAATCTATGCTGATTGGGTCGGGAACCCTGAACCGCAAATCGCTGGCGGGCCAGGTTGCAGTAGTCACGGGAGCCGGCGGCGGGATCGGCTACGAGGCAGCTCGTGCGCTGGTCTGGCTTGGCGCACGAGTAGTGATTGCTGAGATCAATGGCTCCACTGGCAGGTCCGCAGCCGCTCGGATCGAGGAGGAGTTCGGTCCGTGCAGCGCGCTCTTTGTCCGTACGGACGTGGGCGATAAGCAGGACGTGGCCAGGTTGGCCAAGAAAGCGCAGCGCGCCTACGGCAAAGTCGATATCGTCATCAACAACGCGACCGTTGCGCCGCTGGGAGCGGTGAAGGACGTGCCCATCGACCGCTGGGACGCCAGCTACCGCGCCAACCTGCGTGGACCCGTCCTGCTGGCCCAGGCATTCCTGCCGGGCATGCTCGAACGCAACTACGGCGTGTTCGTCTGCGTTCTCTCCGTCGGCCAGGCATACATGGGGGCATACGAGACGCTCAAGGCGGCCCAGGCGGGGCTGATGAGCACTCTCTATGGGGAGCTGGACGGCACAGGAGTGACCTCCTTCAGTATCGGGCCCGGCTTCGTGCCTACGGAGACGGCGCTCGCCGCGATCCCTGAGCTGGCGGATATGCTGGGCGCTGCCGCGGCCGAGCTGTATGCGGCAGTGGAGGAGCATACGATCTCCGTCGAGGCAGCCGGTGCCGGCTTTGCCGCAGCCGTTGCCCAGTCCGAACGGTATCGCGGCAGAGAGATCGACTCGAGGCTAGCACTGCTTGACGCCGGAATCGAAGTGCCCAGCGGCCGGGAGGCGGCTGAATCGAGTCTCAGTGGTAAGGAGTTCGAACGAGCACTGGCCCTCTGCCGCGGTGTGCAAACCACGCTGGCTGAACAGTCGGCCAGGTGGCTGGAGCGGTCGAGGTTCGAGAGGCAGTGGATGATCAACTCCTTCAAGAAGCAGGCAGGAATGACTGTGGAGCAGTGGCTAGACAGGCTGGCGCGGCTGGAGCGCTGCTTGGAGGCGCAGGACAACCTGACTCTGGCCACGATCAACGCCCCGCTCGATTCGCTGGCCGCCTACTACGGTTTTCTGCATAAGGCGGGCGAGGGCTATCTGAAGGACCCGGCAGAGCGCGAGGAGCAGTTGGCAATCGTTCACGGCTGGCAGGAGGAAGTAGAGCAGCTGCACAAGCTGCTCTCTTGAGCCCGAGCGGCCGGGCGGGCGGCCCGGCCTGGCATTGGGCGGGGAGTTGATGTGATGAACGTTCTACTGGTCTATCCCGAGTTCCCGGACACGTTCTGGAGCTTCAAGCACGCTCTCGGGTTCATCCGCAAGAGGGCTTCGACGCAGCCGCTGGGCCTGCTCACGGTCGCGGCGATGCTCCCGCCTGACTGGGCAAAGCGCCTGATCGACGTCAACGTTACCAGGCTGACGAACGACGACCTTGCCTGGGCGGACTACGTCTTCATCAGCGGTATGACCGTGCAGCGGCCGTCGGCCGGGCAGATCATCGCCAGGTGCAGGGATGCGGGTGTGCCGGTAGTGGCCGGCGGCCCCCTGTTCACCATCGAGCCTGAGCAGTTCGATGAGGTCGATCATCTGGTGCTGAACGAGGCGGAGCTCACGCTGCCGCCCTTCCTGGCCGATCTGGAGAGCGGCCAGGCGCAGCGCGTCTACTCGACATCGGCATTCGCAGACATCGAGCAGACGCCCGTGCCGCTGTGGGAGCTGGCTGATCTCCATCGCTACGCCTCGATGAGCATCCAGTACTCGCGTGGCTGTCCGTACGACTGCGAATTCTGCAACGTCACGGCCCTCCTCGGCCACCGGCCGCGCGTGAAGACCGCTGGGCAGATCGTCGCCGAGCTGGACAGCCTGTATCAGGCAGGATGGCGAGAGGGTGTATTCTTCGTAGACGACAACTTCATCGGCAACAAACGGCATCTCAAGGAAGAGCTGCTGCCGGCGCTCATCGAGTGGCGCAAGGACAGGCAACCCCTGCCGCTCAATACTGAGGCCTCCATCAACCTGGTCGACGACGCTGAGCTCATGGAGCTGATGGTCGAGGCTGGATTCGACACGGTATTCGTGGGCATCGAAACCCCCGCTGAGGATGGCCTGGCCGAATGCAGCAAGAAGCAGAACCTGGGGCGTAACCTGGTTGAGGACGTCAAGCGCATCCAGCGGGCTGGCCTGCAGGTGCAGGGCGGTTTCATCGTTGGGTTCGACAGCGACACCCCGTCCATCTTCCAGAGGCAGATCGACTTCATCCAGAGGAGTGGTATCGTCACCGCGATGGTAGGCCTGCTCCAGGCTCCGCCGGGCACACGGCTCTACGAGCGGCTGAGGGAGGCAGGGCGCCTTCTTCACGACAAGATGTCTGGCGACAATGTCGACGGCACGACCAATATCGTGCCCCAGATGAACCTGGACCTGCTGCGCGACGGATACAAGAGGATCCTCCAGTCGATCTACGCGCCGAAGGCCTACTACCAGCGGGTGAAGACTTTCCTGCGGGAGTACCAGCCACCCAGCCTTAACATCCCGCTCAATCGGCAACACCTTCTCGCCTTCGTTCGCTCCATCTTCCGCCTGGGCATAGTGGGGAAGGAGCGAGTCGAGTACTGGAAGCTCCTGATCTGGACCACCTTTCGCCGCCCCAGGCTCTTCCCCCTGGCAGTGACGCTGGCGATCTACGGCTACCATTTCCGCCAGGTCTGCGAGCTGCGAGTCCTCTAGAGCCTGCTGCCAAGCGCAGCGGTCAGCCCCAGGCGCACTTGCCCGCCCTCCCGACCTGGGGTAGACTCTCCGTGTCCATGGTCGTCGATCTACAGGGCGGCCTTCGCGCCGCCCTGGCTGGCGGAGAAACGTCCATCGAAAGGAGGCCACCAATGCAGGAGGAACGAACAGCCGATTCACTAAAGGCGATTCTCAGGTTCCCGTTTCAGGGGCCGGAGTGGCAGAACCGGCTGCTGATTGGCGTAGCGCTCAACCTGGCCAGTTTCGTGATCCCGATTCTGCCGTCGTTCTTCGTCAATGGCTATCTCCTGCGCGTGATGCGGGTGGCTATCGAAGGAGACGAGCCCGGCCTTCCAGCCTGGGAAGACTGGGGCGGGCTGTTCAGAGATGGCCTGCGGGCTACGCTGGTAGGGATAGCCTACCTGCTGCCAGCAACGGTCGTGATGTTCGGAGGGATGCTCATCTACATCCTGATGCCTTTGGGCCTGATCGGCGGGTCGGGGCCGGTGACAGACGGCGACACTATCGACCTTCTCTTCCCGCTCGGTTTCTTCTTGAGCATGGGGATTATGTTCATAGCAATGGCGGTGGGCATGCTGTTGTATACGGCAGGCATCATTCCTCTGCCTACAGCCCTAGCCCATTTCGCGGCCGAAGACGACATCTCCGCAGCGTTCCGGGTGCGGAGCTGGTGGCCGATCCTGACCGCCGACAAGCTTGGCTACTTCGTCGACTGGGTCGTCGTGGCCGGACTTGCTGCGATCGGCTACATGGCCTCCATGGCCATCTACAGCACAGGCATCCTTTGCTGGGCAACGCCTTTCCTAATGGTGCCGCTCATGCTCTACGCGATGCTGATAGCTGCAGTGCTGTTCGGCCAGAGATACAGTAGCAGCAAGGCCGCCGTGGCGGGCGGGTAGCGGCCTGGCGCACGATCGTTGGGCGGTTGGCGCCTTGCCCCGATGTCCGGAGGCGCGGCGCTGTGCAACCATGGGGGCCCCCGTCCGTACTGATCAAGATGCGAACGGAGGATCGATGGAACTAGAGCGGGCAGGCCCTGCAGCGGGCCGGGCGCGACTGGCAAGCGCGATACGCCTTGTCTGGGGACTCTTCTT
Source organism: uncultured Anaerolineales bacterium (assembly GCA_964530325.1). GTDB lineage: Bacteria > Chloroflexota > Anaerolineae > B4-G1 > B4-G1 > CAZHAX01. Next base: position 1,409 of record CAZHAX010000029.1, on the reverse strand, counting down.
CGTAGCCAGCAGCCTGGTCAACCTGGTGATTACGTTCCCCCATCCAGAACTCTATCGGGAGTTCGCCAACCTCACCTTCCTCCCCTTCTACCGCGACCTGCTGCTCGATGTCGCGGTCCCCAACGCCAGGCTGATAACGGCCCTGGTCATCGTCTTCGAGCTGGCTGCAGGGGTGCTGGTGCTGACCAAGGGCAGGGCAGCCAGGATGGGACTGCTTGCCACGGCCGCCTGGGTGCTCTTCGTTTGGCCGGCGATGGGCTGGTATACCATCGCCAGCCCACTGCTTCTATTTGTGCCCTGGTGGCTGCTGCGGAACCAGCAGGATTGAAGAGAGGCAGGTGTGCCGTGCAACCGATCATCACCAGATGTGGTATGAGATGCGATCTCTGCCTGGCCTACACCCCGAATCGGCCGGATGACCCCGAACGGCTGCAGAGGTTGAGCGACGCCTGGAAGAAGTACTTCGGCTTTCGCGTCAAGCCCGCAGACATCCATTGCGACGGGTGCTGGGCGGAGGGCGGCGATCTGCTGGACAAGGATTGTCCTGTGCGACCGTGCGTCATCGAGAAAGGCCTGGATAACTGCGCCCAGTGCGAGAAATACGTCTGCGGAAAGCTCAAGCACAGGCTTGTCGTCCGCGAGGAGATCGAGGAGCGACTGGGTGCCGAGATACCGGAAGACGACTACGGGCTCGCCGTCAGGCCCTTCGAGAACAAGAAGCGGCTTGATGCCCTGAGGGCCGGCCGAGAGGGCCGAGGCTCGGCATAGGGGCTCGCTGGTCGCGCTCTGGCCAGGAGCTGCCGGCAAGGCAGTGTAAGGAGCGGGGAATGAAGCAGGCGGCGCTCTCAATGCAGCCGGTGAAGCGGATCGCTCTCGTAGCTCACGACAACAAGAAGGACGATCTGCTAGAGTGGGCCAAGTTCAACAAGGGCACGCTTACCAGGCACGAGCTCTACGCCACCGGGACCACCGGCCGAGTGCTGGCCGAGGCGTTGGGGCTGGAGATCAACAGGGTGCGCAGCGGCCCGCTGGGCGGCGACCTGCAGATCGGGGCCAAGATCGCGGAGGGGGAGATCGACATCCTGATCTTCTTCTGGGATCCACTTGAGGCCCAGCCACACGATCCGGACATCAGAGCCCTGCTCCGTCTGGCCGTGGTGTGGAACATACCGGCGGCGACGAACCGCGCCTCGGCCGACTTCATACTCTCCTCCCCTCTGCTGGACGAGAAGTACGATCGCGTCGTCCCAGACTACGACGAGCATATGGAGCGGATGGACAGGCGGTTCGGCCGTTCAGGGCCATGAATGGAGCAAGCGCCTTCATCGTTGAGTACAGACAGGTTGATTGCAGTAGGTAAGAGAAGCCGGCGGTGCTGGTTACTGGACTTCTGGAGGATAAGGCAATGC
>CAZHAX010000028.1:0-31058 GCA_964530325.1 uncultured Anaerolineales bacterium | reverse complement strand
CCCAGGATCAGGATGCGATGCGGGTTCTCGCCGTTGGGACCCATCAGGTAGATGCCCCAGATGCCGTCCCGGTCTGAGACGAAGGCGATGCCCGAGCCGTCCGGCGCCCAGGCCGGCAGGCCGTCGTCGGCTTCGGGATCGCTGCCCAGCGGCCCCTCCACCTGCCCGGATACGTTCAGCCGGTAGATCTCCCAATCGCCGGTGTGATTGCCCATGTAGGCGATCCAGGCCCCGTCCTGCGACCAGTGCAGGCCGATGTCGTTGATCGAGGCGGTCTTCCGCTCAGGGGGCTCCTCGTCCGCGGGATTGTCGATGAAGATGCCGCAGTAACCGTCGGCGTCGCAGCCGGTCCAGGCCAGCATCCCCGCTGGCCCCCAGGCAGGGTTCTTCCCCCGGGCGTGCACCACCGGCTCCTCGGAGCCGTCGACCGGAGCGATCACTACCTGCCAGTTCCCGCCGCTCTGCTGCGCGTAGGCTACCTGCGTCCCGTCCGGCGAGAACGTCGGCCAGGCCAGTCCCCCATTCGTCATCAGCGGCCGGGAGCCCTCTTCCCCAGGGACGATGATCCGCAGGCCCGGTGACGGGGTGGATAGATCGCGATACCCCAGCGTGCCGTTGCTCCACACCCAGCAGGGCTGGTCCGCATCCGCCGCCATTCCCACCAGCCGGCCGTCGGCGAAGAGGGCGTAGACGTCGTAGCGGCGGGAGTTGGCGTTGTAGACCGGATAGGCCAGGCGTCCGTAGTTGAACCCCTGGGGGATCTCCGTCAACGTGATCACGTTGCTCCCTGCCATTATGCCCGCCGGGCTGGGCGTGGCTACGGTGCACGCCTCGGCCGCGTCGTCCCGCTTCTCGGCGACCTCGGGATCGTCCTCCATCTCCAGAGCCCGCGTGTAGTACTCCTCGGCGGGACACATCTCGTTGATCAGGTACCAGGAGTCGGCGAAGGCCAGGTGCGCTTCGCGCAGCCGCTCGTAGACGTCTCTGTAGTCAGGAGCGATGGCGTACAGCTCCTCGAAGCTCTCTATGCAGCTCTCCCAGTCCGCCCCCCAGTATCCGACGGCGCTCATGTAGCGGGTCGCCAGGTCCCGCTCAGTGACCGCCTCGTCGTCCAGCGGCCGCAGCGCCTCCGCCTGATCGAGGTAGAATACGCCTTCCTCAAGCCGGTTCGACCCGAGCAGCTCCATGCCTGCGTTGTAGAGGCTGGTGAAGAGCATGTCCTCGACCGATTCGGGCTCGTACTGGCTGTCGACCTTGCGCAGTTGGATAAGGGTGGCTGCCGCGTCCTGCCACTCCTCGTCCTCGAAATAGGACGAGGCTATGGAATAGAGATCGGCGGCCGCTATCTCATACGTCTCCACGGTCGGCGTGGGCAGCATGGCGATCGCCGCCTCAGCCTCCGCCAGGCCTCGCCTGGCGAGCGCGTGGTCGGGGGCCAGATCGAGAACGTACTCGAACTCGGCGCGGGCCAGCCCGTACTCCCCCTCCATGAGATGGGCGATCCCGCGCTCGTAGTATTCGTCGGCCAGCTCCTGGGCTTGCCGCTCTCTTTCGTTCTGACCCTGATGCAGGCCGATGAGCGCGCCCGCGCCAATGCTGAGCAAGATGGCCAGGGCAAAGGGAAGTGTCCACAGCAGGACCCGACGGCTTGAGCTCGAGGGCGGCTTCTTCTTGGGTACCGGCTTGGAGGCCGCCGGCTCTGACTTGGCAGGCTTCGGCGACCGGGGAGGCTTCTGCGGGCGGGAGGTTTGCCGGCGGGGGCGACGGGAGGCGCGCGGCGAGCGCAACTCGTGGCCGCAGCGCGGACAGAGCGATAGGTCCTTAGAGACGGAAGCCTTGCACGCCGGACAACGCATTTGAGAACGTCTCCGCACCAGGAGGCGGCGCGCGGGTGATTATAGACCGATTGCCTGGCCTTGTCCAATCGTGCCTGCCCGGTAGGGCGAGCCGCCGCCCCGCGCCTGGTGGACAGCGCAGCCTTTGCTTTGTCTGCGCCCTCTGCGCTGATTCCCCATCCGAGCTGCCCATTGCCAAAACTGCCGCTCCGTGCTAGAGTTGCCCGGCGAGGTGCTTCGTGCCCGATCTCCTGATCGCCACTCACAATGCCGGAAAGCTGCGGGAGTACGAGCGGCTGCTCGCCGGGCTACGCTTCAGACTGCGCTCGCCTGCCGGGCGTGGCTTATCGGTCACCGCTGCTGAGAACGGCGCCACCTTCGAGGAGAATGCCCGTCACAAGGCGGCTCTCTACGCCGCAGCCGCAGGTCTGCCGGCGCTGGCGGACGACTCAGGGCTGGAGGTGGACGCGCTCGATGGGGCGCCCGGCGTCCTCTCCGCCCGCTACGTTCCCGGGAGCGACGCGGACCGTGTGCGGGCGCTGCTGGAAGCGCTGCGGGATGTGCCCTGGGAGAGGAGGGGAGCGCGCTTCCGCTGCGTGATAGCAGTGGCCAGGCCCGGCGGCGTGATGGGCACCGCCGAGGGGATTTGTGAAGGGACCATCGCACTTGAGCCGGCGGGCGACGGTGGTTTCGGCTATGACCCGGTCTTCTACCTGCCGGAGCTGGACTGCACCATGGCCCAGCTGAAGCCGGACGAGAAGAACCGCATCAGCCACCGGGCTCGCGCTGCGGAGGCAGCGCTTCCGCTCCTTAGGCGCCTGGCCGGCGGCCGCAGCGGCCTGTCTGGCCCTTGAGTGGGCCGATCGAGGTGGGGTTGCGGCGCTCCCGCCGAGTGGTATAATTCGGTCCCAGGCCGCGCCCGCGGCCTGGCCTATCAGCAAGAGCGATGGAAGACACCCAGGCGAAGGGCGCTGACCGCTCAGGCCGAAGCAATCCCACAGACGTCGTGCGTCCGCTGCTCAGCCGTTTCCTGGCCCGGGCGGCGCAGCGGATCAAGGCGGTCGCCGGCGGGGCGGACTGGCTGGCCAGGCGTCCGGCGCTGACCCGGGCCAGCGCTCACGTCAGCGTGCTTGTCCTGGCCGTCGTCGTCGTCCTCCTGGGAGGCGCCGGTGGCAGCGGGCTGCTTGCGGCAGTAGGTGGGTTAGGCGATGGAGCCAGCGGTGCCCCGGCCGGCGCGACCTCCCCGGATGATGGCCTGCTCGCCGCCGGTGGAGAGCCCCTGCAGCCCGGAACGAGCGGTCTCCAGGACGACTCTGTGCTGCGTGTGGCCGTCCCGCACACCACGTTCCCCGATCGGCCCAGGGAGGAGGTCGTCACCTACGTCGTCGTTCCCGGCGACACGGTGTGGGACATCGCCGTATGGCACGGCATCTCGGCGAGTACCATTTACTGGGCCAACTCAGAAACCCTGCACGACAACCCCCATCTCCTACCGATCGGCACGGTTCTCAACATCCTGCCGGTCAGTGGTGTCTATCACCGGGTGGAGCAGGGCGATACGGTCGAGGCGCTGGCCGATAAGTATGAGGCCGATGTTGATGCGTTCTACAACGAGTGGAACAACATCGAGCCTGGGGAGCCGCTCCGGGTGGGCCAGGATCTCGTCGTGCCCGGCGGGTCTCGCGACTACATCGTGTGGCAGCCGGACTGGGACGTGCGGTATGGGTCCGGGGCCTGCCCGGACGTAGGATCGGCGCGCGGCGGTGGCGGGTACAGCTTCGCATGGCCCACGGACAGCCGCCGCATCTCCGGCTGGACGTTCCACGACCCCCGCAACCCGCCCCACTCGGGGCTGGATATCGGTGTGAGAATCGGCGACCCCATCTACGCGGCAGACGGGGGCACCGTGATCTACAGGGGCTGGTCTGGAGGCTATGGCAACCTAGTCGTTCTCTACCATGGCAGAGGCTACCAGACCTTCTATGCCCACCTGGACGACATCTGGGTCGACTGCGGCCAGGTCGTTGCCCAGGGAGACGCGATAGGCCCTGGCGGCACCACAGGCTATTCGACCGGACCGCATCTCCACTTCGAGATCAGGCTGGACAACGTGCCCATCGATCCGCAGGGCAAGCTGCCCCTGTCGTAGCACCTGCTGAAATCATATGGAATCGCCGAAGCGATCGGCGCGGCGTGAGAGCGCCAGGAAGAGCAGGGTGGAGGCGCAGATCTGCCGCGGGCGGCTTGAGCGCTGCCTGGCGGACGTGCTCTCGACCCTGGCCAGCGTAGCTCTGCGCCTGAGCGGCGATTGGGACGGCTGGCTGCCGCTTGCCTCGCGCACGTGCGCCCACCTGGTCATCGTCACCCTCACGGTCGCTGCGATCGGCTTGGCCAGCATAGATTGGCCGGCCAGCGCGGCCCCCGCCCCGCCGGGCGCCAATCCGGGAAGTGATGCAGCCGGGGACCTGCTGCTGGCCGCCTCGAGCGCGTTCGGATCAGGCGGACCGCAGACCGGGCTGACCGCAGGCGGCATGGTGGTGCAGGAGACGGAGCCCCACACGATCATACCCGATCGCCCGCGCCTGAGCATCGTCACCTACACCGTCCAGGTGGCCGATACGGTGGAGACGATAGCCGACCTGTTCGCTATTGAGCCGGAGACAGTGATGTGGGCCAACCCGGCGGTCGAAGACGCGCCCGATCTCCTCCGTATTGGCCAGGAAGTGACGATCCTGCCCTTGAACGGCGCCTATCACCAGGTCCGCGCGTCGGACACCCTCGAATCGATCGCCAATAGATACCAGGTGGAGCCGGAGGCAATCAGAGACTGCGTCTACAACAGCCTGGAAGCTCCGGACTACACGATCGAGGAAGGGGCGTGGCTGGTCGTTCCGGGCGGCGAGAAGCCGTACGTCCCCAGGTACGTGACCTCGTATACCGGCCCCGTGCCGGAGGGTGCGCGCGGCAGCGGCGACCTGGACTGGCCGGTGCTGGGAGCGATCACCCAGGGGTACTGGTACGGACACCGGGCGATCGACATCGGCGCGGCGAAGGGGAGCGCGGTCCTGGCGGCCGACGGTGGCTTCGTCAGCTTCGCCGGCTGGACGGACGTCGGTTACGGCAACATCGTGGTCATCAATCATGCCCACGACGGGCTCGTCACCTACTATGCCCACCTGAGCATGATCTACGTCTCCGAGGGGCAGGCCGTGGAGCGGGGCGACGTGATCGGAGCGGTGGGCAGCACCGGCTGGTCGACCGGTCCCCATCTCCACTTCGAAGTGCGCAGGTACGGCGTGCAGCAGAATCCCCGGGCGTACCTGCCCTAGCACGCCCCGGACCTCAGACGCAGTTCGCGCCTATTCCTCGTCCCCGTGCCTGGCGGCGACTGCTACTTGGCGTACTCCTCGGCCCGGACCTCGCGGATCACAGTCACCTTGATCTGGCCGGGATACTCCATGCCCTCCTCGAGCTTACCGGCGATGTCCTTGGAGAGCCTGAGAGTAGCCAGATCGTCTATCTCCTCCGGCTTGACGATTATCCTGACCTCACGGCCGGCCTGGAGGGCGTAGGCCTCGGCCACTCCGTCGAAGGAAGTGGCGATCTCCTCCAGAGCGCGGATGCGCTTGAGATAGAGCTCCAGGCTCTCACGCCGAGCACCCGGCCGGGCGCCGGAGATGGCGTCTGCCGCCTCGACGATCACCGCCTCGATCGAGTTCTGCTCTGCCTCGTGGTGATGCGCCTCGACGCAGTTGATCACCTGGTCTGGCACGCCGTAGCGGCGGCAGATGTCGGCGCCGATCTTGGCGTGTGTGCCCTCGATCTCCCAGTCCACCGCCTTGCCCAGATCGTGCAGCAGCCCTGCCGTCCGGGCCAGCTGGACGTCCGCTCCCAGCTCCTCGGCCAGGAGGGCTGAGAGCTTCGCTGTCTCGATGGCGTGCGCCAGCTGGTTCTGGCCGTAGCTGGTGCGGAACCTGAGCTTGCCCAGCAGCTTGAGGATCTCCGGGTGCAGCCCGTGCACGCTCGCCTCGACGGCGGCCCGTTCACCCTCTTCACGTACTATCCGCTCTACCTCGGCCTCGCAGTCCGTCACCACCTTCTCGATCCGCGCCGGGTGGATGCGGCCGTCGAGCACCAGACGGGCCATGGCCCGGCTGGCCGCCTCGCGCCTTACGGGGTCGAAGCAGGAGATCGTCACCGCCTCCGGCGTATCGTCCACCACTACGTCCACCCCGGCGGCCTGCTCGAACACTCTGATGTTGCGCCCGCCGCGGCCGATGATGCGCCCCTTCATGTCATCTGAAGGCAGGGATACGGTCGATACCGTCAGCTCGGCGACCTGCTCGCCGGCCATGCGCTGGATGGCGTAGGTGACTATCTCCCTGGCCCGCTCCTCTCCCTTCTCCTTTGCCTCGCTCTCGATCTGGCGGATGACGCGGGCCATGTCGTTGCGGCTGTCCTCCTCGACCGCTGCGAGCAGCTCCACCTTTGCGTCCTCGCTGGAGAGGCCGGCTATCCGCTCCAGCGTGGCGATCTGCTCTTCGCGCAGCCTCAGCACCTCGTTCCGTTTCTTGTCCAAGGAGCTTTGGCGCTTGTTCAGGGTCTGCTCCCGCTGATCGAGGTGCTCCTGGCGCTGGTCGACTCGCTCGCGCCGCTGCTGCAGCCGCTCCTCTTCTCGCTCCATGTTGGCCCGGCGCTTGTCCGCCTCCTCGTCGGCGCTCTTGCGGATGCTGGCCGCTTCGTCTCGCGCGGCGAGGACTACCTCACTGGCCTTCTTGTCGGCCTCCTCCAGGAGCTGGTCGGCCTGCTGCTTCCTCTTGTTGATCGCCTGAGTGGCGGTGTAGCGTCGAAAGAGCATGCCCAACGCGACACCAAGCCCCAAGGCAAGAACGGCGACGGCCACTATGACTATCCAATCATTCCCCATTCGCCTGTACCTCGCTTTCAATCTCGTCCGGGAGGCCGGGCCTTCGCTCCAGCATCTCCTGAACGAGCGGCTTCACTACGCCGTAATGGAAACCCCTGCGCGCCAGGTAGGAGCTCAGGCGTCTCCGGAAATCGTCTGTCTCTAGATGCGCCATTCGGCTGGCGCCGGCCCGCGCGGCCTTCCTGGCCGCAGCCTCTTCGTCGTAGCTCTCCAGGGCCTCGCCGATCACCGCCTGAGGCACGCCCTTCGCCCGCAGCTCGTGGCGGAGGGCTCGTGCGCCCCGGGGCCTGAATTGAATGCGGTTGTCAACCCAATACCGGGCGAACTCGGCATCGTCCAGCAATCCTGCCCGGATCAGTCTGTCGATCACCGAATCGATCGTTTCAGCATCCACCCGCTTGCGACGCAGGCTGCTGCGCACTTCCGATTCGCTCCGCGGGCGATAGGAGAGGAAGCTGAGCGCCCGCTCATAGGCCCGCTCTGCCTGGTCACCCCTCTGTAGCGCGCCTATCTCTTCCTCGGTCAACGTCTGCCCCACGCGGAGACGGGCTGCCTCGATGTCCGTCAGGGCGAAGGCGTACTCGCCGTCGAGATGGACGTTGACCCGTTTCTTGTTGCGCTTCTGTACGCGGAGCGCCGTTATGCTTCCCATCAGTGTTCCAGAAACAAAGAAAGCCGCGGCCCAAACGGCCACGGCTTTGGCCAGCACTGCTGCTGGCGTTGATCCCCAAGCCCTGCCGGCCCCCCTGCCTCAGGGGTAGCGGCACTGAGAACCTGTCCGGCCAGCCGCCGAAGGGCAGAACTGCGCCTGCTACCCTGCCCGAGCGCCCTCCGGGCCCCGGACCTGCATAGCGCGGCTCACTGCCCGGACTGCTCTCCGATTAGCCCCAGAGCGCTCGCGTGCTGCGGAGACTAGCCAGCTTCCACCATAGTCTTCCGACACGCTCTGCTGATATGGCGGGCATCAGAGAGCCAAGCTCTGTTTGGCAAACGCCTTCCCTGGGGAAAGCGTCGACAACCGAGATCAACCTGTGGCTCGTTTCAGCCAGTCGATCAGTAAGTTTGCGCTAGGCCTCTTCTTCGGCCTCGGCTGCCTCCTCATCGTTCTGAGTGGCAACTGGCGCGACAGCCTCGTCTTCCGCCAGGAGATCGCGCACCTTCGCTTCGATCTTCTCGGCTATGTCCGCGTTTTCGCGCAGGAAGCGCTTGGCGCTCTCGCGGCCCTGCGCGAGTGACTCGTCTTCGTAGTAGAAGTACGAGCCGCGCTTGTCGACGACCTCGAGCTCCACGGCCACGTCGAGCAGATCGCCCGACTTGCTGATGCCCTCGTCGTACATGATGTCGAACTCGGCGGTGCGGAACGGCGGGGCGACCTTGTTCTTGGTGACGCGGACGCGGGTCCGGTTCCCGATCACCTCACCCTTGTCCTTGATGGAGGCGATGCGGCGGATGTCCAGGCGGACCGAGGCGTAGAACTTGAGCGCACGGCCGCCGGAGGTCGTCTCCGGGTTGCCGAACATCACGCCGATCTTCTCCCGCAGCTGGTTGGTGAAGAGGAGAGCCGTGTTCGACTGCTTGATGGCGCCGCTGAGCTTGCGCAAGGCCTGGCTCATCAGGCGGGCCTGGAGGCCGGGATGGGAATCCCCCATCTCGCCCTCTATCTCTGCCCGAGGTACGAGCGCGGCCACCGAATCGACGACGACGAGGTCGACCGCGCCGGACCGGATGAGCGCCTCCGCGATCTCCAGCGCCTGCTCACCGGTATCCGGCTGTGAGATAAGGAGGTTCTCCACGTCCACGCCGCACCTGATCGCGTAGGACGGATCGAGGGCGTGCTCCATGTCGACGTAAGCAGCGGTCCCATCACGCTTCTGAGTCTCGGCGACGATGTGCTGGGCCAACGTGGTCTTGCCCGCGCCGTCCGGGCCGTAGATCTCGGTGACGCGTCCGCGGGGGATACCTCCCACTCCGAGTGCGCGGTCGAGCGCCAGAGAGCCGGTGGGGATCGTCTCGACGGCCAGATGAGTCGCCTCGCCCAGGCGCATTATCGTACCCTCGCCGAAGCGCTTGGTCAGGCTCGCCAGCGCCGTCTCCAGTGCTCTCTGCCGCCCTTCGTCAGCCATTCTTCAGGCTCCGTGCCAGTGCCACTACTTCTGGTGCGAGCCGGCCGCCCCGCGGGTCTCTGTCCATCGGCTCCGCCGGGCCCCGCCTCGCACGGTCTCTATCCTGACTGCTCGTCACAGTGTACACCATACCAGACCAAATCGCAAATCGGCTTGACCTGCCGCAGAGAGTGTGATAGAGTGGTGGCGATCTCGCGCTGAGCCGTGACCGGCCTGCCGCCGCGCCAGGCGCCGGGCCGCTCCTACATGAGGAGGGACGAATGACGCCCGAGCATCGAGAACCAACAAAGTGGCTGTTCACCAACGCACTCATGCGCCAGGCGCTCGAGGCGGTCGGCGAGGTTATGGGCGAACGAGGATTGAGGATCGTCCTGCTGCAGGCCGGGCTGGAGAGGTACGCGGACGAGCTGCCTCCGGACAACGTCGAGCTGGGCGTCAAGGCGGCAGAGTACAGCGCGCTCAACGCGGCGATACAGGAGTTCTACGGCCGGGCCGGGCGAGGGATGCTGGAGCGGATCGGCCGCGTCTCCTTCCGCTACGGCGTGGAAGAGCAGGCCGCGCTGATGGGCCTGGCCGGAGTGGCGCTCAAGGTGATGCCGGAAAAGACGCGCGTCAAGTTCATCCTCAGCCAGATGGCGAAGGCGCTGATGGAGGTGAATGAAGAGAGCGTCCTCGAGGTGGAGGAGACACCCGAGGGATTCGTCTTCGTCGATCACTACTGCGCCATCTGCTATGGGCGCCAGGCGGATGAGCCTGTCTGCCACCTCCTGGACGGGTCCCTCAAGGAGGCGGTGAAATGGGCCACGGGGAAGGAGTACTCCGTGCGCGAGATCGAGTGCCGGGCAATGGGGGGCAGTGCCTGCCGCCACCTGGTCGAGGCCGCCACCGCAGGTGAAACCGGCGAATAGCCGCGGGCCATCGCCAGCAAATCAAAGAGCCCCTGTCCCGCCGGACAGGGGCTCTTTTCTTCGTCCCTGCACGCGGGCCGCTACGGCCCGACCACGACCTGGACGCGGGCCTGGAACTGGCGGGAGGCCGTGTCGTGGGCAATCACCAGCAGCGAGTACGTTCCCGGCTCGAAGTGGGAAACGTGCCACTCAGTCAGTACGCCCTCCTGGACGGGAGCCAGGTGCGGGCCGCTGAGCCAGCGCCACTCGGACGGCTCGGCGCCGGCGCCGTACATCACGTCGTAGTGGTGGAACGAGGGGATCATCACCGTGCCGATGACCTGCACCGTACCGTTGACGGTGCTGCCGGATCCGGGCTGGCTGATGGAGACGCCGTACCCGGTGGGTGTCTCGTCGCAGTGGTGGAAGGGGGCCAGCTGCAGCCCTCCGAAGAGATCGAGGTGGCTTTGAGCCCACAGCCATCCCTCTTCCTCGTCGATGGCCACCATCAGGCTCTGGTAGGTGCTGCCTGGGCACGATTCGTTCGCCAGCAGCCCGCTCAACGCATCGATCGTCACCAGCCGGTACCAGCAGTGGCTCTCGTCGAGAGGCGGCTGGTCCTCGGCGAAGATCTCCGTCTTGCGGCGCGTGCAGTAGCTGGTCGGCAGCGTGCCGCAGTCGGCGCAGATCTCCCTCTCTACAATGCCCCGGGGACGCTCGAAGTCGCGCACCGGCAGTCCCTCGTGGGCCGCCTCCATGAACTCGTGCCAGATGGGCCCAGCCCCGGCCGACCCCGGCAGTCTATCCATGGGCGAGTTGTCCGAGTTGCCGATCCAAACGCCGGTGACCAGATCGGGTGTGTAGCCGATCGTCCACCCGTCCCTGTAGTCGTCCGTCGTGCCCGTCTTGGCGCCCGCCGGCCGGCCGCTCAGTTCCAGCAGGCTGGGGCAGCGGAACGTCTGGCAGCGGGCCTTAGTATCGGAAAGGATGTTGGTCATCAGATAGGCGTGCTGCGCGGAGAGGACCCGCTCGCCGGCCGGAGCGGAGTTGTCGCGCAGCACCTGCCCTTCGCTGTCTTCGATGCGCAGGATGGGGCTGGGCTCCATGTACAACCCGCCGTTGGCGAAGACGGCGTAGGCGCCGGCCATCTCCACGAGCTTCACCTCGCCCCCGCCGAGGGTGAGGGATAGGCCGTAGGCTGGCACGTAGTCGGACGGGTACTCAGGGCAGTTCTCACTGGGGTTGGCCAGCGAGCGGACGCCCAGTCGAGTGGCCATCTCGAGCAGGCCATCGACTCCCACGAACTCGAGCGTGTGTACTGCGGGCACGTTGAGTGAATTGGCCAGCGCGTCACGAAGCAGCATGGGCCCACGGTATCTGCCATCGTAGTTGACCGGGACGTACGGCGGGTTCGCTGCGTCCGGGAACTCCGTCTCCACGTCCCAGATCAGCGTTGAGGGCGTCCAGCCGAGCTCGAGCGCCGCCACGTACGTGAGCGGCTTGATCGAAGAGCCGGGCTGCCGGCAGCGGGTGGCGACGTTGACCTGGCCGTCGATCTCCTCGTTATCGTAGTCGGCCGATCCGACCATGGCCAGGATGTGCCCATTGGAGGGGTCGATGGCCACCAGCGCCCCGTTCGTCGCATCCCGGTCCGCCAGATTGGCCACGCCCTCGCGCACGGCCTCCTCGGCCAGGGCCTGGAGCTGCGGATCGAGCGTTGTGTAGATACGGAGGCTGCGACCCTCCTCGTTCCGGTAGAGCGCCTCCGGCCCGAACTCAGGATCGCTCTCCAACGTCTGACGGACGAAGAAGACGAAGTGAGGAGCTGTGGCCAGCCCCGGGTCCGGTGCCTCGAAGCTGTAGCTAGCCATCTCCGCGGCCGCCTCGTCCGCCTCTGCCTGCGTGATGTACTCATCCTCGACCATCAAGCCCAGCACGTCGAGCTGGCGGGCAAGGGCGGACTCAGGGCCGGAGACGAAGGGATCGTAGAGCGAAGGGAGCTGCGGCAGACCGGCCAGGAAGGAGGCCTGCGCTATTGTCAGTTTGCCCGCGTCCTGTTCGAAGAAGGTCTCGGAAGCGGCCTGGATGCCGTAGGCGAGACCTCCATAGTAGATCTCGTTCAGGTAGATCTCCAGCATCTCGTCCTTGGTGTAGGTGCGGGCGAGCTCGGCGGCCAGGACGGCCTCCTTGATCTTGCGCCACGTCGATACGTCGACCCGCTCCTCGGGCGTGAGCAGGACGAGGCGGGCCAGCTGCTGAGGGATGGTGCTCGCCCCGGATACGATGCGCTGCTCGGTCACGTTGTAGTAGACGGCGCGCAGGATGGCTATGGGGTCGATGCCCCGGTGTATCCGGGCATAGAAGTTGCGGTCCTCGGTGGCGATGGTGGCCTGGATCAAGTAAGGGGAGATCTCTTCCAGATCGACCCAGGTGCGCCGGCCGCCCTGCGGGTCTGTGACCTCGTACAGGAGATTGCCCTCCCGGTCCAGGATCTTACTGCTGACGAAGGGATTGGCCCGCGTTCTGAGCTCGGAAGGGGAAGGCAGCTGGCTGGCGATATAGACATAGGCCACCACCGAGCCGGACGCGGCCAGGAAGAAGACGAGCACGACGACGGCGACGATGGCGAACAGCGCGGAGGCCAGGCGGCGCTGCCACGGCTGGCGCGGCCGGCGGGGCCTCTTGCCTGAACCGGGTCGCTGCGACCCCGGCGGCTTCCGACCGGGGGCCACGTAACCGGGACGCAGCGGCGGCGGCACGGTGCGCGGCATGCGGGCCGTGGGCGTGGCTCCGGTCGGCACCCGCTCGGCCCGGATGGTGGGCTCCCCGATCTCGCCGGGCAGCTCGGCTGTCTCTACGTCGTCCGACTGCGGCTTTCGAGTGGGACGGGAGCCGGCTTGGGCAGAGCCTGCTCTACTTGTCTTGGTCATCTGGCCTCCGGGCGATTGTAGCACTATTGCGAGAAGCAGCAAGATCGCTGGTCCCGTGCGAATCCCCTGGAGATCCGTCCCCTCCAAAGGAACGAGTCCGTTCCCCTCCAGTAATGCTCTCCCTCCAATAAGGACGCCATTCCTGCCCGGCGGGTTCCCCATGCGGTGGAAGGCGGGGTTCTTCCCTGCGTTTGACTTGGCTTCCGCTTTCCGCTAGAATGCGCTTGGCGCCGGACCGGACCGCTACGGACTGCGAGGAATAGCTTGGACCACGACTCGATCCTGGAGAAGGCGACGGAGATCGCCCAGGAGGCTGGCCGGATGGTGCGGGAGGTCTTCCCGCGCACTGCCATTGTCGAGGTCGACTGGAAGGGGCCGGTCAACCCGGTCACCAAGATCGATCTGGATGCGGAGAAGCTGATCGTCGGCCGGATCAGGGAGGCATTCCCAGACCACCGCGTTCTGGCCGAGGAGGGGGGAGGCGACGAGTGGCGCGCGCCCGGGGCCCCCATCTGGATGATCGATCCCCTCGACGGCACGAACAACCTGGCCCACGGCTTCCCTCACGTCGGCATCTCACTGGCGATGGTCGACGAGGGTGTCCCCGTTGCTGGCGTGGTCTACGATCCGCTGCGCGAGGAGACGTTCTCCGCCCGGATGGGCGGGGGAGCCACGCTGAACGGCGATCCAATCAGCGTCTCTCGCGTCGGCCAGCTGGCCGGAGCGTTCCTGGCCACAGGCTTTCCTTATGACCGGACGACGGCTGCCGACAACAACGTCGAGCGCCTCGGCTATTTCCTGCGCCGTAGCCAGGGCGTGCGGCGGGCGGGAGCCGCCGTCCTCGATCTCTCCTACGTGGCCTGCGGCCGTCTGGACGGCTTCTGGGAGATTCGGCTCAGTCCCTGGGACGTGGCGGCAGGCGTTCTCCTGGTGCGCGAGGCCGGCGGGCTGGCCACCGACCAGAGAGGTGAGCTCGACTGCGTCTCCGGGGACTTCGTCGTCGCTTCGAACGGCTTGATCCACAGCGAGATGCTGCGCGCGATCAGCCAGGCAGAGACCGGGTGACGAGAAGGGGTGCGGGCAGTGACCGAATCGCCCCAGGGGCGAACGGGGACTGAGCGGGCGGCCAAAGGCACGGTCCAACACGGGGGCTGCGGCGGAGCTCAAGGTGCTTTCGACTGGCGAAAATCCCGAGTTTGTGGATAATAGGCACCTGGAGCCTTGTGGCTCCTGCTTTCGCGTTAGTCACCGTTCGATGGCAAAGGAGAAGCGTAATGGCTGACCTGATTGAGATCCGCTGGCACGGCCGAGGCGGGCAGGGTGTGGTCACGGCCGGCAAGCTGTTGGCGGAGACGGCGATGGGCACCGGCCAGTACTTCCAGGCCTTCCCGGACTATGGCCCGGAGCGCATGGGTGCGCCGATCCGGGCTTTCACCCGCCTGAGCCCCAAGCCGATCAACATCCATTCCCAGATCGAGGAACCGGACGTGGTGCTGGTGCTCGATCCGACGCTGCTGGGCAGCGTTGGCGTAGCCGACGGGCTTAAGCCTGAGGGAACGCTGCTGGTAAACACGTCGGGCAGCCCGGCGGAAGTGCGCAAGCTGACCGGATTCAAGACCGGTAAGGTGTTCGTGGTCGATGCCAGCCACATCGCCATCGAGGAGATGGGTCGGGAGATCACGAACACGCCGATGCTGGGAGCCTTCGCCAGGGCCACAGGCCTGTTCAAGATAGAGGATCTGGCAGAGCAGCTGCGTGCCTGGTTCGGCAAGAAGATATCAGCAGAGGCGGTCGAGTCTAACGTCCGGGCGCTCAAGCGCGCGGCCGAGGAAGTACAAGAAGGGTAGGGGAGTGGCAATGGAACAGAAGGGATGGAAGGACATACCTATCGCCGGGATGATCCTGGAGGCAGGTAACGCCGAGGAATATGAGACTGGAGGCTGGAGGGCGTTCCGGCCCGTCTTCGGCCAGGCGGACTGTATTCACTGCTTCCAGTGCTGGCTCTTCTGCCCGGACTCGAGCATCCGCGTCGACGCTGAGAACGAGAAGATGACCGGCTTCGACCTGGATCACTGCAAGGGCTGCGGTATCTGCGCCAGCGTCTGCCCGGTCAATACCAAGGTGATCAAGGAGGCCGGGGAGAAGCTGGAGCGCGGCGACGAGCGGCTGTGCATCCGCATGGTCGAAGAAGGGTCGATCGAGGAGTGAGAAGATGAGCACGTTTGAAGCGCTGTCCGGAAACGAGGCCGTCGCCACGGCGATGCGCCAGATCAACCCAGACGTGATCGCCGCCTATCCGATCACCCCGCAGACGTCGACCGTGCAGAAGTTTGCCGACTTCGTCGCCGACGGCCTGGTCGACACCGAGTTCGTCACCGTAGAGAGTGAGCACAGCGCGATGAGCGCCTGCGTGGGCGCCTCGACGGCCGGCGCCCGGGTCATGACCGCCACGGCGGCCAACGGCCTGGCTCTGATGTGGGAGATCGTCTACATCGCCGCCTCGAACCGCTGTCCCATAGTGATGAGCCTGGTGAACAGGGCGCTCTCGGGCCCGATCAACATCCACACCGACCACTCGGACGCCATGGGCATACGCGATAGTGGCTGGATCATGATGTTCTCGGAGAACGGCCAGGAGGCGTACGACAATATCATCCAGGCGGTTCGCATCGCCGAGCACGAGAACGTGCTGCTCCCGGTGGCTATCTGTCAGGACGGCTTCATCACCAGCCACGGGATGGAGAGGGTGGAGATATACGACGATAAGGACGTCAAGTCGTTCGTCGGCCAGTACTCTGCGCAGTGGCCGCTCCTCGACCTGGAGAACCCTAAGACTTTCGGGCCGCTCGATTTCTACGATTACTACTTCGAGCACAAGCGGCAGCAGGTCGACGCAATGGAGAAATCCCAGGCGGTGATCCTGGACGTGGCCAAGGAGTTCAACAAGAAATTCAAGCGCGATTACGGCCTCTTCGAGGCCTATCGGATCGACGATGCCGAGACGGCGATCGTTGCGGCCAACTCGACGGCCGGCACGGCGAAGACGGTTGTCGACGGCCTGCGAGACGAGGGGCTGAAGGTGGGGTTGATCAAGCCGCGCGTCTTCCGGCCGTTCCCGGCGAAGGAGTTGGCGGATGCCATGAGCCATCTCAAGAGCGTGGCCGTGATGGACCGCTCCGCATCGTTTGGCGCGATGGACAACGCCGGGCCGCTCTTCCTGGAGATCGTCGCTGCGCTCGCCGTCAACGGCGTGCAGGCGCCTGTCGTCGACTACGTCTACGGGCTGGGCGGCCGGGACATCCTGACCGGCGAGATCGAGGGGGTCTTCCGCGACGCGCTGGAGATCGCAAGCTCAGGGCGCGCCGAACAGACGGTGACCTACCTGGGCGTCCGTGAGTGAGGAGCTGAGAATGGCGACAAAGCTGACTCCCAAAGAACTGGCGAAGCAAGAGGATCGTCTCAGCCCTGGCCACCGGCTCTGTGCCGGGTGCGGCGCTCCGATCATCGTCCGGCAGATGCTGGCGGCGATCGACGAGCCGGTCGTTCTGGCCAATGCCACGGGCTGTCTGGAGGTGGGGACGACGATCTACCCCTACACCGCCTGGCGGGTGCCCTGGATTCACAACGCCTTCGAGAATGCCGCAGCGACGATCAGCGGCGTCGAGGCAGCCTACCGCAGCCTGGTGCGCCAGGGGAAGATCAAGGAGCAGAACGTCAAGTTCATCGCCTTCGGCGGTGACGGCGGTACGTACGACATCGGCCTTCAGTCATTGTCCGGCGCGGTCGAGCGTGGGCACCGGTTCCTGTACGTTTGCTACGACAACGGGGCCTACATGAACACGGGCATCCAGCGCTCGAGCGCCACGCCCTATGGCGCCAACACGACCACGTCGCCTGTGGGAAGTGTCATTCCCGGCAAGCAGCAGTTCCGGAAGGACCTGACGGCAATCATGGCCGCCCACGGGATGCCCTACGTGGCACAGGCGGCGCCGAGCCAGTGGCGTGACCTGATGAAGAAGACGCGGGCGGCGGTGAGCTGCGGCGGGCCGGCTTTCATGAACGTGATCGCCTCCTGCAACCGCGGCTGGCGCCACGGCACGGACGAAACGATCGAGATCACGCAGCTGGCCGTCGATACATGCTACTGGCCCCTCTACGAGGTCGTGGACGGGGAATGGCGGCTGAGCTACAAGCCGAAGGACAAGCGGCCTATAGAGGAGTGGCTCAAGCGGCAGGGTCGCTTCCGCCACCTGTTCCGGCCGGAGAACCGGCACATGATCGACGAGTTCCAGGCCGAGGTAGACCGGAGCTGGGCCAGATTGCTGGAGCGCTGCGGCGAGGCCTAGTCCTGGACTGCAGCTGAAGAGACAAGAAGACCGCCCCGTGGCCTTTTCGGGTCACGGGGCGGTCTTTCTGCTGTCCTCGGGGCGTCGCTGGGCAGAAACGCCCCTCTCGAGGACAGTGCCTGGGCCAGCTTGTGTCCCCCCAGGGAGCCGGCCCGGGCGCCGCTGAGGCGCCGTGGTGGGCGCCGAGCGTTCTCATCTAGTCACTGCTACCACTCCAACCACTCGACGACGACGTATACGTGGTCCATGTTCGTCCCTTCCGCCGCGTCGTTGTTCTTCACGATGAACTGCAGCTGGTTGACCAGGCCTCCTGCTGTGACCGCCGAGCTGACGTCCCAGGCGTCGTATCCCTCGCTCGCCTCGCCGGCCCGCACCGGTGCGGGAGCTGTGAGCCAGGTGGTTGGGCTGTTTGGATATCTGGCCCCCACACGCCACTCGAGCGCGCCCGGATCGAACGAATCGCCCTCGTAGTGCTCGCAGTAGACCGTCACCGAAGTGATAGTGGCGTCGTCCGGCACGCCGATGTTGGTGAACTCGTAGGACGTGAAGTAGCCGTAGTCTGTTGCCGACCGATGGTCGTCGCTGCTCGTGAGCCTGTCGACTGCGTTGAGCTGCTTCAGACTTTGGCTGCTCCGCTCGTCGTATCCGTCCGCCACAGTGAGCATGTCGGTGTGGGGAATGGGCGTTGGCGTCGGAGTCGGTGTGAGGGTCGGGGTCGGCGGCTGTACCGCGGTTTCTGTCAGTGTGGTGGTCGGCGTAGCGGTGGGCGTCGGAGTCGGTGTTGGCGTGCATGTCCGCGCAGGAGTCCTGGTCTGTCCCGGCGGCTCGGGTGTCTTCGTTTGCCCTGGCGGCTGGGGCGTTCCGGTGTGTCCTTGCGGCTGGGGCGTCCTGGCGTGTCCTGGCGGATGGGGCGTCCTGGTCTGTCCTGGTGGCTGGGGTGTCCTTGTCTGTCCCGGCGGCACCGGCTTCTGAATAGAGCCTACACAGGGGCGCGAGGCTGCCGGCGTCTCCTCCGGCCGGACGGTCGTCTCTTCGCCTTCTGATAGCTCGACCGTCACGTCCTCTGCGGTGACGGCCACCTGGCCCGCAGCGACTGCCACTGTAGTGGTCCCATCCGCCTCGGCGGTGACCCTGAACTCGGTGCCCCGCACCGCGGCTACAGCGGCGGCCATCTCGATGCTGAAGCTGGAGTAAGGGTCGGGGGCGGGCTGGATGGTGCTGTAGGTGCTGCCAATCCACTGGTAGAGCTCGATGACCGTCCTGCCCCCGGCTCGGCCGGAGGACATCTCTACGAGGGTGACGTCCGTCCCGGGCTCCAGCCAGGTCGAGCTGCCGTCGAAGAAGACCAGCTCCACGTAGGCGTTGCCGCTGCGGATGCGGTCACCGCTGGCCAGCGTCCGGCCGGCCTCCATCTCGCGCCAGTCCTCGGCATCAGGCGTGAGCACTTCGACCGCCGCGGACGTGTAGTGCAGGAATGCGGGCTGACCCACGCCGGGTCCTATCCAGTCCGGGACGAGCAGGCCGCCTGCCAAGATGAGCATGATCCCCGCGGCGGCGAGCAGCGCCGCCCGGGCAGCGGGAGTGACAAGGGTGGAGCGCCACCTCTCAGGCAGGCGCGCCTCCGAGGCTCGAGGCCGGGCCGCCAGAGCCTCCAGCATCCGCCGCTTGCCCGCCTTCGTAGCGGCCCTGCGGCACGAGGGCGCCGGCACCTGGTGGAGTTCCTCGGCGGCCTCAAGCAGCGGGCGGAGGCGATCGGCGTGGTCGGGGAAGCGCTGGAGGAGATCGTCCACCGTCTCCTCGCCGGACAGCAGAGCTGTCAGGCACTCGTCCAATCGCTCGCTCAATCGGGGCTTCATCAGCAGCGCGATCTGCGGCCCGCGTCTCAGTGAATGCGTAGCGTAGTATCCACCCGCACTTCCGGCCCGGACCACCTATGGAGCATCAGCACCATAACCTCGTACAGGGCGCTATCCCCCAGCCACATTGCCACTTCCTGGCGCGTCGGTGGCCTGCCGTCCCAGTCCCAGCGGGTGGCCCGCTCAGCCAGGAAGGCCAGGAAGCGGCTCCGCCACGGCTCTGCCAGGGAGAACAGCGCATCCGCCAACGAGTCGGCCGTCTCTATGTCCTTCAGTAGGAGTTCCATGCTCGCCTCCCCAATCAGCCTTCTATCCAACCTGCTTAACGTGGAAAGGCGCGGGGAGATACGGGCACGTACTGTGGAGTTCCCAGAGACGCGGCGGGCACTCTGCCCGCCACCTGAGTGGCAGGGTAGCCGACGTGGTGGGGCCAGGAACGGGGGAAGCTGGGCTACGGTGGGAACTGCCCGGCGTCGAGACGTGCGGCGCTAGGGGTTGGCGGCGGCGGCGGGCGTCTTCGTCGCCTGGCCGGGCGGCGTCTTCGTCTGGCCAGGTGGCACGTTAGTCTTCTTCGGCTTGACCTCTGGGCTGGAGGAGGGCTCAGGGCTCAGCGCCAGCGCCTCTGTCGGCTTGGCCTCAGGCGTGCGGGTGGGTTCAGGGCTGAGCGCCGGCTGAGCCGTCTCTGTCTTGTCCACTGGCACGAGCGTACCTGCGGGGGCAGGCGTCTTGATGACGGCTGTGGGCTCCGGCGTCTTCCCGATGTCTACCGCCACGGGCGTCACGGTCCGCTCAATAGGGTGCGGCAGCACAGTTCGTTCGAATGGCTGCAGCGTTATCTCTGAGTCGACCGGAGCCGGCGTGCGCTCATATTCCACCAGCCCGGGGTCCTTCGTCTCCTCCGGTTGCAGGGCAGTCGCCGTCGGGGCTGGCGGCGCCGTCGTTCTGGTGGGTGTGGGGGGGTCCGGCAGCCGCTCGGGAACCGGCAACTCCGGTGTGGGCGCCGGCAGGGCCGCGGGGCGCGGCGGCTCCGGATCCCCACCCGGCTCGACCGCCGTCTCCTCGAGCTCGCCCACCTCGACCGTGGCCCGGCCGCCCGTGACTCTCACGGCCCCCTCGTTGACCGTAACCAGCGTGGCTCCATCTTCCTGGATGCGCAGGGCGAACTCTGTGCCACGCACGGCGGCGAGTGCCGTGGCGGTTTCGATCTCGAAGCGGGAATCCTGGTCTGGGAGGGGCCGGACCCTGCTGAAGGTCGCTCCCGACCACTGGAAGAGGGAAGTCGTCCTCTCCCCGCCGTCCCGCCTGGAGCTCATCGCCGCCAGCGTGACCTCCGTCTCCGGCTCCAGCCAGGTGGTGCTGCCGTCGAAGAAGGCCAGGACCGCGGTGGCTGAGGCGGCCGTGCGGATCCGGTCTCCGCTCTCGAATCGCTCGCCGACAAGCGCTGCCCGCCAGGCATCGTCTCCCACCGGGAGCACCTGCACCAGACCGCCGGCGTTGGCCAGCGTGGCCTGCCGGTCGATCTCAGCGGTGGGCCAGCCAGGCAGCAGCAGCCCCGCAGCGGCGATCACGAAGATGGCCGCGGCCAGGACCAGAGCCCGCCGGAGAACGAGGGCGCGGGGGACGGACGTCCGGGCCGGCAGCGGTCTGGAGGCCAGCGCCTCGAGCATCCTGCGCTTGCCGGCGGCGTAGGCGGCCGGATCGCAGGCAGGCACTTGAGCCTGGCGGACGTCGGTGGCTGCCTCGAGGAGCGGGCGGAGCTCATCGGCCTGCTCGGGATAGAGCTGCAAGCACTCCTCCGCTGTCGCCTCGCCGGAGAGGGTCCGGGCCAGGCACTCGTCGAGCAGTTCTCTCAGAGGGCGTCTCATCGCCTGCTTCCCTCTTCCTCCGCATCCATTGCCCTGCGAAGCGCAGCCAGTGCGCGGTGCTGCAGGGCCTTCACAGAGCCGACCGTCTTGCCCAGGAGCCCGGCCATCTCTGCGCTGTCCATACCCTCCACGAACTTGAGCAGGATCACCTGCCGCTGCTCCTCGGTCAGCGCGCCGAGGGCTCGGACCACGCCCAGCTCGGCTAGATGTCTTTCGGCCCTGGCCTCCGGCCCTTCGCCAGGCGCCGGACGGGCCTCGTCCAACGGCGTGACCGTGTGCCGGCCAACCCGGCGGTGATGGTCGGTGACCAGGTTGCGCGCTATGGTGTACAGCCAGGCGAGCAGAGGGCGGCCGCGGTACTTGAAGCGGTCGATCCTGCCCACCACGCGCACGAAGACCTCGCTGGTCAGGTCCTCGGCCGCGGCCGTGCCGCCGACGCGGAAGGAGATGTAGCGGTATATCGCCGGCTGGTGCCGGTCGTAGATCTCGGAGAATGCAGCGGGGTCTCCCTGCTGGGCCCGCTCGACTAGGGCCGCCTCTTCGTTCGACATACGCCCATGTCCTTGTGGCAAGGACTACTATAGCACGCAAGTCGGGTGCGGACAAGGCGGAGGCAACACGGGAAATGGTAGGTTTCTACGCTATCGGTCTCCCCAGCTCGCTGCCAACCAGGCTCGCGCCAATTGCACGTACCGTCCGCCTATGATACACTAGGCTAGAAACGCGGCTCAACCGCCGCTCCGTGGTCACGAAGGGAGGATGCTATGTCCGAATGGCAGGCGGGAGAGAAGTACGAGAAGGAAGAGGAGAAGGGCGAGAAGGAGCAGGAGAAGGAACACGAGAAGAGCTGGGAGGAGAAGTACCGGCGCGATCCTCTGAGCACGCTTGTATGGGGGGCCATTCTGATCTGGGCAGGTGTGGCCCTCCTGCTGGAGAACCTGGGCTACGTCGGCGACGGCTGGCTGCTCGTGCTCGCGGGCGCAGGCTTCATCCTGCTCATCGAGGTGGGGGCCCGTCTGCTCATCCCCTCGTTCCGGCGTCCGGTGGCGGGAACCGCTATCCTGGCGGTGTTCTTGATCGCCGTCGGCCTGGGGCTGGGCTGGGATATCGTCTTCCCTGCCCTGCTGATCGGGTTCGGCCTGGTGGTCCTGCTCCGGGCTGTCCTGCGCCGGCCGTAGCCGGCCTCCAACCTGCTATAGCCGTCCGAAGTTGAGCGTGGCCAGCTCGTCCCACGCATACTTCAACGGCGTGTACCACCTGTCCCGGCCGATGCAGCGGAAGTAGGGCGGCTGGAGGGCGAGTATGAGGTCGCCTATCCGATAGCGGGGCAGCGTCGGCGTGGAGACGACCAGGCTGCCGGTCTGGCCGGGACGCATCTCGTGCAGCATCTTCACTCCGGACCCCGTTTCGACCTCGAACAGGAACTGATCGTAGTTGGGAACCCAGGCCCGCTTTTCGTCCCGCTGCTGGCCGAATATGCCCTCCGTCGTGCCGTAGATCTCCCTGATGGCGACCGGGCCATACAGCGCCCGAAGCGCAGGCTGGCTGGTTGTGTTGATGCCGGGGATGCTGCCCAGTGTGACCAGAAGCGTCTGCCACAGGTCTTTGGGGTAGACCGAGTGCTTGTGGCGCAGATAGCGTCCGAAGCGGATGGCGGTCGGCGCCACGCCCCCTACTAGCGTCACGTTCTCGCCCTTGCACTTCTCGTACGCCAGGTCGAAGCGGGCCTCCCAATCCTGGCGCGTCTTCCCGCCGCCCAGCGCATCGATCTCCTCCTGCGAGGGTTCGGAGCGGAGCGGAGTTGAATCGGACACGTACTTGGCATAGATGCCGGAGCTGTAGCCGTAGGGTGCCTGTCTGCTGCCGACCTGGACCGTGCCCACTATGGAAGGCCAGTTGAGGTTCAGGTTGACGCCGGCAAAGAGATCGAACCGCTTGCTCGTGGCGACCCAATTCATCATAGCCCGGCCGGCGCTGATGCGCCTTCGCAGGTCTACCGGTGTCATAGGTATGAACTTGGACGTGCCTTTCGTCGTTCCCCTGGTGATCGCCCAGCCCACCGGCTCCTCGTAGAGCAGCAGGTCCACCTCGCCGCGCATGACGCGGCGAACGAGCGGCTCGTATTCCTCGTAGGGTGCGGCAGCGAAGGCCGCGCGATAGTCGGCCATCGAGCCGACCTGCGCTGCGCCGCGCTGGGCGCCGTACTGGGTCTGCGCATACCCTTTGAGCAACTCCTGCAGGACCGCCTCCTGCGCCGGCCCGGGGTCGGCTGCTGCCTGGTGCCAGGGCTGCAGCAGATCGTGGAGCATCTTGGCGGGATCGGCTTGCGTGGTGGGGCCCATTCTCTATTCCTTCTGGCGGGGCTATTTGGGTGAGCTGCGCGACAGCTGAGCTGCGACGATCAGACCCAGGCGACCTGGGCCATCTTCATGCCGTTGATCAGCATGCTGGTGAGTTGTTCCCGCGGGCCCCCGTATACCGCCACGGAGCCGTGGCCGGGGAGGATAGCGATGATCACCTTCTCAAGCGGCCCGGGCTCGCGGAAGGCCTTCGACTGGAACAGGGCGGAGAGCAGGTATAGCTCCGCCTCACGTACGCCGCAGGGGAAATCGATCTCCGGAAAGCGGTTCCGGTCCGGGTGGACTATCTCCACCTTCGATGAGTCCTTCACGCTCTTGGCATTGGGATGGCGGTGGAAGTGGTCGATGCAGGTCGTCTTCGGCGTCAGCCCGCTGGGCAGGATGTCGATCACGTCGTGCTGGGCGAAATGGTCGGTCAGGAAGCGGAGGAAGTCATCGAAGCCGTTGACCAGCCCCGCGTTGGCCAGTGCGCCGGCCAGGTAGACCATCCCGTTCTCGTGTGTCTCCACAGAGGGTGCGGTGAAGGTTATCGGGCAGCCCTTGGGTATGGCCCTGATGTAGCCCTTCCACGTCAGCTGGCTGATCGGCACCAGGTGGCCCTCCCTGGCAAGCCTGCTCACTCGGGCCTTGCCGCCGCCGGTGGTCGTCACTCCCATCACCCGCAGCTTGGGGTCGATCTGGCTGCGCATGCCCTCGCCGAGCGCCGCGCGCTTCAGGAACCTGAGCACGGTGTGCGTCTGTTCCGCAGAGCCATACTGATCGAGGTCAACCTCGTCCTCGAACAGCCCTGCCCTGCCCAGGGCTCGTGCTGCCCGGGAGATATCCCGGTGAATTGGGGAGCGATTCCACTGCTCCCAGGTGATCTCCGTATCGTCGTCGCCCTCGTGCCGGCCGACCTTCTCGGCGCCGGCGTGCGCCAGCACGCGCAGCGCCAGATTGTCGAACAGCTTCTCCTCGTTTTCGCCCCCCTCCAGCAATCGATGGTTGCCGGCCATGCTCGCCCATAGTACTCTATCGACGTGCGTGCTCTCCGGATCGCCTTGGACGAGTATGCCTATGTGGCAGGCCTTCCTCAAGAGCTGGCCCCGGGCCACATCGAAGAGGTCGCTCTGCGGCAGACCCTCAGCCGTGGTGATCGTCAGTGTGCTGCCCCGCGGCTTCGCCATGCGGCCATAGACGACCGAGGGGTTGATCTCCTCCCGCAGGTTCGAGCCAAAGCCGATGCCCAGTTGAGCCACCAGGCCCAGCCGCGTGGGAACCGACGGAACGGGGACGAACAGGGAGCCCTGGTCCTTCAGTCTCCTGCTCAACTGCTGGAGGACGTGGAGCTGCAGGTTGTTGCTGGGGTTCATGCTGACCCAGACGTTGACCGGTTTGGGGCTCCAGACGTAGCCGGCGGAGACCGGGGCTGTCGGGCCGGTGGTCTCGGATTCCTGGGCTTCCCGCCGTCTTAGCATGAGTGTCTGTCTCCGCGAAGCGGGCGTATTATAGACCAGTGACTGGGGCAGGTCAACCCTGCCCAGTGCATGCGCCAAGGCATCGCTATCGCGCCTACGCCTGATACGCAACCCGCCCGGCCCCTGGGCGCCCGATGCTGAACCGTCGCCCGGAGAAAGCAAGGCCCTTGTGGGGCTGGAGGGAGTCCGGACGGTTCGGCCATCTCAGCGCCTGGCTTGACATCGACGGGGTGGCCACGTACTGGGCGCAGCCCGCCCTGCAGGCGGCCGGAACTCCCAGCCTGCGAAGCAGGGTTCTGCTATCGGCCGTGGGCTTCAGCCCGCGGCGATGCATGTGCGGCCACAGCGCCATGGCATCGATGCCCTGACCCACTACAGCCGGCGGGCGCGGCCGAACGCCGCCCTTGTGGGCGCTGCTTCCGTGCTGTATAATCACTGCGGATGGAGATAGCTGAAGAGATCGAAGTAGGCGCCGGGCCGGACGCCGACCCCTGTCCGGCCAGCGAGATTATCGCCGCCGGTGTGCTGTCGCTTGTACTCGTTGGCGGCCTGCTTGTGTATCCCTATCTCGCTTCCCGCCTGGCCGATATTCCCGGCGCTCCCAGCGATGCCGCCGACACCGCCTTCATCTCTCCTCTCGAGGGAGAGGGAGAGCCGGCACTGATGCTGGCCCGACCCCAGACATCTCAGTCCTCACAGGAAGTCCGGGAGACGCCGACGCGGGCCCCAGCCGTGCCCACGCACATCGTTATCCCGGCGATCAGATTGGACGCCCCGGTAGTGCCGGCCACCACGAGTGAGGTGACCATCGACGGTCAATCGCAGAAGCTGTGGGAAGCGCCAGCAATGCACGCTGCCGGTTGGCACAATACGTCGGCCCCTCTGGGGCAGCCCGGCAACACCGTGATCAGTGGCCACAACACGATGTATGGAGAGGTCTTCCGCGATCTCTACCAGCTGGAAGAGGGTGACGTCATCGCCGTCTATGCGGGCAGGGGCGGCTACGACTTCGTTGTCAGCTCCGTGCTGATGCTTCCTGAGGGCGATCAGCCGCTGGAGGTCAGGCAGGAGAACGCTCGCTACATAATGCCCACCGACGACGTAAGATTGACGCTGGTCACCTGTCATCCCTACGGCAGCCTCCGCTATCGGCTGCTGGTCATCGCCCATCCGGCGTCTGCCCTGGCCGGCGGCTGAGCGCCAGGCTGAGGCCCAACAGCGCTTCGCGCCGCCCCGGCAGCGGGGCGTGAGAAGCGACCACTCGCCGAAGATGTCGAATCCACCTCCCACATTCTACGTATTCCACGGCGCTGACGACCTGTCCAGCTCAGAGGCCCTGGCCGAACTCAGGCAGCGCCTGGGCACGCCCGAGACCGCGGATCTGAACACGACGGTGCTCGACGGCACCAGCGTCGGCATGGGGGAGCTGAGGCACGCCTGCGATACCGTGCCTTTCCTGGCGGACAAGAGGCTGGTGATCGTCACAGGCCTGCTGGCCAGGTTGAGCCGGCGTGGGAGCGAGGAATCCCTGTCCGGGGCCTCCGACTTCCTGGGCGAACTGTGTGAGTACCTGCCACAGGTACCGGAGACGACCCGCCTGGTATTCGTGGAAAGCCAGGCGCTGCCGGCGCGTCATGCGATCCTCAAGCTGGCCCAGAAGCACGAGCGGGGCTACGTCCGCCGCTTCGATCCTCCTGAGGCGAGGCAGCTGGGCCGCTGGGTGGAGAAGCGCGCCGCCAGGTACGGCGGGGGCATCGAGGGACGGGCAGCCCAGCACCTGGCGGCACTTGTTGGAAGCGATCTTCGGGTGCTGGATCAGGAGGTAGATAAACTGGTGACCTACGCCGGAGGCGAGAGGAAGATCACCGTGGCGGACATAGACGCCGTGGTCCCCTACGCCCAGGCGGCGCTTGTGTTCGATCTCGTCGACGCGATGGGAGGGCGGGACAGCCGCTCAGCCGCGCGTGTCTTGCACGGTCTGCTCGACGGTGGCGAGCATCCGCTGCGGATACTGGCGATGATAGTCCGCCAGTTCCGCCTGTTGATCCAGGTCAAGGAGCTGAAGAGCGGGGGTGCCGGCCCGGCGGACGTGGCCCGTGAGCTGAAGCTTCATCCCTATCCGGCGGGCAAGCTGTGGACGCAGGCCAACCGGTTCACCACAGAGCACCTGGATAAGGCGCTCCGCCAACTGCTGGAGACGGATGTGCGGATCAAGACCGGCCAGATCGATGCCGAAGTGGCGCTCGATCTGCTCGTCGAGGCCCTGCCTGGCCTGTAGCGATCGATTCTCAGTGGGTAGGGGCTGCGCAACACAGAGGCCCCGGTGGCATGGCGCCACCGGGGCCTGGTGCGTGTCACCTCAAGTATCGACTTAGACGGCCGCTTCCGCAGCTTCGCCCTCGTCGGCAGCAGCAGAGATAGCTGCCGGCTGGGCGTACGCATCGTCGCTGAGGTCGTCCGCGATTCCCACCTTATCGCTGAAGCCCTCCTCGCCTGCGATCTCAGTCACGTCCACGGCTTGGGGGCCCTTGTCCGAGTCCTCCATCGTGAACTCGACCTTCTGGCCACGGCGCAGGTTTCTGTATCCCTCTCCGACGATCGACGAGTAGTGAACGAAAACGTCCTCTTCCTGGCCGTCCGGGCGGATGAAGCCGTAGCCCTTCACGCGACTGAACCACTGGACGGTGCCAGATGCGCGACTCCCGAACTCCATTAGGCTTTCCTCCTGCCTGCAATCTTGCGCCTCAGGCCGCCACCCGCTCTCCGCCGCTGAACGGGGAGGCGAGGCGCGGGCTGCCGGGGCACGCACAACGGCCGGCAAGATACCACATTTGTCCCTACCTGTCAAGGATGAAGAGTGCGTGTGTCTCGGAACCTCTGTTGGGCGGCAGTAGCGCGGCGAGATTGGAGCTCGGTACTGGCGGGCGACGCTGAGCTGGCCTGGAACGGCGCCGAGCGTCCACGCTCTCAAGCTGCGTTCGAATAGAGGGAGGGGTACGGTTCTACATAATAGCTGGCGATGCTATCTGGGATATCGCGGCCGGCGCCGAAGTCAGCTTGACGGCATGCTCCAGGCAGTGTATACTTAGGGGAAGAGAAGTTACCGTAACCTGCCGCCCTCCGACATGTGCCGGCAGCCATTCCCCGGCTGGTGAGCGATCGGAGGAGAGTACTAGAGGGACCCGTCACCGAGCGGGGCGGCCGAAGGAAGGTGCCGCCCGGGATTGCTGCTATAGAGTGGTCGGACCGAACGCGTTCGCCGACCCGGTTGATGGCGTCTGCGTCTCCCATTCGAACGCACACAACGTCGAACGTCGCAGTCGCCAGTGGGTGGCGTTCCGCGTGGGTGCTATAGTCGCTCTGCGGACCGAGCGCGACGTATCTGTAGGTGTTGGTGCCTGAAGGCTGAGGAGGAGACGTGAAAAGCGTGAGACGTGTATCTATCGTCCTTGTGGTGGCGCTGGTGCTGATGGTCGCGGCGCTGGCTGTTCCGGCCGGGTCGCTCGCTGACCTGCCGCGCGGCTTCACGCCGACCTTCACCCCCACAACGACCTCCACGCCCACCGCTACTCGCACTCCCACGTTGCCCTCGGGGTCTCCCCCTCCGCCTCCCGCGACTCCGACTCCAGGACCTCTGCTGCCTGAGACCGGCGAGGCGGATGGTACTGACGCCGGTGTCTTACTGGCGTTCGGTGTCATGGTCGTTCTCGCCTTTCCGCTTGTGATCCTGACCCGGAGCGCCCGCACGACCAGGCGGGAGAAGGCCAGCCGCGCCACTCCAGAGTAGGCAAGCCTAGCTGTCATCACTGGTGTGGCCTGGAGCAACGAACCACATGGCGCGCCGTCCGCATTGGCGCGCCGTACTCTGGAGGTAGCTAGTGACAAGCTTCATTGTGCTGGCATTCGCCATCAGTCTCGGCCTGCCGCTTCTGACGCGCGCCCTGCGTTCTGGCCCGGGTCCTCGGCAGACGGCTCTCGTCGGAGCGTCTGCGGATCGCGGTGATATCGCGCCTGGCCCCGAAGGCGGCAGCCGCGTTCTGGCTGGGCTGCCTGCACGCCACTTCTGTGACGGCCCTGCTCGGCGACGTCGCCATAGGCACTCCCGGCCTCTGCCACTGCCCTCTCG
The DNA here is from genome assembly GCA_964530325.1 of uncultured Anaerolineales bacterium. Taxonomy (GTDB): domain Bacteria; phylum Chloroflexota; class Anaerolineae; order B4-G1; family B4-G1; genus CAZHAX01. The sequence continues at coordinate 2,346 of CAZHAX010000028.1, read as the reverse complement.
CCTGCTGCGTCTATTCCTGGCCATAGCCTGGATAGCCTCAATGCTGCCGCCGCTGCAGGTTGCTCGGGCGGCCGTGACCGCCGGCTACTCCGAGTACTACATCCCGGGCGGATCGGAGCAGCTATGGGCGATTTACGTGGATCTGGACAACGACCCGGTGCTGGTCGAGGGCGACGGTCTCCACGCCGTCATCGCCGTGACGGGTGCGACGGACAACACGACGCTGTACTACGATCACTGGGAGGACGGATACGACTTCGACCCGGACAACGCCTCCGCCACGGCCGACGAGATACGCTACGTCGACCGCGGAGACGTAGCCGAGTTCGAGAGCAGCAACATCCCTGTCAACCCACGTGGCACGGGCATCTACTACGACGGACGGGACCGGATCTACGTCGCGGGTGGCGCAGTAACCGTATCACGAGCCAGCTGGCCGGAGTCGATCGGCACGGTCTTCGCCCTGGCCTGGGAGCTCTACCCCACGAAGCCGTTCATGACTGACTACGCCATCCCTGTGGGTCAGGACCTGGCCCTGGCGCCGCATCTATATGACGACTTCGATCGGGTCTACGTCATCGTTCAGGCGACGACCGCGGGAACGATTGTCCAAATCGACGACCCCTCGACGCCCGGCGTCGATGTGAGCCAGATACTCAACGAGGGCGGCGTGACCCAGCTGTACGGCGTGAATGCCGGTACGACCGTGGCTGCGACCAACCCTGTGCAGGTCCAGTTCATGGTCGGCCAGGCGCAGAGCGGTGCGTACTCCGAGATTCGTGGATACAGCGCCGTTCCCAGCCAGCTTTGGGACAACGAGTACTTCAGCCCTGTAGGAGGCTTCTCGGCGGGGAACACCGACCTCTACCTGTACAACTCAAGCACCGCCGCTATCGTGGTCAACTGCGAGGACCAGTCTGGCTCGGGCAGCTTCGTCATCCCCGCCCGCAGTACCGTGTCCTACCAGGACGGCAGTGGCCACCTTGTGCCCATCGACTCCGGAGTCTACCTGTACTCTGACGACATCTTCTGGGGAATAGGCTCCGGGGATACAGAGACCGCCAACTACGACTGGGGCTACAGTCTTGTCCCAGCCTTCGCCCTCACTCAGGAGTACTTCCTGGGCTGGGCCCCCGGCAGCAGTGACGCCACCCCAGTCAACAACGGCTCTCCCGCCTTCGTAACCCCGGTGCGTGACGACACCGTCGTCTATGCCGACTTCAGCCCCACCGACGGGACGCCCGATGTCACGTACATCCTCAACCGCCTTGATTCGCAGAAGATCTTCGATCCGGACAACGAGAACACCGGCATGCGCATCTGGTCGTCCGCGCCTCTCGCAGTTGCCTGGGGAGAGGACCCGGACACGGCGGCTATTGGCACCCCCTACCTCGACATGGGCTACACCACGCTGCCTCTACCAGAGAGCTGGATCGATCCCGTTCTTGGCATTCGCAAGACGGCTGAACCTGATTCGCTTCCGCTCGGCGCCGGCCAGGTGGCCACATTCACGCTGGGTATTCCGGCCTACAGCTTCACCGTCGACGATGTCGTCGTGACAGACACGTTGCCTACCGGCTGGGCCTACATCACCAACACGGCGATCATCACACTGCCGGATACGGCTGTGCTCACCGGAACGGACGCCAACCCGATCATCAATGGGGACGACCTGTTCTGGATTCTCCTCCAGGACATGGATCCCACCGACATGATGACGATCACCTTCGAGGCCGAGACGACGGCGGGTGCCTCCGGCGGCGACAACCGCAACGACGCGCTCGCCCAAGGCACGCGCGGCGACCAAACCTTCACCGCCTTCGACAGCGCCCACATCTATCTGAATCAAGTGACCATCGACAAGGACACGAGCACGCCTACGGTCGATGCCGGCGGCGTGGCTACGTACACAGTCAAGCTGCACAACGAGAGCGCTTCGCCAGTGCGCAACATCGTGGTCACGGACACGCTGCCTGCAGGCTTCACCTACGCTTCCTGCGGAGTAGTCGAGGACTCGAACGCCACGCGCACGAGCACGAGCAACCCGACCTACGGCGCGGGCACCGCTGTCTGGGGTACCTGGGACATCAGCCCCACCGGCAGGATCACGATTACCTTCAACGTCGACGTCGCCAGCTCCGTGCGCTCCGGTACCTATGACAACACCGTCTTGGCCTGGTCGACCCAGACAGGAGATATCGACGATGCGGGCCTGGTCGCCCAGGATGGAGATACACCAGACGGCGAGGACCCTGAGGACGACGAGGATGTGACCGTCGTCGGCGCCGAGCTCACCATCGACAAGGATACGACCACGCCCACTGTCGGTGCCGGCGGGGTGGCCAC
>CAZHAX010000027.1:0-34855 GCA_964530325.1 uncultured Anaerolineales bacterium | reverse complement strand
CCTTGGCTCGCGCCATACCCCTGCCCATCCGCCGAGATCACGGCTCCCTCGGCCACAGTCAGGCTCGTCGCCGTCAGCGTCGTCGCGCCGACGAGTGAGAGGGTGGCCGAGTTGGTCACGACCAGGCTGTTGAGCACTACGGCATCCTCGTTCCACGTCGTGTCCTCGTCGATAACCACGTCATTGCTCACCGACACCGTCGCTGTGTCGGTCAGCGCGGGCGAAGCCGCATCCGTCGCGGTAACCTGATGGGCGCCCGGCGTCCTGAAGACGACACCATTGCTGAACTCATGTGTGCCGCCATCTGCAGCGGTGAACGTGTAGGAACCGGGCTCTGTACCAGACGCATCGCTGATGGAGAACTGAATCGTTCCTCGATAGCTTCCGGCGACGTTGTCGTAGGCGTCGTAGGCCTTCACAGTCGCGTCGCTGCGGACGTAGACCCCTGTAGACGAAGGAAGCACTAGCTCGAGGCGCACCGCCTCCGCTGGCTGAACCGTCAGGGGCGTGCTGGTATCCCCCGCAATGGATAGGGTGCCGTCGTAGGTTGCGCCGATAGTGTGAGAACCGGCCGTCTTGAAAGCAGCAGTGACCACTGCCACGCCGCCCTGCAGTTCAGCTGAAGACGAGAACACCGCCAGACTGTCCGTGCTCGTCAAATGCACGGTTCCGGTCAATGATTCCACCAGGTTCCAGTAATCGTCGACCGCGCGCACAACAAACGTGGAAGGGGCGCCAGCGACAAACACGTCTGCGCTGCCTCCCCGGCCCGGAGCTCGGCCGGGATCCGGCAACTCGCCCGGCAGAAGGATCTGCAGCTGCGCCGGTTCACCTGATACGAAGGCCACCTGCTCGGACTGGGGCAGCAGGCCGCCGTCTGCGCGCGCCGAGACTGTCTTCGTCTCCGCCCGTGTCGAAGCCAGCGTGGCCGTGACCACGCCACGGGAATCCGTCTGACCCAACCCCGTCCAGCCCAACTCGTCGACCTCTGTGCCGTTGATCAGGCTATACGCACCCTGAGTCACCTGAACCTCAACTGGTCGGTCAGGTACCAGCAGGCCCTCCGCGGTCCTCAAGGTAACGGTGAGCGTCGACGCGCTGCAGCCATCAGCCACGATTCCAGTCGCCGGCCGAGCCTCTACGGAGGAGACATAGGGATCGAACACGTAAGCCACAGGCTCCGGGGAAGCATACTTGCGCACGCGCACCCAATCGACATAGCTATTGACCGTCAGCCTTTCGTGCATTCCCCACTGAAAGGTGACGCCGCTCCAGGACGTCGAGGACCGGGAGACGGATCCCAACAGGGTATGGTCATCGTCGTGGGTGCTTGCCGTGAAATCGGACGACGATACGCGATCGACCCGTTGGACGTACCAGGTATTGGCCTGGGTCGTGGCGTACTGACTGCTGTAGAGCCATGATCCGCCAGCCACCCGATACTGGGCGCGCGGACCCGTCAGGCTCAGGTCGTACGGATGGATGCCGAACCTGTCATCGGGCGCGTTGAGTATCAGATGCATCTCATTATGTGCGTCTGTCTTGTAGCGGGTTTCCACCACCTCAGCGTTCGTGGGAACAGAGGCATAGGGCTGGGCCACGATTGCCTTCCAATTGCTGCCATCAGACCAAAGCCTTATCACCCCATCAGCGATGACGTAGTTGATCGTCGCGTCCCACTTGTCCGTGTCCAGGGTTGTGCCATCAAAGCCGTCAAAGAACTCAAAGACCGCATCGCCGTCGCTCTCGTCCGCCGCCGCCGGGTTGCCGTAGTACATCGTCAGCTGCGTGGTGGCCTCGGCCGGCAGACCCGGCACCTTGACCCAGATCACGGCCTGGTCGGACTCGACATAGCTCTCGATCCAATAGGCCAGCAAGTCTCCTGCAGAATCGACCTTCAGGCGCACGTCCGAGAAATCGACGTTCATGCCAGGCTCGTAGGGCAGGTCGAGCCGTACCTGGTGGTCGGTCAGCGCGGCGCTGCCTGGATTGTAGACCGCGATCGGCATTGCGTACTGCCAGATAGGGCTGGCTTCAGCAGTCCATATAGGATCTTCGCCATCAGCGCCGGCCGTAGAGCCAAGCTGACCCTGGCTTCCGCTGGAGACGCTGTCGTGGGTGGTTTGCCCTTCTCCTTCGTCAAACCTCCAATAGCCCACAAGCCCCGGCTCGCCCGCGGCGAGCACGCTGTACATCGCGTTGGCGATCTCGCCCTGGGTGCGAGCCACGTCCCAGATGCGAACCTCGTCGACGAGGCCGGCGAAATGGCTCGAACCATCTCTTGCGCTGCCGACGAACAGGCCCGCGCCGTTGGCAACGACGCCCTCGCTCGGGTCGATCACCGCGGCAGCAAGCTGACCGTCGATAAGCAGCTCGCCTGCCTGACTCTCCTTCCGGCCGGCGACGTGATGGTACAGCCCGTCGCTTACCGTGACCGCGGAAGTCGCCGAGACCCAGCCCCCTCCCACGTTGGCGAAGGACCAGGTGACGGTGCCATCGCCGTTCACCACCAGCCTGTACCCCTCATCTGTGTGCACAGGATCGTCGCCCGTATCGAGAATGACGCCGTAGCCATCTGCCTTGACCCAGGCCTCCACAGTGCCATCGGTCAGATCGTAGGGACCGTCCGGAATCGAGACTGAGTCGTCCACCCCGTCGAAACGGAGCGCGTAGGAGCGCCACCCTGCGGAGTAGAACAGCTCGACGCTGTCCAATCCAGACTGATCGTCGCCGACGCCATACTCAGCCCGGATCCGGAAGTCAGTGACGTTGCTCAGCACTTCGCCGAGGCTGGTTGCGCCTCCTCCGAGAGTCCAGCTCTCGCTATCGTCCAGCATGACGACAAAGGGATCCCAGCTTGGGGCCGGCCGTCCTGGCAACATCATCGACGCTGTCTTGCTGCCGCTTATCAGGTAGATATCACCATACATGCCGTAGCCCGACGTGTAGTAGGTGCCGCCGCTGCTCCACAGCGCCAGGTGGAGCTCTCCCAAGCTGGTCCAATCACAATGGTAGGTCGGCGGCGCGACGTAGTAGCTGGTATTGTCGTCACCGGGCGCATTCGTCCAGATGTACCCATTGCCGCTGCCCCCGCCGCTGCCTCCACTGCCAGGGTTCTCCAATACGCCGAGATTCACACCCCAGCCTTCGGTATCAGTCTGGTTGAAGTAGGATGCTGTGACCGGCGCCCCACTCGCCTGCAGGGCGGCAGGCGCACGGCCGACACGTTGATCCGCCGTGGCGGCCGGCGAAAAGGCAGCGCCGGCTGGCTTGTCAGCCACCTCCGAGAAGGCCATCGCCTCTTGCGAAGCCGAGGGCCGCGCCAGGCAGACGGACAACGACGGGTCCGCAGCCCACGCCAGAGACGCCACACTCCGCAGGCCGCCCATCGTGCTGCCCCAATCGCCGGCCATCGCCGGCGGCGCCAGCAGCAGAGCGGACCCGCCGGGATAGTCGAACTGCATCAGCTCGGTGGTGATGATCGTCGTCGCCGTCACCGTGCCGGGAGCCACGATCTGCGGGGAAACGCTCGAAGAGCCCTGCACCGCCCGCCCCACGTAGAGGCTGCCCCACCCCGTCCCATTGGGGATCAGGTCCCCCTCGACGCTATCACGTATCTCCACCACAATAGTGTAGGTGCCGCTGATAAGTCCTGTCGTATCGATCGTCTCCAGGCTGTAGCGGATCGGCACGTCGACCGCCTCCAGCGAGAGCGCGCTGCCGCCGGTGAAGACGGGCAGGGCGGCAGGATCGAAGACCTGCACATTGGCGACTACGGCGAGCTCCACCTGGGTCCTGTTGCCCACTCGGGCGTACAGGTCTACTCCAACGCCGGCGCCCAATTCGACGAAGCGAGGCTCAGCCCCCACCTCGACCACCTCGACGAGCGAATCGAGGCTGCGCAGGACGGCAGTGGCCTGGGCCTGGACGATGGGCGCCTCCTGCGCCGCGACCTTGGCCTGCATTGAGAAGGTGCCTGCCGTAGTAGGCGTAGCTGCGACGGACGCCGTGTAGATCTCTCCGGCCGCCAAGGACACGGTGAGAGAGGATGGAGCGCCGGATATCTCGAGCTGGGGGTCGAGCGACTGCAGCTCGACGTCGTAGGTGGTCGCTGCCGTCCCCGTGTTGCGAAGCACGAGGTCGTACGCCGCCGGTTTCCCGACCAGAGCGTAGGTGCTGCCGGGGCTGAAGGAGAGGCTGACGCTGTGTTCTGCAATGCCGCACACCTGGCCCTGCAGTGCCCGCACCGTATCCTGCAGCGCGACCAGGTCCGAGAGGAGCGCCAGGCCGCATGCGGCGCGGGATTCGACTCTATCGGCGACGATGAGGAGATCGTCGTCCGCCGTCATGCGAGGATCATCTCCATACTCGTAGGCCAGAGCCCGAACGCCACTGGCCACGCGGTCGCGTGCCTGGGCGGAGAAGGTTGGCCAGGGCTCGGCCCTGCAGCCCTGCTCCACGTCCCGCACGTTGTCGACGAGGAAGCCCGCGATCGACGGCAGCACGGGGTTGTCCGCGTCGCAGTAGCTCAGTTCCTCGAAGGCGTCGGCCAGGGCGGGCGCTACGGCTACGGCATCCGTATCCGTGGCCGTGTTGTTCGCCGGCGTGGGATCGGCGCCGCCCGCGCCGTCGTCGCTCGCGGTGACCGTGTTCTCGATCTCGTCCACCCCAGCGGAGAGGGGATTCCCCACCTCGACGGTGACCGTGCGCACAGTGTAGGCATCCCCAGCCAGGCTGAACTCCGGCCAGGCGACCACGCCGCCAGCCTCGCTGCCGCCGTCACTGGCGGCGAGGAAGGTGACGTGCTCGGGCAGCGTATCGACGATGGAGACGCCGGTCGCCTCCTGGCGGCCCACGTTGATGGCCACGATCGTGTAGGCGAGCCTCTGGCCGGAGAAGGTCTCCCTCTCGCCGTCGTCGACAAGCACAGCCAGGTCCGGTCCATCGTGCTGCACGGCAGCGAGGCCCAGCTCGACCACCTCGCCCGCGTGCCACAGGGCGAGGTCACCGGCGGCGTAGCCGGCCACCTTGAAGACGACGACCGCCCCCTCGTAGGCGCCGTCGAGGGCGGGGGTCTGGGGATCGTCGCCCGGCACGTCGAGGACGTAGACGGAGCGAGTGGCAGCCGTAGACGTGCCCGCCTCGGCCACCCGGACACCGTCGACCCAGGCGGAGACAGCGGTATCCTCCGCTACGTCGGCGCCATCCAGCGTGGCGGTGCCGTAGAAGCTGGAGGGGAGCGCGGGGGCGTCCGCGTCCGTAAGGGCATCCGCGCTGGCGTAGAGCGGCAGCGGCGCTGTTTGGGCGACGAGGGCAGCTGCAGCAAGCAGCCGAACGGCCAGGACCGATGGTGTGCTAGATCTATTCATCCTTGGCTACTCCTTGGCAGCGAGCTGAACGGCCGGCGGTGGTTGCCGCGCCCCTCTCGTCTCCAACAGTTGATCCCTTGTGCAGGCTCGGCCGTCCACGGCGCCAAACCATCGGTGTCCGTGACGCCATATCGGAGCCGCGAGTTTCCACCAAGCGAGTCACCGTCCCCCGTCGGCACGGTCCTCCAGCATCCACCGCATTCTGTCGTGGAGGAATTGGGTTGTGTGTGCAGGATTCACCCGAACGCGGAGCTCCGCTGTATTGGCTTTCCTCGCATCCTCGTCTGCGTAGCTCTGCAGATACACAGCGAAATCGGACACTACCCCCTTGATCACGTAGCCCCCCAGGCCATCCAGGAGCACCAGGAGATTGAACAGAACGGCTTCAGCGGTTTCCCGCAAGACGGAGACCGCGCATCCCCTGCTCTCGTCACTCAGCCCCTGAAACCATCGGTGTAGTGAGACAAGGTCCTCCGCCGGCCCTCTGCCGGGGGGTCCGTCCTCCAGCAGCGAGACTGTCCCGTCGACCGCTCTGTCATAGGCCACAGCAAGCAGCAGGTTCAGGAATAGATCCCCGGCCTCTGTCTCGTTCCGCGCATGGTTCTTCAAGTCACGTCCTCCTACAGGCCGTACATAGCCTTTATCAGGTTGAGTAGTTGCTGCAACGCGCTATTAGGTGCGTTCGTGTAGTTCCTCAGATCCTGCATGTCTTTGGCCACCAACGACCTGGCGTCACCACTATAATCGCCCCGGATAGTCGGAACCGCCCTGTGCTCGCTGTCAGGCAATGCGATGCCTGACGCGGTCTGCGGATCGTAGTCCGGTATGACTTGCCCAGCAGGGGAAGCTTGAGGTGCATGGTGTATCTGCAGACCGTCGTAGGGCTCAGAGCGGGCGAGCAGATCGTCGACAGTACCTACTTCGTACGGTTGGACCGGTCGCTCCGCGGTGCCGGGCACGCTGACACAACGCCCCCCACTGCCGCAGGGCTTCTGCTGACCTGCTGCCTGCCCCGCACGATCAGCCGCGGCCGCGTTGGCGATCGTGCGAGCCCCAGCCACAAAAGACCAGGCTGACAACACAAACGCAAGCACGTTGCAGAGATTCGGGCCGTTCGTCACGATGTCCAGACCAGACGCGGTCATGCCGATCGCGCCCATTCCCATTGCAAAGGCCCCGGCAGCGTACGGCCCAGCCGCAGCGTAGATGCCGGCCACCGTGCCTATTACGGCGCCCAACGCTACCGCTCTGCCCAGGTATGCCACGAATTGAGGCAGCGTCAGGTCCCTGGCCCATTCCTTGCCCTGATCGCCGCACGCTCCCAGGTACGAGGCGACATAGAAGAATACCGCACCCACGAGAGCCGCCTTCATTCCGAGCAGGGCGCCGGCTTTCGCGCCCCTGGCCAGATGCGTCAGCATGCTCTCGGCCAGGGCCTGCTCCCCGCGGGGGTCGACCAGGTTGACCGGGTCGCCTGCCGCGTAGGCGTAGCGGTTCAGCTCCCGCACGTTCCGCCACTGCTCCACCGGATCGGGGCTGAGGAAGCGGCCGTTTGCCGGATCGAAGTGCCGCGCCCGCAGGCTGTAGAGCCCGGTATCCTCGTCGTACTGCTGCGCCGTGTACCGGTAGGGGTTCTCCGTCGTGCCTACCTCATCGACGAGCTCGCCGAAGGCGGCGTAGGTGTACTGATCTGTGATAGCCCCGGCAGCGTCCGCCAGGGCGCGCACGCTCCCCTGCCCGTCGTGCAGGTAGTAGCTCGTGGCCCCGCTGCGGCGCTGGGAGATCAGCTCTGGTCCGGCAAGCACGTAGCTGGCCAGGACCGTGCCACCGCTGTTCGTCTCCAGCACCACGTCGCCGTACCGGGAGGTCTCGTCCCACAGGTAGTCGGTCACCTGCCCGCCGACCGTCTGCTGCACGCGCCGGCCGTCGGCGTCGTACTCGTAGCTGACTTCAAGCCCACTGTGAGCCGCGATGGCGCTCAACCTGTTGAGCGCGTCCCAGGTGTACTGCGTCACGTCAGCCCCGTCCACCATCTCGATCAGGTTGCCCCGCCCATCGTACGCGTACTGCACGCTTCCCTTGCTCACCAGCTGGTCGAGCGCGTTGTACACGTACTCGGTCGTCACCCCATCAGCCGTCTCGCTCAGCCGGTTGCCGACCGCGTCGTAGGTGTAGCTCGTCTGCGAGAGAGGGATCCCGCCGGGATCGCGGAACTCCTCGCCGATCAGCCGGTAGGCGTCGTCGTAGCTCCAGTGGATCGACGCCCCATCCTCGTTCGCTACGCTCAACCGATTGCCGGCTGGACCCAGCTCATACTCATATGACTCGAGCACGTTCGCGGCGTCGTGCTGCACGATGCTAGTGAGCCGGCTCAGCTCGTCGTACCCATAGTCGACGCTGAGGCCGTTGGGCAGGTTCTTCTGCGTCCGCAGCCCTACCGGGTCGTAGGCGAACGTCGTCTCGCCGCCCTGGGCATCCACGACGCTGGTCAAGCGGTCGAGCTCGTCGTAGGCATAGCGCGTCATGCCCGCCAGCGTGGTCAGGCCCACCCGGTTCCCAGCAGCGTCGTAGTCGTAGGCCACCTGCCTGCCGTCCGGCTGCCTGATCTGGACAATCCGATCGAGCGCGTCGTAGGCATAGCTGGTGGCGCCGCGGCCGTCGGTCACCGTCTCGCGCTGGCCGGTGGGAGTGTAGTCGTAGGTCACCGTCTGGCCGTCGAAGTATGACGCAACTTCCAGCCGGTCCATCGAGTCGTAGCTGTACGTATTGACGTTCCCGTCCGCCAGGGTGTGGCTGAGCAGGTTGCCCACCGGATCGTAGGCAAAGCTCTCGAAGGAGCCGTCCGCATACGTCTTGCGCGTCCGCCGCCCCAGCGCGTCGTAGGTGAAGCCCGTGGTGTGGTCCCTCGCGTCGGTGACCGAGGTCAGGTTGGCCGCCAAGTCATACCCGTACCGCGTGACCTGGTCCAGCGCGTTGGTCACCGTCACCAGCCGCCCGGCGTCGTCGTAGCCGTAGCCGGTCGCTCTGCCCGCCTGGTCCGTCGAGCTGGTCAGCCTCCCCGCGCAGCCGTACTCGAGGCTCTCCGTCGTACCGTCTGCGTAGGTGGTCAACAGCAGCCGTCCCAGGCTGTCGTATGCGTACGAGGTCTCGTGATCGTTCGCGTCGGTCACAGATAGCAGCTGCCCGGCAGCGTCGTATGCCCGCGTGGTGGTATTCCCCAGGGCATCGATCGTCTGCAGCAGCCTATCGGATTCGTCATAGACGTAGGTCGTGGTGTGGTTGCGCGGATCGCTGACCGCCACGCGCCGTCCCGCCAGATCGTACTGGTAACGAGTGGTACTTGCGTCCACTGTGCCATAGGCGCGGGTGCTGGCCAGGAGCCGGCCGGCGACATCGTATTCGCGGTGCGTCACCCTCCCCAGCTCGTCGATCGTATCCACCAACCGCCCGGCATCGTCGTAGGTGTACTCGACGGTCCCGTTGTTGGGAGAGGTGATGCGAACCAAGCGATCCATGTCGCTGTATTCGTACTCTGTCGCGTGCCCATTGGCGTCCCTCTCCAGCACCAGGTGCCCCACCTCGTCGTAGGAGTAGGTGGTGACTTTCCCCAGAGGCGCGGTGCGGGTAAGCACCTGGCCCACCGCGTCGAACTCGTACGTTGTCGCATTGCCCAGCGGGTCGGTCTCGCTTGTCCTCTGGCCTGCACCGTCGTACGTGTAGGCGACTGTGCTGGACAGAGAGGTAGAGTCGGCGCTGGCCACCTGCAACAACTGGCCGGCCGCATCGTACACATACCTGGTGGCCAGGCCGCAGGGAGACGCCCGACGGGTCAGGTTCCCGGCATCGTCGTACGCTCTCTGCTCGGAGCTTCCATCGGCGTAGACCGTTGTCGTCAGCCGGCCGCGGTCGTCATACCCAAACTCGGTAGCACGCCCATTCGGATCAGTGACACCGACCAACTGGCCGGCGGCATCGTAGGCGTAGGTAGCAGTATTGCTCAAGGCATCCGTGACCGCGACCATCTGCCCGGCCGCGTCGTAGGCATACACGGTGGTGTGGCCAAGCGGGTCGGTCTCGCTCACCGGCCGGCCGGCATCGTCGTAGGCGTACAGCGTCGTGGCCGCCAGCGCCGTGCCGTAGGCTGTGGTCAGGCTGGCCAATTGCCCAGCCTCATCATAGCCGTACAGAGTAACCAGGCCGGTGGGATCGGTCTCCGTGAGCACGTTGCCGTGGTAGTCGTACGTGTACGTGGTACTGGTTCCGTTCGGGTAGTGGATCGCTTCCAGGCGACTCAGGGCGTCGTAGTCGAAGGTGGCTCTGGCATCGGCCGCGTCGACGAACGCCGTCTGGTTTCCGTTCGCGTCGTACTCGAAGTGCACCACACGGCCCAGAGGATCGGTAACGCTAGTGACGCGACCCAGCGCGTCGTACGCTACCTCAGTCTCACCGCCCTCCGGATCAGTCATCGTCAGAACACGGCCCAGCAGGTCGTAGCTGTACTCCGTGGTCCGACCCAGCGGGTCGGTCTCCGTGAGCCGGTTGCCGTACTCGTCATACGTGTACGTAGTGGTGCGGCCGACATCGTGCCTCTGGCTGGCGGCAATGCTACACAGGCCGCCACAGGCCGAGCCCGACCCCACGGCGGCGCCGACCTGGCTGCTGAGCATGCTTCCGTCATCGTCCCAGGTGTAGCTGTCGATCACACCCAGGCTGTCCGTTGTGCTAACCGGCATGTAGCGCTCGTCGTACTGGATCCGGCGTGTGACACCCAGCGGATCGGTCAGGCTCGCGGGACCGCCGTACTCGTTGTACGTGATGGCCACCACCAACACCCCTAGCGGGTTCACCGCAGCGGTCACGTTGCCGTTGCCGTCGTGGGTGAAGCGCGTCGTCTCGCCAGCCGGGTTGCTGTACGAAGCCAGGTTGTGATTCGAGTCGTAGTCGTACGTCGTCGTCCGGCTCAACGCATCCGTGTGGCTGAGGACCATCCCGAAGCTATCGTAGGCCGTCGTCTCAACACCACCGTCCGGGTTGGTCACCATCTCCGTCCGGCCCTCGACGTCGTACTCGCAGAGGTAGGTGTTCCCCAGCGCGTCGGTCTCGCTCTGCAAGCGGCCGTCGGGGTAGTAGGTGGCGGTGGCGGCGACGATGCCCCGCGGGTCCTCCACGCTCAGGAAGTGATGGTCGGCGTTGTAGGTGTAGCGAACCGGCTCGTCGATCCCAGGCAGGTGGACGCCCACCAGATCGCCCGCCGCGTCATAGTCGTACTCGTAGACGTTCCCCATCGGATCGGTGATCGTCTTGATCCGGTCCTGGGCGTCCCGGGTGAAGAGCACCTCCAGCCCGCCGGCGCTGCTGACGATGCCGTCCGGCCTGAAGGTCAGCGTGTTCCCGTTCAGGTCCTTGATCGAGTTGAGCTTGCCGTCGATCCCCATATCGAACTCGCGTCCGTAGGGATCGGTGTAGACGTAGCCGCTCACGCTCTCCTGGTACCGGCTCCCCGGGAAGCAGAACCACTGCCCGCCCGAGTTGACCACCAAGCCGCAGGCCTTCGCCTCCAGGCTGCCGTACGCCCCCGCCTCCGGGAGGTACCCGGGTATGCCAAACCCCCAGACGATCTGCGGCTCATAGTAGTACGTGACGCGCCTGCCGTTCGGCATGGTCAGCGTCACGTTGTGGTCGAGGTCCACCTCCAGCTTGGGGTTGGCGATCGCCAGCGACCAGCCGTGGCCGAACTCGCCCACCTGGTTCCGCTCCAGGCTGTCGTACGTCCGCCCAATGGTGATGGGCAAGCCCACCACCGGCACGGTCAGGTCGGTCACGGTGAAGCGCACCCGGCCCGGCTTGTACTCGCCCTCGGCCGTGACCATGATGCCGCAGGCCCGCTGCTCGCCGCTCGGCTCCGTCCCGCTCACCCGGATCGCGTAGGAGCCGTTCGCTAGCACCGTCGTGTCGAGCGTGGCCACCGTGCTCCCGGCGGCCGCGTCTATTCCGGTGGATAGGATCTCGTAGGCGTCGAGATCGTTCACCGGCCAATAGTCGACCGTGACTCCGCGCAGCGAAGTGTCGGCGTCGAGCTTAACATCGACCTGCCCGGACACCGTGCTCAGGTTCGTAGGGCTGGCGATGCAGCCGGGAACGTCCATCTCCGGCGGGATCACCGGCGGGGTGACGATCAGCGTCGTATCCTCGGTGGCGTGGATCCAGTAGCCCGATCCCGGCCTCAGCATGCGCAGGTAGTTGGCCCAGTCCGGCGCTTCGGTGTCGTTGAATGCCCAGGGGTCGTCGACGTCGGTCGGGTCCCAGGCGAAGACCCGGTCGTACTTCCCCTCTATCGTCTGCAGCGCCCCTTCCAGCGGCAGAGCCATCCCCAGCGGGTACCCCACCAGATTCCACCCCTCGCACAGCGGGATGTCGGTCCATTCCGGCCGCGTGCCCGCTACCTCCAATGTGTCCGGAGCGGTCATCTCGATCCACAAGCCCATGCGGCGATCGATGGCGGTCAGGTCGCTGGCCGCAGGGTCGGCAGGGTCGTACAGCTTCCAGGGGTCGGCCGCGTCGCAGCCGTCGTAGGCATACACCCGCGCATAGCTGCCCGCAATAGAGGAGAGCACGGCCGCGGGGTCGGTATCGACCGGCACCAGGGGCAGGGATACCAGGTGCCAGCCCGGCTCCATCCCAACCGCCGCCGCCGTGGCCCTGGAGACAGCGCCGTTGAGCGACGTATGCACCCTGACCAGCGGCGCGGTCTGCCCCGGCAGCGGAGCGAGAGAAGCCAAGCCCGGCGGGCGCGGCGGGGGGTCGTAGGCGTAGGTGGGCGGCTTGCGCCCCAGGCCCGAATCGGAAGCCAGCGCCACTGCGGCCACGCTTCCGCTGCCTCCGATGGCAGTCTGCGCCAATTGGGCCGCCTGACCGGGCGCCGGCTGGGCGGACTGAGGCGTGTACCGCCGCGGCAGCCTGTAGACCGACCCCGGCACCGAGGTCAGCAGGATGGCGACGCACAGCAGCAGGCTGACGGGAGTGCACAGCTTCTTTGCGCGAGGACTAAGCATAGTATCCCTCCACTGGAGTGGCAGGTGTCCTATCGACGTCTCGAAGCGACTGGTGGGACAGATCGGCGATGTGTCCCACAGGCAGTCGACCGTAGCCGTAACAATGGGCGGGGCTCGTCAACTGCGCACGAACGCCCGCCGGACCACACGGCTCAGCTTTGCGGCCGCGTCTTACGGTTGAGCGGGCGTGGAGGTACCAGGTAGAAGGATGAGGACCGCGGCATCGAGGCACACCGGGTTGAGCTAGGTTGTGTAGGTTATCGGGGGTGAATCTCCCACCCTCGGCCCAGCTTAGGCTACTCTGTGGCGGCTGCGCTGTGCAGACGGCACCGGGGAGGCGCCTGAGTAGCCGGCTTCTTTGCTCTCCTCCCCAAAGGTACAGTGAGGCGTTCAACCGAAAAGGCACCCGGCCTGGCGCGGTGCCAATCCTCCGCGAGCAGGACCAGCCCCGCGCCCATAAGACGGGTGCCCGCTACTAGTGTCCAGTATACAACAGGCTCGGCTGATCTGTCAAGGCGCCGCTTGCGGCATGTCACTAGCAATTCAAAAGTGAACCATTTGCAGCTGAAAAGTGAACTCTTAGCAATTGAAAAGTGAACTGGTCATACTAGGCTTCACCTAGCCCTGGCTGCCAGGAACAACGCTGAAACTGCCCGCGGACTGACTACCTTCCAGGGAACGGGGGCCTCGTAGAGCGTAGTCTAGGCGTATTCATTACCTTAGGGTCTCCCGATCCGACTACCCGGGAGCCGCGCCGCCGGTCCGCGACACTGGCGTCCCCTCTCTTGCTGCTCGTCAGAGACGAACTCCGAGTTCACTCTTGAACTGAAAACCAGGCCACAGGTGTTCACTTTTCAATTGCTCCTAACAGGCGCCGCTTGCGGCAGAGACTCTACGGGTCTACTGGGAGAAGGCTTGGCCTATCGACCGGTGTGCGCTGGGCGATCAGCGCGCGCCGCCGAGGCCTGGGGGACCCTTGGGGTCTTCCGGGAGGCGGCGACTCCCGAATGCCTGCACCCTCCGCGGTGACATTCCGCCCGATTGGGGCCGACAGGGTATTGACATGTGTGCATGCACTGTGGTATCATGATCGAGTAGGTCGCCCAATCGATCCTTGACAAATGAATCGGCGCCCGGCACTTCCACAGCCGGATCTCCCACTACCCCGGGCGCTCGCGGCGTGTGATCGTCGTCGTCTCGATACCTGGCCCTCGGGTCGTGGTTGACTGCGGCGATGATCTCGTGGGCGAGAGCAGCGTCGTTGCTGGTTCTCGCTCGTGGCAGCCTCACTTCGGTGAGACTGCACGGCCGGGGCTTCCCCTCTGACGAGGTAAGAAGTGGCCCGGCACCCCCGCGATACGGGGGCGCGCACCTGAACAGCCCAGCACGAAGGCGAAAGCCCTAGTGCACTCCGTTCCCACATCCTGCTGCCCCGGCGGCGCGTCGAGCGCCGGACCTGGAGTCCGGCGCCGGGCCCGCTGCCGGGGGAGCCATGCGCCAGGCTGGGAGCCCCCCCAGAGTGGCCTGCATTAGCAAAGGATGTAGGGGACAATGGAGGCTGGATCCTGGCCACCGCGGTGCTGGTGCCGTAGCGGCTGACGAGGAGCGAGTGGTATATCGCCCCTCGACCCGCCGGCCGAGCGGCAGCGCACTGACGCGGGAGCGACCCGCACGCTCCTGCCGGTGGCCAGTGATTGGAGTGCGCCCCCCCGCGGGGGCTCCTTTGTTCCCCAACGCGCAGAATCTGGCGATTCTGCGCGTTTGTTGTCTGGGGTCGCTCAGCCGGCCACACCCTCAACCCGGCCCTGCCTCCTCCGCCGCGCCCTGCGCGCCCCCATCGCCGACCCCCTTCCGCCTCCCCCAGCTGTTGACCTGCCCGCCAACTTGCGCTATACTCACCGCCGCCAGGAGAGCCCGCGTCTCCCGACGCAAGGAGGCAGACCGATGTCGCTACTCCAGAGAGCCAGGGAATGGCTCACGCCCGCGGAACCCCTGCCCGGCCAGGTCGTCCACTACCAGACCCCGCCGGACGCCGAGGACCAGTACCGGCTCCACCTGCGCATCGAGCCGGACGGGCGCGGACTGCTCATTATCAACGCCTCCACCGTCCTCCACCTCAACCAGACCGCGGCCGAGTTGGCCAAGCACCTGATCGAGGGTGACGACGAGGACGCCACAGCGCAGGCGATCTCCAGCCGCTACCGGGTCCGCCAGTCGCGCGCCCGGGCTGACTACCGCGAGCTGCACGAGCAGGTGATCACGCTGGCCACTTCGATCGACCTCTGCCCGGTGACCTACCTGGACCTGGAGCGTGTCGAGCCCTTCTCCGCAGAGACCTCCGCCCCCTATCGGGTCGACCTGGCCCTCACCTACGCCGTCGACGCCTCCGGCACGCCGGACCCCGAGGCCCGCAAGCGCGTCGCCAGGGAGCTGACGACCGAGGAGTGGGAGCAGGTCCTCCGCAAGCTGTGGGACGCCGGCGTGCCCCACGTCTGCTTCACCGGCGGCGAGCCTACGCTGCGGGCCGACCTGGTCCAGCTTGTCCGCTATGCCGAGGACCTGGGCCTGGTCACTGGCCTGCTGACGAACGGCCGCCGCCTCCGCGAAGAGGATCTCCTGCAGGGCCTGCTCCTCGCCGGGCTCGACCACCTGCAGATCACGCTCGCCTCCCACCAGGAGAAGCTGCACGATTCGATCGTCGGCCAGTCCGGCGCCTTCAAGGAGACGGAGGCCGGCATCAAGGCGGCGCTCAACGGAGATATCTACGTCGTCGTCCACGTCGTCGTCACGCCCCAGAACGCGGGCTCAGTCGTGGATACGATCTCCTATCTGGCCAGGCTGGGCGTGCCCGCCGTCGCCCTCAGCAGCGCCATCCGCTCCGGCGCCGACGAGGAACGCCGGAAGCTCGAAGAGGCGCTGCAGGCCGCCCGCGACGAGGCCACCCGGCTGGGCATAGACCTGGTTTGGGACCTGGCCGCCCCCTATTCCCAGGTCAACCCGATCGAGATAGAGACCGAGCTCTCCATCGACACCGCCATGCGCCAGCACCTCTACGTCGAGCCGGACGGCGACGTCCTCCCGACCCAAGGCTGCAACGTCCTCCTGGGCAACCTGACCACCGACACGCTGCAGTCGGTCTGGAGCCACCCCGAACGGCTGAAGCTGGTCGGCTCCTGCTCCTAGCCCCAGACTCGCTTCCAGCCGATGGCAGAGCGCACCGCCGGCCGGTCCCTCACCGCCGACCAATGGCACGACTGGTTCACCCACCAGGCCGGCTGGACGCAGGAGACCCGCCGCTCGCTCTACCGCCAGGCCGGGCTGGCCGAGGCCACATCTGTCCTCGAGGTAGGCTGCGGTACCGGAGCGATAGTCTCCGAACTGCCCGCCCTCACCGGCGGAGCCGTCTTCGGCCTCGACATCGATCCCGCCTCGCTCGCCTTCGCCCGCGGTCAGGCGGGCGGAGTTGGCTACATCCGGGGCGACGCCCACGCCCTCCCCTTCCCCGCTGGCAGCTTCGACCTGGTGGTCTGCCACTACCTGCTCCTCTGGCTGACCGATCCGGCTCGAGGCCTGGCCGAGATGGCCCGCGTCACACGGGCTGGCGGCTTCGTCCTGGCCTGCGCCGAGCCGGACTACGGCGCCCGCATCGATCACCCCCCGGAGCTCGTCCCACTGGGCCGCCTCCAGGCCAATTCGCTCCGCAGCCAGGGAGCCGACCCGCAACTCGGGCGCCGGCTCGGCGAGCTATTCGCCGCAGCCGGCCTCCGCGCCACCGTCGGCATTGTGCCCGGCCGCTGGTCGTTCCCTCGCCAGCCCGGAGTTGACTTCGACGCCGAGTGGAGCATGCTGGAGCACGATCTGGCCGGGCTAGTCTCGCGGGCTGAGCTGGGCCGTCTGCGCTCGCTCGACCGGAAGGCGCTCGCCGATGGCCGGCGTCTCCTCTTCGTGCCCACCTTCTACGCCATCGGCGCCAAGCCGGCCAGTTGACTCCGCAAGGGCCGGGTGCTATACTGATGCGCGGCACAACCGGAAAGCCAGAACGAGCGTAGTATGAAAGAGGCCCGGACCGCGAAGAGACAAGGAGTGCTACATGGCTGAGAAGAAGGCAATCGGCAGCACGATCGGAACCGTGCTCGCCGTGTGCGGCGGTATCTTCGGCTGTATCCTCATCGGCTTCGGCGCGCTGCTCGTCATGGCGTCCTCGGACCCCACCGGCGATCCGGCCTGGCTCACCGTCGGCGCCGGGATGATCGTCGCGGCTCTAGCGCTCATCGGCATCGCCGTCGGCTACTTCGCCTACGTCCGCGCCCGCTCCAAGCGCGAGGCGGCGGGGCCTCAGGAGATCGTCCAGAAGATCGATCTCAGCGGCGACATCGCACTGGAGAAGCTCAAGTGCCGCAACTGCGGAGGGGAACTCACCCAGGAGTCGATCACCGTTCGCGAGGGCGCCGTCTTCGTCTCCTGCCCCTACTGCGGTGTGTCCTACCAGATGGTCGAGGAGCCCAAGTGGTAGACCGGCCCGCCGGATCCCAACGGAGGTACCATGCGCCGTAATCGTAGGCCGACCGCCATCCTGCTGGCGCTCGCGCTGGTCTCCACGTTTCTGCTGACCATCCCCGCCCCCAGCTTGGCCCAGGACTACTCCTACACCGTCGACGAGACGACGGTCGACGTGTGGATCAATCCAGACGGTTCCGTCTCCCTGGAGTACTGGCTCACCTTCACCTGTGACCAGGGCGCACACGCCATCGACGTCGTCGATCTGGGCCTGCCCACCGCCGACTACTCGCCCAGCTCGGTCAGTGCCACGTCAAACGGCAAGCCGTTTGCCTACATCGAGCAATCGGAATACGTCTACTGGGGTGTCGCTATCTGGCTGGGCGAGGGCACTATCTACCCCGGCGAAACCGGCACAGTGCACGTCGTCGTCGACCGGGTCGGCGGCATGATCTACGAAGACAGCGACGATCCCGAGTACGCCAGCACCGAGTTCATCCCTAACTGGTTCGACAGCAGCGGAGTGCACGGCACCACGGACATGACCGTGGGCATCCACCTGCCGGAGGGCGTCCAGCCGGACGAGGGGCGCTGGCACCGCAGCCCGTCGGGCTGGCCGCAGGACGAGCCGGAGACCTACCTGGACGACGACGGCCGGGTCCTCTACGTCTGGTACCACACCACGGCCGCGCCGGACCGGGAGTACACCTTCGGCGTCTCCTACCCCCGCGTCTACGTCGACGAGAGCGTCATCCAGGAGGGGCCCTCGACCTGGGAGCTGATCACCGGCAAGATCGAGGAAGCGTTTGCCTGCCTGGGCGGCAGCTGTCCGTTCATCTGCTTCGGCGGCATCTTCATTCTGTTCATCGCCCTCTCCAGCTACTCCCAGAGCCAGCGCAAGATGAAGTACTTGCCCCCGTCTATGAAAGTGGAGGGCGTGGGCATCAAGCGCGGCCTGACAGCCGTCGAGGCGGCCATCCTGCTGGAGACGCCGCTGAACAAGGTGCTGACGATGACCCTCTTCGGCCTGCTGAAGAAGGGTGCCGTCACCGTCCTGGACGACGATCCGCTCAAGGTGCAGAAGAACGATCCTCTTCCCGCGGAACTGCGCCCCTACGAGACGGGCTTCCTGGAAGCGATCAACAAGAACAGCACGTTGAACGAGCCAAAGCTCCGCTCGATGATGGTCGAGCTGGTCAAGTCGGTCAACAACAAGATGAAGGGCTTCAGCCGTAAGGAGACCGCCACCTACTACCAGGACATCGTGCGCCGCGCCTGGGGCCAGGTAGAGAGCGCCGGGACGAACGAGCTGAAGAGCAAGTTCTTCGACGAGGGCCTGGAATGGACGATGCTGGACGACAAGTTCGACGACCGCGTCCGCACGTCGTTCGGCAGCGGGCCTGTGTTCCTGCCTCTCTGGTACAGCTACTATCGCCCCTGGACGCCAGTCACCGCTGCCGGACGCACGGCCGCGGGGGCAGCGCGCACGCCAAGCCCAGCCCGCCCGTCGACAGGGAGAGTCCAGCTGCCCACGCTGCCCGGCTCCGCCTTCGCCGCTTCTCTCGTGCGCGGCGTCCAGTCCACAGCGAGCAACATCGTGCGCAGCGTCACCGGCTTCACCGGCGGAGTGACGAACGTCACCAACCCGCCGCCCAAGCCCTCGGCCAGCTCTGCCCGCTCCGGCAGCTCCCGCAGTTTCCGCGGTGGTGGTGGCGGCTCGAGCTGCGCCTGCGCCTGTGCCTGTGCCTGCGCCGGCTGCGCCTGCGCCTGCGCGGGAGGAGGACGTTAGTCGCTGTCGCTCCTGGCGCGCATCCGCAGCCGGTTCACCTCACCACAGCCCCTGCCGCCCGGGCTGCATGCCTACCAGCGCTCGGATAGCGACGGCTCCCGTGTGAGCATCCACCTGCGCGTCGAGCAGGGAGGCCGCGGCCATCTGATCATCAACGCCTCGCGCATACTCCACCTCAATCAGACGGCCGTCGAGTTCGCCCGGCTGATCCTCGACGAGGTGCCCCAGGCAGAGGCGATCGAAGCAATCCGCAAGCGCTTCCGCGTCGACGCCGCCACCGCCGAGGCCGACTACACCCGGACGAGCGAACAGATCAGCGCCCTGCTCTCGCCCGACCAGACTATCTGCCCCATCCACGGACTGGACATGGAGCGCGTCGATCCATTCTCCATACCGGTCTCCGCGCCCTACCGCTTCGACCTGGCCCTCACCTACCGCTGCAACAACCGCTGCCCTCACTGCTACGTTGCTCGTCCAGCCGATCACCCGGAGATGGATGCCGCCTCCTGGAAGGAGGTCATCGACCGGGTCTGGGATATCGGCGTCCCCCACGTCTGCTTCACCGGCGGCGAGGCCACGCTGCGCGTAGACCTGCCCGAGCTCGTGGCCTACGCTCAGGGCAAGGGCATCGTCACCGGCCTGCTCACCAACGGCCGCCGCCTTGCGGACGCCGCCTATACCGCCAACCTCGTCGCCGCCGGCCTCGATCACGCCCAGATCACACTCGAATCGCACGACGCGGCCGTGCACGACCTCATGGTGGCCGCTCCAGGAGCCTGGGCGGAGACCGTTGGAGGGGTCCGTAACGCCGTCGCCACCGGGCTGTACACGACGACGAACACCACACTTACCAGAGAGAACGTGCCGGGGATTGTGGAGACGGTGGCCTTCATCGCCTCGCTCGGCGTCCCCACGTTCTCCTGCAACAGCCTCATCTACTCCGGCCGGGGGCTGGAGGTGGGGACAGGCTTCCGCGAGGGCGAACTCGTGCCGGTGCTCAACGAAGTACGGCGGGCAGCTGGCGAGCACGGCCTAAGGCTGATCTGGTACACTCCCACCCAGTACTGCGCGCTCTCGCCGCTGCAGCTGGAGCTGGGGGTGAAGGCCTGCACGGCGGCACTCTACAACATGTGCATCGAGCCGAACGGGCTGGTACTGCCCTGCCAGAGCTACTACGAGCCGCTCGGCCACATCCTGCGCGACGACTGGGATGGAATATGGAACCACGACCTGGCGCGATCGCTCCGGGAGAGGAGATACGCGCCCGAGAAGTGCCGTTCCTGCCCCGAGTTCGACCTCTGCGGCGGAGGATGCCCGCTCTACCTGCAGCACCAGTCCAGGAGCGGCGAGGCCGAGGCCCAGCCAGTGGCCGCCCAACCGGCCTAGGCGGCGGACCGCCGCAGGGCTAGCGCACCACCTCGTATATCGTCACCCCGAGCGCGTCGTACCAGACCTTCAGCAGACCCTGAGAGGCCATCTGCTCGAACTTGGCGATGCCGGCCGGATCGTGCTCGTCCCGCTCGAACTCGCCGACGTACACGTAGCTCACGTCGTACCGCTCTAGTATGGCCACCGCCAGGGCAATGTCGGTCGTTTCGTAGAACTCGGCCACGTCCGACCGCCTTTCGTGGACCATCTCCGCGGGCAGCGTGGCCCGCTGCTGGATCTCGTGCCAGCCCCAGCCAATGACCGCCGGCAGCCCGGTGTGGATCGAGACCCGGCTCGACCAATCGTAGTAGCCGATCCCCGCCCACTCCATGATCACCGGCGAGCCCTCGATCTCGTCCTGCATGTAGCGGATCGCTTCGTAGTCACCGCGCAGCTCGATAGTTCGGGTTGGCCCGGGCACCGCGCCGTCCTCCATGAAGGCCATGCCGTCGAGCGTCAGCCCGGTCTCGGGCGACGTCCGTTCCAGGGCCCGAGTGCGGACGCCGAACGGCAGGTAGAGCGCCCCGCCGACGATGAGCGCCGCCATCGCACCCCACCACAGCCGCCGGCTCTTCTCCGGCCAGCAGCGCGCCTGCTCGCGCACCCAGGCCACAGAGACGCCGGCCGCGGCCGCGAGGAGTAGCCAGGCCTGCAGGTAGAACTTGAAGACGGTGTTCATGCGGCTGATGTCGCCCCTGAGCACGACGATCTCCACGACCAGCGAGAGCGACAGCGCCAGCCCGACCATCAGCCACATCAATCGCCTGTTCGCAGGCATACTCGGGGCCAGAACTAGCAGCGCCACCAGCGCCGCGGCCGGAAGGACAAGTAGCGCCACCTGGATGCCGTTCAGGCCCAGCGCCAGCGCCACCACCACCGCGCCGCCCAGCAGAACCGCCGTCAGCGCGCCCCGTCCGGCATTGCCCGTTCTCCTCGAGGTCTCGATCACCAGCCGTGTGAAGATTGGGAAGAGCATCACGCCGTGGATTGCCAGGTAGATCAGCAGCGGCGTGCGCGAACCCTCCCACGGATCGATCGTCGTGTAGCCCGCGGCGTAGTTCTCAATGTAGGGCAGGTAGAGCAGCCGGGTCAGCACCAGCAGAACGCCGCCCTGGAGCACGAGAATGCCCAGCCGCCGCTTGAGATCGCCGCTCCGCAGTCCCCGCTTCGGCCACAGCCCCACCGCCAGCCCGGCCAGGCCGAGCACCAGGTAGCCCGGGTAGTCCCAGGTGTTAGTCGGCCACAGCGCGCCGATCACCAGGCCGCCGACGAGCAGGCTCGGCCAGCGGGACTTCCGGCACCGGGCCCAATGCACGGCCAGCAGGACGGCCATCAGCGCCAGCGGCAGCGCGATCATGTGGGCGTGCAGATCGCCGAAGAGGAAGGTGAAGGCAGGGAACTCAGCGATCGGCACCGCCTCCGCGGGCGGGTGTGGAATCATCCTCGTCGGCGCCCAGTACCAGACGTCGGACCCAGGCCCAAGCGGGAATGTCTGGCCGAGGAAGAGACGCCCCAGTCCGATTAGTGCCGCTACCGCCTGCGGAAAGCCCGGTATCGTGCTCTGGAAAGGCACCTCTCCGCCCAGCGAAATCAGCTGGCCCACCAGCAGGCCTACCGTTCCCAGGTTGCCGATGAGAACGGTGAAGGCCATGGCCATCACTCCCGCCAGCCGTGCCCCCCGCTTGGGGCCGCCAAACAGGTTGTAGGCCACAGAGAAGGCGGCGGCGCCGGTCAGGGCTGCCAATAGCGGTACAATCAGATTGTAGGCGATCGCCGGCACCGTCCCCATCAGCTTGGTCAGCGAGCCGACGATCACGTAGCCGAAGTAGTAGTAGTTGATGTAGCTCCCGGAGAACCAGGGGTTGTAGGGCGGGAACCAGGTCGACTTGATGACCGCGTTGAAGTAGGCGAAGTCCATGGGCCTCTCGCCGCCCTTCCAGGCGTGCCACAGGTCCGGGTGTAGGAGCTGCACGACGAGCCAGCCTGCGTAGAGGCCCAGGAATATCGCTTCCGCAAGAAGCAGCAGCCGCCATCTGGCCTGGAGGAACGCCCGCAGCTCCCGTCTCTTCAGCCAGGCCAGGCCCGCGCCTACCAGCGCCAGCACGGCCACCACGCGCAGTATCGTCCCCCGCGTGTTCGGCAGGACGTGCTCGCTCGCCAGCAGCCAGGTGAAATAGGCCACGATCAGGAGCGCCAGCACCCGCGCCACGCCGTAGCCGCGATCACGCAGCCGCGGCAGCGCGACGAAGACGATGGGAAAGGCCAGCCAGCCCAGCAAGGCGACTACGAGCCACCAGGCGACGGCAGCGAGGCCGGGGTAGCGATTCAGCAGGGAGTCCCTGTCGAACGTCTCATTCCACGTGCCGCCTGCCTTCTGCTCCTCCCAGGTCTCCTCCGGGATCTCGAGGGTCAGTTCCTTCTCGCCCACTGTCGTCGGATCCTGGCCGTGACGCGCGTTCTCCACGTCGATCCAGCCGAGCCGCGCCTGCGCCAGCGCGCGTGAGTACTGCTCCGTCTTCCGGAAGATGAGCACACGCGGGTGATCGTAGACGCTGAAGGCCTCGTCGGCTGCCGGCAGCAGGATGCTCACCGGCGGCTCCGTCTGGTGGACGTACTCCGCCTCGACCATTACGTCCTCGAAGGGATTCTCCTGGTCGGGGAAGCGGAACGGCCACAGCGCCGGGTAGGAAGTGAACTCGGCCGCCAGCTCGAAGCCCAGCTCCCCAGCAAACAGCGTCCTGTAGTACTCGGTGGTCAGCGGGTACCGCTCCGGAAGGCGGGGGATCGACGCGTAGAGCCGGTTGCTCGTGAGCAGGATGTAGTCGGCCTGATCCAGCCATTCGTAGAGCCGCTGCCGCTTCTCCTCCGTGTCCTCGTCGTAGTGCTCCATCTTGAAGACATGATAGTCGCTCGGGTACGTGGGACCCCCTCCCACCCACAGCGGAAGGTCGTCGTCCCAGCCTTCGCAGGCGAGTTCCGAGCCCGCGGGGACGTTCTCCAGGATCCAGTAGGAAGCCGTGACGCGCGTCACAGGCTCGGAGTAGATGTGCATGAAGGCCACTGCCCAATAGAACGTCCCACCAATGAGCACCACCAGCAGGGTCAGCGTGATCCGCCGCCTCCACTTCCCCTCTCGACCCCAGCAGGCCAGGCGGCACACAGCGTAGGCGGCGAAGATGGTCAGCACGTAGTATACGGGCAGCTCGTAGCGCATCGTCTTGAACCACAGCACGGACTGGTACACGAAGAAGACGGCGATCCACAGCCAGGGGATCAGATGGCGCATGGGCCGCCGCTGGCACTCGACCGCCCGCCCCCGCAGCATTTCGATTCCCGCCAGGGCCCAGCCTGCCCAGCAGGTTACACCCAGCGGAATACCCAGCCCCCAGACGACCATGCTCACCCACTGGAAGAGGATCGGGGCGCGGCCGGCCCATTGCCGCGCGTAGGGTAAGTCGGAAGCGCCGCTCGTCGTGATCGCCGCTATGTCGCCCATGTCGAATAGCCAGCGAACGTTGATGCTCACCCCGAGGAAGCCAGGGCCCTGGAAGGCGTAGGGAAGACCGAGGCGGAAGAAGATCAGGAGCAGAACGCCTGCCAGCACCAGCCGGAGCAGCACCTGCTTGACCTCCGGCCGTCGCCCCGGCCCGCCATCGTCCTCCGGTGAGCCGGGCTCAGCCCGCCGTCCGGTCCCTCGCCACCACAGGAAAGCGGCGAGCGGCACCGCGAGCACTAGAGGAAAGGTGCTCATCTTGCAGCTGATCGCCAGCGCGCAGGAAACGCCGGCCAGGCCGAAGCTCCACCAGCCGCCGCTCTGGGCAGCGCACACGACGAAGTAGAGCCCGGCCAGCACGAAGAGGGTGGCCATGTTGTCGACGGCGAAGAAGTGGGAATGCTGAATCGGGAAGACGGCCAGCGCGCCCAGGGCTGCCGCCAACAGAGCAACGCGGGCACCGTAGAGGCGCTGGGCGACAAGCAAGGCGAAGAGAAGCGCTCCCACGTCCGCCACTGCCGAGAGCAGCCGGCCCACCAGGTAGACCCCGTCGTACCCGCTGTAGCGGCCCACCGAGCACTCCTCGTCTGCACCCAAGAGCAGGCGCCCGGCGATACGCGGAAGCCAGGCTGGATCCTCTCCGCAGCCCTTGTTGAACCACTCTCCGGCATACCGAGCAGCGAAGACGGGCAGCGTGCCGTAGTAGAGATGATCTACACCCCGGTTGTACGGATTCAGCGGCGAGCTGGCGGTGTCGAAGAACTCGGCCCAGGTCTGCGGCAAGCCGATGTTGCCGGCCACGCCGGTCAGGAATCGCTCGTCCGGATGGAGGTGCTTCCCCTCATCCCAATCGAGCTTGTGGATACGCAGGCCAAGCGCAACTGTAAGGATCGCGGCAAGCAGCAGCGCCGTCTCCAGCCTGCCGGACCAATGCTTCCGTTCTTCGCCCGCCAAATGCCCCTCCCGACCGCCCATCCGCTACCCGGTTTCCCCCGCCTCAGGCACGAACTCCACGCCGATCGTCTGCCCTCCGTAGTCCTCGTGCTCGACCGCGTTCCCCGGGCCCAGTTGAGCTTCAACCTGCTCCAGTATGCTGCCCTCTTCGTCCGGCACGAAGAACACGCTGCACTTGCCGCCGCACAGCCCCACCAGGTCGGTCTCCGCAAGCTCGTCGCGCGGCACTTCCTGAATGGTCGCCCTCAGCTCGAAGCCCAGGTCGTAGTCGGGCATGCCCCACTTCCGGTATCCAAACGGGTGAGCCGGGTCCGAGATATAGACGAAGCTGGTGCCCGGCTCCGCGTCCATCGCTCTCCATAGTATGACGCTGTCCAGCCCCGGTGGATACCTCTCCGGCATCTCCACGAAGTAGGCGTAGAGGCCGAAGCAAGCCACTGCGACCGTCACCGCCACCCCGATAGCGTCGACCCAGCGGAAGGGCAGGAGGCGCCGCACGAGCTCCACCAGCAGCCAGATGCCCACAGCACCCAGCGCCGCCACGGCCGGGAAGATCACAGCCAGGTGGGCCACGCGTGGTGGAAACGAGTTGAAGGCGCTCAACATCAGCAGCCCCAAGACGACCCAGACGGGCCAGAGCAGTATCTCCCATCGGCGCAGTCGGGCCACCGCCCAGGCCAGCCCCACCAGGAAGAACAACACCGCCGGCCCGGCCAGGGGTCCCACCAGGTAGTGCTGGTAGACCACGAAGTCGGACACCACGTTGAGCCCCGTACGCACCAGACCCCGCCCGCCGAGCAGAGCGTACAGCTCTGGGTCGAAGAACAGCTTGTCCTGGCCCACCTGGGCAAAGGTCGTCAGCGCCGGCACTTCGCTGTCCGGGAACACGGTCTCACCGTAGAACACGTTGCCAATGAAGTGCTCTACCACCTTGGCGCCTACAGGCTCGCCGCCGATCAGGCCCGTTCCCAGGAAGAAGGGCCCGGCCGCGCAGAGCCAGCCGACGAGGACCAGGAGAGCCAGGAGCAGGACCACACGGCGAAGCCCTTTCCGGGCCAGAAACAGCGCCGCCAGCACCAGCATCGAGATGGCCAATGCAGCGTGGCCCGGCGCGTAAGCCAGTGAGGCCAGCCCGCATGAGACGCCGGCCAGGTAGGCCAGCGTCCAGCTGCCGCGGCCGACCGCCTCGACGAGCAGGTAGATCGCCAGCGCAGCCGGCATGATCGGTTGAATGGCATAGAAACCGAGTCGCGAGTAGGCCAGGAAATACGGCATGCCGATAAGCAGAACCACGGCGGACCAGGCGACGCGGCTCCCCAGCGTCCTGCGCGCCAGCAGGAACAGGGGAACGATTGCCAGTACGCCGGCCACGACAGAGCCCAGCCGCCAGCTCCACAGCGTGGCGCCGAAGAGCCGCAGCCACAGAGAGTGGTAGTACGTCACAGCCACCGGATGGGCGTTGTATACGCCCAGCGCGAACGGGTTCTTCTGCAGGCCCTCCGCGATGGCCTTAGCCAGCCACCAGCATGCCCCCTCATCTCCCCAGAAACTGGCCGGGACGTCCTCCAGCCGGTAGAGCAGCACTAGCAGGGCAGCCACCAGTGCGGGCACGAGCATCCACACCGACCGGCTCAATCTAGTAGGGATTAAACGAACGTTCCGGGAGCGGTCTGCCTGCCAGAAGTGGACCCCAAGCAGACCTATGGCCAGAAGCCACAGCGGGCCGATGAGCCGTCCGGTCGATCCGCCGGCGGCCGCAAGGACCAAGTACACCCAGATGAGCGCGCCGGCGACCGCGAGCCCACGCCGCTGCTCCGGCACGCTCGCCGGCCGGGCTGCCGCCAGGCTGGAGCTAAACCCGCCACTGCCTCGGAGCGCGCCAACGCCTGCCCGGCTCAGGAATACGAAGAGCATCCCCAGAGCCAGGATCGCCAGACCCAGCATCCAGGCAGCCGGCTGCGCCGGCACGTCGACCCGCATGCTGGCTGTAAGCTCACCGGCCAACGGATTCACGGCGGCAAGCCAGGCTGGCAGTTGGCGCAGGTCCACCAGCCACAGCCCGGCCGAAAGGAGAACCCACCCTGCCAGTGCCGGGACGGTCTCCCGCCACCCCGGCTCGAATACCAGCCCGGTTTCCGGCTCCAGTTCGCGGCCGATCTGCTGCTCCGCCTCCACCGCCGACTCGGCCGCCCGATCCCCAGTAATGGCCGCAGGCCGGGAAAGGGAGGCAATCAGCGGGACCAGCGACAGGATCCAAGGGATCAGGGCGACCGCGACGCCGGCCGGCGGCACCATCAAGGCGGAGACCAGCGCGGCCGACCCGTTCAGAGCCGCCATTGCCGCCACGCTCACCTTCGTCGGCCCGCCCGCCAGAAAGCCCCACGCAGCGGCAGCCAGGGACCGGGGAGCGCCGGAATCGACGACAGCTTCTTGCGGCACAGCCTCGGCCCGGCGGTAGGCCCCGATGAGCAGAATGGTCACCACTGCGTAGAAGAGCAGCGCGTCCCGATAGTAGGCGGGGAGGAGCAGGAGGTAGTAGTGGCCCATCCCGGCCAGCGCCACCGCGGCGGCCAGGCGTATCTGCATCGACGCGCGCTTGGGCATCATCATCTCCCGGGAAGTGCCAAACCCACGTGGGCTGTCGAATGCGGACGGTGAGCACCATCCCCGCAGGTACCCACAGGCGTGGATTATACCACCGGCCTGGCCCCGGGCCAAGGCCAACCGCGCCGCTGATCGCCGGCCAGGCGGCGATCAGCCTGCTAGACAAAACGACCCAGGCGCGGTATACTCGTCGGGCTCGCCTGAGACTACAGAACACACCACGGGCGCGGCCAAGCACACTCATGAGGGACATACTCGGCGATCTGGCTCTGTGGCAAGCCTCTGGGGAGACCATCGCCCTGGCCACGGTCGTCCAGGCGGAGGGCTCTTCGCCAAGGCCTCCCGGGGCGCAGATGGCGACAGCGGCGTCCGGGCTCATTGCCGGCTCGATCAGTGGCGGCTGCCTGGAGTCGGCGATCGTGGAGGAGGCCCAGAGCGTGCTTGCCGGCGGCCCGCCGAAGCGATTGCGCTACGGCGCGGTCGGCGAGGACAGCCTGCAGATCGGGCTCGCCTGCGGGGGATCGATCGAGGTCTACGTCGAGCAGCTGGCAGCGCTCCATCACACGCTGATTGAGGCACTTGCCGACGAGGAGACCATGGTCCTGGCCACCGATCTGACCACAGGCGCCCACCTCCTGGCCTGGCCGGATGGAAGGCAGCTGGGCGATCGTTCGCTGGCAGGCGTGGTGGAGGAGAAGCCGGCAACGCCGCTTGCGGAGCTTCGCCAGGGCCCACAAGGAGACGTCTTCCTGCAGGTCTTTCTGCCCCGGCCGACGCTCGTCGTCGTCGGAGCGACCGAGGCTGGCAGAAGCCTGGTCACGTTGTCCCACATACTCGGGTTCAGGACACGCGTAATAGACGCCAGGGCTGCCTTTGCCACGGCGGAGCGATTCCCGGAAGCAGACGAACTGACCGTTGCCTGGCCGCAGAAAGCACTCCAGCGAGACGCGCTCGGCCGGCAGCACTACGTGGCCATCCTGTCGCACGATCCGAAGTTCGACCTGCCCGCGCTGCGCGTGGCGCTGAGGAGCGAGGCAGCCTACGTTGGCCTGCTCGGATCGCACGTCGCACAGGCCCGCAGGCACGAGGCGCTCAGGCAGGAGGGCTTCTCCGAGCAGCAGATCTCCCGCATCCACGGCCCGGTGGGCCTCGATTTGGGCGGGCAGAGCCCAGCCGAGA
This sequence comes from uncultured Anaerolineales bacterium, assembly GCA_964530325.1. Lineage (GTDB taxonomy): Bacteria > Chloroflexota > Anaerolineae > B4-G1 > B4-G1 > CAZHAX01. The sequence continues at coordinate 6,490 of CAZHAX010000027.1, read as the reverse complement.
TCGCGCTGGCCGTGATCGCGGAGGTAGTCGCCGTCAGGAACGGTCGCACCGGCCGCATTCCAGGCCGGTCGTGACACCGATATCAGCAAGATAGCTCGAGGAGGCGCCTATGCCGAAGAAGAAAGACTACGACATCAAAGACCTGGGGCTGGCCCCGGCCGGCCGGCTGCGCATCGACTGGGCGGAGCGGGAAATGCCCGTTCTCCGTCTGATCCAGGAGCGATTCGCCAAGGAGAAGCCGCTCCAGGGGACGCGCCTGGCGGCCTGCCTGCACATCACCACCGAGACGGCCAACCTGGCCCGGACGCTCCAGGCGGGTGGCGCCGAGGTGGTGCTCACAGCCTCGAACCCGCTCTCAACGCAGGACGATGTCGCCGCCGCGCTGGCCTCGTTCTACGAGATACCTGTCTACGCCATCAGGGGCGAGGACAACGAGACCTACTACCAGCACATCCACGCCGCGCTCGACCACAAGCCTCAGATCACGATGGACGACGGCGCAGACCTGGTCAGCACACTGCACAAGGAGCGAACCGACCTGATCGACGGCGTGATCGGTGGCACCGAGGAGACGACGACCGGCGTGATCCGCCTGCGGGCGATGGCCAACGACGGCGTACTCCGCTACCCAATAGTTGCCGTCAACGACGCGCTGACCAAGCATCTCTTCGACAACCGGTACGGCACCGGCCAGTCGACGCTCGACGGTGTCATACGAGCCACCAACCTGCTCATTGCCGGCAAGACTGTTGTCGTCGCCGGCTACGGCTGGTGCAGCCGCGGCATAACCATGCGCGCGAAGGGGCTGGGCGCGAACGTGATCGTTACCGAGGTCGACCACCTCAAAGCGCTGGAGGCGGTGATGGACGGCTTCCGCGTTATGCCTATGGAGGACGCTGCGCCTCTGGGGGACGTGTTCATCACCTCGACCGGCGACATCAACGTCGTCGACGCCCACCACTTCGAGGCGATGAAGGACGGCGCGGTGGTCGCCAACTCAGGCCACTTCAACGTGGAGGTCAACATCCAGGCCCTGCAGAAGATGGCCCAGGGTAAGCCTCGCCGGGTTCGTCCTTCGGTCGACGAGTACGTGCTCCCGGACGGTCGCCGCATCTTCCTGCTGGCGGAAGGGCGGCTGGTCAACCTGGCCGCGGCGGAGGGGCACCCGAGCGCAGTGATGGATATGTCCTTCGCCAACCAGGCCCTCTGCGCCGAGTACTTGATCAGGCACGCCGGCGAGCTGGAGCGGACTGTCTACGCTGTACCGCAGGACATAGACCGCCAGATCGCCCGCCTCAAGCTGCAGGCGATGGGCGTCGAGATCGACAAGCTGACGCCGGAGCAGGAGAAGTACCTCGCCTCCTGGGAGCAAGGAACGTAGCTGAGCCGGCGAGTAGATAGCATGACGGGGCCCCGCGACGCCGGTCGCGGGGCCCCTTGTGCCTATCCGTCGTCAGGCCAGCTGCCGGTTGGCTAGAGTCCTCTGAACAGAGTGCCCAGCACCAGCAGCGCGAAACCGAAAGCCAGGAGCCAGAAGTCGTCTATGTTGAGGAACCGGATCGATAGCGGACCCCAGTGCAGCAGTATCGCGACCAGCCCCAGCAACACCGCCACAAGCCAGGTGCCCGCCTTCGGGGGAGATAGTCTGATTCTCACTTCGTTGTCTCCTTTCGGTTGTCCACCGTCCTTCGATTCGCATCCATGGTGGCCAGCCTGAGGCCGATCGCCCTCAGGTGATCCTCCTCGCACACTACGGCTCGGCCCCGGCGGCCCCGCCGTCCGGCGGTGCTTCCGCGTCCTCGCATGCAGGCTCCTGCCTTAGCCGAAAGAGCGCGTACACCAGACCTTCGAAACCCCCCAGCAGGCCTCCCAGCGCCAGGCAGGCGCCCAGCACGAGAAGGGGAGCCGGGGCTGCTTCACAGGCCGCTTGCGCCAGCGCCTCCCTGGCGGCAGCAGTGCCCAGCTCGATCGCGCCCATCATATCACAGACGAGCGGCACTCCAGACTGAACAAGCCAGGCTCCTATCACGGCCACGATGAAGTAGACGGACAGCCCCGCCAGCAGCCCCGCCCCAGCTCCGATGGTGAGGGCCGCCCGGGTGGTGCGCGCCCTGTCGCCCGCCAGGCGAACGGCCCTAGATCCTATCGTGAGCACCGCGGCGAGCAGCGCCAGCACCGCGGCGACGCCGAGGCAGTTGACCACCAGCCCTGGCAGCTCCATGCAGTACACGAGCTCGGTCAGAGGCGCCCAGAACAGCCAGTGGATCGCCAGGCCCGCCGCGAGGCCATTGCCCAGGCCTGCCTTGCCAGCTCCCGGCAGCATCGCTGCTACCCCGTGTGCCCCATTCAGCTGCCGCTCGTACAGCCGCTTACTGCCACTTCATCTCTCCCAGCTGATAGGCCGCCTCTGGCAGCGGCACGATCTGCAGGCAGGGCGACCAGAACGTCTTTTCATACGGCGTGCCGGGGCAGACGGTGACCGCGACGTAGGTCCTCACCACACCGGTCACCGGGCTGCTGTCGGCCAGCTTCTTCAGCTCCTGGGGAGAGAGGTGAGCCTTCGTGCCTGTGCCGATAGGCTTCTTCCCGTCACGCGTGTCCACTATCCATTCCATCGTGTGGGGGACACCCTCCGGCACGCCTCTGACCGTCGCACTGAGATCCGCTCCGTCAGAATCGCGGACCTCCGTCGTATCCGACATGTTCTTGGCAGACCACACATCGCCCCGCAGGGTTTCGATGTTCTTGTCCCGCTGCGGCGAAGGCGGCTGCTCCTCAAGCGTGCGGATGCCCTCCTCCAGCTTCGCAATCCGTTCCGCCTTGGGGTCCACGCGCGGCTTTCGCCCGTTGTCGCAGCTGGCCCGGGCACCCCGTTCGTAGCCTACGGGTGGCGACTCTACGCAGTTGTTCCACCACTCCTCGCAGGGGTCGCGCTTCTTTCGCTTGCGCCCCAGCAGCCAGAACAGAAGCGCCAGCAGCCCGCCCAGCCCGAGCAGACCCAGCAGCGGCAGCAGCCACCCCGGCAGCCCGTCGCCACCCGCGCCGCTGGGCTGCGGCTCGACCGGTGCCCCTCCCCCAGGCGGAGTCGCCGTGGCCGCAGCCGCTACCGGCTGGCCGCCGACCGGCGTCTCGGTGGGAAGTGGAGGCGCTTCCTCGGCGCACTCCCCGAAGGAGACGTCGACAGGATCACTGATCAGCTCCACCTCGTCCCGCATCATCCCGACGACGAGCGCTCCTTCACCCTCCTGCACGCATTCCATCGGGAGCTCGACCTCAACTGCGGTCTCGCTCACCGCGCTGGGCAGCTGGCAGACCTCTTCGAAATCGTAGGGCCCAACGTACTCCCACTGCTCACAGCTCTGGGGGCTGCAGCGGACGATCGTGTCACCGGTGTCGTACAGGCTCCCGTCGCCGTTGTCGAAGACGGCGAAGATCTCGTCCCATTCCCCCTCCGCCTCGAACGCCAGATACAGGTCGTCGTCGCAGCTCATACTCCGAGCACTGAGGGGCAGACCTGCGCCTGTAGGCACGTCCGCGCTGGCAGCCCGCTCTGCGTCGCAGACGGCTCCGTCTACCTCCCAATCGTGCTCAGTGCAGGGGATGACGACCCCGGGCCCGCTATCCGCGACTGCGGCTGCAGCGGAGAAGAGCACCAGCGCCGGCACCATCAGCGACACAACCAGCCCTCGAGACCTCCATCCGTTCACCGCACGACCTCCTTTCCGCGCTACTGCACTACGCGCCAAGCGAAAGCGCACTCAGGTCACACGGCCTCAAGACGATTCCGCAGCATCCCCTCCCCAACTCCCGATGGGCCCACGTTGTATTCCGTCTCGTTGCCACCCGGGCGGGCCGAGTTCCTTGCCTTGTCCCGTGGCTAGTACGCCGAGCCCCACGCGGACCAGCCAATCCCTCCGGGGTAGTCGAGCAGGTAGAAGGGCAGCGATAGGAGGATGAGAATCGCCAAGTAGACGCAGAATGTAACCAGCACCTCGGCGCCGCTCTCCGGCGCCTCCTTGCCCAGCACCGCCCGCAGCGGGGCGCTGATCAGGCGAAATACGAACTTGGGCAGAGGAATGAGGAACGGAGTCCGCGCCCGATAGGCGTCGTACTCGCTGGCCCGCTCCTTCTTCATCCTGATCTCCTCGCCCAGGGCCACGCAGACGATGACCAGAGAGGAGACGAGCCAGGGGAGGCTGGCCCCGGGGTTCTCTCCCCCCCTGACCACCGGCTGCAGCGTGGCCAGCAGCATGAGGCCGTAGCTCCACACTATCCAGCCCAGGTACTGCGGGTGGCGTGAGAAACGATAGATCCAGGAGTCGGCCGTGCCCTTCTTGGCCAACTTGGCCCTGAACCAGGCCAGTGTCCCGAGGAAGAAGACAAACAGCCCCAGCCCTACAGCCAGGAAAGCCAGCGTCCGCCGCACGTCGATCCCGGCCAGGGCAAAGGGTCCGACCGCTATCATGTAGGGCACATAGGCGACGTCGCCCAGCTTGATCAGCGGTCCCCAGAATGGGAGCCACAACAGCCGCAGCATGCCCAGCCCGGCCAGGAAGAACATATAGATGGCGAAGTAGCCGAATGTCGGCAGGAAAAGGAGAATGGCACCCAGCTGCGGAAGCCGCCTTCGGCCGGCGACGAGACCGACGACGACAAGAAGGACGACAATGGCCAGACAGATATAGCCGATCGGGCGCACGCTGCCCAAGAACTGCTCGATGCGGTCCGGCTCGACGCAGGGGTGGATATCCTGGACCTGGAACAGATCGTCGACGAGACGGGCCAGCTCTCCGGGCAACTCGATAGTGGCGAAGGTGAGGGCAGCGGTGAACACGACGGCCAGCAACAACAAACCGATGTCTGCCCCCAATGCCCTGCCCTTCACGGCACGCCTCCTCGCTGGGACCTCGCCCTGAAGACGCTGGAAATGCCGCCGGGGTTGACCATCCTACAGCGGCCAGCAGCATTGTACCGGAAGGCGCACAGTAGAGCAAGTCCGCATTTCGTATGGTGCGCGCCCCGCCAGGCAGCAGGGATGCCGCAACTCGCTCGGCATCCCTGCGCTCGAGCATCGCGCGTGCTTGGCGAGCATGTCCGCCCCTGCTGCTACATCGTGCCAGCAGCAGGGCGAACGGCTGGCGGCTCCGGCCGCGTGGCAGCGACGTCCTGGCCCTGGCAGTTCCCACCCTTGACCGGCCTATCAGCTGTGATATACTAACCGTGTCCGGCCACTGAATCCCGGCAAGAGAGGGTTGAAGATGATCGACAAAGAGCTTCTGGCCATTCTGAGGTGCCCCCACTGCGTGAGCGGCGAGACGCGCGCGCCCGGCGACGATCCCGGCCGTCTCGAGCTGCTCCACGATTGCTGGCTCGTGTGCCAGGAGCGGAAGTGCCGCCGTAAGTATCCCATCCGCGAGGACATCCCGGTCATGCTGGTCGAAGAGGGCGACAAGTGGATCTCCGTGGCTGTGGATGACCTGCCTGTACCGCCACCTTCCGAGTAGCTGCATGAGAAGCTGGAAGGTGATGGGCCTGGCCACGGTCAGCGTGGTGCTGCTGCTGGCCGGCCTGGCGGCGTTGATGGCCCCTGCCCAGTACGAAGGCCCGGTCCTCCTGCAGCTCGGTGAGGACAACACCGTGCGCCTCCTCGACGGCGTGGGGGCAGCGCTCATCGCCATAGGAAGCATTACCGCCTGGGGCGCCGGCGTCGTCTGGCAGCGGCGCGTCTATGCCCCCTAGCCTTCCCGGCACGTACGTCCTGGTCCTACAGCTCCAGGCAGACGCCACCATCACCGTCGGTGCGCTTGGTAGCCACCGCTTCCCACGAGGCTGCTACACCTACGTCGGCAGCGCCCTCGGCCCGGGCGGGCTCGCCACCCGTATCGGCCGCCACCTTCGGCCGAACTCAAAGGCGCACTGGCACATAGACGCATTGCTCGCCCGCGCCAGGCCGATAGCTGTGTGGTACGCAATCGGAGGCGACCGACTGGAATGCACTTGGGCGGCAGCGCTGGCCAGGCTGGAGGGCGCCTCCACCCCAGCTCCAGGCTTCGGCTCGAGCGACTGCCGCTGCGCCAGTCATCTTCTGCGCTTCACCTCGCCTCCAGGCCGAGCGGCTGTAGCCCGGGCCTGCGGTGAAGCTGTGGTGCTTGAGGATCTCTAGCCGAAGAGACCCATTCCCTCGAGCGGAACGGGTCTCCTGCCCCGACTCGCCCCTCCCGCCGAGGGAAGAACCAGCACAGAGTGAGCAGGGGTAGGTATCAGCCACCGAGAGCAGTCAGCGTCGTGCTCGCTGCATCAAGCCGCTCACCCGATTCCTGATCCCGGACACCCTCATCCTTCGTGTCCTCCGTGGATTCCGTGCCTCTGTAGTCTGCCATTCTCCGCCGCCCGCCGGCTGGTCGCACGGCGGCTTTCTCCACACCCTCGCATGCTCTCAGTTGCCGACTGCTGCCCTTTGTGGTATAGTCGCGCGCGCATCCTTTCCCCG
>CAZHAX010000026.1:0-39553 GCA_964530325.1 uncultured Anaerolineales bacterium | reverse complement strand
GGTAGCGAAATTCCTTGTCGGGTAAGTTCCGACCCGCACGAATGGCGTAACGACTGGGGCGCTGTCTCAACGAGGGACCCGGCGAAATTGAAGTCGCGGTAAAGATGCCGTGTACCCGCAGCAGGACAAAAAGACCCCGTGGAGCTTTACTGCAACTTGGTACTGAGTTAGGGCTTGGCTTGTGCAGGATAGGTGGGAGGCTATGAAGCCGGGGCGCCAGCCTCGGTGGAGCCGTCCTTGAAATACCACCCTAGTTAAGTCTTGGCCCTAACCCCTGGCCGTGATCCGGCAGGGGGACAGTGCCAGGTGGGCAGTTTGACTGGGGCGGTCGCCTGCGAAAAAGTAACGGAGGCGCCCAAAGGTTCCCTCAGGTGGAATGGAAACCCACCAAAGAGTGTAAAGGCATAAGGGAGCTTGACTGCGAGACCTACAAGTCGAGCAGAGACGAAAGTCGGGCTTAGTGATCCCACGGTTCCGAGTGGAAGGGCCGTGGCTTACCGGATAAAAGCTACCCCGGGGATAACAGGCTGGTTTCCCCCAAGAGTTCACATCGACGGGGAAGCTCGGCACCTCGATGTCGGCTCGTCGCATCCTGGGGCTGAATACGGTCCCAAGGGTTGGGCTGTTCGCCCATTAAAGCGGCACGTGAGCTGGGTTCAGACCGTCGTGAGACAGGTCGGTCTCTATCCGCTGTGGGCGTAGGGGACTTGAGGGGAGCTGCTCTTAGTACGAGAGGACCGGAGTGGACAGACCTCTGGTGTGCCAGTTGTTCCGCCAGGAGCATTGCTGGGTAGCTACGTCTGGCAGAGATAACCGCTGAAAGCATCTAAGTGGGAAACTTGCCCCAAGACTAGGTCCCCCACCGGGTTAACCGGGTAAGACCGCCGGAAGACTACCGGTTTGATAGGCGGGAGGTGTACGCGCAGCAATGCGTTTAGCCAACCCGTACTAACGGTCGAGGGCTTGTTGTGATGCGGAGAACTTGGAGTTCTCGCACTGTTCAGTTGACAATTCATTAACGTACGGAAGTCCCTTGGTGACTTCAGCGGCGGGGGTACACCCGGTCCCATCCCGAACCCGGCAGTTAAGCCCGCCAGCGCCGATGGTACTTGGGGGGCAGCCCCCTGGGAGAGTAGGTCGTTGCCAAGGGGCTTTTGGTTTCTATCGCCAGATAGCAGGAGACCCCTCTCCCGAAGGCCCGTCCGAGGACAGGCGCCCGAGAGAGGGGTCTCTCTATCTGCGCGGTGCCTGGCGGTCCCGCTCGCCGTGAGCGGGACCGCGGAGCTACGACTTGGCTTCTTCGGACTCCTCTGAGCCGGACTCCTCCTCGCCTTCCTTGAGGCCCTTGCGGAACTCAGCGATGCCCGTGCCCAACTCCTTGCCGATCTTTCCGATCCGGCCGACGCCGAAGACGAGTAGGACGACGGCGAGTATGATCAACATCTCTGGAAGACCGAAATTCTTGAACAAAGTACCTCTCCTCCTTTTGTGTCCCTAACACCGCGATATGCGCACATGGCGCGGATGCCGCGGTTGAGGTAATCCACCTTCGGTAGCGGCGGCTATTATAGCACAGGGCGGGCGGAATTCAAGCGCAGGGCAGGCCGCTGACTTGCCCTAATGCCGCTGTGGTGCTAGACTAGCGACCGATCCCCAGAGGAGGGCGCGATGGCTGCGCAAGCCCTGTACCGTAAGTGGCGACCCCGCACCTTTGACCAGGTAGTGGGCCAAGAACACGTAGTCCGAACGCTGCGCAACGCGCTGGCGTCGGAGAGCATCCGTCACGCCTACCTCTTCGCCGGGCCCCGCGGAACGGGCAAGACGAGCCTGGCCCGGCTGCTGGCCAAGGCGGTCAACTGCCTTGGCCCGGAGGGCGCACGCCCCTGCGACGAGTGTGCCATCTGCCAGGCCGTCAACGAAGCCCGGCTCCTTGACTTGATCGAGATTGACGCTGCATCGAACACCGGCGTCGATGACGTCCGTGAGCTGCGTGAGCGAGTAGGCTTTCGGCCGAACGAGGCCCGCTACAAGGTCTATGTGATCGATGAGGCCCACATGCTCTCGAACGCGGCCTTCAACGCTCTACTGAAGACGCTGGAGGAACCCCCGCCGCACGCCATCTTCGTCTTGGCCACGACGGAGCCCCAGAAGGTGCCGGCTACCGTCCGGTCCCGCTGTCAGCGCTTCGACTTCCGCCGCATTCGCCTCGGCGACATCGTCCGGCGTCTGGAGTGGCTCGCCGAACGGGAGAAGATCAAGGCGGAGCCGGATGCCCTGCTGCTCATCGCCCGCCAGGCTACCGGCAGCCTGCGCGACGCGGAGGGGCTGCTCGACCAGCTGGCCTCCTATGGGAGCGAGGGGATCACGGCAGCAGACGTTCGGGCGGCGCTGGGTGCGTCGACGACGGCTACGGTCATCGAGGTTGCGGACGCTCTCGCCGGGCGGGATCTGGCCAGCGGGCTAGCTGCGATTGCCAATGCCGTAGACGAAGGGGGTGATCCGCGACAGCTGGCGCGCCAGCTGGTCGAACACCTGCGGGCACTACTGCTCCTCCGGCTCGGCTCGGGCATTCCGCCGGACCACGTTGCGGAAGACCAGCGGGAGCGCGTCGAAGCCCAGGCGGCTGCCTTCTCGCCTTCGGACCTCTCGAAGGCGATCCAGCTGTTCAGCCGCGCCGCCGGCGAGGCGAGAGGTGGCTGGCAACCCCAGCTGCCGGTGGAGATGGCCTTCGTCGAAGCCGCCCTGCCGCCGCAGACCGAGCGTACCTCGCCGAGCTCCCGGCCGGCGGATACGCCCAGGCCGGAGGCAGTGCGTGAGACTGGGCCCAAACTCTCCGCTACCTGGTCGTCCGAAGCGTCGGCAAAGGCTGAGGAGGAGGCGGCCGAAGCGCCTGCTCCAGCAGAGACCGCTGCAGCAGAGGACGGCGCAGATCAGGGCGACTCTGCCCCTGAAGCCCCGGCCGATGGATCCCTCAACATCGACGCCGTGCGCAATACCTGGTCCCGCTTGCTGGGCGCACTGCGCTCTGACAACAGGTCGCTGGAGGCGCTGATGCGGTCGTGCAGCCCCAAGGCCGTCGAAGGCGACGTGGTTGTGCTCGGTTTCGCTCACAGCTTCCACCGGGACAAGGTGGAGGAGAGCCAGAACAAGCTCGTCGTCGAGGACGCCTTGAGCGAGGTCCTGGGAAGCCGGTACCGGATCCGCTGCATACTGGACGCTTCAGCCGGCTCTGATCGCGGCTCGGACTCAGAGCGGGCCGAGGGTGGGGAGGCCGCGGAGCAAGACCCGGTGGTGCGTGCTGCTGTGGAAGACCTGGGTGCGCAGGTCGTGGGCGCGGCGGAGTAGCCACAGCGCATACGGAAGATGAAGCAGGCCACTCCCTCGTCGGTGACCAGGCTCATCGAAGAGCTGTCTGAGCTGCCGGGGATCGGCCGCAAGACTGCCGCCCGGCTGGCCTTCTTCCTGCTTCGAGAGCCAGCTGGCCTGGCTCAGCGGATCAGCCGGGCACTGCTTGATCTCACAGAGCAGACCCGCTTCTGCTCCATCTGCTTCAATATCACCGAGAGTGACCCCTGCCCTATCTGCGACGACGCGGGCCGGGATCACAGCACCATCTGTGTAGTGGAGGAGCCGCTCGACGTCCTGGCCATCGAGCAGGCCGGCGCCTTCAACGGCGTCTACCACGTGCTGCACGGGGTGCTGGCGCCCTCGGAGGGAACGTTCGCGGAGGATCTGCGGATTGGCGAGCTCCTGGCTCGCCTGCGCGCGGGCGGCGCTGGCGAGGTGATCCTGGCCACGAATCCCACCAGCGAGGGCGATTGGACCGCCTCCTACCTGCTCTCGCGGCTGCGGCCCCTGGGAGTGCGTGTCACCCGCCTCGGCCGCGGTCTGCCGGTCGGCGGTGACCTGGAGTACACGGACTCGGTCACGCTGAGCCGGGCGCTGGAGGGGCGGCAGGAGATGTAGCCTCTGGGCGGGGATCACGCCGGGAAGGTGCCCGCTGCGCCTTAGGCTTCCTGATCTGCCTGCCGATGCTCTGCCTCGTACTCCTCCGCTGTGATGAATTCGCCGCCTGAGATCCTCCTGTCCGCCAGCTCCAGCTCAGACGTGAATTCGAGTTCGACCTCGATCATCTGGAAGCAGCGGCTCTTCCCGGTGCCCAAAACGCCCTTGCGCACGTAGTATCCTGCGCCTTCTCCGTAATGCGGCGTCAGCTCGCTGCGCTTGTCGACACGAACGCGGATGCTCTCGCCGCAGCGGGCGCAGCGCACGTAGTCGCTGTGCACGTCGCTATCGTCGCCACCGCCGCCCGACAGAAGCGAGCCCAGCTTCTTGATGAGGCTCATAGCAGCGACCTCCGGCCAAGGGCGCCCGGCCCCCTGGATGCCCTGCCGGGCGCAGGGCTGCCCGGCCACGTCAGTCCGGCCGATAGAAAAGGCAAGCCCCACCGAAGAGCGGTGGGGCTGTCTAGGGGTTCAACAGGATACCCCCTTCACGCCAGGCGTCAGACGTATGAGCTACGACTGCGCCCGGGCCTGCTTCTCGGACATGAAGCGCGTCACCGTGGTGCCGCACTGCGGGCATGTCCCCTTAGCCATGGGCCTGCCCTTGGCGGTTCTGCCGACAACTCCGTTCTTCACGATTCTCTTCGCCCGACACTTGACACAATAGCCCTCAAACTCCACGTCGAACCTCCCTTCATCTATGGTGCCGACCGACTACTGGACTCCACTGCGATAGAGGTAGCATACAGGCAGCGGTCGTCTCCGTGATGCCGGACAAGGCCTATGCTGCGGCTGTTTCAAGCCTTGGAGAACCCTACCTTACGCCTAGTATACTCTATCCCTGCGCACAAGTCAAAGGGGCGGAAATGGCCGTTTTTCCCCTCTGCGGCGCCCAATTCCTGCTCCGGCGGTATCGTTCAGGCACTGCTGCGCCTGCCAGCGCCGGCTCAGAGGGCGCTCGAGGCAGCTGTGCCCGGGCGGCTCTCTAGGGACCTACCGTGACCGTCACGTCCACGCTGGCTACGAAGGCTCCACCACTGGATGCGATGACTGAAATGGTGGCCGCGGCTCCAGCCGCGCTGGCCGCGGGAGGGGTAATGGTGAGTAGAACGTCGCGAGTGCGGGATGCGGCGTCGGGGGGGATGACCAGCAGGGTGTCGCTAAGGACCGCGTGCCAACCCTCCGGCACGTCTTCCAGGGTGATCGTGTATTCCCGGGTCTCGTCTGTCCAGTCCTGGCGCAGGGTGATGACATATCCGGCAGTCTGCTCTGCAGCGATGGTAGTAGCTACACTGCTCGCCTCGGTGGGATGCTCTATCACTGCGAAGGAGCTCTCGTGCAGCTCCTCCACGCTCTCTGTAACGTTGCTGCTGAAGGGCGGTCCTCCGCCGTAGTGCAGGATCGTAATGTGCTGCGGCAGGAGGAAGGTGGTGGGAACCTCGCCGTAGGCGGGCATCCAGTTCGAGGTCTCGTACTCCACCCAGCCGAGATCGGGGTAGTAGGCGGCGATCCAGGCGTGGCCGGCATAGGACTGGTCCCTGTCCGCGACGAAGCCGAAGATGCGCCGGCAGGGGATACCCGCGGCGCGGATCAGGGCCCCGGCCAGGTTGGCGAAGTTGACGCAGTTCCCTTTCAGCTCCTGCAGCGTCATGACCGCGTCGGCATAGGTGATCCCCTCGCACCTGGGGCAGGCGAACTCGGTGTTGTGGCGCACCCAATTGACGATGCGGACAACGGCCTCGAGCTCTGTCGTAGCGCCAGCCACCAGCTCGTTCGCTTTGGCGAGAATGGAGGGGTGGTCGCTCTGCATTTGTGATGTCGGCTGCAGGTAGACCGCCAGGTCGCCTCCGAAGGTCCCTGCAGGAACGGGGTACGGCGTGGTGGAGAGGATCGGGCTGTAGTCGGTCGCCGTCTGCAGCTGCACGATCCGGCGGGCGATCAGGTGGTCGGGCGGGCTGTCCCAGTGGAGCAGCCAATACTCGTTCTCGAGCACATCGTCTCCTGAGGTGATCGTGGAGATCGGCGGATCGCAGACGAACTCCTGAGAAGCGACGGTCTGGCTGTGGCCTGCCTGGGAGAAGCTGCGCACGCCGGCTACGCTGTAGTCGATGGCCGTCTGACTGCCTCGATCGAACTCGACCGTGTAGGTGTAGGCCGTCTGCTGGGCGAAGGTGCCCTGCAGGATGTACAGCTCGGCCAGGCCCCCGCCGCTCGCCCCCGGGACGACAATCTGAACCCACAGTTGGGGGCCGAAGCTGGTCCCATCAAACGCGGCGAGTTGCCAGATACCGCGGTAGGTCGCGGGATCGGCCGGAGCCGTGAGAGTGATACTGATCTCCGTCGAGGCACCGGGCGGGAGGGGCTGAACGTCGACGCTGTCTGGCCCGCCCATGTGATCGCCCGATGCGAAAGACAGCTGCGTGCCGCTGCCCCAGGTGCAGTCACCGCTGTTCGCCACTTCCCAGACCTTGACGAACTCCTCGCCGGCGGGGAAGGATGTGTTGTCCAGCACGGTGACGTCGGCGACGAAGGCCGCTTCGTGGATGCAGGCCTCCTCCGGCGTCGCGATGGACGTTGGGGTGGGGCTGGGGGGTGGCGTGTCCGTCGGCTGCGACAAGCGGGTCGGGATGGGAGCATTGCAGGCCAGCGTGACGGCGGTCAGCAGGAAGCCGGCCGCGATGAGCGCTCGAAGTCCCCTTGAGTGCATCACGATCCTCCAGTCCAGCTCAAGCGCCCAGTATAGCGGCGCCGCCAGCAGAAGTCAATCCTCGGAGCTGAGTAGCTCGGAGGCGGCCCCGAGAGGAGCAGGTTGGGCCGCGGCCCCGCTGCGGGAGGGGCCCGGGCGCCGGCTTTGACCTGAGCGAAGAACTGTGGTACAATCGCTGCAGATGTACAGCGCTGTACATGCGCCGGGAGGGCGCACAGCATGGCGGTTCGGCGCAAGAAGAGGACAACGCTTCAGGATGTGGCGGAGAGGGCAGGGGTCTCCCTCAAGACGGCCTCCAACGTCAAGAACGACTGGCCCTACGTCAGCGAAGAGACGCGCCGCAAGGTGCAGCGGGCGATGACCGAGCTGGAGTACCGCCCCTGCAGAGTGGCCGAGAGCCTGGTCACCGGGCGATCGGAGACGATCGGCGTCGTGGTGCCCGATGTGTGCAACCCCTTCTTCAGCACCGGCTTCCGCGGGTGCGAGGACGAACTTGCCGCTCGGGGCTACAGCGCCTGCCTGTGCAATACGGACGAAAGCCTGGACCGGGAGACCTACTATCTGGAGCTGCTCGTCGACCAGGGGGTCGATGGCCTAGTTCTGTGGGGCTCGTGCGCCGGGGCGGACGACCTGGTCCGGAACATCGGAGAGACTGTGCCCGTCGTGTCGGTGGACGGCCTGGCCAGGCGTGGTACCGCCGACTTCACCTACATCGCCGTCGACAACAGGCAAGGGGCCGAGCAGATCACGCGCCATCTGGTCGGCAGAGGACTCCGCCGCATTGCCTACCTGGCCGGGGCATCCTCCCGGGCGCCGGCGCAGGATCGCCTGGCGGGCTACACCAGAGCACTGGAGAAGGCGGGCCTCTCTGTCGAAGAGCACCTGGTCGCCGAGGGCTCGCCGTCGATCGGCGGTGGATACGCAGCGGCTCTGGATCTACTCAGCCGTCTCAAGCCAGACGCTCTCTTCTGCTACAACGACCTGATGGCCATCGGGGCCATCGCCGCTGCCCAGGAGCTGGGGCTCGACGTGCCCGGCGACCTCGCCGTCGTCGGATTCGACGACATAGTGCCGGCGTCGCTCGTCACCCCGCTGCTCACGACGGTCCGCATACCGCAATACGAGTTGGGGCGGCAAGCCGTATCCATGCTGTTCGAGCGTCTGGAGAATCCCGCTCTGCCGGCGCGGACCGTCAATTGCCCGGTCGAGCTGATCGTTCGAGAGTCCTGTGGCGCTCGCCGCATGTCACTCCAGGAGAAGCGCGACCTGCTGCGCAACATCGCCGTATCTGCGGAAACCAGCCTTCCCGGCCGGTCCGGCAATGGGTTCGCCGGTGAGGGCCAGGCGGAGAGGCAGAGAGCGCAGTCGTAACACCATCCTACAGGCGCTGCGGTTCAGGTTGGCCGGCAGCGCAGCAATCGCGAGGTAGGCTATGCTGGACACGTTGGTACCTAGAGTCGTCACTGCCTTCGGCGAGCGGTTCGGCAGCAGCGAGCTGCGCCTCTTTGCCGCACCGGGACGGGTCAACCTGATCGGGGGGCATACGGACTACAACGATGGCTTCGTGCTGCCCGTTGCTATAGATCGCCACATTGCCCTCGGCGCGCGGACGGGCGTAGATGGGGAGACGAACCTCTGGGCGGTCGACCTGCAAGAGTGGGACCGCTTCGACATGGGGGCCATCGCCTCTCTGCCGGAGGGCGGCTGGCGTAACTACACCAGGGGTGTCCTCTGGGCGCTGCAGCAGGATGGGCACAGTCTCCTCGGCATTGACGGCGTGTTCGCTGGAGACGTGCCCCAGGGCGCCGGACTGAGTTCGTCGGCTGCGATCCTCATGGCCACCGGCTTTGCTTCGCTCACTCTGTCCGGCCTGGAAGTCGATCGCGTGGGCCTGGCCCTGGCCGGCCAGCGAGCCGAGCACGAGTACGTCGGCACCCGATGCGGCATCATGGACCAGTTTGCGTCCAGTCTGGGCCGGGCAAACCACGCCCTGCTGATAGACTGCCGCGGCCTGAGCGCCGAGCCGGTGCCGCTGCCGCCGGAAGCAAGACTGGTCGTGGCGGACAGCAACGTCCACCGCGGCCTGGCCGAGAGCCTCTACAACGAGCGGCGCGAGCAGTGCGAAGCCGCAGCAGCCCGGCTGGGAGTTGCCGCCCTGCGCGACATTGATGAAGAGACGCTTGAGGCACGCGCTTGGGAGCTCGAGCCGGTGATCCGGCGACGAGCGCGCCACGTGGTCACTGAGAACGCTCGCGTGCTGAGGGCGGCTGAAGCGCTCCGCTCGGGCGACCTGGCCGGCGTGGGTGAGCTGATGAAGGCCGCTCATGCTAGCCTGAGGGACGATTTCGAAATCAGCTGCCCCGAGCTCGACCTGCTCGTCGAGATCGCCTCTGGGGTGGAAGGCGTCTATGGGGCGCGCATGACCGGCGGCGGTTTCGGCGGCTCGGTAGTCGTGCTGGTGCACGAATCGGCCACGGAACGGGTGGCCTCAGAGCTGCGGGAGCGCTATCCGGCCGGATCCGGCCTGGAGGCGACCGTCCACATCTGCCAGACGGCAGACGGCGTGGAGGAGGTATCGTGAACAGCGGGCCATTTCAAGGCGCCGTGGGCTTGCCGCAGTCAGGGGGAAACGTGTGATGAAGGGCTTCAGTCCGGCCGACCATCCGCATCGGCGTTACAACCCCCTGACCGGCGAGTACGTCCTCGTCTCACCCCATCGCACGAAGCGGCCCTGGCAGGGGCGGGTCGAAGCGGCGCCTACGGAGCCGCCGCCGGCCTATGACCCGGAATGCTACCTGTGCCCCGGCAATGAGCGGGCCGGAGGCAGGCGGAATCCAGAGTACGAGAGCACCTTCGTGTTCACGAACGACTTCCAGGCGCTGCTGCCCGACGTGCCGGACGCTCCTGATCCGACGCACCCTCTGCTGGTCTCCCGCTCTGTGCGCGGCACCTGTCGCGTCATATGCTTCACGCCCCGTCACGACCGTACGCTGCCCCTGATGGACGTGCCGGAGGTGCGGCGGGTAGTGGACGTCTGGTGCGAGCAGGCGGCAGAGCTGGGCGGGACCTACCGCTGGGTCCAGATCTTCGAGAACCGGGGGGAGATGATGGGGGCGTCCAACCCCCATCCGCATGGCCAGATATGGGCAGAGGACGCTCTGCCGAATTGCCCGGCAAAGGAGGATCGCCAGCAAGCCGCGCACAAAGCGGAGGCGGGCCGTGTTCTGCTGCTCGACTACGCGCAGTTGGAGCTGGAGCTACAGGAACGCGTCGTGATGGAGAACGACGATTGGATGGCCGTCGTTCCCTACTGGGCGGTGTGGCCGTTCGAGATACTGCTGATGCCCCGGCGCCACGTCCTGCGCATATACGATCTGGACGACCGGGAGCGGGACAGCCTGTCCGGGATCCTGAAGCGATTGCTCACCGTATACGACAACCTGTTCGAGACCTCGTTTCCCTACTCGATGGGCTGGCACCAGGCGCCTTTCGATGAGGAGGACAGGGATCACTGGCAGCTGCACGCCCACTTCCTGCCACCGCTACTGCGCTCGGCCACGGTGCGCAAGTTCCTCGTGGGCTACGAGCTGCTGGCCGAGCCCCAGCGCGACCTGACCGCCGAGCAGGCCGCGGAACGGCTCCGCTCCCTGCCGGCTGTCCACTACACGCTGCGCTGAAGCCGGCCTCTTGCCCCCTCGAGAGGCCGCGATGAGACTCATCAAGTCTACGCCCGCCCACCGGCGCGGCGGCTTACGCACGGTGTCTCACTGTCGCAGCGTCGCGATCCGTGCTACACTCCGAAGTCGTAGGCGGCCGAGGCGACTGCTTGTTCGCGCCGGGGAACAGAGCGTGCAACCAGTTGAGCGACGATAGGGAGTGTGGGAATGAGGCAGGTGAGTAGCGCGTTGGCGCTTGCCCTCAGAAGGGCCCGGGCTTTGGCTCTCGGTCTGTTGCCCAAAGCGCGACCCGCAGTGCCAACAGAAGCATCATGGGCCAAGCGGATCGATTCCTACGCAGCTGTACCCGAGCCGTACAAAGAGTTCTTCGAACCCCTTGCGGCGGCTGAGGCACCGTTTCCCTACACGGTTCTCACGCCATCGTACGAAGGGTTCATGTACGGGAGCACCGAGAAGCTCGTCTGCCACCTGGGTCACCAGGTCTGCGTCCTCGAGAAGGGGGCAGACGGCTTTCGGCCGCAGTGCTATGCTGTTGAAGGGATCAGCTACGTTGAGGTCCAGGTTCGGCTGCTAGACTCCCGCATCACCATCAACGGCGTGAACCAAGATGGCGCTCCTGCCAGCACAACCTGCAGGTTCAATACGGTTACGGACTATCTGCTGGCCCCCGTGTTGAGAACGATGCGGAGGGCCCCCGGCGATGGCGGGAGTGGAGACCTTGAAGCCGAGGCGGGCAAGTTCAACGATTGGATCAAGCTGAGCCACAAGTTCATGAACTACGCCAGGCGCAGCCTGCTGGAGGGGGAGAAGGTCGTCCACGCTATCCTCCAGCCGGGAGTACGGGCGAAGTTGCTGACCATCCTGGGCAAGACGTTCTATCGGCCGATATCGCCTACAGTGGCCTGCATCCTGACTGATCGGGAACTGATCATCATTCGAGAGGAGACAAGGCATAGCGGAGAGGATAGGTACGGCGGCGTCTGGGACTACGTCTGGTTGAGCAAGGTAGTATCTCTGTCGCTGAACGAGAAAGGCAGGAGCCTGCTGGTACTATCGGTCCAGCTGCCGGACGGGGCTGGGCTGCAGTGCCAGCTAGAGGCTTCCGCCACTAGGGAGGTCGAGCAGCTAATCGATCGTTTCAAGAAGCTGGCCCCCGGGCAACCTGTGGCATGGGGCAGCAAGACTACTGGGTGACGGATCTGATCGTGCTTCTATCCTTACGCTTCCCTCCGCAAGTCCTTCCGCCCTCGCTGTGACTTCGATAGCCCCAGGTGTGGTCGCCGCCTGCACGATCGCCAGGCAGAGCCCGTTGAAGGTCCGGCGGCTGCTCGCCTGGAACGGCTCGTGGCTGGCCGGGTTTCCGTTGCCCACGCCGATGATTCGCCCCTCCCCTTCCACGGCGAACTCGATCAGGTTGTCTGCCATCGGCACCAGGTTCCCGTCCCGGTCGAGGACACGGACCGTCAGGTGTACTACGTCCCGGCCGTCGGCTGCTATTGCCTCCCGATCGGCGGTCAATTCGACTTGCACCGGACCGCCCGCAGTGACCACTTCGCGGTCGCATACCACCCGGCCGTCCCTTCTGCCGACGGCCCGGACTATCCCCGGCTCGTACGGCACGTCCCAGGCTAGATGGAGATCGGCCGTCGTCGGCAGGACGGGGGGTACGTGGCTCTGCTCCGCCCAGCCCTT
The DNA here is from genome assembly GCA_964530325.1 of uncultured Anaerolineales bacterium. GTDB lineage: Bacteria > Chloroflexota > Anaerolineae > B4-G1 > B4-G1 > CAZHAX01. Next base: position 27,473 of record CAZHAX010000026.1, on the reverse strand, counting down.
GCCCGTGTCGAAGCCGTAGTGGGCGTAGGTGAAGCTCTTCTCGCCCCACGATCGCCCATTGACGAGCAGCTCGACGCTCTCGCAGTTGGTGAAGCAGAAGACCGGGATCACTTCCCCCTCATGGCCCGGCCAGGTCCAGTGGGGGAAGAGATGCAGCACCGGCTCCTCCGTCCACTGGCTCTGGTAGAAGTAGTAGCCGTCCTTCGGAAAGCCGCACAGGTCCAGCACGCCGCTGCTGCTGCTCCTGTGCGGCCATTGGGCCTCGCCCAGGTAGTCGATGCCCGTCCACAGGAAGTCACCGGCGACGAAATCGCGCGAGCGGGTGTACTTCCACAGCAGCTCGGCCCTGAGCATACGCACGCGATAGGGCGGCCACCAGGAGCTCGTGCCGGACTCTGCGCTGTAGTCCCCTCGCACTCCACCGACGGAGACATTCTCAGTGCCGATCATCCTGCGCTGTGGATAGCGCTGGCGGTCGATTTCATAGTACGTTTCGGCGCGCTCGCCCCAGCGGTCGACGTAGTTGTAGCCTACCACGTCGAGCAGTTCGAGGAACTGCTCCGTCGTCGGCAGCGATGCACCGATGTTGTCGCAGGCGACGGTCACCGGTCGGCTGGGATCCTCGCGGTGGGCGATGTCGACCAGCCGCTTCAGCACACTCGCCCCCTCCAGACGGGTCTGCTCGGGCACCTCGTTTCCCAGACTCCACAGGATGATACAGGGGTGGTTCCGGTCGCGACGGAGGATGCTTGTCAGGTCTGCTTCAGCCCACCCCGCAAAGTGCTGGTGATAGCCGTACTCCTCCTTGCCCTCCAGCCACTCGTCGAAGGCCTCGTCCATCACCAGGAAACCCATGCGGTCGCACAGGTCCAAGAGCTCCGGCGCCGGCGGGTAGTGGCTGGTGCGGATGCCGTTGCAGCCCATCGCCTTCAGCATCTCCAGCCTGCGCTCCCATACGCGCACCGGCACGGCCGATCCCAGGCAGCCCCCGTTGTGGTGCAGGCAGACTCCGCTGATCTTGACCCGCTTTCCATTGAGCAGGAATCCGTCGCCGGCGTCGAAGCGGATCTCGCGGACGCCGAAGGGCGTGACGTAGTCGTCGACTACCGTCCCGCCCTCCAGCAGCTCGTGATGCACGCTGTACGAGTGGGGGTCCTCAAGCGACCAGAGGCGCGGCCTATCTAGCCTGATGCGTCTGATCACCTCGTACTCAGCACCTGGGCCGAGGCTGAAGGACTGGCAACGCGTCCAGGGGGGCTTTCCCCCTGCGTCCGACGCCACTACCTTGCCCTGCGCGTCGCGGATGGTTACCTGCAGCACCACGCTTCGCTCACCCGGGCTCTCGTTCCTCAGCCCGGTGCGTATGACCACCCAGGCCAGTTCCTCAGAAGCGATCGGCGTGGTCACGCACGTGCCGCAATGGGCGATGTGAAAGGCGTCTGTCAAGGTCAGCCAGACGTTCCGGTTGATGCCCGATCCGGTGTAGAAGCGCGCGTCGGGCTGGCCGGAGTTGTCCACGCGGACAGCGAGGACGTTCTCCGCATCTCCGTAGTTCAGATGAGGGCTTATGTCGTAGCGGAAGCTGGTGAAGCCGTTGGGGTGGAGCCCGAGGTGCTCTGCGTTGATCCAGACGTCGCAGTTCTTGTACACGCCGTCGAATTCGACGGAGACCTTCTTGCCCTGCTCTTCCTCTGCCACATAGAACCGCTTGCGGTACCAGCCTATGCCGGCCGGCAGGTAGGCGCCGCCTGACCCGCCCGGGGCGTGCTCGTCGAAGGGGCCCTCTATGCTCCAGTCGTGGGGCAGCGCCAGCGGCCGCCAGCCGGCGTCGTCGAAAGCCGGGTTCTGCGCGCCGTCCGGGTCCCCCTTGAGGAATAGCCAGCCCTCGCAGAACAGGGAGCGGCGTCTCACGTTGCAGTCCATACCCCCTCCTGGTCGCTGCAGTTGCCGGGGCTGCGTCGGGCCCGCTACAGACGAGAGCCCCCCTGTTGCAGGGGGGCCGTCCCACGCTTATGAGGGGCCGCTTGCCCCCGCCAGATCGGCAGAGCTGTGGCCTCGCTCCGTCTAGAAGTCGGTGATCCTCTTCGCCCTGTTTCCGTACTTCTCTCGGAACTGGGCGTTGAGCCGGAGGACCTCCCTCTCGTCGCCCGTGAACGAGCAGCGGAGGCAATAGAACTCGCCGGCGTCCCGGTCAAACAGCATGTCCATGTCGATCTCCCGCATCAGGCAGCGGGGACAGCGGTAGTTCAACTTGCCTTTGCGACCTTGAGCCATGTGCGCAGCTCCCCCTTGCCCTTGACCTTCTTCTTGATCCCAATAGTGTACATCGGAGAAAAGGCGAACCCCTCGCGGAAGTAGCCGGTGCAGTCGTCCGACTCGGTCCGCATGGCCAGGCGCGAGTCCACGTGGGGCACAATCGCCTCGGCTAGCTCGATGCCGGGCATCTCCGCCTCTCGGCACTTGTAGGCGTAGTCTATGGCTTCTTTCCCGGAAGCTCCTTGCAGCGTCAGCTTCACGCCGGTCAGATCCTCTGGATACTCGGTGGTGCCATAGCAGGCGGTGGCGTACTCGTCTATCGTCACCTCTGCCTGGGGGTTGGTCGTTTCGACGATCTCTCTCACGATCTCGATCTCGCCGGTTCCTTCGACGAAGCGGAACTGGGATCGGACGCTGACGGTGAATCCATCAAACTCGATGTCGACGGGATCGAGCGTCACTATCCGGGTATCGCCTTCCTCGGAGAATGAGGCCAGGGTGCGGCAGGCACACAGGTCGACTTCCTCGCAACCGTGGCGGAACTTGCAGCTCTTCACCGCCCCCTCGCCTGCATAGTGGGTGAAATAGCCCGCCCGGTAGTAGGACTGGATCAGAAAGGGATATGAAGCATCCTGAAGGCAGGCGCTGCCGACACCGACCGGTCGCTCCAGCTTGGCGGCGTAGGGGCGCAGGTCGACCATCGCCCCGCCCTGATTCATGTCCAGGCAGACGCGCATCCAGGGATCAATGTGCCAGTACTGCTGCCGTTTCGAGCCATAGAGGATATCCTTCCACAGCGTGCTCTCGGGACGGGTGTAGGGCCGGTCTTGGCGATAGATGTCCGCGAAGTCGCTCATAGTGACATCGATCAGCTTGCCCTCCCTCTTCAGCTCCCCGTAGTAGCCGAGGCCGTCCCTGTAGCTCTTGAGCAGGAAGTCGTAGTCCGCTTCCCAGCGCCCCCTCTTGCTCATCCAGCCTGGGCCGACGAAGACCATGTTGTATGAGTAGCCCCGATTGTACTTGCCCATCGAGCGATACTGATCCACCAGGTTCTTGAAGTAGGGGATCTCGCGCTCCTCATAGACCATGCCGCGCAGGATATTCTGCGGGTGGGTCCCGTAGTAGGATCCGGGCCCGTCGAAGACGGCCATCAGGTCCCGCGAGAGGTGGGGGATGGCTACAACCCCGATGTCGTCGTCGGCGTCAGAGGCGGGGCAGTGGATGTTGCGCTTCGAGGGAATCCAGGGGTTCCAGGGCCCGCCGTCCATCAGCGTGTACCAGGAATTGTTGGCGTTCCAGTAGGCCTTCGGTCCCTCTTCCCAGCAGGTGGCCACTGCGGCCTTGACCATCGGGTACTTGTTCTTGATGTAGTTGACCAGCTCCGCGTCCATGTAGTAGGAGCCTGTCGATGTGGGGTAGAAGCCGAAGAGCTGGTGGAACCGGCCGAACACCTCATCTACGACCCGCCTCTTATCCTCCATCGAGAGGAGCCAGACCGCCAGCTCCTTCGACTTGAACTTGTCCCGGAACTGACGGCATTGGAGGCCGAGGAAGGTGCAGCCAATCTCGTCACCGTAGACCTCTCGGTGTTCCTTGGCGACGGCGACTGCTTCCTCGCTGAAGAGGCTGGCGTAGGTCATCTGGATCGTCGTGCGCAAGCCGTTGTCGTGGGCGATCTGCTGCTGGGTGCGGAAGATATCGAGGGATTCCTCGATGACCTCACTCCTGGTGAGGTCCTCCTCCTTGCCCTCCTCTGCTTCCTTCTGGAGGTACTCCGGAATCAGTTCCGGCCGGTGGACAATGTTTACGTAGAAGTCGCCCATGTTTGGCCTTGTGTGGTTACCGGGCCATAGAATGAACCGGTGCAGCCGACCTGGAAACGGGCAGCGGCCGCTCTCCCAACGATTGGTCGCCGGCTCCTAGCCGCCTGCCCCTATCACGGCCTGTGCGTGGCGGGAGGCAAGCCGGTAGTGGTTGGGAGCATGCTACCCCTTGACCGAGCCCAGCCTGGCACCGGCGACGAAGTACCGCTGCACTAGCGGGTAGAGCAGCAGCACGGGCACGATGGCCAGGAAGACGGAGGCGGCGCGGATAGATCGCTCGCTGTAGTTCACGAATTGTGCCGTCTCTGGAGCCAGACCGAGGCCTGCCAGGTCCGCCCCGATGACGACGCCCCTTAGGAATGTCTGGAGGGGCTGCTGTGATATGTCTTTGGTCAGAACCATGCCGTCAAACCAGGAGTTCCAGTGGAAGACGATGGTGAACAGCGTCAGTGTGGCGATTGCGGGCATGGAGAGCGGCATGTAGATGCTGAGCAGCCGCCTCCAATGAGAGGCGCCATCTATCCTGGCAGCGTCCTCGAGCTCGGACGGGATGTCCCGGAAGAAGTTCATCATGATGATGATGTTATAGGGCATCATCGCCGGTGGGATAATGAGGGCCCAGATGGTGTACATCAGACCCAGGTTCTTAATGGTCAGCCACCAGGGGATCAGCCCCCAGTCCGTGAAGAAGCCAATTAGCAGCAGCCACATGAGCAGGTTCCTGCCCCTGAAGACCTTCCTGGTCTTGGACAGCGGGTAGGCTGTCAGAATGGTTACTGCCATCGACAGTATCGTGCCCAGGACGACTCGCTCGAGCGAGACGACCAGTGACTTAAAGAAATTGGGGGCTTGCATGACCAATTCGTAAGATGCAAGCGTGGGGCGAATGGGAAAGAAAGTCACCAGGCCGCCCATGGTTGCCGCCCTATCGCTCAAGGAAACGGCGAAGAAGTGGAACAAGGGTATCACGGCCAGCAGAGCCATCGCACCCAGCACGATGTAGTTGACCACCTTGAAGATGCGCCAGCCAAGCGATGTGTCCTCGGACATATGGGCCACCTCCTCATAGGGCCACCGGCATGGGCCAAGCAGCAGTTGCCGGATGGCCTGGTGCTAGAACACTCGATAGTCTGTGTACTTGTTCGCCAGCCAGAAGCCGGCGGCGACGAGAATCAGCCTGACGACCGATCTGATCAATCCGACTGCGGTGGCCAGGCTGAACTGGGCAGACATCAGGCCCGAGCGGAATATCCAGGTGTCCAGGATATCGCCTGTCTGATAGACCACCGGATTGTACAGATTGAGGACCTGATCGAATCCCGCGTCGACCAGGTTGCCCAGCCCCAGAACTGCCACCAGAAGGACGGTGGTGCGGATTCCGGGCAGGATGATGTGCTGTATCTGCCCGAAGCGGCTGGCGCCGTCGATGGCGGCAGCCTCGTACAGGACCGGGTCGATAGCCGTCAGAGCCGCCAGGTAGATGATCGCCGACCAGCCGACTTCCTGCCACAGGTAGGTGACGACGAGAACCGGCCGGAACGTATCGTTGCTGCCCAGGAAGTAGATGTCTTCGAAACCGAAGATCCCGAGGAACCTGTTCACCAGTCCTGTAGTGGCCAGCATGTCGATCATCAGGCCGCCCAGTATGACCCACGACATGAAGTGGGGCAGGTAGGTCATCGTCTGAACCGTGCTCTGGAAGAACCGCGAGCGCACCTCGTTCAGCATCAGGGCGAATAGCACCGCGGCGATCTGCAGCATCACCGTCTTGGAGATGGCGATGATGAACGTGTTGCTGACGATGCGCCAGAACTCGGGCAGTTCGAGGAGGTACTTGAAGTTGTCCAGGCCCACCCATTCGGACCCGGACACTCCCAGCCCCGGATTGAAGCGCTGGAAGGCGAGCAGAATGCCGTATGCTGGCACGTAGCTGAAGAGAATCAGGAGGACGAGCCCCGGCAAAGCCATAACGTATAGCGGCCAGCTGCGCGCCAGGTAGGACGTTGATCTATCCTTCTTAGCTCGGCCGCCCTGCCGCGGTACCGCAGATGCCAGTCTCGATGCCATATCCAAGTCCTCCTAGGTTTCCCGATCCACCTGATCTTGCTTGCCGAACTGGCCAGGTGTCGGAGGCTGATGGGCGCCCGGAGGCGCCCATCAGCCTCACGGGGCAGCCGTCTCTAGCGGCTGCTGTACCAGTCGTTGACCTCCTGGGTGATCTGCTCGCCACCCTGGGCCAGCCAGTCATCGACGAAGTCGTCGAAGGCATCAATGGACTTGTCGCCCTTGATGATGCCGTAGAACGTTTCATCTCTCAGCTGGTTGAGACTGTTGTCGTAGGCCTGCATACCGGGCGTGGGGAGTCCGAGGTACTTGTTGAAGATGCAGTCCTCTGCCTCGTGATCGGTCACGAAGACGTAGGCCTTACGGTACTCGGATATCGTGCCCAGCGGGTCCTGCAGCAGGTACTCCTGGAGGGCGTTCCGCTCGGCCTCTGGGACATCAACCCAGCTTTCGACCTTGGCGAAGTTGTTGGCCATGGCGTACGTGTCCATGTACGTGCCGCCGCGCATCCAGCGCGGGCCGAAGCCGGGGACGCCGGCGGGCGGGTCGGTCGGGGCCTGGAGCTTGTTGTCGTCGGTCCACTCGAAGCCGATCTCGGAGTCGGTGACGAGGTAGCCCTCCCAGCCGTAGAAGTCGTTGTCCGGGTTCTCGGTCAGCTGGACCCACCAGTTGAAGCATTCGATTGCGCGACCGACGTGCTCGAAGCCAGCGTTGAAGCCGTTGATAACCCAGTAGGGCATCTCGCCGATGCTGCCCCTCTTGCCGTCTGGACCGGCAGGGATGCGTCCCCAGGTCCACAGGGCATCCGGATCGTTCGTCAGGCTGTCCTCGATAGGCCAGCGGGTGCCCCAGGCCGGCGCGTAGTGCAGCCCGGCCAGGTTTGCCCCGGAGCGGCCCTGTGCAGGCCAGTCCTCGACTGTGAAGAAGTCGGCCGGGATGACACCGCGGGCGTACCAGTCGGCCAGCAGGGCCATCGCCTCCTTCATCTCCGGTGTGATGTCGGAGAGCTGCAGTCCGCCGTTTCCGTCCTCGAGCCAGCAGGCGCTCATTGCGCCGAACGCGCCGGTGATGCCGTCGGCGCTGGCGAACCAGCCGCCGCCGCCCCACGAGGGGCCGCGACCGATGCTCTTGGATAGGTTGAGCCCGTAGGTCTCCTCGCCGGCGCCCAGGTCGGCGTTCTTGAAGGCCAGGCCGACCTCGGCAACATCGTCCAAAGTCTCGGGCATGTCCATGCCGACGGCGTCGAGCCAGTCCTGGCGGGCGAAGAGCAGCTTCGCGTTGTTGGCCGCGCGCTCGGCCACCGGGAATCCCATGATGCGCCCGTTGACCTTGCAGTAGGACCACGCTTCCTCACCACTGAGGTAGTTGTCCAGCGGTCCCTTCACCCATTCTGGATTGGCGGTGGATTCGAAGGTTTCGGTGAAGTCCTCGAGGGTGTCGGCCTCGATGAAGTTGACGTAGGTGGCGAGGGGGATCTCCTCCATCCAGTCCGGTAGATCGCCGGCGGCCTGACCCAGGTTGTACTTGGTGGGCAGGTCATCAGCGACGGCGGTCCAGGCCAGCTGCCAGTTGATGTTGAACAGCTCCATCGAGACCTGCCAGTAGGGGCTGGTGTCCGTTTCCTCGCTCAGGAGCATGTCCTCCTGCTCCACTCGCTTGCTGCCGGTGATGGTGACCTCCTCGGCATCGGGCGCGGTGTCCACGAGCGGGAGATAGGTCTCCCATCCCCGCTCGTGATCTGGCGCGCCGGGCAGCCAGCCGATGGCCTCGAGGCGTTCCTTGACCGACAGGACCGGCACTGGGGTACCCTCGACCGTGGGCGTGGGCGGCTCAGGCGTTGCGGTCGGGGAAGCACATCCCGTGGCTGCGCCTGCCGCCGCCAGTGCGGTGATACGTAGGAAATCACGTCGACTTAGCTTCTCGGGCATCTCTGGTCCTCCTCAACTAACGTTACCGGTATTATACTGGTCTTGCTGTTCCGTCGCACGGCAAGTCTCAAACGACCACCTCCTCTCGCTTCGTCCGTCTGTCGCGCTTAGCTATCGCTATAGGAGGAAGCAAGCAGCGCGCGTCGTACGGCGCTCCGAAAGCGGCTCTGCAAGTCCTTCGGCTGCCGCCACCAGCAGTCAATGTCATCGGCGCTCCTCTGCGCCGGCAAACTCCAGGAAGACAGCCATGCTGGGTAGCGCTTTGCCGCCGGAGTCGAACAGGGTCTGGTTCTCCCATTCGTTTCCGGATGCCGGGTCCTCCGGATTCCAGCCGCAGCCGGGCACGGCGAGCCAGGCCGGTTCCCAGTAGAGTACGCCCTTGCCCAGCCCGTCCGGGACGCTGGAGACGACGTTCATTATGTCCCTGAGCCAGCTCGCCTGGCCCTCCACCGAGATCGGGTAGCCGGAGACCTGCTGGTCCGGGCCGGCGATATTCGGCATGTGGTCCTCGTTGGCCGGCGTGTAGGCATAAGAAGTCTCCACCACGATCATGTCTTTGCCATATCTCGCCGCCAGGTCCGCCATGTTCGCCTCCAGCGAGCTCAGCTCCCCGTGCCACCAGGGGTAAAAGGAGAGGCCGATGACGTCGAACTCCACTCCCTCGGCGATCATGCCGTCGAACCAGGTGACGTAGAGGGCGTTGTTTCCCCCCTGGTCAAGATGGAGCATGATCCTGGCGGCGGACCCTGCATCCTTCACGCCGTCGATTCCCGCCTTCAGCAGGCCTGCCAGCCTGGTGTGTTGATCGGCGGATCCGTCGAGCTTCCCATCGTCCCAGAGCATCCCGTTCGGGATCTCATTCCCTATCTGGACGATGTCCGGATCGGTGCCCTGCTCGAGGAGCCGGGAGAGCACTCCCGCTGTGTACTGGCGGACCGCTGCCTGAAGTCCTTCGTAGGTCAGGCCCTTCCACGCCGCCGGTTTGTACTGCTTGGCCGGGTCCGCCCACTTGTCCGAGTAGTGGAAGTCGAGCAAGAAGCCCATACCGGCTCCCTTGATCCGCAGGGCCATGGCCTTGACGTGCTCCAGGTCGTTGTACTCGTTGGCCGGGGTGTGCCACAGCTTGACCCGAATGTAGTTGATGCCGTGGTCGCCCAGGATTGTGAAGATATCCTGCTGCCGGCCCTGGTCGTCGTAGAACGCGCCGCCGCAGTCCTCAACCTGCGGCAGGCTAGAGATGTCTACGCCCCTGATCTCCAAAGCTGTTCCTGACACCTATTGGCCTGACTCTGCCGGCACGAAATCCAGGAATGAGTCCATGCTGTCCGGGACCTGGCCATCGAAGTTGAAGAGGCCCTGGTTCTCCCAGGCATTGCCTGACGCCGGGTCACATGGATTCCAGCGGCAGCCGGGCAGGCCGATAGCAGTGAGAAGGGCAATGGCTCTTCTCGGTCTACTCACTCTCTCTCCGTTGCCCGCCGCGGCCGAGAGCTTGGCTCCCGACGAAGTGGGGGGAGAAGGTGGTGGAGCGTGGGTGGCGTGATTTCGCACATGAGAGCCTCAGGGCGGCTGCTGGAAAAGCAGCTCAGGCTTGTCCTAGCTCCAAACCAAGTCTCCAGTCACAAGGCAGACAAGTCTGCCACATCTCTCAGGGCTACCAGGAATCCTTCGTACGAGACGGGTTTCTCCAGGTAGCTATCGGCCTCCTCCGCCAGTGCGCAGGGGCCGCCTTCAGGCCAGGAGCAGACTACTACAGGAATGTCGCGGGTGGCGCCGTTTGTCTTCAGCGCCCGAAAGGCGTCTGCGCTGGCGGCGAGCATCAGGTCGGCTTCCAGCACGATCAGCGCCGGTCTGCTCTTCTCGGCCACGGCCGCGACCTGCTCGTCGATAGGCGCTACGATCGCCAGATGTCCACTTCTCTCTGTGTAGTAGCGCATCAAGTAGATGAATCGAGCATCACTCGCGACGATCATCACGATGGGTGTAGCTGTGTCGCTCACCAAGCAATCCTATCCACGAGAGGTGCGCGGTTACAAGCCCATGCTACCATGCCCGGCTGCGCGGCGGCTAGCACATAATTAGCGCTGCCCAGTGCATTCTGAACTCGTTGCGCCTCTCACAGCAATAGAAAGGGACGGGCCGCGTTCACGGCCCGTCCCGAAGACCCTGTCCAGAAGCCCTGCTACAGGTCAGTGTTCTCCGCGGCGGTAGGCGCTCGGTGACACGCCCACCTCGCTACGGAACACCCTGGCGAAGTAGCTGCTGCTGGAGAATCCCACCTCCATTGCTACTTCCGTGATACTCTTGCCCCCTGCCTCCAGCAAGGCCTTGGCCTGCCTGATCCGGCAGCGCTTGAGGTAGTCGATGGGCGTCACGCCCGTCTCCTTGCGGAAGCTGCGGATCAGGTGCTGCTGGCTCAGCCCCACGTGATCGGCTATGTCCTTCAGACCTATCTGGTCTGCCTGACGGGCGTGGATGTAGGCCATAGCACGTCGCACAACCCGCTGTATCTCGGTGCCCATATTGCGGCTTGGCGCCAGCGCCGTGTCTATGTGGGCCAGCGTCTCCTCCACGGTGAACAGGCCCTTAGCCAGCACACTGGCCACACCGCGGTTCAGCCGGGCCAGATCGTTCTCGGTCAGAACCTGGCCCGTCAACACGATCACCGGGATGCTTCGACTCATCTCTTCCTCACGCATTTGCTCCAGCACCCCGAAGCCGTCCAGCTCCGGCATCATCAGGTCAAGGAGTACCAGGTCGGGCTGCTCCGCCCGAATGACTTCCAGCGCCTCGCGCCCGTTCCGCGCCTGCAGGACCTGGTAGTTGGGCGACTGCGACTGGACGATCCGAGTATGCATCTGCAGAATGCCAGGCTCATCGTCCACCACGAGTATCTTCTTCTTTGCCTGGCCGCCTTCCGCCCCTTCCAGGAGACGCGTCCGGGCCAGTGCTTCAGCCAGTTCGGCCGTGCCCATCGGCTTGGTCAGATAGTCGATCTCCAGCATCGAACCGCTGCCGGCAGCGTCGAGCCCATAGAACAAGACGGGCACCTGGCGCGTCTCCCTGTTGTCCTTCAACACCTTGAGGATCTTCCAGCCCTGCTCTGATGCCAGTTCGCGATCGAGCACCACAGCTCCCGCTCCTGCCTCCAAGAGCCAGGGCAGCCAGTTCTCCTCCTTCTCGTCACCTACCTGGCGGGCTGTGACGTTCAGCCCTTGCTGAACCAGGAAGTCGTGCAGCAGGCCTCCTGCCCGCACGTCCTTCACCAGGAGGAGCACCTGGTCCACCTGGGGCAACGCCGACTTGCCGTCCAGTGGTAGCGGCTGGCGGGCCATCGCCGGCAGCGTGAAGTAGAACGTCGAGCCTTCACCTTCCGCCCCGGAGGAGCGTGCGCCGATCTCGCCGCCATGCAGCTCAATAAGCCGCTTGCAGATAGCCAGCCCCAAACCCATGCCGCCATATCCTCGGGTGGCCGTTCTTTCGGACTGGCTGAACTCGTCGAAGATCGACTCCTGTTCGTCCGGCGGGATGCCCAGCCCTGTGTCCCGCACGGAAAGCAGAACTCTCTCGTCCTCGGACGTCACGCTCACGGCCACTTTGCCCCGAGCTGTGAACTTGACGGCGTTGTGCACCAGGTTGAGGGCCACCTGCCGCAGGCGTGTCCGGTCCCCCCACACACGCGGCAGGTCCTCGGCGATCGAGGCTTGCCATTCCAGCTCCTTGTCACGCGCCAGTCTTTGCCCTATGGCCAGCACAGGTTCCAGCACCTCCGTCAGGTGCAGCGGCTCGGCGGCCAGCTTCAGCTGGCCTACCTCGCTTCGTGCCAGATCGAGCACGTCGCGGATCAGCGCGTCAAGGTGTTGGGCGCTGGTGAGGATGCGTTCGACGTCCTCCTGGTTGACTGCGCATCTCTCCGAGCCCACCATTTCACCATCCCGCAGCAGGCCGGCGCTGAGCCCGGTGATCAGATTCAGAGGCGCTCGGAGCTCGTGGCTCACCGTAGAGAGGAAGCGGCTCTTAAGCCGGTTCGCCTCCTCTGCCAGCCGTCGCCCCTCGAGCGCGTCTCGATACAGGGCACTGGTGCGCAGCGCTGATGCCAGGTTATGGACGATCGCTGCGCACGGCTCCAGGTCTGTGTCGCTGAGGGAGACGAAGCCTGTCGTGTCGGCGTCTATGACCAGGGGCAGCAGCGCCAGGCGGTAGGGCGAACCGGGCGGATAGAGGCCGGAGGGCGGGAAGTCCTGCGCTGCGAAGTGGCGGCCGACCGCGCTTTCGGGCAGCCCGGCGTCGAGCAGAACCGTGCAGGTGGGCAGCTCGTCGTCGCTGTAGGAGTAGAGCGCCGCGACTGCGTGTTCGATCCCCAGCTGGGGCAAGTGCTGGGCCAGAATGGCCGATGCCTCAGAAGGGTGGGCCGCCTCTGAAGTGGCCAGCAGTTGAGAGGTCATGAGTCCGAGGCGATTGGCCATATCCATGTGGCTCTGCAAAGCGTCCGCTGCCTGGCGGTGGACCTGCTGGGCGATCCCGAGGCGGGCGCGGTCGATCATCGCATCGGCAAGGACAGGGTCGGCCTGCGGGAACCTCTGCAGCAGGCCGGCCAGGCCGTTGCGTAGCGCGGAGAAGGCGGGGTGCCAGGCATATGCGTCCTCGTCGTGCTCTTCGAGCCAGTCGAAGAGCTCCTGTAGAGCGGAGTCGAATGGCGCGGGATCGTTGGAGGAGAGGCTGGAGGTGAAGCCCCGGGCCAGGCTCGAGCACAGCGCCTCGGTCTTCTGGCGAGTGCTGTGACGGGCTTCGACCAGCGCGGCCTGAGCCATTGCCTGAGCCAGAGAAGCCTGGGTGGTGCGCAGGCTGGAGTCGCCAGCAGCGACCAGCGTCTTGACGGGCGCGCTCTCCGGGCGGCAGCCGCACGACTGGCGGATGACCAGGCGAGTGGGGACGCGCGTCTCCGTATGGGCGGCCTGGCTACCGGAGATGCTATCGAGTAGGGAGAGGAGAGCCTGGCGGCCAACGTCGAAGGTGGGGTGGCGGACGGTGGTGAGGGGAGGGAGGTGGGAGCGGGCGGCGAGGATGTCGTCGAAGCCGATGACGGCGACGTCTTCCGGGATGCGGTGGCCGGCCTTGGTGAGGGCGTCGATGGCGCCGATGCCGGAGAGGTCGTTGCTGGCCAAGACGGCGGTGAAGGGGGCGCCGGAGGCGAGGATCTTCTGCATGGCGATCCGGCCGTCCTCGCGCCGGTGTTCGCCGTAGGCGATGAGGCGTTTGTCCTCCTTGATGCCGGCGTCGCTGAGGGCCTGGCGGAAGGCGGCTAGACGCTCGGTGGTGTCCCCACCGCGCTGGCTCTTGCCGGCGATGAAGGCGATCTTCTTGTGGCCGTGCTGGCGGAGATGGTCGAAGGCCTGGCGGATGCCTCCGGCGTTGTCGACGGCGACCAGCGGTCCTGGTCTCTCGGCGGTGGTGAGGATGATGGGGAAGCCGGAATCGACCAGGTTCTGGACGTAGTCGAGCCTGGCGCCGGAGAGATCGTCCGGGATGATGATCAGCCCGTCGGTGTTCCAGGGCCCTACCGGGACGAAGTCGGCGTCGGGGCTGGGCACGGCCCAGCTGGTTCGGCTGGCGCGAGGGCTATCCGGGAGGCTGATCCCGCAGCCGAGGAGGAGGTTGCAGTCACGCTCGCGGGCGGCCGAGGTGATCCCCTCGAGCAGCGTGAGAGAGTACCAGTCTATGGCAGTGCCTTCGTAGACCGACCACGTGGATAGGAATCCGATCGTGGGACGGACGTGCCTCTTTCGGGCCATTCGCTCCTCAACCAAGGACAGGCACCGGATTCGGCAAGCGGCCATGTCGCGTTCTAGCAATGGGACGGCAAGGGTTCAGAGCGTGGCGTCCCGCGACTGCGGCAGGGTGAAGTAGAAGGTGGACCCCTCGCCCGGTCGGGATTCGACCCAGATCCGGCCGCCGTGCCGTTCGACTATCTTCTTGCATACAGCGAGACCTATGCCGGTTCCCTCGTATTCCTCTCTGGTGTGGAGCCGCTGGAAGATCATGAATACGCGGTCGAAGTGCTCGGACGCGATGCCGATGCCGTTATCGCTGACAGAATAGGTCCATTCGTCTCCCTCGGCCTCTGCTCCGACGTGGATCTTCGGCGCCCGGTCGCCGCGAAACTTCACGGCATTGCCGATGAGGTTCTGCAGTAGCTGTGCCAGCTGCGTTGGGTCCGCCATCACTGTGGGCAGCTCATCGCTCGTTACTTCCGCGCCGCTCTCCTCAATGGCCACACTCAGGTTAGCCAGCGCGTTCTTCAGGATCTCGCCGCTGTCTGTGGGCTCCAGAGGCTTGCCCCGGGTGCCGACGCGAGAGTAGGCGAGTAGGTCGTTGATCAGTGTCTGCATCCGCGTGGCACCGTCGATGGCGAAGCCGATGAACTCATCCGCCTCATCGTCGAGGCTGCCCTTGTATCGCCGCTCCAGTAGCTCCACGTAGCTGCGCACCATGCGCAGCGGCTCCTGTAGGTCGTGCGAGGCGACGTAGGCGAAGAGTTCGAGCTCCTTGTTGGAGCGGGCCAGCTCGCCCTGCGCTCGCTTCATTTCGTCGAGTAGCTGCCCACGCTGCAGGGCCGAGGCGAGATTGTGGACGATCGCCGCGGAGGGTTCCAGGTTTGTGTCGCTCAGCGCGACGAAACCTGCAGTGTCGTCGTCGATCACCAGCGGCAGGATCGCCAGACGGTAGGGCGAATGGGGCGGATAGAGGCCTGACGGTGGGAAGTCCTGCGCCGCGAACCGGCGGCCGACGGCGGTCTCCTCCAGTCCGGCGTCGAGTATGATGTCGCAGTCCGGCAGCGGGTCGTCGTCACGGGAGGCGTAGAGCGCTGCGACCAAGTGCTCGATCCCCAGCTGCGGCAGGTGGCGCGCCAGGACGTCCCCGGTGGCGGAGGTATCCTTGGCGCCGAGCAGTTGAGAGGTCATCAGTCCTGCGCGATTGGCCATCTCCATGTGGCATAGCAGGGTGTCCGCGGCCTGGCGGTGGACCTGTTGGGCGATCTCCAGGCGGGCCCGGTCGATCATCGCATCGGCGAGCACCAGGTCCGCTTCCGGGATTTCCGGCAGCAGGTTGGCCACGCCACTGCGCAGCGCAGAGAACGCGGGGTGCCAGGCGTATGCGTCTTCGTTCTGCTCTTGGACCCAAACGAAGAGGCCTTGCAGAGCGGCGTCGAATGGAGTGGGATCGTTGGCGGACAGGCTGGAAGTGAAGGCCCGCACCAGATCCGAGCACACTGCCCCGACTGTCCGGTCGGGAGCGCTGTGCCCTTCGAGGAGAGCCGCCTCTGCCATCGCCTGAGCTAGGGTGGCCTGGGTGCTTTCCAGATTGGAGCCGGCCGTGACAGCGAACGTGGTGACCGGCGCGCTCTCCGGGCGGCAGCCGCACGACTGGCGGATGACGAGGCGAGTGGGCACACGCGTTTCGGCGTGGGCGGCCTGGGTGCCGGCGATGCTGTCGAGAAGGCAGAGGACAGCCTGGTGGCCGAGATCGAAGGTAGGGTTGCGGACGGTGGTGAGGGGCGCGAGGTGGGAGCGAGCGGCGAGGATGTCGTCGAAGCCGATGACGGCTACGTCTTCCGGGATCCTCCGGCCTGCCTCAGCGAGCGCGTCCATCGCTCCGATTGCGGAGAGATCGTTGCTGGCCATCACGGCGCTGAACGGAGCGCCGGAGGCGAGGATCTTCTGCATGGCGATGCGGCCGTCCTCGCGGCGGTGTTCGCCGTAGGCGATGAGGCGGTTGTCCTCCTTGATGCCGGCGTCGCTCAAGGCCTGGCGGAAGGCGGCCAGACGCTCGGTGGTGTCCCCACCGCGGTCGCTCTTGCCGGCGATGAAGGCGATCTGGCTGTGCCCGTGCTGCAGGAGATGGTCGAAGGCCTGGCGGATGCCTCCCGCGTTGTCGACGGCGACGAGCGGTCCTGGTTTCTCGGGAGTGGTGAGGATGATGGGGAAACCGGAGTCGATCAGTCCCTGCACGTATTCGAGCTGCGAGCCGGCGAGATCGTCCGGGATGATGATCAGCCCGTCGGTGTTCCAGGGCCCTACCGGGACGAAGTCGGCGTCGGGGCTGGGCACGGCCCAGCTGGTTCGGCTGGCGCGAGGGCTATCTGGGAGGCTGATCCCGCAGCCGAGGAGGAGGTTGCAGTCACGTTCGCGCGCTGCAGCGTCTATACCCTCAAAGAGGGTGAGTATGTACCAGTCTACGGCGGTGCCTTCGTAGACGGACCACGTTGAAAGGCACCCAATCGTGCGTTGTGCATTCTTCTCTTGGGCCATTGTCCGCTCAAGCCAGGAAGCCTCGCCTCCTGTACTCCCGGCCGGCCTGCGTTTATTATACCGCTCTCCAGGAGGGCAGGCTCGCCGCCGATCCGCTGAAGCAGAGCTGGTGGCATGGTCGGGATGCGAAGGCCGGCGGGCCGGGGGAGCTTGGGGTTCTCGTGGGCAACGGGCGTGCAGTCGTCTAGGCAGGCGCCCGCACCGCGTCTTTGGCTGTTCAAACAGGACTAGATTCGCTTAACGCCCCCTTGTCCAAGCCCGACGAGCAGCGGGGCGCCGTCGTCTAGCCCGGATGGTGCTGCCAGACTGACCAATCGCCGCTCGCCGGGGAAACCGGGCTTCCAGTCCGACCAGGACTGGCCACCATCACGCGATAGGCGCATGGCGGTGCTCAACCCGGCCAGAACAGCCGACTCGGCGGGGAACTTGGGTGAAAGCAGGATGGCATTGACTGCATCATCCTCGATCCCGTGCTCCAGGCGGCCCCACGTCTTGCCCCGATCTTCAGAGCGGAATAGCCCGGAGGACTCTGTGCCGGCGAAGACGATGCCGTCATCGCTGTAGGCAGGTGAGATGGCCAGGCTCAGTACCTTCGCCCACTCCGCGGGGAAGCTTACCTCCCGCCAGGCCCGCCCGCCGTTTGTGCTCCGGAAGATGCCGCTTTCCGTGCCGACGAAGAGGGTCTCGTCATCGGCGAATGCAGGCGAGATGGCTATCGACAGCACGTTCAGATCGAGAAGGCCGAAGTTCCATCCCTCCCACCGCCCGCCGCGATCGGCTGACCGAAAGACGCCGGCCTCGGCCGTCGCCGCCAGCACGAGGCCGTCCCCGGCGAACGCGGGCGAGATGACCAGAGCGGATACCAGGGGCGGCGGCGGGGGCAGGGTGCTGGCCATCCAGGTCTCCCCGCCATCGGAGGAGCGGAGGACTCCTCCGAGGACGCCGGCGAAGACGACGCCGTCGGACTCGAAGGCGGGCGAGACGACCACAGCCGGTGTAGCCAGGGGAGCATCGAGCTTCATGGCCTCGTAGGCGGAGCGCCATGTATTGCCACCGTCGTCGGATCGATAGAGGCCGCTCAGTCGGCCGGCGAAGCAGATCCCGTCCCTGGAGAAGCTGGGGGAAGCGGCCATGGCGTAGGTGACGTCCGGAGTCTCTTCTGTCATCGTGCCGTGCCCACGATTGTGATCCGGCTAAGGGCGATTTGCCTTCGCCGGGTTCCTGTGATGGACGCAGACGTCGACGGTCAGCGCGAGCGCCGCGCCCCTGATTGCGCTCTGCACAGCGGCCTGCAGTACCCCCGTGGAGTCGAGGATGCCGGCCTGAGCGGCATCAACGATCTGCCCGGACGTAACGTCGAAGCCGTGGCCCGGTCCGGCGTGCTCAATCTTGGCCAGGGCAGCGCCACTGTCATACCCGGCATTGCTGAGGATCGTGCGGGTCGGCGCCTCGATGGCCCGGGCAAGGATGCGGTAGGCGGCCCGCTCGTCCGGATCGTCGCAGCGGGCCAGCTTCTCTCGCAGGGCGGTCCGGCAGGAGAGCAGCGAGACGCCACCGCCCGGCACCACGCCACCAAGGATGGCCGTTCTCAAGGCAGCCGCAGTCCGCTTGGCCAGCTCCTCGCGCGATTCTATGCTCGCCTGCGACTCGCTTCCCACCCACAGCGTTGCCGATCCGCCCATGAGCCTGCCGATGCGCTGCTGCAGTCTCTGGCGATCGCTCAGCTCCGCCGTCTGGGCGAAGAGCTGGCGGAGGCTGGCGATGTGCTGGCGCAGGGCGCGAGGGTCGCCGCTGCCACCGACGATGCCGAAGCGGAAGCGCTCCGCCCAGGCCCTGCGGGCGCGGCCTAGCCGCTCGACCCTGAACCCCTTCAGGCTGCTTCCCGCCTCCCGAACCAGCGGTTCCGCTCCGGTGAGGACAGCCAGGTCCTCAATGGCGGCGATCGAGCCGGTGCTGTCTACGGGCATTCGCACAGCCACCGCCTGGAACTTGTCCGGGTCTCTGCTGGTCCCCAGCAAGAGAGCGGCGGCGTCGTCCGACAGCCGGGAGGCGATTATCAGGAGCGAGCCGATGCGGGCGCGCCCACAGCTCTCCAGCAGGGGCACGAGCTGACGTCGATCCTGGATATCAAGGTCGCTGACCAGAATGGCGGCGTTCTGCATCTCCGCCCTGGCTTCTGGGCGACTGGAGATCATGCGGCGCGAGAAGACGCCGGCCTCCCAGAACATGCCTTCCACGTATTCCCGTTCCAGTTCACGGGTGCGGCCTGCACGCACGTCCAGCTGGCCGTACTCTGCGATGATATCGAATATCTCTCCCAGCATTCTGGCCAAGGGCGGGTCGTGGCAGACCGTCTCCGCGACCTGGGCCAGCATCTCCTCTCCCTCGACGGCAGTAGACATCTGGGAGAGCTGGCCGACCACGACCTGCATGCCGTCTTCGAGGTGCTTGCGCAGCTTCATGGCGTCGCCGCCGGAGATGATGTAGCGCACGCCCTCGTTGAAGACCGCCTGCATGAGCACTGCGGCGGTTGCCGTGCCGTCGCCGACTCGCTCGTGCAGCTGCCACAGGACCTGGCGAGCGAACATCGCTCCCACGTCCTCGCCCCGGTTGGGCAGTTCGAAGATGCGCCTGGCGATGAGGCCGCCGTCGTCGAACAGCTGCGGCGGATGCCCGTCCCAACCAACTCGCTCGATGGCCACCACGCGCGGCAGTGGGCCCAACGTTGGGCGAACGGCATCAACTATCTGGTTGATGCCCCTCTGCATGCCGCGGTAAGCGGCCGGCTGGAAGACGACTCTTGGGGTTCGACGACTCGTCATACGGTACGGCACCCGGCTAGTGGCCATTCTTCTGGGGCCTCAGTCGATTCTATCCGAGGAAGTATCCTTGTCAAGCCAGCGGACGACTGTCTCCTTCGGGCCGGCTGCTGTCTCGCTTACCGTCTGTATGATGAAATCTGGTCAGTCGACCCCCTGTTGCCGACGGGCGGCCCTCAGCTCCGCTCGCCGCCGATGGCGCCGTGCCGCCGGGGGAAGACAGTCGAAGCGGCGCGGGCCCAGCACAGGCACATCTCATGGGCGACTCAGTCACCGGGCGCGAAACGATACCGTGACCGCGCCGCATCTGGCCTGTCGAGGCACGTATCAGGCAGCCGGGCCAGGCTGCCCGCATCCCATCCTACCATAGCGCTGGACCGCAGTCAACGATTCCCATCCTATTGTGCCGGTTTTGGTTCAGAAGTGAACGATTCGGGGCTTCCTGGTGGGAGCTCCAGCGTGGCGGGACCGATCCGGGGTGAGTGGCCTCTCCCAACCCTGAGATAGCGTGACCCGAGAGGGCTTCAGCAGCGACGGGTTGTCCCTCTTCGTCTAGGCCACGGGCTACTCATCAGCCCGTCGTCCGGTCCTGGATCGAGAGGAGGCCTGCAGCTCTGGATGGACAAGGAGCAGGCCGGAGGACGGACGTCGTCTGGCTGGCGACCGTCTGGAAACGGTGACTGTGGATGGGGATCGGGGCATCTCTCGCATGCGCGAAGCGATACCGGCGGGGAAGCCCTCTGGCCTCGATTCCACCTGGCTCGATGGAGCTAGGATCCGACCAGAACCAACCTCACGATGCTTCCCAGGTCCTTGAGCCTGGGGAAGAACATTGGCTTGCTCCTGACGTGCCCCTCAATAGCATCGCCGTACCGGCGGATCAACTCCTTGTCCTCCGCCCGGGCGATGGCGTAGTACTGCAGGACGAGCATAAGTGCCATTACGAAGCCCATCCAGTTCTGGGCCAGGAAGGCCAGCCCGAATGAGGTCCAGATACCCTCCGCATAGTGAGCGTGGCGGACGTACTTGTACACGCCGCCCTGTATGGGAAAGGACTCCTCAGGATAGATGATGTACAGGAACAGCTCGGTGTCGCGGTCGAAGCCACCGTTGATCGACTTGCGCATCGCCAGCACCGAGAAGACGAGCAGAATGGCGCCAATCGGGACGAGAAGCCACCACGGAGAAAGCGTCTGGTACAGTACGTGGTCATATGGGTACAGGGCCGGAAGGAAGGAGCTGTTGCCGACAGCTGGTATCATCAGAAAACCGATAGTACAAGGCCCGATGACCGGCACAACGCAGCGGTAGAAGAACTGCTGGTAGGCCCGATCGCCATACTCGGCCCGATAGCGGCTGCGGATCGTCTCCGCGTTGCGCGGCATCCTGGACATCAGGTAGAACGCCAATGCGTTCCAGGCCGCCGTCGAGGCAATCGGCGTCCACCATCCGATCAGGTTGGCGAGATGCGCCAGGAGGAGCGGGGCGACGAAACAGACTGCGATGTAGACGATGCTCTTGAGGCTGTAAAGCTCAGGGACATAGGATTCGATGAGCTTGATCCCAGTTCTCTCCGCAGCCTGTGGAGCGGCTGTATTCATGATTCCTTTCCTCTCATCTGATGTCTACCGTCTCGCGTCGCAGGCGATCGTCGCTACTATCTGCGGCTCGAACAGGCCTATGGTGTGGATGGATGCAGTGATTCCCCTTGGCTGGCGCCTGCACACTTCGCGTTCAGACCAGCGGTGGGGCAAGCCTCTTGGCGTCCAGCACCGCTACCAGCAGGGAGGAAGAGCGGCAGAGGCCACTCCTCCTGGCCCAAGCAGGCAGGGAGCCGCCACCAAAGCCAGGACGATCCCTATCAAAGCGATCCACAGCCACATGGGGCCAAGCATCCTAGTTCTCTTCTTGTATTCCTCGTACTCGGCCGGGAACCGAGCGCCGACGTCCCATTTCTCTTCCGTGGCTGCCTCCGCGACGTTGGCCAGCAGCACGGCGGTGAATGCGATGAGTCCGTCCACGTTGAGCGTCGTGAGAGACAGTCCCAGCGATATCCAGACGATGCCCGTGTATATGGGGTGCCTGAAGTAGCGGTAGACACCCGACACGAGCAGGCCTGCTTTGACCTCCTGACCGCCAAGAGCCTTCCTCTGCGATACGGCGGAGACGCCCAGCACAACGCCTGAAGCGATCAAGACCCAGCCGACGACAGAGAGCCCGGTGTGAGTGAGCGGGTCGTTCAGGAACGAGGGTGCCGAGACGATGGGTGGGTCGGATGGCAGACCTACCGCCAGGTAGCAGAGGAGGTTGTAGACTATCACCAACAGGAGGTTGAACGCGCCGCTCTCCAGGAGCCTTTGATTCCGGCCGCGCTGCCTCAGGATGCGGCCGCTCACGATGACAAGAGCGAATAGCAGGCCAACCAGTAGGAAGCGAATAGCAGACATGTTTGTCTCCTTATTGCGAATGCGTGGCAGTCGCAATTATAGACAGTTGACGCTGGCTGTCAAGCGGCTGGACAGCCTGGAAATGTGGGCGATCAGGCGAAGCGCCTGGGCGACCCGTGTGTGAATGTCCTGCGCCTGTGGCACAGCTGCCGGCATAGTCTAGCTACTCTAGGGGGTTGCACTGGGCAGGCGCCGATTGACGTCTGCGCCGACCTGGGCTACACTCCGGCAGCGCCGTGGACACTGGGCGGGCGGCGGAATGACACTCGTCTATCTCACAGTCTCCTGGCTGGCGGGGATCGCACTGGTGGAGGACGACGGCCTGCTCTGGCAGGTCGTCGTCCTCGGTTTGACAGCCGTGATAGGGATGCTATCCTGGCGGGATGAGTGTAGGGTGCGGTTCGCTGCGTTCTGCCTGCTCGCGCTCTCCGTGGGTGCGATTCGTATGCTCCTCGCGCTTGATAGGTTCGTGCGAGTGGAATGGGCGGAATCGGCTGGCCACTTAGTTGATTCCGTGGCACGAGAGGCTTTCCAGCTCGGGCCTGACCGTCGCTTGCCCCTCGCCTAACTACTCACTGGTCAGCCATACAGAATAAGCACAAGCGCGCGCCTGGTCCGAGCAACGTGATGGATCAGTGCTTCACAATGCCTAGCACTTGCTCGAACTCTCTAAGGTGAACTCAGTTGAGTTCTATGCTGGTTCTGGAACTTGCGTGTCCAGCGTCGGGCGGATTGCATCAACGATCTGGTTGATGCCTGTCTCAATGCCGCGATATGCGTTCGACTGGGACACGACTCTTGAGGTTGGATGATTCAGCGTGGGATTCGGGGCCTCGGCGGTCGGCACTGTTGTCTGGGCACTAGAGCGCTCTGTCCGGACGTAGGCTCTTGTCAGGCTACACGATGATTCTGTGCATCGAGCCGGTGATTACTGGTCTCACTCTCTGCAACTGGCCGCGGTGTGATAGTGTCCCGGAAATGGCGAGTAGAGTCGCCGTAGACCGAGCAGACTGGCGGTGCCATCGCGTGGGCCTCAGCTGTGCTCACGGCCGGCGGCGCGGCGCATCGGGGGGAGGCTTTCCCATGGGGCGGACGGTATCCGGCTGCTACCCCTTCACGCTGCCCGCAAGCAGTCCACGAATGAAGTACCTTCCGGCAAGGATGTACACCGCCAGCGTCGGCAGAGCGGCCAGGACCGAGCCAGCCATAGGCAGGTTCCAACTGACCGCACGCCCGCCAGTGAGATTCGATAGCGCTACTGTGATCGGCTCGTTCCGCGTTCCACTGGTTAGCGTAACAGCGAAGAGGAACTCATTCCAGATCTGCGTGAACTGCCAGATGATGACGACCACAAACCCTGGGAGGGAGATCGGGAAGACGATGTGGCGGTAGATCCCAGAGAAGCCGGCACCATCGATCTTGCCGGCCTCGATCATCTCGGTGGGCACTTCCATGTAGTAGTTGCGGAAGATCAAGGTGGTAATCGGCAGTCCGTAGACAACGTGAACCAGGATTAGGGCCGGGATACCCCTCAGCCTGATCGAGCCCAGAAACCGGAAGAGGGGGATAAGGACGCTCTGGTACGGAATGAACATACCGAACAGCATCAGGAGGAAGATCACTGTTGAGCCGCGGAACCTCCACTTGGCGAAGACGTAGCCGTTGAGAGAACCCATCATAGCCGAGACAATCGTTGCCGGTATGACGAGGCTGAAGCTGTTGATCAGGTTGGGGGCGAACGCCTCCCAGGCCTCGGCGTAGCTGGCGAAGTGCCACCTCTCAGGCAGGGACCAAACCGTACGCATGTCGATCTGGTCCACGCTCTTGAGGCTTGTGACGATCACCAGGTATATTGGCACGAGAAACGCGACGGCGATGCTGCTCAGCACAAAGTAGACGAGGAAGCGGGTCAGATTCTGGCGTCTCCGCGGTTTCATGATCTTGCCTCCGAGCGTAGAGTCGAAACTAGATAGGGTACAATGACCACGACGACCATCACCAGCATCACCACAGCGATGGCTGCCCCCTTGGCGAACTGGTTTCCGCGGAACGCGGTCATGAACATGAGCGTGCTGGGCACGTCGGTGCTTCCGTTGTCTGGCCCGGCCAACGCGAAGACCAAGTCGAACACCTTGAGAGAGATGTGGCCCAGCACGATGACAGCGCCCAGTATGACAGGCTGCAGCATCGGCAGGACTACGCGAGTATAGACCTGGGCTTCGTTGGCGCCGTCTACACGCGCGGCCTCCCGTACCTCTTCTGGGATGGCCGTCATGCCTGCTAGGAGCATAGCCATGACGTAGCCGGACTCCTGCCAAGCGGCAGCTATGACAACACCGATCAGGGCAACGCTGAAGCCGTGCATCTCCGGTGATACGGGCGCCAGCGCTACATCGGCGCCTGAAGCGACGAAGGCTCCGGCGAGGAGCGCGACGAGTGCTGCGATAGTTGCCGCCCGCTTCCTCCTTCGCCGTTGGTAGCGGATGGCCAGCAGCCCTGCTGTGATGAGGCAGGCGAGGGCGACGACCCTCGGCACATGCTGCCAGTTTATCTGCATGACCTGTGTCCTGTCGGTGAGCCAGGCGAACTCGAGTGGCTCCAGCCCAAAGAGCTCCGGTAGGCGATTGATGCCGCCTGTTGGGTTGAACAACCAGCGCCAGACAGTACCGGTCACGATGAAAGACAGCGACAGCGGGTATAGGAACAGGTTGCGAAAGAGACCGCCGAGAGCAAGCTGTCGATCGAGTAAGATCGCCAACAACAGACCCATTCCAAGACAACCGACGATGAAGAGGATGGTGAAGAAGAACGTGTTCACGAGGGCTTGACGAAAGCGGGCATCGATCAGCCCGGTCATCAGCTGCTTGTAGTTGTCCAGGCCAACGAACTCTGCTGGATCGGGTTTGGTAACGCCCTGCCACTCGATCAGGGAGGAATGGATCGATTCGGCGATGAAGCCATAGACGAAAATGCAGAGCAGGATAACCGAGGGAGCGAGCACTAGAATGGAAGCGATGCGGTCGGCGCTGAGTCGGTGCCGAAGCGGAACGCGGCGGCGCGGCGAAGGTCCTGAGGACGTGGGCATGTGGTTACCCTCCAATCCTGGCTACAGGCGCTGCACCAGGCTCACCCACTGTAAGAGGGGGTGCTTCTAGCCTGTACATCTCAGCGGGAAGCACCCCCTCATACTCACTCGCATGACAACTGCACCAGCTTAGTTGCAGATGCCCGCGTCTTCGCACAGCTCCTGAGCGGCTGCGCAGGTGGCGTCGGCATCGCCGCCCGCCAGGAACAGCTCCATAACGGTGGCGAAGCCATTCATGAACGTCTCGTTAGCTACGGCGCCGTGAACCAGGCTTCCGACCACGTCGTCAGATGCCCAGTCGGCCGCTGCGCTCTGGCCGTAGGCGGTGTAGAGGCTCAGGTCGCTGTCCAGGTGAGCAGCGATCGAGCCCTTGAGCGGGTTGAAGGCATCCTGCCCTTCGACCGAGCCGCAAAGCTCGAGCCAAGCCAGTGTGGCCGGGCGGTTGGGGGCACCATCGGGTAGCCCGAAGGAGTCGGACAGCGCGATGAAGATGCCGTCCGTTCCGGGCGACGGCGCCCAATTGTAGTCGGTTCCCCCGTCCATTCCCTTGATGACGGTGAAGTACTGGGCAGCCCAGTCTCCCATCTCGTTGAAGGCAGCGTCGCCATTGATCACCAGATCAGTGGCCTGCTGCCAGGAGAGGGAGGCGGCGTCATCGTTGGTGCACTCGAGTATGTCGGCAAAGAGATCCCAGGTGGCCACTACATCGGCATCGGTGAAAGCCTTCTCACCGGCCCACAAGGCGTTCCAGCCGTCGACACCCAACTCTGAGACAGCTACCGCCTCCCATAGGTGGTTGTGGGTCCAGTTCTGGCCGAGCGACAGTGGTATGATGCCCTGTGCCTGCAGGTCGGGGCAGATGTCCAGGAACTCGGCCCACGTGCCGGGTACGTCGACGCCCCACGTGTCCAGGTTCTCCGGGATGTACCAGAGTACGTTCGAGCGATGGATGTTCACGGGCACGGACCAGATACCATCCTCGGTGCTGATCATATCAATCAGCCCTGCGGGGTACTTGTCCAGCCAGCCCTGCTCCTCGAACATGAAGGTGAGGTCTTCCATCTTGCCGGCTTCCACCCAGGTGCCGATCAGCTCCTGACCGGCGTGAACCTGGAAGGTCGACGGCGGATCGCCGCCTTGCATGCGCGTCTTCAGCACGGCTCTGGCCTCGACACCCGAACCACCAGTAACCGTGGCGTTGTTCACCGTCACGTCCGGGTTCTGCTCCGTGTAGACATCGATCAGCGCCTGCAGGGCGGGACCCTCGTCGCCGGCCCACCAGGAGAAGATCTCGAGCTCACCAGACGCTTTCTGTTGGCAGCCCGCCAACGCAGCCACTAAACCAAACACGAGACCCACAATAAAGAGCTTCTGTCTCCTCATCCTACTTCCCTCCTAAGCAGTTGTATTGATCAGAATCAACGTCCGCTGCGTATTGTCCACCGGTATGAGTGTTGGCTCTCATCACCCCCTCTCGTGGGTGGTCGATCGAGTATGCCCGGAGCTGCATGAGGTGGGATCGACGTTGGGCACAACTCGCTGTCCTCTCCGTTCGGCTTCAGACGGATAACGCTGGCATGCAGCCTACCCTACCAGCGACTCCAACGGCCCTACGGTCCTCTCCAGAGGACTCCCGATTGACGATAGATGGCTGTCGTGCTGAAGGTGTTAGTCGAAGTGTACGACTAACTGCCTGGTTCCAGGCCGGAGGTCCTGCAAGCGGAGCGGAACCGAGTATCTGCCACCTGTGTCCTGTCAGGTGACGCGACTCCTGTGTCTGGCAGCCGCTGCGCTTGTCCTACCGGTTCATGTACAGCGCTGTACAGCACCCTGTCATTATACCATGTTCCGCCATCCAGGTCAACGGGCGGGTGCCCCGAGTGTACACTGTCGTATTGGTGCGATATATACAGGACACCGGGCAGCCTCCGATTGACGTCTACGCCGAACTGGACTACACTCCGGCAGCGCCGTGGACACTGGGCGGGCGGCGGAATGACACTCGTCTATCTCACAGTCTCCTGGCTGGCGGGGATCGCACTGGTGGAGGCGATCGGCCTGCCCTGGCAGCCTGCCGCCGTGCTCGGTCTGGCGGCGGTCATCGGCCTGCTCCTCTGGCCGGATGAGCGCCGGGTGCGGCTCGGGCTGCTCTGCACGCTGACGCTCGCTCTGGGTGCGGCCCGCATGCTTCTGGCGCTCCCCCATTTCGACGAGCAATCACTCGCCTCCTACAACGACAGCGGATGGGTAACGCTTGAAGGAGTCGTGGTCGCCGAGCCGGACGAGCGGGATTCCTACACCAATCTGCGCCTGCGGGCCGAGCGGGTCGTGCTTCCAGACGAGACGGAACTGGAGGTGGAAGGCCTGGCGCTGGTGCGGTCAGCCCGCTATCCGCGGCGATTCTACGGCGACAGGGTTCTGGTGGAAGGGCGCCTGGAGACGCCGCCGGTCTTCGAGACCTTCTCCTATCGCGACTACCTGGCCCGTCAGGGCATCCACTCACTGGTCGATAGAGGCCAGGTCACGCTGCTGGCGGAGAACCAGGCCAGCCCGCTGCTGCACTGGCTGTTCCGGGTCAAGCGAAGCGCCCGGTCCGCGATCGCCGCTATCCTTCCCGAGCCCCAGGCTGCGCTGCTGACCGGTATCCTGCTCGGCGTCGAGGCCGGCATTCCGGCCGGTCTGCTCGACGATTTCAGCGCCACCGGCACTACTCACATCATCGCCATCTCCGGCTTCAACATC
>CAZHAX010000025.1:0-41850 GCA_964530325.1 uncultured Anaerolineales bacterium | reverse complement strand
ATCAAGGACGGGCGAGTCAACCAGCCGCGCCAGCAGGCGTCCCGTGGTCACACCGAAGACGGCTGCCCCAACTGCAGCACCAACGGTAATCCTTGGCGGATCACTACCGGGAAAGATCCAACCCACAACAAGGCCAACAACCCACGCAGCCAGCCAAGCGACGATGCCAATCCGGACCCACTTCGCCTTTGGCGCCACCCGCGCCCCTAGGATCTGCTGCTGCCCGATGCCGAGCAGGATACCGGCCACCGTCACATGCGTGCTCCAGGTGATGATACGAGCCGTGGGGCTGGCAAGGTAGTTGAGTGTATCGCCTACGATCCCAAGTCCTTAGAGTACCAGACCGATGACAAACACCGCTAGGAGGCCCGCCGCCAGCCCTCCTAGCCAGGATGTGAACATGGCCACTGGCCAGGAGATCACCGTTAGTGCTCTCTTCTTCCAACCTGTCACCACCCAACAGAGGACGAGTGCCTGGAAGACACTGGCAACCAGGGGGATCACTCCGAGTTCTGTGTAGGACAGCTCGATCCCTACTGCCGAGACAATCGCGGCCCCCACAGGAACACCCGCCAGTGTGGCGAGAACCCAGAGGAACCACA
This sequence comes from uncultured Anaerolineales bacterium, assembly GCA_964530325.1. Lineage (GTDB taxonomy): Bacteria > Chloroflexota > Anaerolineae > B4-G1 > B4-G1 > CAZHAX01. The sequence continues at coordinate 41,248 of CAZHAX010000025.1, read as the reverse complement.
CTAGCGGAGGAGCAGTATGCCTTGTGGGTCCCTGTGGCACACTCCCCACCATTCGCCCTCACCCCGCTGAGCCCAGTGTAGCGTGTGCCCGCTCGCGCGTCAAGACCTCCCCTGCAGATCGTCACACCTGATAGATGATGCACGTTCAGGCGGCTACCACAGATCCAGGGGCGGGAGGAGATCGTCAGGATCGAGATCGTCGGGCAACCCTGGATCGAAGTCGCCGGGCACCTCTTGATCTGAATCACCGGGCGCCGCCGTATGCCCTACAAGAGGCTGCCACGCAGGCTGGGTGGTGTACCCGCTCAAGTCGAATGTGAGGCGGGTCACGTTGGAGCCGTCTGAGTCCATCACGTAAATGTCGGTGCTTCTGCCATTGCGGTCGGACTGGAGGACGATGCGCGTGCCATAAGGACTCCACGCCGGGTACTGGTCTTCTGCCGGGTCCGGCGCATCACTCAGTCGCATCACGTTGGCCCCATCGGCATCCATGACGTACACGTCCGCGAAGCCATGGGGACTGGTATCGTAGTCCTCTCTGCGATCGGACACAAAGACGATGCGCTTGCCATCCGGCGACCAGGCAGGAGCGCCATCGTACGCCGGGTTGTGCGTCAACCGCTGCACGGCAGAGCCGTTGGCGTCCACAACGTAGATCTCCGAGTCCCCATCACGCAAAGAACGGAATACGATGCTTGTCCCATCCGGTGACCAGTCTGGACCGCCGTCGTAGGCGGCGTTATCAGTAAGGCGAATCACATTCGAGCCGTCTGCGTTCATCACGTAGATCTCGTAGTTGCAGCTATGCCCGCATCGCTCCCAGTCAGGATCATCGCGCGAGGAGCTGAAGGCAATTCGACTGCCATCAGGCGACCAGGCCGGCGCTCCGTCAGACGCCGTGTGATCGGTCAAGCGCGTCAGGTTGGAGCCGTCGGCATCCATCACGTAGATCTCGAGGTTGCCGTCGCGCTCAGTATTGAACGCAATCCGCGTCCCGTCTGGTGACCAGTCTGGAGCGCCATCCCAGGCCGGGTCCTGGGTCAGCGCTCTCGGGTTGGACCCGTCCTCCTCCATCACCCATATGTTGGGATCGCCCCCCGCGTGGCACTCGAACGCGATCAGGCCGTTGCCGGCCGGTGCCAGAGGACCCGTCACGACCGGCGTGGCTGTCGCCGGAGAGAGCGTGCTTGTCGGCGGGGCCTGCGTGTCCGTCGGCCTGGGGGTTCCCGTCGGCGTGGCTGCCGCAGCTGCCGTGGCTGTTGGCTGCAGAGGTTCGGCAGTCGCCGTCGCCACCCCCGGGGGCTGGCGGTCCCTCGTCAAGAACGCAACAGCAGAGGCCAGCGCGGCCAGCAGGACAACGATCAGCGCCAGGCAGAACGCGACCGAGCCCACAGTGACTCTCATCCGCCCCGGAATGCCTCGGCGGGCAGGATCGCGCCGATACACGATCGCGACGATCACTCCGAACGCAGCCACCGCAACAAGCATTGCACTGCCGCAGCACAAGGCAATACTCCCTCCACCCTCCGCCGTGGGCGTGCTCTCCATCGGTTGTCGTCTCTCAGCTCCGGGCAGCCGCGCTCCTGCATCCCCGGTGAGTACGAACGCTGCCCAATAGTACGGATGCGCCCACTCCTGGTGTCCTCTCACTTCGAGTTGTGCCGCCTGCAGCGCTTCCGCCTTGCCCATACCCTGTTGGAGATGGGTGTAGAAGCTAGCCATGAGCGCACCGGTCGCCGCGTCATCCACGGACCACAGACTGGCAACTACCGTCGACGCATTGAACAGAAAGGCCCGTGTCAGGCCAACGACATCGTCCCCCAGGCTCAGCTCGCCCAGCTGGGTCTCACATGCGCTGAGAACCACCATGTCCGTGTTCGCCAGGTCCAGTCCGTAGACCTCGTAGACATTGAGGCGTCCATCCTCGTTGCCGCCCGGCGCCAGCCACAAGCGAGAGAAGGCGGGGGCAGCAGCGTTGAGACTGCCATGTGCAGCCAGATGCACGACACTGGCATCTTGTGCGCCGGCAACAAGCGCCGCTTCTGTGGCATCGGCGCCAAGGAGCGCCGAGGTTCCGAGCAGGCTCGCCACTTCCTGCGCCTCCTGGGCAGCAAAGGCCAGCCGAGGCAGCTCGGGGTTGTCAGTCTCTGGATCTCCGAGGACCAGTGGCTCGCTACCGTCCTGTGCTTCCCCCGGACGTACGAACGGCAGCATGCTAACCGACGGCAGTGTGAACAGGGAGTGCTGGTCACCCAGGTACTGCTCTCCGTCGTGCAGCGCGGCAAACGGAACGTAGTGCAGCGCTTGGTGGGGGACAATCCCCACCCGAGTCGTCGTCACATAGGGCAGAACCGGAGCGACAAGCCAGTCGTACAAATCCCCAAGACTGCGGGGACAAGGCTCATCGAGGTCTGCCATCCCCAGCGAGCGGAAGGCAGTGACGGCACCGACTATCTCACCGGTCGTGGCCGGCAGTTCGACGACGCCAAAGTCCTCTTGGGTCAGCACGAACGCCAGCGCCGTCTCGTCGCCGAGGTAGTATGATACCAGCGTTGTGTCGTCCCCAAGTCGAGGCTGGGCATCCTCGACTGTGATCACAGCGACAGTGACCATGGACGCCAGTCTGGGGCTCTCCAACTGGAGCCGGGCCAGGAGGTCTCCGTACTCCTGCTGCTTCTGCGTCAGCTGAGCTTGCAGCGAGCTGAGCAACTGTGCGTCCTGGTCAGCGGGCGGCCTGGATCGCTCGTTCATCAGGTCCGTCTCAAGAGCGCTGAGCTCATAGTGCAGGACATCCTCCTGCGCCAGCAGGTCTGCGCCCGCCGCGTGAGCGATGTGAGTAGGTCGCTCCCCCAACCCGTCGAGGAAGGCCCTTGCCCTGGCACGCTCGGAGTAGTCAAACGCTTGCCTCGATTGCCCCTGATCGTACAGCAGCACGACGAGACGTCGGTAGATCCAGGCATAGTCGGCGGCGAAGCTGACGCGGAACTCCTCCACGCCGAGTGCCCTCCTCGTCGACTCAATCGCGCCGACAGCTTGAACGTAGTAGTCTACGGCGCTCTCCGCATCCCCATCCAGCTCATACAAGAAGCCGATGTTCGCCGCAGTCCTTCCCTTGCCTGCCTGGCTGCCGATCTCCTCAAATATGAGGAGAGCTGACTCGTGGTTCACCAGCGCCTCATCGTACTGTCCCTGAGACTGCCTGACTAGCCCCAAGTTGCCCAGGATGACTGCCTCACCGATCCTGTCGTTCAGGCCGCGCGCGATTGTGAGAGCAGCCTCCAGCTGCGCTGCCGCATCGTCGTACCGTCCAAGGTCGTAGTAGACGATGCCAATGTTGTTGAGAGTGCCGGCTTCGTGCGTCTTGTCTTCAAACGCCTCGGCGATGGACAGCATCGTGACATACCACTCCAGAGCGTCTTCGTACCGCCCAAGGCTGTGATTGAGCACGCCGAGATTGCCGAATATCGTCCAATCCGCCGCGTTGTCGCCCAGCTTGGCCAGCGCCTCCTCGTACAGCAGAAGTGCCCTGTCTGGCTGCCCGAGAGACATATAGACGCATCCCATGTCGTAGAGAGTCCTGCCCTCTTCCACCGGATCGTTCAGCCCTCGCCAGATTGCGATTCCGTCCTGATAGTACCGAAGAGCATCCTCGAAGCGCCCCTGGTCTTTGTACACCGAACCGAGGCTGTTGAGGGTGGCTGCCTCACCCCCTAGTTCACCTCCCTGACGCCATAGCGCAAGGGCATCCTCAAGGTACTGCAGCGCGTCGGCAGGGCTGGCCTGTCGCTGGCAGATGACGCCCATGTTGTGGAGGGCGGCAGCCTGTCCCTCCAGGTTCCCTGCCTGCTGCATCAGCCCCAGGATCCGGTTGTACTGATCCATCGCCGCCTCGTAGTCCCCAAGGCACAGATAGAGGGCGGCCAGTTCCTCTCGGACCGAAGCCTCTCCCATGGGGTTGTCGCCGAACAGGTTGGCCACTTCAGCATTCACATCGAGCACATCTACCAGACCCGCTTCGCAGAGCACAGGATTCGGATTGGCTCGAAGTGGTTGTGCTGCGTAGTAGATTGACCCGCCCGCCCCCGATGACGGTTGGAGCACGCTCGCCATGCTCCCGTAGCCCGCTAGGATGCCGTCCCGGTGTTGCGGTGACGGGGGAGTCACGGATCCACTCGCAGGTGTCGCGTCCTGCACGCGCGGGGCCGCTCGAACCGGGGAGCTCAGGCCAGCAGGTATCAACAGCGCCAGTATCACGCACACAGCGTATGCAGGCTGCCGCACTCTCACGGTCCGCCTCCGTTGATCACAATAGTATGCCGGTGCTAGTCAGCCACTGCGGCGTCCACCTGGGCAACGCCGCCACTGTCGCTAGAACCCAGAGGAGCAACACTAAGCGAGGAGCTGTCTTCCTCGTGGGTCGCTGTTGCACGCTCCGCACCACTCGCCCTCACCCGGCTGGGCCCATTGTATTGTGTGCCTCCTGCGGAGTCAAGGCGCAGGCCGGCCGCCGTTTCTCCTGCACCGCCTCTTGGGAACCATTAGTTCCCAGAATCCACCCCGCATAGAGCCCGCAATCCCGACGTCTACTGCAACAGCCCGGGTATTGAGCCTACCTCATCCCCGCCCAACAAGAAGGCCCCCCAACGTACATGGGAGGGCCTATCTACGGATTCCCTACGCAGCCGCGCCAATGACAGACGAAGTCATTCTTGCCTGCTCGATCCAGCTGCCTACCGTCATCGGCCCGGGAACCCGCCCAGCCAACCGCGTCTTCCCATTCACCCGGACCAGCCTCTCCGACGGCTCAGCTGGCTGTTACCCTGCCAGATCGCCCGCAGATGCAGTACCTGCCTGCACCAGCAGCCTGGCATACCGCTTGCCGACCCCACCGATCTCGCCGCTCAGTCGACTACCGACGTCGCTGACTACGATCCTCAGATCGCCGCCGAGCGCTCTGACCACCTTCCTGAGGAACTCGATCTGCGGCGACATCTCACCGCTCTCCAGCCGATCTATCCTCCCCACTCCGCATCCGACCAGCTCCGCGAGCTGTGCCTGCGTGAGCCCTCGCCCTATGCGAAGTCGCTCAACCTCGTATCCTGCCTCCGTCTTCTCCATCTCGGCGACGAACTCCGGGTCCTCCATCTGCTCCGCCAGCCAATCATCGAAACGTAGGTTCTTGCCAGTCATCCCTCTTCCTCCGCAATACTCGCCACGCGCCTAGACGTGTCTCGTTCTTCGCCCGGTCCGGCAGCCCCAGCTCAGGCTTGTCTACTCCCGGATCTACCTTGTCCCCGGGCACTGTGACGTGCCCCAGCCCAAGCTCGGTCTCCGTAATCCCGGCAGCCTCTCCGGTTGCCGGCGATCTAGGCAAGACCTGGTGCACCCCGTAAGCGTCATTCCACGATCGAGATCCACTCCGCCAGCTCCTTGTCCTCAGCCCCCAGCGCCTCTGCCAGCTTCCGCAGCTGCTCGGCCGAGGGCAGGCGCTCGCCGGCTTCGATCAACCGGAGTGTCGACCTGTCGGAGCCTATGGTCTTCGCCAGCTTCCTCTGGCTCAGGCGCCGCTCCCGGCGAAGCTCCTCGATCCGCGACCCCAGTGCGTGCCTCGCGAGCTCCTGCCTGAACTGCGGGTCTTCTGCCGCTCGCTGCCTGAGCAGATCCGGAAGTGCAATTGTCTTCTTGCTCATCTCCTGCCCCACATTGCTCACCATGTCGGGTACGCGTAGTTTGCCCAATCCTCCCCACGACGCACGAACCTCCTCCCCAGGCGTCGCCTCAGCTGAGGATGATCCAGAAGCCAGTGGCAATGGTCCCTCTCCCGCAAGACGGGTCAATCACTCTGCTGTGTTAATGTTCAGTGATTCTGTCACCCTAACTGGGCAATGAAACTGTCACCATCGTGATTGTAGCGCAAGTAATGGCTGGGTCAACGCGAGTGATTGTCATGGTCATGGGCCTCTCTTTAGCGAGATGGGGTACTGGCGCCAGGGATGGTCAGGAGCGGGCTTGTAGGGCTGGCGTGGCTTGGGCTTTGGCTTGGGCGGCTGAGGTCGGGGTTGAGGCTCTGGTTTCTGTAGGGGGGCTGCTGGAGTGAACTTGCCGATCCTAAGCGGTCCTGACGCGGCTGGTTGATAGGCGATCAAAGTGTTTCCCTTGTGGCAGATGGCGAGGGAGCCGTCGAGGCGCTGGCGGACTTCGACGTGGGCGCGGGCGTAGCTGATGCGATCTAGTCCTGGGGGGATCTGGAGGAGGTGGCCGCTGAAGGAGATGGTGTTGTCGTTGTTGACAGTACGCTGGTGCTTGAAGCAGAAGAAGTCATCGGGGTCGAGCTCGGCAGGCCAGGGGTGGTAGGCGGAGCCAGGCTCGGCCTGAGGGTGGGAGAAGCGGGTATTGTGCTGGGGGAGGTAGGACAGCAGAACGCGGTTGGCGTCTTCCAGGGTGGAGGCGTTGGCCTCTCGCAGTTCTTTGACCAGGCGGTCTTGCAGGGTGCCAAAGAGGCGTTCCACACGGCCTCTGGCCTGAGGCGAGAACGAGGGGATGGGCTCGACACCTAGCTCATCCATCAGGCGCCCGAACTGGCTGCGGGGCAGCTCGCCGGCTAGCTGTTGCTCGATGGATGGCTTCTTTGGACTGCGGAAGATAGTGTGGCGGTCAGTGTAGACGGCTTGAGGGAGGCCGTGGGACTGGCTGATTGCTCTCATCAGGAGGAAGTAGCCAGCGGCGTCCTCCTCCTCCCGGAAGAGGGCGTAGGGGAGCTCATTGGTAGCGTCGTCTATGGCAGTGATCAGGGTGAGATGAGGGCCGCGCCCCTCGAGCCAATCGTGAGAGCTGCCGTCGATCTGCAGCAGCATCCCTGGTTGGGGATAGGGATCGCGTCGACTGCGATGATGAGGCGCCCGTCGCTTGCGAGGGCTACCTTGTCCGATCGAGCGGCGCAGGCGCCTCACGGTGGACCGAGAGACGTGGATGTCGTGCTTCTCTGCCAGCTTCTCGGTGAAGTGGCTGTCGTTGTAGTCAGCATAGGTTGTCCTGGCCAGTTCTATGATCCGTTGTGCCACCTCCTCGGGTGTCCTTCTGGGAGACGCTCGGCCGCGGTTACCGTGGGCCAGCGCTGCTGCACCCTGCTCTCGATATCCAGCGAGCAGGCGCCTGACGTGCCTAACCGACAGCCGCAGAACTGCCGCGGCCTGCCTGCCCTTGACGCGTCCGGCGTCCATCTCCGTGATCACCTTCAGTCTAGCTTGCTCTTTCACCGTCAATGTCACCTGTCTATCCATGGGGTGACATGTTCACTGAACAGTTGCATGGTGACAAATTCATTGAACAACAACAGGCCCCCTGATCGAGCTAGACAGCCACCGCAATCTGTGGTATAGTCTACCCCCTTGTGCAGCCGCCCTCTATTCCGACTGCCGCGGCTATCGGAGCTCTATGGACTGGAACACTCTCTTGTCCACCCTTGGTTTGATCTTCGTCGCGGAGCTGGGTGACAAGACCCAGCTGGCTGTCGTGACCCAGACGTGCAGGTATCGTTGCCCTCTGCCAGTATTCTTCGGGGCCAGCCTGGCTCTTTCCCTAGTGACAGCCATCGGGGTCATCGGGGGACAGGCGCTGCTGGTACTGCTCCCAGAGGGTACTGTGCAGACGGCAGCGGCCGTGGCGTTTGTCGTCATGGGCGCGCTCATCTGGCGCCAGTCGACCAGGTTGACCCATGAAGAGCCAGATAGCGCAGAGGCTTGCACAGATGCAGACATGACTCCCGTGGCTGGCAGTCGCCGCGCGTTATGGAACCGGCAGGCCTTCGTCACAACTGTGATGCTGCTGATGGCCGCCGAGCTTGGGGACAAGACACAGCTGGCGGTCGTAGCCCTGGTTGGGAGTCAGGCTGACCCGCTGTCTGTTCTCGCAGGTGGCGCACTGGCGCTGACTGCCGTGAGTGCACTGGGCGTCCTCGGCGGCCAGCAACTGTGCAGACTGATCCCGGAGCAGCAGCTACTCAGGATCTCGGCGGCGCTGTTCGTGGCCATGGGCGGTCTGATGGCCATGGGGATTCTCTAGACGGGTATGCTGCCACTGGCGAGGCGCGGACGAAGAAGCCTCTCGGCGGCCAGCGATGACAAGCGATCGGCCTACGCCGCTGGCGGCAGGTGGGGCAGATGCACGGTGATGCGAGTGCCTGCACCGGGAGCGGCATCGACCTGCAGCGTGCCGCCCAACCTCGTGACCCGCTCCTGCATACCGACAAGCCCGAAATGACCAGCCCGCGTCATCAGGTCGGGCCGAGGAGGCAGGGCGAACCCCACGCCATCGTCGAAAACAGAGAGGGTCAACCCATCGGCATCGCCTTGAATGCGGACGCCGATGTTCTTTGCCTGGGCATGCTGGATAGCGTTGTTCAGCGCCTCCTGCGCCACCCGGTAGGCCGCAAGTTCAACCTCTGGAGCGAATCGACCCAGGTCGCTCTGCTTGTGTAACTCGATCGTGGCCGAGGACCGCTCTGCTGTCTCGCCAACGAGCATCTCCAGCGCAGACGCAAGACCGAGATCTTCCAGATAGACCGGACGTAGTGCCCCAATCATCCGGCGAAGCTCATCAACTGTCTTCAGCTCGGCCTGTCGTGCCTGGGCCAACACAGCGAGTGCCTTGTCGGTCTCTCCCCGCTCCACCAGTCGCTGCGCTATCTCCGCTTGTTGCCCCAGGGCAATCAGGTCCTGAACCGGGCCGTCGTGCAGCTCCTGGGCAATCCTGGCACGCTCATCCTCCTGTCCCTGCGTCACTGCTCCCAGATAGTCCTGCATCCCGGCCTCATAGCCCTGGATACGGTCGACCATCTCCCCGACCGCTAGGTGCAGCTCGCGTACTTCTTGTACGCCACCTAAGGGACGATTGATGGCCGAGTAGTCTCCCCACGTGACTTCCCCGGCGGCCTGGGAAAGGGCTTGAAGTGGACGGACGATGGTACGCCAGCCGAAAACTAGAACCAGCAAGGAGACGATGCCCGCGCCAACGGCGACGATTGGAGCCAGACTGGAGAAGCGCAGGATGGGCCCGATGAGCTCCTCCACAGGTTCCTGCACCAGGACCACCCAGTCTATCCCGGTGACACTGGCGAATGTGGTCATCATCGGCCCGCTCCCATCTGGGGTCAGCACCACCGCTCCCTCACGCTGTGCAAGAGCCGCCATCACGCCATCGTCGGCGCTCAGGTCGGCGCCTACTTGCTGCGACTCCGGATGAGCCAGGACGGTGCCTTCATCGCTCACGACTAGCACTGTCGCGGTCTGTTCACGGAGCAGCTCAGACGTCCAGTTGGCAAGCCCAGCACCGTCGGGGTCAACTACTCCGTGGGCCAGGCCATCCTCGACGATTGTGGCAACCATTCGGGCGAGTGACAAGTCGCGCTCGGCCACGAAGTCCTGCATCGTCCGCTGGTGAGCGTAAACGCCTGTGAACGCAAGGGCGATGATGACGAAGGTGACCGGCAAGATGGCCCACAGAAAGAGCTGCGCATGAAGGCTGCGAATCCATCGTCGCATAGGTGTGTCCTCGATCAGAAGACGATCCAACCCCGCCGCAGAGCTTCGGTGACCGCCTCCGTGCGGCTGCCGACACCTAGCTTGCTGTAGACGCCCTGCAGGTGCCCCTGCACGGTCCGATGGCTGATCGATAGCTCGCGCCCGATAGCACGGTTGGTGAGCCCGCGCGCTGCCAAGCGAAGTACATCCAGCTCGCGACGGGTCAGGTTCTCCACCTGCTCCGCAGCCCCCCCCGGACGACCGCTCGTGGCCTGTCGCACCACCTTGCTGGCGATCTCAGGACTAAGGGCCGACTCCCCCGCGTAAACCGTTCGAACAGCGCGCACCAGCTCCTCGCCACTGGCCGTCTTGAGCACGTAGCCGTCGGCGCCAGCCTGGAGCAGGGCGAAGACGTAGGGATCGTCATCGTAGGATGTGAGTATGAGTACTCGCACGTCCGGAAAACTCACTTTGATACGCCGCGTCGCCTCCACTCCTGTCACTGCCGGCATCCGGATATCGAGAACCGCCACATCGGGTTGATGCTCCTCAATCTGGCGCAGCGCCTCGGCTCCGTCGTCCGCCTCAGCGATTACTTCGATATCGCCAGCATCCTCCAGGAACTGGCGGATGCCCTTGCGCACGACAGCGTGATCGTCGGCCAAGAGGACGCGGATCGCTCTACTCATGCACCTAGCCCCCCACTTTCGATAGCGCCGAAGGTATCGGTCAGGCTATGCTCGCCCGTCAAGTCGACCAGGTGTTGCGCCCTGCGGCGCTACAGGTCGGCGGCCCTTCCCTCTCGAACTCGACCTACCCCGCAAGGCTAGTCCGTCGCAGCAGTTGGGCATTGATGGCTACGATCACCGTGCTCAACGACATCAACAGAGCTCCGACCGCCGGAGAGAGCAGGAATCCTGCAGACGCCAGCACGCCAGCGGCCAGCGGCAGCGCGACGACGTTGTACCCCGTGGCCCAGATCAGGTTCTGGACCATCTTCCGATACGTCGCCCGGCTCAACTCGAAGATCTTGACCACGTCGAGGGGGTTGCTCTTCACCAGGATGATGCCGGCTGACTCGATGGCCACGTCGGTACCGCTGCCGATGGCGATGCCAACGTCAGCCCGCGTCAGTGCCGGCGCATCGTTCACTCCGTCGCCCACCATCGCCACTCGCTTGCCCTGCCCCTGCAGTTCAGCCACCTTGTCATCCTTGTGCTCGGGCAGCACCTCCGCCAAGACAGTGTCGATGTTCAGCTCCTCAGCAACCGCATTCGCCACGGCTGCGCTGTCGCCGGTGAGCATCGCCACCTCGACTCCCATCTCCTGCAACCGCTTTACGGCCTGCAGGCTCTCCGGCCGCACAACATCGGCCAGCGCAAAGGCAGCCACAGGTCTTGTGTCATCTACGAGGTAGACGACGGACTGCCCCTTCTTGCTTGCCGTGCTGGTGAAGCTCGCCAAGGCGGCAGGCAGATCGCTCTCCAGCATCTCCAGCAACCGTGGCCCTCCCACGTAGACGGTGCGTCCTTGGTGTGTGGCGCGGATGCCACGACCCTTGATCGCTTCGAAGCCGCCGACCTCGGGAGAGCTCACGCCCTGCTCCTCCGCCTTACGCCGAATTCCGCGGGCGATCAGGTGCTCCGAGTCGCCTTCGATTGCCGCGCCCAGGGCAAGAGCCCGATCGCCATCCCAGCCGTCGACCGTGGCCATGGCCACTACCCCGAACTGTCCCTCGGTGAGCGTACCCGTCTTGTCGAAGATGACCATGTCGACCTCACGAGCCTCCTCCAGAGCAAGCCGGTCGCGCACGAGGATGCCATTCGACGCCCCAATCGATGTGCTGATCGCCACCACGAGCGGGATCGCCAGTCCCAGTGCGTGGGGGCAGGCGATCACCAGGACGGTGACAACTCTCTCTAGAACCTCCAGCTGCAATCCCACGGCGATCACCCAGGCCACGGCGGTGATCGCTGCAACGCCCACGGCGATGTAAAACAGCCAGCCTGCTGCCTTGTCCGCCAGGATCTGCGTGTTCGACTTGCTTTGCCGGGACTGCTCAACCAGGCGCACTATCCCCGCCAGCGCGGTTTCGTCACCTGTTGCGGTGACTCGTACCCGCAGGCTGCCATCGCCGTTGATCGTCCCGGCGATGACCTGCCCGCCCGGCTCTTTGGATACCGGCCTTGATTCACCCGTGATCATCGCCTCGTTCACGTCCGACCGTCCCTCCTCGACAACACCGTCGGCAGGAACGCTGGCTCCGGGCCGGACGAGAACCAGGTCGCCCGCGCTGAGCTTGCCGACGGGCACCTCTTCGGCATCCCCGTCGGGCAGCAGTTTCTCGGCGGTGTCTGGCATCAGCTTGGCCAGCTCGTTGAGAGCGCCGGAGGCCTGGCGCACACTGCGCATCTCCAGCCAGTGACCCAGCAGCATGATGTCGATAAGTGTGGCCATCTCCCAGAAGAAGCCGCTGCCAGGAGATACGAACACTGCGAAGACGCTGTAGACGAAAGCCACCGAGACAGCCAGCGAGATCAGCGTCATCATACCAGGCTTGCGGTTGCGCACTTCCGGCACGGCCATCTGCAGGAAGGGCAGACCGCCGTAGACGAAGATCAGGATGGCGAAACCGGGGCCGACCCACCGGCTGCCCGGGAAATCCGGCATAGTGAACCGGAACCACTCCTGCAGCATGGGGCTGAAGAGCAGCACCGGTATGGTCAGCAGCAGGTTCGCCCAGAAGCGCCTGCGGAACATCTGCTCGTGGCCGGTGTGGTCGACTCCATGGACACCATGGCCAGCCTCGCGATCAGCATGCCCGCCGTGCTCGCCGTGATCCATCTCACTGTCAGGCATCGTAATACTGTGCCCGGCGTGCTCCTCTGCCGGAGCTTCCGAATCAGATGCGGAGCCACCAGGGCGCTCGTGTCCTGTATGAGACCCGTGACCGGCACCAGGTCCGGAATGGCGTACACCCGTCTCACTGTGTTCCTCGCTGTGCCCTCTCACGTCACCCTCCTGCTGGCCAGTATCGGCCCCAGTCGAGTTCAGGCGCCGCCTGTATCGCGGTATAGCACGCATGGCGCCGCTCGACTACCGGGGCGGCTCACGTCGCGAGCCGCCCTCGGATAGCCTCGAACTCATCGATGGTGATCTCTCCGGCGGCAAGACGCCGTCTGGCGATCTCCAATGGATCCGCTCTCTCGTGCGTCGCAAGGGGCGCCCGGCGTAGTTGGCGGGCCAGCCACACAACACCGATCCCGACAAGAATCAGTGTGCCTACGAATATGGCCCAACCGACGATCCCTCCAGCCCAACCTCCCCAACCTAGCCCATCACAGCGAAACCACATGTCTATTCCTCCTAACCTCGCTCGATTCGAGCTGCGATTCTCTCGTATTCCTCAGCCTCGATCTCTCCCCTGGCCAACCGCTCGTCTAGTATCTGCCATGGTGTCATTCCACTCCGCGCCTCCGAACGACCTCGGTCCGCGCCCCGCATAGAGAAATAGCCGGTCGCAGCGAAGACCAAGCCCAGTCCAGCAACGAGCAGTAGACCCAGTGCTAGGAAGCCCACTCCCATCATCATCTCGCACCTCCCTCGTACTCACCATCTGTCACTATCATAGCTGGACCGCGACACGGTGTACAGAGAAGAACGGCCCGCTGATAGGCAGGCCGTTTGGCGGGTGACACTCTGGGCGGCGAACTCAAACGCGCCGCAGCTGTGAATCGAGTGTGGCACGGACCTCGGAGAAGAAGGCGTGGAGGGCAGGATAGACGACCCAAGCGACCGCCAGCCCGAAGAGCACTCCCGTGACCAGCCGCATCCAGGAGTTGAACGAACCCAGCTCCGTGCCAGCATAGAAGCCAGGCGCCAGTGCATTGCCGGTCAGGGTCGCCAGCCACTCATTGCTGTAGCGAAAACCCTGGCCAACACCGGCAAAGTCGCTGATGAGATGAGTCACTCCGTCGACGACCAGGGGGAGGGTCAGCAAGGCCACGCGGGTGGGCAAGCGGCCCTCCCGCGACGTGTACCAGATCACCGAGGGTGGTCGACAGGAGTTCCTACGCCTGCTGCGGGAAGCCCTGAGCACAGTGGCCTATCAGAGTGACCCCGTAGACATCGCTCTCCGCTTCACGGGCGCCCTGCCGGCTCACGAGGTACAGATGCTCCTGCAGGAGCGAAAGGCACTGCTCGAGCCGGGCCTCCAGATGCTGACCGAGCTGAAAACAGAATTCGTGCAGCGCCATCGGGGAGCGCCGTACATCGAGCTGGCCTGCGTGCTCTTCGACCACTGGCTGCTCCGCTTAGACGCTGAGCTGAAGTGGCTGCAGCGCGTGATTGAGAAGCTGGAGCAGGGATTGCTGCCCTGATCCGATGTGATTGGGAAGCAGCAAGGCCGCCCTCTCGCCGCATAGTGGGAGCAGCCACGGATCTGATGTGCTGGACGATCTCCAGGAGAAACTGCATCGGCCTGTTGAGTGAGGCTGGATTCGTCAACCTCACGCAGGGCTAGGCCGATACCATGGCGTGTTTCCGGTTGAGAAACCGGGATCATGTGAGGAGGTTGATCATGCTGAAACTCGAATGGCTGCCTTTGGCCTGGCTAAGGACGGGGATGCTAGTCCTGACCCTGTACGCACTTTTCCCAGTGCTGAAACTGAGTCTCCGCAAGATCGCTGCCAGGATCAAGCTATCCGAGCTCCACGTCTACTACCTGATCATCGCCTTCTGGGAAATCGTGGCGGTGGCCATCCTGTTTTGTCTGCTGAAGGCGAACGGCATCTCCTTGAGTGACCTGGGCCTGCAGGGCGGTTTGTCCCTCGAAGGCGTGCTGTACGCCATCGGCGGCGTGCTCGTCGGAGGGCTGCTGTACCCCGGCCTGCAGTGGCTGATGAGGGCCCTTGGACGGTCCATGTTCTGGCAGCGCCGCGAGGATAAGGACTGGTTCCCCCGCACCAGCGACTATCTGACGACGAACCGTGGCCTGATCACGATGGTCATCGTCGTCGTGATCTGCATTCCGGTCCTGGAGGAAGTCATCTATCGGGGCTACGTCCAGACGGCGCTTCTCCAGAATCTGGACAGCGTGTTTCTGGCCTTCCTGTTCACCTCCCTCATCTTCACGAGCATCCACTGCCTATCCGGCCCGGGCTTCATGCTCCTCATGTTCCTGGGGAGCTTCCTCATGTCGTTCGTATACTGGAGGACCGGCAGCATCTACCCATGCATCCTGATGCACGCGCTCAACACGCTGATGGGAGAGATCATCGTTCCCCTCGTAGAGAAAACGGGCAAGCGAGGATAGGACATGGCATCGAAGGGGATCGTGGTTCGCCCGGCCGCACCCGAGGACGCGGAGCAGGCAGCCCATCTGATCTACCTGAGCGGCCCAGCTCCCTCTGAGACCATCTGGGGCGGGCCGGCGACCAACGCCATCCGGGTCTGGCGGGAGCTCTTTGCCATCCCAAGCCACTTGTACAGCTACAGCCACGCCCTGCTCGCCCAAAGCGACGGGCAGGTCGTGGGGCTGCTGCTTGGCCTCGACCGGCAGACCTGGGAAGTAGCCCAGCGCGCCATGGGGAGCGAAATCCGATTCAAGTGGTTCAAGATCGTCCGGCCGTGGCACTTCCCTCGCTTGATCGGGGCCATCATCAACATGGCCAGTACGTTTGAGCCCCTATCGGACGAGGACTACAGCATCCAAGCACTGGCAGTGCTACCCCGGGCGCGCAGGCAGGGCATCGCTACACGGTTGATGGAGCATGCAGCAGACCAGGCATGGTCGAAGGGACTGAAGAGAGTGGTGCTGGATGTTCTCATCGACAGTGAAGGCGCGCGCCGTTTCTACGAACACGTGGGCTTTCGGGAGCTCAAGCGGATCACCGACCCCCGATTCTGCAGGTGGTTTGGCGTCCAGGGAAGCATACGTATGGCAAGAGACATCGCTGACCAGTGCGCTATCTAGCCGTGGAGACCACTTGTGTCCTGTCAAGTGGTGTAAACTGGTGAGGGTGCTCCACAGTGAGTGTATTGGTCAAGTGTTCAGCGAATCGGTGCCAGCCGTAGCGGAGTCGGTAGGCTGAGATACACCTCCAGCGGTTCGTCCAGTCTCCTCATCGACTCCAGGCTGAAGTAGCGGCGCGCTGCCTGCCACTCGTTGTTGATTTCGATCAGGACCGACCCGACCAGGCGTACCACAGACTCGGCGTTGGGGAAGATGCAGATCACATTCGTGCTTCGCTTCACTTCCCCATTGAGACGCTCCAACGGCTGATCAGTAGCTCCGCAGCACCAGCGGCAGGAGGACGCGCTTCACCGTACGGGCGTACTTGAGATCGCCGTTGATCGAATCGAAGTAGGCGATGTGCGCGTTGCCTTCGCTGTCGAGCGCCAGCGAGCCGTACGTGCCCACCGAGCCAGTGCTGTCCACGGTCTGGATGGCCCAGCCACCGCCCGTCCAGCGCGCATACTTGAGGTTTTCGCACGAGCTGTCATAGTAGCTGATATGCGGGCAGCCGTTCGCATCCAGCGCCAGGGATGTGTACTGGCCCACGACCCCAGGGCCATCGACGGTCTCGCTCAACCAGGCGCTGCCGTCAAACCGGGCGTACCTCACGTCATAGAGTGGCGCGTAGGCATGGTAGCTCATGTGGGGGGTGTAGGGAGACGTGCGCTCCAACGCCAGCGACACGTTTCCTCCGGCGTAGTCCAGCCCTCCCTCGACGGTCTCGCTCAACCATGCGGTGCCGCTGTACCAGGCGTAGCGGACCTCCTCGCCGGTGTAGTCGAAGTAGCCGACGTGCGGATTGCCGTCCCCATCCACCTCCAGCGACGTCCACGTGCCCACGTCGTCGGTCCCACCGGTATCCACCGTCTCGCTCACCCATCCGCCGGGACCCAGTCGTGCGTACCTGAGGTCGCCGTTTGTGGCATCATAGTAGCTGATGTGCGGATAGCTATCCTGATCCAAAGCGATCGACGTGAACCAGCCCACGGAGGCGGTGCTGTCCACGGTTTCGCTCACCCAGCCAGCGGCGGTCCAGTGGGCGTACTTCAGGCAGTTGGATCCTCGGTAGCTGAGATGTGGGGTGTAGGGAGCGGTGGGCTCCAGCGCGAGCGAGATGAACTGGCCCATCACTCCGGAGCTGTCGACGGTCTCGCTGACCCAGCCGCTGCCGGTCCAGCGGGCGTACTTGACGGCCTGGTTCGTCTCGTCGCGATAGCCGATGCGGGGATTGCCATCCCCGTCCAGCGCCAGCGCCGACTCCGTGCCATACTGGCCCACGATCCCCCCGTCATCCACTGTCTCGGGCTGCCAGGCACTTCCCGACCAGCGGGCGTACTTGAGATCGCCGGTAGTTTCGTCGAAGTAGCTGACGTGAGCCGTGTAGGGAGCGGTCGGTTCCAGCACCAGCGACGTGTGGCCGCCGTAGACGCCCAGGTAGTCATCCACGATGCTGCTCATCCACCCGATGCCGGTCCAGTAGACAGACAGCACCTCGTAGCTGCCACCGTAGTAGGTAATGTGCGGGGTGTAGGCGCCAGTCGGCTCCAGCCGCAGCGAGGTGTGACCGCACACCCACCCGGTATCCACAGTCACGGATACCCACTGGCTGCCCGTCCATCGGGCGTACTTGAGATCGTCGTTGCCGCCATCGTCGAGGTAGCTGATGCGCGGGTAGCCATCCCCATCGAGCGCCAGGGAGGCGTACTTCCCTACATCTCCGCCGGCGTCCACGGTTTCGCTCAACCAGGTGCTGCCGTCAAGCCAGGCGTGCTTGAGATCGTCGCCGACGTCGTCGTAGTAGGCAATGTGCAGGGTGTAGGGGGCCGTCGGCTCCAACGCCAGGGACGAGTATTCACCCACGCCCGGCAGAGTATCCACGGTCTCGCTCAACCAGGTGCTGCCGTTGTACCAGGCGTGCTTGAGCTCGCGGTTAGTCTCGTCATAGTAGCTAATGTGCGGATTGTCTCCGTCGTCCAGCGCCACGGAAGTGTACTGGCCCACGTCGCCGCCGCTATCCACGGTCACAATCGCCCAAGCACTGCCCGTCCAGTGGGCCCACTTGAGATCCCCGCTAGTGGCGTCGTAGTAACTGATGTGCGGGTTGCCGTCCCCATCCAGCTGGATCGAGGCGTGGCCGCCCACCCCCCAGGCCGCATCGACGGTCTGCCGCTGCCAGGCAGAGCCGTCGTACCAGGCATAGTACAGGTGATCCTGCCCGTAGGCAATGTGCGGATGCCCCGCGGAATCCAGCACCAGGCTGCGGTCGGTCATGTTCTTGAAGGTCTTGGGGGCGTCCACGCGCTCGGTACGCCAGGCGGGGGTGACCACCTGCGCCGCTGCGACCGCGCCGGCGCTCGACTCCGCCTCCTGCGCCAGGGTCGGGCCATCCTGGGCACCCAGAAGCGCCACCAAGACGATGGTCAGCCCCGGACCGAACCCGAGAGCCGCCAGCAGCTTCCTGGCTTTCACGGTCCACCTCCTGTTGCCCGCGAGGACTGGGGCCTGCAGGGTCCTGTCGCGAGACATATCCTGGCACAGCCTGACGCCGAGGCCATCTGTGCGGCCCACCGGCCATCTCTCCCGGCTCTCTGGAGACACTGGCCTTGGCGCCTTTCAAGGTGTCGTGCAGCCGACCCCCGGCACCGGCGCTCGCCAATGCCTCAGGACTGAGGAGCGGAGCAAGCCGGCGATCCGGCCCGCCTGTGGGATCAGCAGCACTGCGTGCTGTTCTTGCACATGGTAACACCCAGGAGCGGTCGAGGATGCGAAGAAGCGGCTGCCCCGCTGCGGGTGAGCGCAAGGCATCCGTTTGGCGGCCGCACTCTGCGCCACTACACTACCGCCCAATCAACCCCACGCACGCTAGCATCCATACACGGGGTCGCCTGCCACGCGTGACCCGGCGGCCTTTGGTTGCAGAGACGCCAATCAAAGGGGTCTTCTGATGAACCGAAGACCGCAGGGCCTGTGGCTGTCGAAAGCGCTCCTCGGATTCTAGCAGTACAAGGCCACAGACACCTCGACGATGAGCCGCTGCAACCCTGGGGACCGAAGCCTTGCCAGCTATTGCCCATCTGGAGTGCATCGCCCGATATACGATCGCACAGCAGGCGGTAACACAGTCGTAACCGACCTGTAACACCAGCCAGGCCCGCCTGTGATAACATTACTCTGCCGTTGGTACACGGGCCCGTTCGGCTCCGACCCACGCAGAACTGGAGCAGCATGGCTGGGCACGGACTCGGCGCTGTCGGCTGGGCGCAGACACCGAGGTCCTCGGGGTATCACAACTCAGAGCGGCTGTGCAGTCTGGCCGCGGACGACCGGAAACGCTCGTCTGCCGCCGGTTGCCGCCGCTCGCTTTGCATTTAGGGCCGATCCCCCTCCCTTGGCTGCGCGGCCCGGCGGGCGCCGTGTGTGCCAGCCTGTTCCGGATTGCCAACAACGACTGGAGGAAGCGAGTGATTCTGCCGAAAGGCGAAGCGGTTTACGAGCACCTGAGCACATCCTTCGCCAACTTCGGCGAGCTGCTGCTCGACCTGAGATCGAACGCCCACACCGGCTACATCGAGATTGGCTACTGGCAGTACTCGGCCGTCCTTTTCATGGACAGCGGAACGGTCGTCAACGCAGTCGAGGAAACGGCAGACGGCGGAAAGACGACTGGCCGCAGGGCTGTGATGAGCATCCTCGAGAAGGCAAAGGAGAAGGAGGGGACGGTAAGCGTGTACGCGCTCAGGCCGGACATGGTCTCGACGCTGGCGGGCGTGGTAAAGAGCAAGGTAGTGTACGAGAACCTGACGACGGAATTCACAGATCTGGACAGGCTGATCGCGAAGCTCCGAGATGAGGGCCACACCGGATTCATCGAGGTGAAGACGAACGACGGCAAGGCCGACGGAGTCATTCTCCTGCAGGCAGGAGAACCCGTCGAGAGCATCTTCTCCACCGGTGGCAACGCCGTATCGGGGAACGGCGTGCTTCCACGGATCGTGCAGGCTGCAGCCGCAGCCGGCGCCACGTTCAATGTCCACCGGACAGCGAATGAGAGAGCCCTGGGAGAGAGCGAAGAGATAATGGCCGGGTTCGACCTGCCGGACCTGGTCTCTGTGTGGGAGAAGCTGATATCAGGAGCGGAAGAGATCATTTCCGAAGAGCTGGGCGGAAATGTGTTCCTCGATGCCTTCAAGGACACGCTGATCGACAAAGCAGACAAATACCCGTTCCTCGATCCGTTCGCCGGCGAGTTCAAGTACAGCAGGGGTAGGATCAAATACACCGGCTCGACCGCCACCAGGTTCAGCGAGGCTGTAGGCGACTGCCTGACCTCAACGATAGCCAAGCTGGACGGCGAGAGCCCGGGCACGGACCTCACCGCAGCTGTACGCGCCCAGCTGCAGTCGATGAAGAAGAAGTATGCCAAGGCAATCGGCCGCTTCAACATAGATGCGGTACTGCCCGAGTATCTGGGAGATCCACAGTGACTGAGGGGCTGAAGGGCAGCCTGACTCAGCTGCCCCTTATCCAGGTCCTGCACCTGCTGAACTCGAACGGGCGGACAGGGAGGATCGCCCTCAACGACGGCAGCCGCTCCGCTTCGGTGTATCTGCGGCTCGGGTCTGTCGTCCACGCCGAGTGCGGAGACGAGCGGGGTTTGGACGCGGCTTACACACTCCTGAACTGGATCCAGGGCGACTTCACCTTCGTCCCGGACGTCGATGCGCCAGAGGAATCGATCACGGTGAGCACCGACCAACTGCTCGAGGAGGCAGCCGCAGGAGTCGAGGAGTGGGAAGTGATCCGGGACCTGATACCCTCCACCGACATCGTGTTCAGCCTGTCTGCAGCCCGCCCTCCTGGCCCCATTGCCCTGCAGCCGGACGAGTGGCAGGTGTTGGTTCATGTCGATGGCTTCCAGAGCGTAGGGGAGATCATAGCCAGACTTGGCTGGGAGCAGTTCACCGTCGCCGGGGTGCTGTACAGGCTGGCCACAGCAGGGCTGATCGAGGTCGGGGAGAAGACCAGGGCGGCCGAGCAGACGGCCGGCGCAGGCCAGCTGCTGGACCGGCTCGACGAGGAGTTCATCACAGTGCTGGGGCCACTGGGGCCGGAAATCGTCAGCGAGGAGATCGCCGCCCTGGGCGAAAGCCGGGAAGCGTTCCCGCGCAGCAAGATGGCGGAGCTGGTGGAACGAGTCGGCGCTCAGATCAGCGACCAGCGCAGGCGATCGCGCTTCCAGGAGATTATGGTGGACGTATTGAGCAGCTCGTAGGCACGGTGACGCCTTCGGCGAGAAGTCCCCGTGCCTCCCATGGAATCCTGCATCTCACCCGAAGCCCCAGGCGCCAGAAAGGAAGTGCCAAAATGAAACGATCGATCAGGATGAAGCTGCTGATGTTCTCCGGAGTGGCGGTCAGTCTCGTGCTCCTTCTCGCCTTCGTGGCGTTCTTCATCACCTGGAGAACACAACCGATCATCGAGGACCTGCTCGGGAAGCGTGTGGTCGAGCTGGTGAACGCCGGCAGCATATGCACACTCATGCTCCAGGCCGAAGACCTGGTGGCGGACACCGTTGAAGAGGGAGATCCTTCGCTGGCGGCCACGCTTGCGGACATGAAGGCGGAGACAGAGAGCCTGGTCGCTGAGATTCAGGCCACCGAGATCGAAGAACCGGAGGTAGCTGCTCTGTACGACCAGCTGGCGGCAGACACGCCCTTCGTCTTCGAGATGATGGATACGCTCCTGGAAGCAGCTGCAGCCGATCCGCTGTCGAGCGAGACCGAGACGGCCGAAAGGGAGCTGGGGGAGTACCTGGAGGACGACTACAAGCCACTGCTGGATCAGCTTATGGCCCGCCGGCAGGAAGAGATTGGCGACCTCAAGAGCGAGCTGGGGGCGATCAGGGCCAGGCTCACCACCCTGCGGATCATGCTGGTCGGCGTCACAGTGGCTGCACTGATCGCCGGTGCTGTGGCCGACCAGCTCCTGGCACGCCCCATCGTCAGGGCGGCCGCTCATCTGGCCACCGCCGCGCAAAGCATCAGCCGCGGCGATCTGGATGTGGAGATCAACGTCAAGACGGGCGACGAAATGGAATCGTTGGCTGAGTCTCTCGAGCGAATGAGGGCCAGCCTGAGGGCCGCAATCGAGCGGCTGAGAACACGACGAGAGTGAACGCGGCGCGAGTCCGGCCCCGCCCCCTTCCCCCCAAACAGGAGCAGGCCGGCCTCGCCGCGGACACTCCGCCGGGAAGGATTGCCATGGCGACCGACCTCGTGCTTCCATCCGATCTCAAGGCAAAGATAGACATAGTGCTGGATGAGCTCTACCGCAAGGCCCAAGCCAGCTGCGTCCTGCTCCTGGACGTCGGCGGACGGCTGATCTGCAGAACTGGCGCCCTAGACGCCCTGGACGCGACCACCTTCGCGGCTCTCACCGCTGGGGACATGGCCGCAACCACACAGATGGCCCACATGCTCGGCGAGAAGAAGCCGTTCCGCCTTCTCTTCCACGAAGGAGAGAGGCAGAACGTCTACATATCATGCGTAGGCCCCAGTTTTCTATTGGCCATCGTCTTCATGGCTGCGGTCAAGATCGGCTTGGTGCGCCTATACACCGGACAGGCGGTCAGGGAGCTGATCCCTCTGGCCCAGCAGTTCGAGACGCTGCAAGCGGACTACGAAGACGAGCTGAGCACTGAGTTCGCCAGCGCGGTGGGCCCCGAGCTGCAGGGACTCTTCCGCCCGCCCGTAGCGTAGACCGTCAGAGGAAAGGCCTTGTTCATCAACCGCGAGTTGAGAGAGGTCCACCTCAAGATCGTCTACTACGGGCCAGCCCTTAGCGGCAAGACGACTAACCTGAAGGTCATCTATGCCCGGACGGTTCCGGACAGGCGCGGCGAGCTCGTCATGCTCAAGACGCGCAAGGACCGTACAATGTACTTCGACTTCCTGCTGCTCGAGCTCGGCACCGTGGCAGGCCTGAAGCCGCGTCTGCATCTGTATACCGTACCCGGTCAGGTCTACTACAGCGGAAGCCGCAAGCTCGTCTTGCAGGGAACAGACGGAGTCGTGTTCGTCGCCGATTCGCAGGTCTCCAGACAGGAAGCAAACGTCGGGACCATGGAGAACCTGAGAGGCAACCTCAGCGAACTGGGTCAGGATCCGGAGACCGTACCTCTGGTGCTCCAGTGCAACAAGCGCGACCTGCCGGACATCGCAGCCATCGAAGAGATCCGGGCGAGCCTGGCGATCGTTGATGGAAGACCCTGCCTCCCGGCTGTAGCCGCAAACGGAGAAGGTGTTCTGGAAACCCTGTCTGAGATCATCGACCTCGTAGTAGCCGGCGCCCAGGGACGCCTGTAGCACGTGCAGCTCAGCGGCCCGCTCAGCCAGGCCGAATCCGGCATCGCCCCACGTGAGGCCAATCCTGCCTGATTCGCCCAGGCATCCACTTGACATTGGCTGGCCTAACCAGGTATTATAGGATCCCCAATGGACGGCCGGTCGAAACAGCAACTACACCAGGAGGCAGAACGATGACGAATAGAAGCGAGCGACTCGGAGCCCTCTTCACCCTGATCGGAGCGCTGGTAGGCATCGTTGGCACTACCCTGCTGTTCGTGAATTGGTATGAGATCACGTTGCGCGACTGCGCGGAGCCGGCCTGCGATATCCTCCTGGCCTATGTCATGCCCGCCCTCTCAGACCTCGGAATCCTGGCCGGAGTGCTGTACGCTGTCAGCACCTATGGCTTTCTTACCCACAAGAGCTGGGCATTCCCGCTGGCCGTGATCTCGAATGTGCTGGCCCTCCAGGGCAGCTTCTTCCTCAACATCCCCCTTGTGGCGGCTGACATGCCTCCCGTCTACTTCTCTGTCTTCCTACCCAATGTGATTCTCTACGTCCTCATCATGTGGCTCGTAGGCCGATTGCCCTGGGGACGCACGTTGCTGGGTCTCTTCACGGGCATGACTTTCGTGCTCTGCCTAATGAACGGCATTGCCAGCTCGAACAAGATGATCACGAACGGGGCACCGATCTTCTTCGCCATGCAGCGCCTGCACTGGGTCTCGATGATCGGCTGGGGCGTGGCAACTGTGGGAATCCTGGTTCGCCCCACGGACTCGATGCGTATCGTCGGGCTAGCAGCGGCGTTGTTGGAGCTGGTGGTGGGAATCCCACTTGCGGTCTCCACAACGATCGACCTGGGACGGTTCTCGATGTTCTCTGTGGCCCCAATACTCAGCATGCTGCTGTTCTTCGCGTTCTTGTGGGTAGGACTGTGGCGGCGGCTGACTGGGGCCGCCGGCGAGGCTCCCGCCATTCGGGTAGCGTGACCCGTGCCTGGCGCTCAGGCCAGTTCGGGGTTCGCTCCCCCCGGAGGGTGGCAAAGCCACGTCACATCCGAAGAAAGCCGCCCTTCGATGACAGAGCAGGCCCCTGAGAGGATGTAATGAAGACAGCTCGCAAGCGGTTCGAATACCTGACCGGATCCACGCCCGGCCTGTTGCTAATGGTGACGATATGGGACGCTGTGATCGTCGCTCTGCTAGGGCTGCTCTCGGGCCCCGTGAGAGGCATCATTGGCCCTCCCATCGACCTGCGGGAGGCAGAGCGCGTGGGGCGGATCATCATGCTCTACCACTCGCTGGCAATTCCCTTTGTCGCCGCTGTCACGTATCTGATACTCGACATGGTACCGACGACGCAGAACCTGTCTAGGAGTATCCGGCGGGCGATCACTCCCGGCTACATGCTGACCAGCGTCGGCGGCCTGGCCTTTGCCTACCTTGGGCGCAACTGGCTGTTCCACGGCATCTTCTTGTTTGGGCTATCGCTCGTCTTCTACGCCGGCGTCCTCTTGGCAGTGGGACTCTGGCCGTGGCGCTACCGCAGTACCGATCCCTCCTACTCCCGGCTGGGCTCGCTCTCTCTCGAGCGCGTTGCATTCTTCGTCATGGCCGTGGCCACGCTGATCTCCGCACTCATAGGCGCCGCTGCCGGCTCTTTCTTTGGCAATGGCTTCGAAGCGCTCCTGGCTG
Organism: uncultured Anaerolineales bacterium; assembly: GCA_964530325.1. Classification (GTDB taxonomy): domain Bacteria; phylum Chloroflexota; class Anaerolineae; order B4-G1; family B4-G1; genus CAZHAX01. The sequence continues at coordinate 16,671 of CAZHAX010000025.1, read as the reverse complement.
AGGACGTCGTCCGGCAGGAGCACGGTCTGGCGGAGCTGGCCGTCATCTCTCACCTGCACGTCATGCTGGCCCTGGTCGACGTGGCCATCCTCCTCCTCATCTCACGCCGCTTCGATCTGAAGGGCCGCCTGCACAAGATAGCCATGCCTATGGTAATCGCGGGGACGATGGTAATGGCTGGTGGGTGCTGGATGGTGATGCCATTTGAGGACATCGCGCACGCGATAATCTATGGCGGAAGCAGCCTGGTGCTCCTGGGCGCCCTCTCGATAACGATCGCTGGCATCGGCCGGCTGGTCGAGTGCCGCCTGCAAGAGCAGGGAGTGACAAGCCCGACGGCCGGCCAGAGGCTGAGAGCCTTGCTGGGAGATCCTCTGAAGTTCGGTCTCTTCTTCCAGATGATCTGGCTCAACGCGGTGATGGTGTTTCCTGGCCTATACACGGCTGCGAAGCTCGAGGAGTTCCGCGCCTGGCCTTTCGAGGCCGAGCGGCGGCTTCTCGTCGGCCACTGGCACATCCTGGCCACGATCTCGGCGGTGATGATGGTTCTGTTTGTCGCCGATCGCCTGGACGTGCGCGGCTGGATGCGGCAGGTTCTGGGATGGGGAATGCTCGTCGGGGCCAATCTCGCCTTTACCTTTGGCATGTTCTACGAGTTCCTCCCTCCGGATGCCAACAGAGATTGGACGCTCCCCCCTGTCTACGTCGGCGTTGGGGTGGCACTGATCGCCCTGGCCCTCTTCCTGGGCCAACGCTTGCTGGATCTCTGTTCGCCACAGGGCCGCTGGGCGCAGGAAGAAGAGGCGGGATGAGAGGCGGGCGATCTGGTTCCGACACAGCTCTTGTCGCCAGGCAGAACGAGGCGTGGGTCGCTCTGGCGGCGAAGCTGCGCGGCTATTGGGGCCTGATCAAGAGCCTGCAGACCTTCCTGCTGCTGGTCACCGGGCTGGCGGGATACCTGAGTGCTCGCCCCGAACGGGCTACGCTGACCTCGACAGGGTTGATGCTGGCGGCTCTGTTTGCTGCCATCAGCGGGACCACAGCCCTGAGCATGGTCGCCGACCGGGATATCGACGCCCAGATGGAGCGCACGGCCGGGCGACCACTCCCGGCAGGCACCCTGTCCGCGAAACAAGCCACCGTCTTCGGAGGCGGGCTCCTTGCCCTCGGATTGGGCGTGGCTTTCTGGTTGAGCGTTCCCTTCGGCCTCGTCGTTGCCGCCGGAGCTCTTGTCGACCTGGCCGTCTACACCTTGTGGCTGAAACGGCGTTCAGCCTGGGCCATTGTCTTCGGGGGCGTGGCCGGGGGCATGCCGGTCCTGGCCGGGCGGACTCTGGCCACCGGCGGCGTGGATGGGCCGGGCCTCTTGCTGGCACTATCCATATTGCTGTGGATCCCCATGCACGTCATGACTTTCGCGATCAGGCACGCCGATGACTACCGGCGCGCAGGTATTCCCACGTGGCCCAGCGTCTACGGGCCAGACTCGGCCCGGCGGTTTGTCGCCGCGGCAAATGGCCTGCTGGCGGCGTGTCTCCCCGCTGCCGGATGGATGCTGGGTATCTGCCCGTGCATCCTGGCGCTCTTGGCCGTATCCGGTGTCGCCGTCCTGTGCCTATCACTTGCGGCGATGGTGCGACCGTCTCAGAGAACCAACCTCCTCCTGTTCAAGGTTGCCTCCCTGCACATGCTGGGATCGATGGCCCTCATCACTCTGGGGGCAATGCTGTGAGGCGGTACGGCGGCAGGTGGAGTTCGCGCGCAGCTTGCCAGCTGCGGCCAGACTCCCCGCTATCCATAGTGCCTGTGCCGTAGCTCGCCCGGCCCGGACGCAGCCCTCGGTTCAGTGAACACCAACATCAGCGCTCGGGGTCATCTCCCTGGCAGATTCTGACGGGCCCGGCTCGCGTCCGAGGAGCTCAGGCGCTGCCCCGGCGTCTTCCTCTCTCACCTGGAGCCTCAGGCCTCTCCGGCGAGGGATACAGTCTGGCGACGCCCCTATAATGCCCTCGTCATCAAGCAAGGCCCACACACGTGCGGAGGTCAGCTGCTGCCTGAAGCTCCGCGCCCGGCCCGGCTCATGGAATACGGCTACGGCCACCAGGCCCCGCTGCATCGCCGGGTGCTCCTCCAGTTCCGGCAGGTTGCGGGCATCAGCTCGCAGCGCCTCGTCCGGGTGCCACGCGATCGCTTCGTCACACTCCCGCAGGGCGTGGTGACACTTCCCCTTCGCGGCGAAGGAGGGCCCGCTCCAAGTGCCAGCAGGCCTGGGCCCATGGGTCGGAATGGAACAGGCAGGCCTCGCCTCCGCGTGCATGCCGTTCCCGGCCGAAGGTCGGACGCCGACCCGAAGATCAGGTGCGGTTGAGCGCTGCTGGCCCGCCCCACTCCAGCAGCGACAAGACCGCCGCTCGCAAGCTTCCCGCCCACATGCGGGACGCCGGCTCCGTCCCGCCGCCTACCACTCGAGACCGATCTCCTTGAGAAAAGCGTGGGCTATGATCATGTGTCCCACCAGGCCCGGGTGCACGTGATCCTCGGCAAGCGCGCTCGAATCTACTTCCTTCAACACCCGATCGAACGCCGCCTGCGTATCGACCAAGATGGCATCGTGCTCTACGGCCAGCGCCCGCACCGCCTGCCCGTACCGATCCATCATGGCCCGCATGGGGTCGGAACGATCAGCCTGTATGTGATAGGGCGTCATCAGCACCAGCCCCTGCAGCTGCGGCCCCACGGCCCGAAGCAGCCCACCCAGCGTGGTCGTGTACTCGTCCAGTGGCACGCGTTCCGGAAGCTCCTCCGGCGTGCGGAAGCTGCGCCAGACGTCGTTGATGCCGATCATGACCGAGAGCCAATCCGGTCTCCAGGCCACCACGTCCCGCTCCCAGCGAGCCGCCAAGTCGCGGACGGTGTTGCCGGAAATGCCCACATTGACCAGCCGGAGGCCATGCCCCGGGCAGGCCGCCGTCAACAGCGCGTCGACCAGGCTCACGTATCCGCCGCCGAGCGCCTCGTGCCTGCCCTCGACCGCCGGGTGAGCCCTCCCGCAGTCGGTGATCGAATCGCCCGCGAAGACGAGCCTTGCGCCTGAAGGTATCCGCATCGGTAATGAGCTCCTCTCTTAGACTGCGCCATTAGGCCCCGCCCTCCCTATCTCCTGGCGCGCAGTCGCCCCAGACCGGCGTGTATCGCAGCACCAGAAGTGCACAGTATAGCCCAGACGCAGATCCTGGACGAATCGCCCGCCTCCGGCTACAGCGTGACAGTCTCTGCGCCCTTTCGGCCTGCCACGCCGCGCCAGGATGTGTCGCCGCGCATCTCCGGCTGGCCCTTGCTTCCGCGACTGCCTCTCAGCCCGCCACCTGGGACGCGTCGCCATTGTCCATGTGTTGGGCAGCATACTCCAGACCCAAGCCGCTAGAATGAGAATCGCCCAGTGCGCCACAGACGGAACGGTCGGTCTGCGGCGCGCCGAAGTCCACTCAGGTGCGGACATAGTCGAACCCACCACTTACCCGAGCCGGCGGGAACGGGTTGCCAGGCCCTTGTCGGTTGTCGGCCGGTTGAGAGCGGGACCGACTGCCGGGGCGGCAGCTGAGTGTCGCTACGAGACGAGCGAAAGGAGGATGTACCGTGAAACGCTTCTTGTTGTGCATATGTCCCCTTCTGGCAGCCGCTGCCGTGCTTGGCTTGGTCTGCCAGCTGACGGCCGAGGCGGCTCCGGCCGTTCTGATCAGCGACGATTTCGAGGATGGGGACGCAGACGGTTGGACCGAGCAGGCCGGCGATTGGGCGGTGATCTCTCAGACGAACGTCGCCTACCGCGTCGTCTACACCGGCACCGGCGATAGATCAAGGCGCCTATACTACGACCCCGTCACAGCAACGACCTGGAGCGACTACTACATCGAGGCCAAGATGATGGTGGAGACACCCATCGATGACGGCGACTGGGGTATGCTGATGGCACGGTGGCAGACCGAGCGCTACTACTACTACATGGTCCTCCAGGGCGACGGCAGGATCAGGATCAGGAAGTACGTCAACGCCAGCTCGACCACAATGGCCACGGTAGATCCTGACCTATCGAGAGACACCTGGTACACACTGGGGCTCGACGTCACCGGAACAACCACTGTCACGCTGCGGGCCTTCCTCGACGGCACGCCGATTCTCACGGCCACGGACGATCCCTTTGACCTAGTCCCAGGGGATCTCTACCTGACGGGCACCTGTGCGCTCGGATCCTTTGACGGCTCGGCGAAGTTCGATGACGTCGTCGTCCAGGACTACTCGCGTACCACCACATACGTTGACGAGAACTTCGAGGACTACGTGGCCGACGACTGGACCGTGCAGTCCGGCTACTGGGAGATGGTCGACTACCCCTACAACTACGTCTACTACGCCCAGTCCGGCGGTCCCTCGACCGGGCGCAGCTACGTGGACTCGCCAGTCGATACGGACTGCGCCATCCAGGCCAGAGTATACGTGTCGGACGGTCAGTACGCGATGCTGCTGGCACGGTATCACGACAGCGACAACTACTACTTCATGACCCTGCGGCCCAGTACCGGCAAGGTGGAAGTCAGGAGGTACCTCAACGGCTCCTCCAGCGGTGGTACCCTGGGGTCCGTGGACCTTGGCATAGTCACAGGGCAATGGTATGCCGCTGCGTTTGAGCTCAGCGGCAGCACGCTACGCGCCTACGTGGACGGCACACCTGTGATCACCGCTAGCGACAGCACATTCGTCACGGGCACGGTGGGCCTGCCCCGCTACCAAGCCAACGTCTACTTCGACGACTTCATCCTAACCGATATCCGGGCCCTCACGCTCACCGCAAGCACAGAGGGCTCGGGCAGCGGCCTGGTGACGAGCGACCCCGCCGGCATCGACTGCGGCACGACCTGCACAGCCGGCTTCCAGTCGGGCACGGTCGTCACGCTGACAGCCACGCCCACGGGAACGCACACGTTCGCCGGCTGGATGGGCGCCTGCACCGGCACGGGCGACTGCGTGGTCACCATGGACGAGGCGAAGTCCGTCGTCGCTGTCTTCGGTACGCCGACCGACCCGATGCTCCTTGCCTACAAGACCGGCAACGGCGACGGCAGCGTGGCCAGTGACCCGGCAGGTCTCGACTGCGGCGCGACCTGCGCCGTCAGCTTCACACAGAACACGGTCGTCACGCTCACAGCCACGCCCGGCGGCTTCTCGACGCTTACGGGCTGGAGTGCAGACTGCTCGGGCACGGCTACCACCTGCGTCGTCACCATGACCACGGACGCCAACGTGACGGCCGACTTCATCCGGGACATGGTGCTGACGGTGATCAAAGACGGCAACGGAAACGGAACCGTCGCCAGCGACCCGGCAGGCATCGACTGCGGCGCGACCTGCAGCGAGGGCTTCACAGAGGGCACGGTGGTCACGCTCACGGCAACCCCAGCGGGCGATTCCGTCTTCGACGGCTGGACCGGCGGCGGCTGCAGCGGCACGGGCACGTGCGTCGTGACGATGGACAACGACGTTGACGTCAACGCCACCTTCACGCTCCTAACCTACACCCTGACAGTGAACAGGGCCGGCAACGGTATGGGGTCAACCCTGAGCGACCCGGCCGGGATCAACAACTGCAGCAACATCACCTGTACCGCCATCTTCGACATCAACACCGTCGTTACCATGACTGCATCGCCCAACCCCGCATGCAGCTTCGACGGATGGAGTGGCGAAGGTTGCAGCGGCACCGGCACGTGCATGCTGACGATCGACGGGGACAAGGAGATCAGCGCCACCTACGCCACCTACGCCGTCTTCCTGCCTCTGGTCCAGAGAGGCGGAGGGACAGGAGAGCCTACCCCGCCCGACTTCGGCATGACCGGCTACGCCACCCTCAGCGCACTCGGGCGAAACGGAACAGACGGTGGAGCCGGAGGCGCCGTGCGGACCGTGACCAACCTCGCCGACCTGCGGCTCTACGCCGAGGACGAAGACACTCCCTACATCGTCCAAATCAGCGGCACGATCAGCACCACAGAGACCGGCAACGACGCCCGAGTCCGGGTTGCATCGGACAAGACGATCGTCGGCCTCGGCTCCACCGCAGAGCTGGACGGCGTCTGGCTGAGCATCGACGCTGGCGTCAGCGACGTGATCATCCGCAACCTCAAGATCTCCAGACCGGTGGCGCCCGCTGATGCTATCCACATCCAGGGCCCGGGCACGCACCACATCTGGATCGACCACTGCGACCTATCCGCCGACACCGACCACGACAAGGACTACCGCGACGGCCTGCTGGACATCACACACGAGGTAGACTACGTCACCATCTCCTGGACCAGATTCCACGATCACTTCAAGGGCTCACTCGTCGGCCACAGCGACAGCAATGCCGCCGAAGACACCGGCCACTTCCTGATCACTTGCCACCACAACTACTTCTACAACGTCAACTCCCGTATGCCGAGCAACCGCTTCGGCACCGTCCATTCCTACAACAACTACGTCGACAACTCGAACGAGAGCCCTGCATTCGACGCGAACAGCGGCATCAGCTCACGGATGGGAGCCTGCACTCGGATCGAGAACAACTACTTCGTGGGGCTGGGCAAAGCAGTGATGACCGACCAGAGCTCCTCCATGCTGGGAGAGGTCCAGCTGTTCGGCAACATCTTCGTAGACTGCACCGCCTATGCAACGGCGCCGACCTGCGTACTGGCGCCGCCCTGCTCCTTCACCGTCGACAGCGCAGTTGCCGTCCCGGGCATAGTCTCCAACTACTCGGGAGTCGGCATGGTTACAGACGCGCTGGTCTGGTAGACGGGCGACCGCTCGAGACGCTTCCTCCACTCAAGGGCGGGAGCTGGTGACAGGGGCGAAGGATAGCCTTCGCCCCTGTTGCTTTGGTCGCCCTGCGAGCAGGGCCCGATTCCAGGCCGTTTCCCGGCAGGCCACCATGAGCCGTCCGCCCCACGCCGCGGAAGGCTGCTGAGGCCTTCCACGCAGCGCTCGCAAGCGCCGGGGCAATAAGCACGCTAAGGGTCTGCCCCGGCTGCTGCCACAGCGGCCTGGCGCTGGCCACGTTCAGCGAAGGCAAAGCTGGCTGATCGCCGGCCTATCAAGCTTTGTGGAGAGCTGCGCGGCACAGCCGCCCTGAGGAAGAGAAATGTGGGGCCTGGACGCCGACGGTGGTTCAGGCCGTCGACGCGGGCTGCCCAGGCCCCACAGATCTCTATCCCCCTCCCCGAGAGATAGGGAAGGAAGAAGAGGAGGAGACACTGCCGGACGCCCGCCTGGGACCGCCAGCGCCCCGCCGGAACGCCGTACGGCAGCTCGAACTGCAGCTAGATTCGCAGCGCTCAATCGACAGAAGCCCCCTGTTCACTCGGTTGCTCCTACTCGTTGGTGATGTCGACAGCGTAGTTCTGGTAGAGGCGCTGCTTCCCCGTCTCAACACTCAGGAGCATGTACAGGCCGGTGGCGTCCGCAGGGACGTCAACCTCCGTCGTCCACTCGGTCTCGCCGCCGGCGGGAGTGACCGGTACAGAAACCAGGTCTGGAGTCTGATAGCGCCCGTAGATAATGCCGTCCGCGCCAATTACGGGCGGCTCGCCGATGTGCACGTAGGTGGTGTACTCGCCGGGGTTGAAGGTGTGCCATTCGCACTGCAACACGCCTGCCGTGCGCTCGATCCCGATGAGCTTGATAAGCACGTCATTCATTGCCGTAATCTCGAAGTTGGGTGTGATGATCAGGTCCTCCACCGCCTCGCCGATCGGGTAAGTCAGGCTGCTGGCCACCTCGCCCAGCTCGACGACCATCGTCGCGTCCAGGTCGTTGTCCCCCTCCTCGTAGTAGTTGTATCTGCCGCGGACGTAGGTGTAGTCGATCGAGAGCGTCGACTCGGCCGAGATCTCGGCGTCTCCGCAGAGCACATGAAGTATGTCGATCTCAGTCTCGCTCGCCGTGCCCATGGTGACACCGCGCATACGGAATCCCGGGGCCAGGCGGTGGCCGCCGGAGCTGACTACAACAGTCTCGCAGTCCGTCGTGCCACTATCGCTGCGCATCACAGCATCGGCACCTTCCCGCACCCACATGGCGCTCCAGTCGCCGGTGTCGTTCTGGATGGTGAGATCAATCCGCAGGCCACCCTCCGCAGAATCGTCGATCATAGTCGCGACGCCGCTCCACCCCATGTCCTGGCCGCCCCCGTCGTCACTCACGTCCTCCGGCAAGACGATGTAGCCGCAGGCACAGGCGGCAAGGAGATGCAGTATTAGGACCGGCGTCGTCGCTCTCTTGAGAATCATCGTTCTCTATTCCTTCGCTTGCTTCATCGTCGCTTCCGCCAGGGCGGAGCCACAACCGCTATTCCCCGGAGTCGAAGGCGGCGAGCACACCATTGATCGCCGAGACGACCTGCCAGTAGTCGGCAGGAGCGTCAGTCCCTCCGTCAACAGCCTTGACCGTCTTCTCCTGACCCTGATAGACGACGGTGGTATAGTACGTGAAGCACTGCCCACACGGGGTATGCCACGTATCGTACATCTCGTCTGTGAACCATCGCCTGGCACTGATGGTCGAGAGCAGCTGGTCGACCTCCCCTGCGGTGACGTGAACCTCCAGCTGCTGCGAGCCATCGTCAAGCACCATCCGTCCGTCCGGATAGATCGCATACAGCTCGTGGATGCAGTCTTCCCCACCCTTCCGCTCGTAGGCAATCACGGCGCCACCGGCGACGAGACTCGCAGCCTCGTCCTGCCGGGTGCTCTCGAAATCGCAGGCGGGAATGCCGGCTGTCGGAGTACCGTCTCCCGTCCCATTCCCGCCCAGACTGGCGATCAGCACGGCGGCCAGCGCCACGACGGCCACACCGCCGGCGACGCCGGCTACCGTCAGCCTCCGGCGGCGACGAGCCGCCTCCGACTGCACCCGCTCCTTCGCCCCGTTCCGATCACCACCTCGCCCGCTCCGGGCGGCGAGCTGACTCTGGATGCCGATGACGATCAGCGTCAGCGCCCCGACGACGATCCTCGTCCACCAAGAGCTGATGTCCCCGTGGAACTGGATCAGCGTTTGGATCACGTCGGTGACAAGCACGCCGAACAGGGCTCCGAACACATACCCTTGGCCGCCGGCGAGCGAGGTCCCGGCCATCACAACGACCGCTATCACGTCGAGCTCAAAACCTCGGGCGTACGAGCCGTGCCCGGAGGATACGTAGATGCTCAGTGTGATGCCCGCCAACGCCGAGCAGAACCCGCTAAGTGCGTACACCAGCACCTTCGTCCTGTTCACCGGCAAGCCCATCAGAAGAGCCGACTGCTCGCTCCCGCCGATGGCGTAGACGGTACGCCCGAACCGCGTCCGGTGAGCGACGTACGTCCCCACGACGAGGACCAACATCGCGACCACAGCCAGCGGGGAGATGTAGGCTCCCGTCTGCTCGACAGGATCGGCCAACAGCGGGATAAGGAACTTGGTATCCCCCAGCAGATCGTAGATCCGGTTGTTGATCTGTATGGCATCGTCGCTGATGAAGAAGCAAAGCCCCCGCGCGAACCACATTCCTGCCAGCGTGGCGATGAAGGGCTGCACCTTGAGGTAGGTGATGAACCCCCCCATTACGGCCCCGAGCAGGGTACCCATCACGAGCATGGCCAGTACCACCAACCAGGCATTCCACCCTTCCCGAAGCAGCGCCGCCGCGGCGACAGTAGTCAGCGCCACCACGCCGCTTACGGAAAGGTCGATTCCGCCGGTCAGAATAACGAAGGTCATCCCGACGGCGCTGATCAGCAGGAAGGGCGTCGTTATGAACAGGTTGAGGAAGACCTGAGGATCACGCATGCCCCGGTAGAGCACCGCACCGCTCGAATAGGCGACGATTGCGAGCAGCGCCGTCGCCGCCATAGGTACGAAGCGGCGGTATTCCACCAGGTATCTGCGTATCTTGGCCATCATCGCGAGACCCCCTTCGGTGCCGTGACCCTGCGCACCAAGGCCCTGACCTGTTCTGAGTACAGCAGAATCACCAGGATGACCACCACCCCCTTGATGGCCAGCACTGCGTTTGCCGCCACGCCGATGGCGTACATCGAGGTAGTGATCGCCTGAATGACCAGCCCGCCGATGATGCTGGCCAGCAGCGAGAACCGTCCACCGGTCATCAGCGTCCCGCCGATGACTACCGCCAGGATCGCGTCCAGCTCGTAGTCGAGACCGATGTTGTTCGAGTCCGACGTCTTGATGTTCGAGCTGGCCACCAGACCGGCAACGCCGGCGCAGAAGCCGCAGAACGTGTAGGCCAGAAGCTTGATCTTCCGCTCCTCGATCCCGCTGAAGAAGCTGGAGCGCGCGTTGACACCAACGGATTCGACGAACAGGCCGATAGCTGTCTTCCGGGTCAGCAGCCAGGCAAGCACGAAAACAATCGCCACGATGTAGAGCGAGAAGGGCAAGATCAGCCAGCCGCCGCCGATGAAGGCATACGGCTCGTAGAAGATCTGGATCCTTACTCCGTTCGTGATCAGCTGGGCAATGCCGCGCCCGGCATACATAAGGATCAACGTCGCCACCATGGGCTGGATGTTGCCGTAGGCGACGAGCACACCGTTCCATAGGCCACAGATCGTGGCCGCTATCAGCGTGCCCATGATGACCTGCCAGAGCGGTGCAAAGGTGAAGTTGGGATCGTTGATGAACTCCATCAGGTGGGGCGGAAGCTCCACACCGATGATCACCGGATTCATCATGATGGCAGCCACGGAGGCGGCGATGGCCATTATGGCGCCCACCGATAGGTCAATACCCCCGGTGGCTATGACCAGCGTCATGCCTAGCGCCAGAAGAATGACGGTCGAGCTGTTGCGCAGGATGTTGATCAGGCTGCCAGACAGCCTGCCGCCGGAGTAGGAGATGTCGAAGAAGCCATCAACGAACAGCAGGTCAAAGAGCAGGATCAGTGCCAGGGCAACGAGAGGCAAGAACAGCCTGCTCTCGGTGAGCTTGCTCCACTGGAATGGCCGTTTGGGCTTCTTCATCATTCGACCCCCGCGATCGCTTCCATTACAGCGTAGACATCCTCTTCTCCCGTGAGCTCGGTCACCTTCTCTTGATCCCGCAGGACGACGATGCGGTGGCTGGTCCGGAACACCTCATCCAGCTCCGAGCTGATGAAGGCACAGGACTTGCCTTCCTCAGCCAACTCCAGTACCAGCCTCTGTATCTCAGCCTTTGCCCCCACGTCGATGCCTCGAGTGGGCTCGTCCAGGATCAGCACCTGCGGATTCGTCGCCAGGGAGCGGGCCAGGATCACCTTCTGCTGGTTGCCGCCGCTCAGGTTCTTCACCGGTTGATCGGCGGATGGAGTCGCGATGTTGAGCAGCTCGATATACCTATCGGCTGTCGCCTGCTGCTGCTGCGCGCTCAGGTACTTGAACCAGCCGCGGCTCGCCTGCAGGGCCAGGATGATGTTTTCGCGGACCGTCAGGTCATCGAGAATGCCGGCTCCCTTCCTATCCTCGGGACACAGAGCCACACCTCTCCTGATCGAGGCCAGGGGCGAGTACTTGCGCACTTCTCTTCCCTGGAACCTGATCACACCCCTGTCCGGCTTATCAGTCCCGTAGAGCAGATGGGCCAGCTCTGTCCGGCCTGATCCCAGAAGCCCGGCAATACCGAGTACCTCGCCGGCGTGCATCTCCAGATCGACCGGGTGGAGCTCACCCTCACGGCCAAGCCCCTCCGCTTCAAGCAAGGCCTCGCCCCGAATGTGCTTGGCGGACTCGCGCTTCATGCTGGCCATCTCGTCCAGATCGGACATGGTTCTGCCTATCATGTGCTGAATCAGCTGCACGCGCGGCAGGGCGGCGGTCTCGAAGGTCCCCACCAGCTCGCCGTTCCTGAGGACGGTGATCCTATCGGAGATCTCATAGACCTGATCAATGAAATGGGTAATGAAGACGATGGCCACGCCGTCGCTCTTCATTCTACGCATCACCTCGAACAACCGGGCTGTCTCTCTTGCGTCGAGGCTGGAGGTCGGCTCGTCCAGGATCAGGATCCTGGCGGATGAGATCTCGAGCGCTCGGGCGAACGCGGCCATCTGTTGGACGGCCACGGGATACGAGCCCAGCGTCCGGGTGACGTCGATATCAATACCAAGCCGTTGCCGGAGCAACTCCTTGGCCTGCTGATTCATGGACTTCCAGTCGATCCCACCCCCCTTTCCCCTCGGCTCCCGGCCAATCAGCACATTCTCCGCCACCGTCAGGTTGGGGCATAGGTTCACTTCCTGATACACGGTGCTGATGCCCAACTCCTGGGCGTGAAGGGGCGACTTCACCGTGACCTGCTGGCCGGCCAGCGTGATACTCCCCGCATCGAGCCTCTCGACCCCGGTCAGCACCTTGATCAGCGTAGACTTGCCCGCGCCGTTCTCCCCGACGATGGCGTGGATCTCGCCCTCTCTCAAGTCGAAGTCGACATCCAGCAGAGCCTGCACCCCCGGGAAGGCCTTCCCAATTCCCTTCATCTCGACTATGCGATCATTGCCCGACATAGCGCCACCTCTCACTCCACCTCTGCGCAGCTAGCCAGTCGCTCGTCTGCATTGTGTCAACGACGTCTGGCACAGGCAACAGCTCGTCTGCCGAGGGGCGGCGCTCAACGGCCGCGCCGCCCCTCGACTTCATGTACAGGACCTCCAGGTCAAGGGCCTCCCGGGCTGCAGAGCCCACCAGACAGATCCTAGTACTTGCGCGTCGGAAGGATTGTCGCTGCGTCTTCGGCGTAGAAGACGCCTTCCTGCGACGGGACCCACTTGGGCAGGTCCTCGCCATTCAGGGCCTTCAGGGCCGCCTCGTATACCTGCGGGGCGAGCAGCGGGTTGCACTCGACGACCACGTTGATGTCGCCATCGATCATGGCCTGGAATGCGCCGGCGGTAGCATCAACCGTCAGGATGACGATGTCATCGCCCGGATCCAAGCCGGCCTCTTCGATCGCCTGAGCCGCGCCGAGGCCCATCTCGTCGTTCTGGGCGAAAACGCCGTCGATGTCGTCCCGCTCATTCAGCCAGGCCTCCATCACGGCCTTGCCCTCTGTGGCATCCCAGTTGGCGGTCTGGCTCTCCACGATCACGATTCCGCACTCACCCATTACCTCGCGGAATCCCTGGCCGCGGTCCATCGCCGCGGAGGAGCCCACGTTACCGACCAGCTCGACGACGTTCTTGGTATCGCTATCCTCCAGGAGCGCGCACATCTCGCGTGCGGACTTCCGTCCCTCCTCGGTGAAGTCCGAGCCGATGTAGGTGGCGTAGAGACTCTCGTCCGCGTCGATGCGGCGATCCTCCAGGACGACCACCTTGCCGGCGTCCTGCGCCTCCTCCAGCACGTCGTCCCAACCAGCTGCCTCGAGGGCTGCTAGGATGATGACGTTGACGTCATCGTCGGCGATGAAGTCGCGGAAGGCTGAGATCTGGTTCTCCATCTTGTTCTGGGCATCGTAGAACTTGAGCTCGATGCCATACTGATCGGCCGTCTCTCTGAACGAGGCGGTATTGGCGGCGCGCCAGCCGCCCTCAGAGCCAGTCTGGATGAAGCCCACGACCATGTCCGCATAGGCGCAGTCGGGCGCGCACGCGGGCCCGCTCGAACCGCAGCCAGATAGGCCAAGGGCAAGAACCACACCCAGGACAGTAACCGCGCATACAACTCGCGTCTTCATTTCCTTCCTCCTTTGATAATGCGCTTGGGGTTCGGGAGGTACGCACTTCCCCGGGATGAAACGCAGTCCTCCCGGCTCAGTCCTTCAACTGGAACTTCTTGGGACGCACCCTCACTGACCATAGACATTCGAATACCTTTCGTGCAGCTTCTCTATATCCTTTCGCTCTATCTCCTTCACCTCCCCGATTTGGAGTGCCAGCCAGACAATCCTCGCCACGTCTTCAACCATGACAGCGGCCTTCACCGCCGCCCTCGGCGTCTTGCCGATGGCAAACACGCCGTGCTGCTTCAGCAGAACAGCCGTCGACCGGCCGATGTGCTCGATCACCTGCTGCCCAATCGCCTGGCTCCCAATCAGCGCGAACCCCGCGCAGGGAATCGGCCCGCCGAACTCGTCCGCTATGGCCGTCAGGCAGCAGGGTATGGGCTTGCCGATGGCCGCGAATGACGTGGCGTACGGTGAGTGGGTGTGCACCACGCCGTTGACGTCTTCTCTGTGTTTGTATATGTACAGGTGGCTCTGCGTATCTGAGGAAGGCTTCAGCTGACCTTCCATCACTTCCCCGTCCGGATTCAACACCACGTGGTCCTCCGGGCGCAGTTCCTCATACCGCACGCCGCTGGGCTTGATCACGATCAAGCCGCTCTCCGTGTCTCGGGCACTGACGTTGCCGCCCGTCCACTTCACCAGGTCGTTCTTGACCAGTTCCAGGTGTAGTAGATGGAGCTCTGCCTTGAGATCCTCTAGCATCGCCCTTCTATCCCCGGCAGTTCGCCAGGAGCCGCCGCTTCAGAGACTTCAACCGCTTCATCACATCGCTATGCCCACGGCCGAACAAATCGTGGAGCCGGACGTACTCGCCATACAGCTGCTCGTATATGACTTGGTGAGCGGGGATCGGCTTGTAGGAGACATCGCCCAGCCTGGCCATGCTGTGCGCCGCTTCGAAGATGGTCCCGTGCCCGCCGGCATCCTTTCCCGCCGCCACCGCAGCGAACATGGCCGAGCCCAGAGCGCCGGATTGGGCCGTGCCGGCGATCTTGATCTCCCTGCCCGTCACGTCTGCATAGATCTGCATCAGTAGCCTGTTGCGCCCCGGCAGCCCGCCACAGGCTACGATCTCGTCGACCGCCACGCCATTGCCCGCAAAGGCCTCCACGATGACCCTCGCCCCATAGGCGGTCGCTTCGATCAGCGCCCGGTAGATATCCTCCGGGGTCGTCAGGAGCGTGGCTCCGATGAGCAGCCCGGTCAGGTCGACGTCGACCAGGACGGAGCGATTGCCGTTCCACCAGTCGAGCGCCAGCAGACCATGCTCGCCGGGGTTTTGACGGGCTGCCTTCTCCTCCAGCAGCTGGTGTATGTCGAGCTCCCTGCGCGCCGCCTCGTCGTGATAGGCCGGAGGAACGCAGTTATCCACGAACCAGGCGAAATGATCGCCCACACACGACTGCCCGGCCTCGTAGCCGAAGAAGCCAGGGATGATGCCATCTTCGACCACACCGCACATTCCCTCGACGACGCGCTCCTCCTCGCCGAGCACCATGATGCAGGTCGAAGTACCCATGATCGCCACCAGGCGCCCTGGCTCGACGACTGTGGAGGCAGGCACGGCCACGTGGGCGTCGACGTTGCCGATAGGCACGGCGATGCCGGGCTTCAGGCCGGTGAGCTCAGCCATCTCCGGAGTGAGCCCTCCCGCCCTTTCGCCCAAAGGATGAATGTCCTGCGAAAGCTTGTCGTCGACCACGTTCCGCAGCCGGGGATCGAGGGCAGCGTAGAAATCGGCGTCCGGGTATCCCTGTCGCTTGTGCCAGATCGCCTTGTACCCGGCGGTGCAGGAATTGCGCTTCTCCTCGCCGGTGAGCTGGAGCACGATCCAGTCGGCCGCTTCGAGATAGCGATCGGCCGCCTGGTAGACTTCAGGAGCCTTGTTCAGCGTCTCCCAGATCTTGGGAATCAGCCACTCGGAGGAGATCTTGCCGCCGTAGCGAGGCAGCCATTTCTCACCCCGCTCGGCGGCAACCTCGTTGAGTCGGTTCGCCTCCGGCTGTGCTGCGTGATGCTTCCAGATCTTGACCCAAGCGTAGGGGTTGCCCCGCCACACAGGGAGCTGGCACAAGGGCGTTCCTGATTCGTCGATGGGAAGCATGGTGCAGGCGGTGAAGTCGGTACCGATGCCGACGACGTCCTCCGCCGCCACGCCGCTCTCCCGCAGGAGCAGCGGCACCGTCTCCTTCAGCACATCGACGTAGTCCCGTGGATTCTGCAGAGCGAAGTCGGGCGGCAGGGGCTCGGCGCTGCCGGGCAGATGCTCGTCGATCACGCCATCCCCGTAGGGATAGACGGCAGTGGCGACCTCCTCGCCCGTCTTCACGTCCACCAGCAGCGCCCGGCCGGACTCCGTGCCGAAGTCTACGCCGATGGTGTACTTCCGCTTGCCCAACCTGACCTCCTTGCCTCGATCCGCCTTCCGTTACTTGTGATAGTAAACTTCCCAGCCCAGGTACTTGCCCAGGGCCTCATTCACCGCGCCGGCACACTCGGACAGGTTCGCCGCAACATGATGCTCGAAGCCGTTCTCGCAGATGTGGTGCAGCAGCGCCTGGAAGTTGGGAATCTCGATCACACCGTAGCCACCGAACGTCGCCAGCTGGCTGTCCAGGACTCGGCCCTGGCCCACGTAGGAGCGGATGACGCCCCGCTCGTCGTCTGTCGAGACCCGACAGTAGGTGAAAGGACCCGGCTTGATCCGTCCCACCACCGTTCCATAGGTATTCTCCTTGCCTACCGATCCGGCGATGATCTCCTGGTAGTCCATCTTGACGTCGCTGAAGAACGCCTTGGGCAGATTGCTGCAGTGGAAGACCACAGCCTTGTCTGGCTCTTCACCGTAGTTGTTGTTCCAATCGAGCAAGGCGC
>CAZHAX010000024.1:0-44117 GCA_964530325.1 uncultured Anaerolineales bacterium | reverse complement strand
TTTGACCGTAACGAGAATACCGTCCAGGCTTGCGGAGGCCTGGGCGGTGTTTTTTGTGGCCGGACCGCTTCGCCAATTGGTCGAATAGTCGACCGTAACATAAGGAGTGTAGTAATGTCTGAGAAGGAACATGGAACCGTGAAGTGGTTCAATGACAGCAAGGGCTTCGGCTTCATATCCCGTGAGGCCGGTGAGGACGTCTTCGTCCATCACTCGGCGATCGAGGGTGATGGCTTTCACTCGCTTCAGGAAGGCCAGCAGGTCGAGTTCTCTGTCGAGCAGGGCCCCAAGGGCCTGCGTGCCGCCGAAGTGCGGCCTCTCTAGCCGTAACTGTCAGTCGACAGACGGCGCTAGGAGCAACTAATGGGTAACAAGCTGTACTGCGGCAACCTGGCCTACGAGACTACCGCGGACACCCTGTCCGAGCTATTCGGCGAGGTGGGAGAGGTCGTCTCGGTCAACCTCATCACGGACCGTTACACCGGACGTTCGAGGGGCTTCGCCTTCGTCGAGATGGCGGAGTCTGAAGTAGCCCAGCAGGCTATCAGCCAGCTGAACGGCAGAGACGTAGATGGCCGTGAGCTCAAGGTGGCCGAGGCGCGCCCGCAGCCGGAGCGGCGGGACGATCGCCCAAGGGGTGGCCGCGGCAAAGGCCGCTACTAGGCCGCCCCAGGCGCGATGAGTGATCGCGCGGCTTCTCCGCAGGCCGGGCGATCCAAACTAGAACATCGCTATCAGAGCCCCTGCCGGAAACGGCAGGGGCTTTTCTCTTGCCTGCGGAACGGCGCTGGCTCTGGTTGAGTGGTCTGGCCGGAGAAGCCTGGGCCAGCGCTGCGTGCCACAGACCACTAGGCCAGGCCGGAGGCTGAGATCTCCAGCTCGAGGATGTGGGCCCGGGCCAGGCTGCCAGGGGCGGTTCCCGAATCGGCAGTACTCGGTGTTTGCAGTAGTGCCCCAGAGCGACGAGCTCCGTGCGCGGCCTGTGTCGATGTCTGTAGCGGAATGGCGGATCGGCCGACGCCTCAGTCGTGCAAACGCTTACACTGCCTCTTGACAAAACCAGCTCATCTGTGGTATGATAGTGCCGTGCAAACGTTCACATTGCCCGTGCGAGTCCTCTGAAGCCCCGACAGCCAGGCGTACATTGAGCCCCAGCAGAGCAACAGTGGGCCGAATTGGGCCGGAAGGCGTGGGAACGTTCACATGGCGAAAAGCGAGGTATGATGAAGAGGATCTCCGGCAATGTGACAATAGTAGACGTCGCCCGCGAAGCGGGCGTGTCCTACACAACCGTCTCCCGCGTGCTCAACAACAAGCAGAACGTCAGCCCGGAAACCCGAGAGCGGGTTCTGGGGGCGATGACGCGTCTGGGCTACGTCGTCGACCAGAGAGCGAGGAGTCTGGCGGGCGGGCGCTCGCAGGTCATCGGGCTCCTCGTGCACGATCTGGGCACGAGCTACATCGGAGAGATAATCCGAGGGATCGACTCGGAGTTATCATCTGCGCAGTACGACCTGCTCCTGTACACGACGCATCGCCGGAAGACGAAAGAGTCCACCTATGTGGCTATGCTTACCCGCGGTCTGGCGGACGGCCTACTTCTTGTTCTGCCGCGGGATCCGGGGGCCTACCTGGAGACACTGCGGGACTACCGCTTCCCGCACGTGTTGATCGACCACAGGGGTGTGGACGAGGTGACACCAGCGGTGGCCGCGAGCAACCGGCAAGGTGCAGAGAGGGCGACGACCTACCTGATCGAACAGGGCCATCGGCGGATTGGGTTCTTAACGGGTGCGATGGACCAGATATGCGCCCGGGACCGCCTGCAGGGATACAAGGACGCGCTGGCCAACCGCGGGATTCCCTTCGATGGGGAGCTGGTCTTCGAGGGGGACTTCTTTCAATCTCTGGCGTACAAAGGGGCTGGCACGCTTCTGGACCTACCCCGTCGGCCCACAGCGATCTTCGCCTCAAACGACGTATCCGCTTTTGGACTGATGGAGGCGGTGCGCGACCACGGCCTGCGGATCCCGGACGACGTGTCCGTCCTGGGCTTCGACGATATCCCCCAGGCCGCGCACGTCCATCCGGCTCTGACGACCGTGCGGCAGCCGCTGGAGGAGATGGGCCGGGTGTCGACGCGAATGCTACTGGAGTACATAGCCCATCCAGATAGGGCCATCGAACGTGTGGAGCTTCCGACAGAACTGGTGGTACGGCAGTCATGCAGGCCCCCGGTTCACGCGCAGGAGGAGGTGAAGAGAGAAACCATCGATCAGCAACAACCATCTGGGTAGTATCCAACATCCACAAGGAGGAACGAGACATGGCCGGTAGGAGACTTATTAGGTTAGTGTCGATTGTGGCGATCGTCGCGATACTGGGGGCAGCCTGCACCTGTGAGGAACCGGTGGTCGAACCCACAGCTACACGTGCACCGGGGGATACTCCGGAACCCCCAGAGGAAGTCACAATCGAGTGGTGGCACATCACCACCCTCGATGAGCACAAGGCCGTGTGGCAGGCGATGGCAGACACCTACATGTCGGACCACCCCAACGTGACCATCAATATCACCGTCCTGGAAAACGAGGCGTTCAAGTCGAAGCTGCCGACGGTGATGCAGTCCGGCGAGCCCCCTGATCTGTTCCAGAGCTGGGGCGGCGGCACGATGAACGAGTATGCCAAGGCCGGCTTGCTCAGGGACATCACCCCCGAGATCACCGGCGAGTGGGGCGACTCGTTCGGCGCCGGCGCGCTCGGAGTCTATGCCTACGACGGCAAGCAGTATGGTGTGCCGTGGGACATGGGCGCGGTCGGGTTCTGGTACAACAAGGACCTGTTCGCTCAGGCCGGGATCGACGCCCCGCCAGCAACCTGGGCGGAGTTCCTGGAAGACGTGCAGGCCCTGAAGGACGCGGGCATCACACCTATCGCGCTTGGTGAAGGCGAGAAGTGGCCCGGTCACTTCTACTGGGTCTACCTGGCCGTCCGCATCGGCGGGAAGCCCGCGTTCGACGCGGCCTACAGCCGCAGCGGTGCGTTCACGGATCAGCCGTTCGTCCAGGCAGGCGAGTACCTGCTGGACCTGGTCGCCCTCGATCCGTTCGAGGAGGGCTTCCTGGGGCTGGGCTACGGCGATCAGTCAGCTCTGGTCGGCAACGGCGAGGCAGCTATGGAGCTGATGGGCCAGTGGGCACCCGGCACGCAGATCGGCAACAGCGCGAGCGGTGAGGGCATCGGAGATGCTCTCGGGTTCTTCACCTTCCCCGCAGTCGCAGGCGGAGCAGGTGGTGCATCGGACGCCATGGGTGGCGGTAACGGCATCTGCGTCGGCAAGGATGCTCCGGACGAGGCGGTAGACTTCCTCCGCTTCCTGACCAACGTCGAGAACCAGAGGACGCTCACTGAGGCTGGCTTCCCTATCCCGGTCGTCGCCGGGGCGGAGGACGCCCTCACAGATCCGAACATGCTGATGGTCTACGAGGCCGTGGCCGCAGCCGAATACTACCAGCTCTACTACGACCAGTACCTGCCGCCTTCGGTGGGTGAGGCCGTCAACGACTCCGTGCAGGGGTTGTTCGCCGGCACGATGACCCCTGAGGAAGTTGCTCAGGCTATCGAAGACGCAGCATCGCTCGAGCTGGACTAGAGTCGGTTTGCAAGGTGCGGGAATGGGTTTGCTGCACGGTGCGCGTTCCCGCACCTTCCTTCCTTTTGTTGGCGACCGTGGTGTATAATGGCACAGTAGGCTGTGCCAGAGCACGCTCAAGAGGACGACCCTATGCAGAACATCTCTGTCCGTGAGACCGGCCTGAGCAGGCAGAGCCGCCGCCGCAATCCGCGGCGAACGCTGGTCATCGTGGCCTTTCTACTGCCCTCCCTCATACTCTTCCTCCTCTTCGTTATCGTCCCTATGTTCCGGGCTTTCTTTACCAGCCTGTTCAAGTGGAATGGGCTGGGACCGCTGGAAGAGTTCATCGGGCTGGGCAACTACCAGCGCTTGCTGTCTGCCAGCCCCTTCGTCGAGGCGCTCTCGCACAACCTGGTGATCGTCGGCCTCTCCCTGGGTGTGCAGCTCCCGCTGTCGCTCGGCATGGCGCTGCTGGTAGGGCGCAAGCTCCCCGGACGCGCTGCCTTCCGTGCCATCTTCTTTCTCCCCTACGTGGTATCGGAGGTCATCACGGCTTATCTGTGGCGCTTGATGCTCAATCCCCGTTTCAGCATGATACAGGTAATCAACGACTTGCTCGCCACTATCTGGCCCAGTTTCGAGCCTGGCACCTGGTTGGGCGACCCCAGCCGTGTTCTGACGGCGATCTTCGCGGTCTTGACCTGGCAGTACTTCGGTCTACACATGGTGCTCTACATCGCCGGTCTGCAGCAGATACCAGAGGAAATCGAGGAGGCGGCTCGTATGGACGGAGCCAACTCCCTGCAGAACCTACGCCACATCGTGATCCCCATGCTCTCCGGCACGATCGTCACGAGCGTCTACTTGTCTGTTCTCGGCTCGCTGCAGCAGTTCGCCCTGGTGTGGGTCATGACGGAAGGTGGTCCCGTGGGCGCCAGTGAACTCGTCGCGACCCACATGTACCGCGGCGCGTTCGTCAGCTTCCAGCTTGGCTACGGATCTGCCGTGGCCGTCTTGTTGTTCATCATCTGTCTGTTCTTCTCTGTGATCTATCAGCGACTCACGTCGCGTACGGAGTAGGCCGGTCGCGCCTAGCCCCGATCGGGCTCGTGGCCGCGTCGAAAGGAGTTCACATGTCGAGTAGGGCGAACGGCGTATCAAGGCCCCCCGGGTGGCCGCGCATCGCGAGGAGAGCAGCGGGGCTCCTGCCTCAGTACCTGGTCGCGGTCGTCGTCTCAGTGATCGTCGTCGTACCGATCCTCATTGCTGTACTGGGCGGCTTCAAGACCACCGGCGAGCTGATGAGCCAGCCATTCCGTCTCCCCGCCGAATGGCTGACGGAGAACTATATGGCTGTTCTGAGGCTGCCTACCTTCTGGCAGCAGCTTGGCAACAGCCTGTTCGTTGCACTCGGCACGGTCGCATTGACCATGGGTGCCAGCAGCCTGGCAGCGTTCGTGTTCGCCAGGATGGAGTTCAAGAGGCGCGATCTGGTCTACAACTTCTTCACGATCGGCCTGATGTTCCCCCTGGTCGTGGCCATCCTGCCCCTCTATCTCATCATGCGTGAGATCGGGCTTAATAACAGCCTGCTGGGCGTAATTATCGTCCAGGCAGCCTACGCTGTTCCGCAGTCTATCGTTATACTGCGCAGTTTCTTCCGGGCGCTGCCAGGAGATCTGGAGGACGCCGCCAAGATAGACGGCTGCAGCGAATTCGGTTTCTTCTGGCGAGTGCTGATTCCGCTGTCGGCTCCAGCGATAGCGGCCAACTCTGCCCTCGGGCTCGTCGTCAGCTGGAACGCGCTCTTTCTGCCACTCGTCGTGCTGGACGACCAGTCGCTATGGACGCTTCCTCTAGGCACTATGCAGTTCCAGGGTGAGCACTTCGTCGAGTGGGCGAGGACCATGTCCTTCATCGTGATCGCTCTCATCCCGGCTGTGCTGTTCTACTTTTTGGCCGGACGGTACATTGTGTCGGGATTGACGCGAGGCGCAGTGAAGGGCTAGAGCCTGCAATCCCCTTGACGCCGCGGTGCACAGAGCGCTGTGCCCGGCCACCCTCGGCCGGACCACGCGCCGATAGACACGGAGATGGACACGAATGGAGCGATCTACGGCTGCCTTTGGGGCCCTAATGGCTGTCCTGGTGTTCGTGAGTGCCTGCTTCAGCCAGCCCAGTGCGGCGCCGCCGACCAGCGGCGCTTTCTTTTCGGGTGAGTATCGGAGTCTGTTCACAGAGCTGCTCGGCCGAAGCGACGAGGAGGTTCAAGTCAAGCTGGATGCAGCCTGGGATCAGCTTTTCCATGGCGATGATCAGACAGAACGTGTATACTATCCCGTCGGCGAGGACATGGCCTACATCGAGGACATCGGTCACGGCGACGTCCGCTCAGAGGGCATGTCATACGGCATGATGATCGCCGTGCAGATGGACAAGAGGGAGGAGTTCGACCGGATCTGGAGATGGGCCAAGACCTACATGTACAACAGCGAAGGCCCCTACGAGGGTTACTTCGCCTGGCACTGCACCACCGAAGGCGAGAAGCTTCACTCCAACCCCGCTTCCGATGGAGAAGAGTGGTTCGTGATGGCCCTCTTGTTCGCCTCCGGGCGCTGGGGGAACGGGGAAGGCATACTCGACTACCGGGCAGAGGCGCTGGCGATCCTGGACACGATGCTCCACAAGAGCGAAGAGAATACGGGCATCGCCACCAACACATTCGATTCGGAGTACAAGCAGGTCGTGTTCGTGCCCAGTTCGGGCCGGAACTCCCGTTTCACCGACCCGTCCTATCACGTGCCGCACTTCTACGAGCTCTGGGCTCGCTGGGCTGAGAAGGACAACGAGTTCTGGTACGAAGCGGCCGCCGCCAGCCGCGAGTTCCTCAGGAATGCAGCTCACCCGGAGACAGGGCTCATGCCGGACTACGCCGAGTTTGACGGCCAACCGGCCGATCCCTGGGGCGGCGGTCACGACGCCTTCCGGTTCGATGCCTGGCGTAATGGGATGAACGTCGCCGTTGACTACGCCTGGTTCGCCGCTGACGACTGGGAGATAGAACAGAGCGACCGCCTGCTGGCCTTCTTCTATGATCAGGGCATCAGCTCCTACGCCAATCAGTTCACGCTCGATGGAGAGCCGCTGTCCGGCGACCACTCGCTCGGGCTGGTGGCCATGAATGCCACGGCTGCGCTCGCTGCGACCGTGGAGGAATCGACCGAGTTCGTCGAGGCGCTGTGGGATGCCCGTCCTCCCAGCGGCACGTGGCGGTACTACGATGGCCTGCTCTATATGCTGGCGCTCTTGAACGTCGGCGGGCACTTTCGAATCTACGTGCCCCAGGTACAATAGAAACAACGAAGACGCTGGGACAGTATGATATGAAAGCAAAGAAGGGCCCCACTGATGTAAGCGCGGCCTGGAGGGACCACACCCGGCCGATTGACCAGCGCGTCGACGCGCTCGTCGCCGCAATGACGCTGGAGGAGATAGTCTCCCAGATGGTGCACGACGCGCCCGCCATCGAGCGGCTCGGCGTCCCGGCCTACAACTGGTGGAACGAGTGCCTGCACGGCGTGGCCAGGGCCGGGATCGCTACCGTCTTTCCCCAGGCCATCGGCCTGGCCGCCACCTGGGACACCGAGCTGATGCACAGCGTGGCTGTCGCCATCTCCGACGAGGCCCGGGCCAAGCACCACGAAGCGCTGAGCAGGGGAGTCAGCAGGCAGTACTACGGCCTCACGTACTGGTCGCCTAACGTCAACCTGTTCCGCGACCCCCGCTGGGGGCGCGGCCAGGAGACCTATGGGGAGTGTCCCTACCTAACCGGCCGGATGGGCGTGGCGTTTGTCAGGGGTCTGCAGGGCGATGACAAGAAGCACATTAAGGTCGTGGCGACGCCCAAGCACTATGCTGTCCACAGCGGTCCGGAGCTTGGCCGACACGCGTTCAACGCGGTGGTCGACGAGCGTGATCTCAGACTGACCTACCTGCCCCACTTCGAGGCCTGCGTTCGAGACGGTGGTGCTTGCTCGGTGATGGGCGCGTACAACCGGGTAAACGGAGAGCCCTGCTGTGCCAGCCCTGCCTTGCTGGAGCGCATACTGAGGCAGGAATGGGGCTTTGCCGGATACGCGGCCTCCGACTGCGGGGCGATCAAGGACATCTATGCCCATCACAAGGCGGCCGCCACGCCTGCCGAGGCGGCAGCGGCGGCGGTGAAGGCTGGATGCGACCTCAACTGCGGCGAGGTCTACCCGGCTCTGCTAGGCGCGGTGGAAGAGGGTTTGATCGACGAGGAGACGATCCGGCTCTCCGTCCGTCGACTCTTCACGGCTCGCTTTCGGTTGGGCATGTTCGATCCGCCGGAGGAGGTACCCTACGCGAGAATCCCATTCCAGGTGGTAGACTCGCCCCCGCACAGGGAGCTGGCCAGAGGATCGGCTCGGGAGTCCATCGTCCTGCTCAAGAACGAAGGAGCCCTCCTGCCGCTGAGCAAGAACCTGGAGTCGATAGCCGTCATCGGGCCCAACGCGGACGACCAGGCTGCGCTGATCGGCAACTACAGCGGCACCCCTTCACACGCGGTCACAATCCTGGAGGGAATCAGCACCAGGGTCTCGCCGGAGACGAAGGTCCTCTACGCCCCAGGGTGCGGAGCGGCGTACGGGCGGCCACCGCTCGAGCCTGTGCCCTCCTCCTGCCTGCGCGCCGACGGGCCGCGGAGCGCCCTGGCGCGCATGGGGCTGACCGGGAGCTACTACGACAAGGAGGACTTCCAGGAGGAGCCTGCGCTGCGGCGGATCGATCCATTGATCGATTTCATCTGGAAGGCGACTACGCCGGTCACCGGCGTGCCGGGCGACCTCTTCTCGGTCGTCTGGACCGGATACCTCATACCTCCCGTCAACGGCAAGTACACTCTGGGCGTGGACGGAGGTGAGCGGTACGCGCTCTACCTGGACGGCGAGCCGGTAGTCGACCTGGAGTTCTGGTACAATCCGCTCAGCCGTGTGGCAGAGGTGGAGTTGGAGGCCGGCCGGCTCTACCGCCTGCGGCTCGAGTACGCACACCTGCACAGAGACCACGATCCACAGGTCAGGCTGCTGTGGGCCATTCCCGGCACAGATCATCTCGGCCAGGCGGTCGAGGCGGCGAGCAGGGCGGAGACCGTGGTCGTGGCCCTGGGCCTCTCGGCAGGGCTTGAGGGAGAGGAGATGCCTGTAGACGTGCCGGGCTTCAAGGGGGGCGATCGTACCGACATCCGTCTGCCGGCTCCGCAGGAGGCGCTGCTCAAGCGCATCCACAAGCTGGGCAAACCGACCGTCTTGGTGCTTCTGAGCGGCGGCGCACTCGCCGTCGAGTGGGCCGCGAAAAACGTGCCCGCCATTCTGCAGGCCTGGTATCCAGGGCAGGCGGGCGGCGAGGCGGTCGCCGACGTCCTGTTTGGCGACTACAGCCCTGCCGGGCGGCTGCCGGTGACCTTCTACCGTTCGGTGGACGATCTCCCGCCTTTCGAGGATTACCGCATGGAAGGCCGCACCTATCGGTACTTCCGCGGAGAGCCTGTGTACCCGTTTGGGTATGGGCTAAGCTACACCAGGTTTGCCTACAGCAATCTGCGGCTGAACTCGGAATCGATCAGCCTGGACGAGCTGGAAGCGGACGGATCTCCGATAACCGTCACCGTGCAGGTGGAGAATGTGGGCCAGCGCGCCGGTGACGAGGTCGTCCAGGTGTACGTGAGTGACCTGGAAGCCTCTGTGCCGGTGCCCATCCGCCAGCTGGCCGCCTTCACGCGCATCCATCTGGCCGCCGGCGAGAAGAAGACGGTCACTTTGCCGGTGCGGGCCCGGCAGTTCTCACTGATTGACGACGAAGGGCGCCTGGTCGTCGAGCCTGGCACGTTCGAGGTCGCTGTGGGGGGAGCCCAGCCTGGCACAAGCGGGGCCGGCGTTCCAGAAGTGCTCAGGCAGACATTCAGCATTACCTAGTGGGAGGAGGAATGGCAAGATGGC
Source organism: uncultured Anaerolineales bacterium (assembly GCA_964530325.1). Lineage (GTDB taxonomy): Bacteria > Chloroflexota > Anaerolineae > B4-G1 > B4-G1 > CAZHAX01. Next base: position 34,463 of record CAZHAX010000024.1, on the reverse strand, counting down.
GCTTGTAGACCTACGGCCTCAGGCAAAGCGGCGCACGCCGAAGGAACTGGTCAAGCACTTGGAGACGTTCGAGCTGGACCTGAAGTTCTCTGCAGGCGTGTGGTTCTTCGCCAAAGGAGCGATCCGCTTCCACGAGGCCTACGGCCCGCCGCTCACTATCCCTGAGCGGCTGGAGATCGCGGCGGGGCTGGCGGACTACGGCCTCGCCGGGATGGAGGCCCACTATCCGAACGAGGTGAACGAGGACAACCTCGAAGTGTGGAAGCAGTTCACGCGCGACACCGGCATACGCCTGGTCACCATCGTGCCCAACCTGTTCTTCGAAGGGCAGTGGGAATGGGGGTCGCTCTCCAACGCCGATCCCAAGGTGCGCCAGGCTGCAATCGACAGGGTCAAACGAACGCTCGAGCTGAACAGAGAGCTGGATACGGACCTCGCCGTCGTCTGGCCAGGGGGAGACGGGTACGAGATCGGCTTCGGTCTCGACATGATGGCTGCGCGCGACCGTTTCGCGGCCGGGCTGGCCGAGGCGATGGACGCTGTGCCCGGCGTTCGCGTCGCCGAGGAGCCGAAGCCGTACGAGCCGCGCGGGCACATTCTCTACGGCACGACCCCCGAGGGCATCCTCCTGGGAATGAAGGTCGAGGGACTGCTCAAGGCCGCCGAGAATCGGAAGCTGCTGGACGAAGGGCACGCTCTGTGCTGTATGAACCCCGAGGTGGGCCATATGCTCATGGCCTACGAGGACATGCCCTACGCCTTCAGCCTGGTGCTGGAATACGGCCGCCTGGCACACTCGCACTGGAACGCTCAGCCGCTGGGCAACTACGACCAGGACCTGAACGTCGGCATGATCAGTCCGGAGGCGCTTGAGGCTGCGCTCTACATCCTCAAGATGCACGGCTACCGCGGCTACTTCGGCATCGACATCAATCCTGAACGCATGCCGGTCGACCAGGCGCTCAAGGTCTCCATGGATGCACTGCGGGCAGCGAATGACCGGATCAACGAGATGGACCACGAGGCAATCCTGTATGCGACGACGCATCCCGCCCAGGCGCAGGGATGGCTCGAGGCCTACCTTGTGCGCGCCCGCGCTCCGCACCCCGATCGCCTGCCCTCTCTTCCCAAACTGAAGTAGCGGGCCTGAAAGGCAGCCGACTATGACCGCCTGGACGCTGGGAATTGACGTGGGGACGACCGGCAGCAAAGCCATCCTCGTGAGCGAGGACGGTGGGGTGCAGGCGAGCTGCACTACCGAGTACCCCCTGTTCACTCCGCAGCCCCTCTGGGCGGAGCAGGACCCCGCGGATTGGTGGACGGCGACTGCTTCCAGCATCAAGCGTGTGCTCGCTGATGGCGGGGTCACGCCGGATCAGGTGGCGGGCGTAGGGCTAACCGGGCAGATGCACGGGCTGGTGCTTCTTGATGCCCAGGGCCAGGTCCTGCGTCCGTGCATCATGTGGAACGACCAGCGCACGGCTGCGCAGTGTGCAGCTATCAACGAGAGGCTTGGGGAGGCGGAGGTCCTGCGGCTCACAGGGAATCCGATGCTGCCCGGGTTCACTGCTCCCAAGATCGTCTGGGTGCGCGAGAACGAGCCTCAGGTCTACGCCAGGGCGGCAAAGGTGCTGCTGCCGAAGGACTACATCCGCTACCGGCTCACGGGCGATTTCCTGAGCGAGGTCTCTGGCGCCTCGGGAACATCTCTGTTCGACGTGGGGAGACGACGCTGGTCCGACGGGATGCTGAAGGCGCTGGACGTGCCGCGGGAATGGCTGCCGGAAGTGACGGAATCGCCAGTGGCGAGCGCTGCTGTGAGCGCTGAGGCGGCTGGCCAGACCGGCCTGCTGGAGGGCACGCCGGTGGTGGGCGGGGCAGGAGACCAGGCTGCGCAGGCGGTGGGCACCGGGATCGTCGAGGAGGGGCTGGTCTCGGCGACGCTGGGTACTTCCGGCGTGGTGTTTGCCGCTTCGCGTGAGTATCGCCCGGAGCCGGAGGGCCGCCTGCAGGCGTACTGCCACGCGGTGCCGGGCACATGGCACCTGATGGGAGTGATGCTCTCGGCGGCCGGCAGCTTCCGCTGGTATCGGGACGCGCTCTGTGAGAGGGAACGGGAGCTGGAGCGCGAGACAGGGCGCGACGCCTACGACATCCTGACGGAAGCCGCCGCTGAGGCTCCGGCCGGGTGCGAGGGACTGCTCTTTCTGCCTTACCTGAGTGGAGAGCGCATGCCCTATTCGGATCCCGACGCCCGGGGCGTTTTCTTTGGCCTGACACTGCGGCACCGCAAAGCGCACATGACGCGTGCGGTGCTGGAGGGTGTCACGTATGGACTGCGCGACCTGCTTGAGCTGATGCGTGCCCTGGGACTCTCAATCGGGCAGGTGCGCGCTTCCGGTGGGGGCGCGCGCAGCCCGCTGTGGCGGCAGATCCTGGCGGATGTGTTCGCCACGCAGATCGCGACGGTCAACGTCGTGGAGGGAGCTGCGTATGGCGCTGCCCTCCTGGCGGGCGTTGGCGCAGGAGTGTATGAGAGCGTTGCGGCGGCTGCCGGGGCGACCATCCGGGTCGCGGGCGAAACCGAGCCTGGCCCCGCCAGCGCTGTGTACGAGGACTACTACCCCCGCTATCGAGCTCTCTACCCGGCATTGAAAGAGGAGTTCGAGGCCACCGCGCAGGTGGTGCGCAACCATCTGGGGAGCCCGGCGGACGCAGCATAGGTGTTTGGGCCCGGCGGGTTGCCGGGCGGCTCCAGGCGGGGGGCGGCGCCTGCGCCGCCCCCGCTCTGTGTGTGCCGGGCATGTTCGACAGCTTGGGGGTGGAAGTCCCCCGCACAACCTGGTGGAGGTGAAGTGCTGGCGAAGCGCAACGGCGCCACCGCGAGGCGGGGTCTGAAAGAAGCGTGGAGCAAAGCCGCGGCCTGACGAACAGAAACCGGATAAGAGGCAGACGTGTCCGGACGAGTTGGCACAAGGCAACGAAGTCCATATCGACCAAGGGGCACGGCTGTAGGTCCGGTAGGTGTGCGATTAAGGCGGTCGAGCTTACCCCGGGAGGCCTGAATCGTGTCTCGGTGAGAGACTGAGGGGACCGTAAGGAACTCTGATCGCGATGCAGGAGTCAGCAGAGGGTATGGTAGGTGGACGTGAGCTGACTGAAGGCCCGAACGGATTGGAGAGGCAAGTAGGAGGCGTCTCTCGTGAGTGGAAAGCGGCAGGGGATGATCCAGCTAGAACTGGCCTTTCCGGCAGACGGTGGCGCGAAACCCCGAGGGCTACCGTGGAAGGGACCGAAGCATCTGCGGCGGAGGGTGTCACCCAAAGCGCGGCGTTGTGTAGACGCTCAACCAACCGAACCGCCGTGTACGGACCCGTACGCACGGTGCTGTGGGAAGGGTGGAGCCGCGAGGCTTCCCCCTATCCCGATTGACAGCTGCTCTTGCAGCGGCAGGGGAGCGGAGAAGGGCGGGCCCCTGAGGCAGTGCGCGGCCGGAGAGCGGCGGCCTGGACGGCCCCTTTGACTTCTGAGCCCGATCGGGCTAGACTGGGCTACTGCTAGGAGGTGCACGATGGTCAACCTGCTGTTCCGGTCTCTGCTGGTCCTGGCCCTGCTCTTCGGCCTGCTCTTCGGCGTGGGCATGGCCATCATAGTCTACCTGGATCTACCTGTCTGGGTAGCTGTCCTCTTTGCTCTAGGGATACTGCTGCTCCAGTACGTGCTCGGTCCCTGGATCCTGCAGCTGATCTACAAGATCAGGTGGACCGATGCCGAGTCCGTCGATCCCCAGCTGGCGGCGTTCATCCGGCGCACCTGCCAGGAGAAGGGGTTGCCGGCGCCCCGCTTTGGCCTGATCGATGACGGCAACCCGAACGCCTTCACTTTCGGCCACTACCCAGGCGACGCCCGCCTGGTGATCACCACCGGCCTGGTGGACTTGCTGACCAGCGACGAGAGGCAGGCCGTCGTGGCTCACGAGCTCGGGCACATTGCCCACTGGGATTTCGTGGTCATGACCGTGGCGGCGGCCGTTCCCCTCGTACTCTACATCCTGGCCCAGGGTCTGATGGGCCGAGGGCGCCGCAGCAACCGCGACCGCGGAAGCTACGCTGCCCTGATCGGCCTCGTCTCCTGGATCGCCTACATCGTCAGCCACTACATCGTCCTGCTGCTCTCGCGCGTGCGCGAGTACTACGCCGACCGGTTTGCGGGAGAGGTGACCCGCAATCCGGGCGTACTGTCGACAGCGCTGGTCAAGATAGCCTATGGCCTGGCCGCCGCGCCCAGGGAGGGCAAGATGCGGGACAACACCCGCATGGTCGCTGCGCGGGCCTTTGGCGTATTCGACCCGGTCGTTGCTCAGGGCCTGGCGCTGGCCAGCGCGGGCAGCGGCGCGGTGTCGACAGCGGCGATGGAGAACGCCATGAAGTGGGATCTCTGGAACCCCTGGGCGATGCTGACCGAGCTGCGCTCGACCCACCCGCTGCCGGCCAAGCGAATCCGGGCGCTGGAGCAACAGAGCCAGGCGTATGGGCAGCTGCCGGCTATATCGTTCCGGGCCGAGCGGCCGGAGAGCTACCTGGATGATTTCGCGGCAGATCTGTTCATGAACTACCTGCCGCTGTTGACCCTGCTGGCCGGTCTGGCGGCGGGCGCCGCGATGGCCGTCGCCGGCCTCGGTCTGGCCGGGGTGGGGGCAGGGCTGCTCGTCGCCCTGATGGGCACCTGGGTGAAGCGCCGGTTCAGCTACCGGCACGAATTCTCCGAGCAGCGCTCCGTTAGCTCGCTTATCGGCGAGGTCAAGGTCTCCCAGGTGCGCTCTATCCCCTGCACGATTGAAGGCAAGATCATCGGCCGGGGCATCCCGGGTCTCTTCTACAGCGAGGACCTGGTGCTCCAGGACGAGAGCGGCTTCATCGTCGTCGACTATCGCCAGCCTCTCCGTCTGTTCGATTTCCTCTTCGGCTGGATCAGAGCGGAGGGGCTCATCGGCCAGGAGGGGCAGGCGATGGGCTGGTACCGGCGGGCGGCGCGGCCCTATTTCGAAATGCGCAAGCTGGTGCTGCGAAGCGGAGAGACGATCACGAGCTACACCTACCCGGTGCAGCAGTTCCTCCTCTATGCCGGGATGGCCATAGCGGTGGTGCTGCTGGTGCTGGGGGTTGTGGGTATCCTGTAGAAAGCAGATCTGTCCTAGCCGTTCGCAGTAGGGGCGAGGCTTCCTCGCCCCTACTGCGCGTTATGCCGGTCCGTCACAGGCTAACGCTCCTTGCGAAGCAGGCGACGTCTACGTGACCGGCTCCGGGGCGGCGGCCTCTACCAGATTGTCGAGGCGCCGCAGCAGGGACAGTCTGATAGTTCTGAGGATTGCGCAGGGGCGCGGCCTACGCGCCCCTGCGGCATGAATGGGCTTCCTGCTCTCCGGTCCCCGTAAGGGTGGGCTTCGACCCCGCCCGTATGTCGCTTACCCGGTCGAATCCGCCGCCGGACCAGCCAGCTGGCAGCGCTCGGCGGCCGGAAATCGCGGCCCTGCCGCGTTTATCGAATAGGGCGGGGAACTGGCTGCACTGAGGGCGGGATCCTCTCTCTGCAGCAGCCCAGAGATCGACAGAATCCAGCAGAGCAACTACATGGGCGCCGCCGCGCACTCGTCGCCCGCGGGCGAGGGCTTCGGGCGGCTCGAGCGGCAGGTCCTGCCCGTTTCGGCGACCGCCGAAGAGCGACAACCTGTGCTCAGTCACAGGCAGGAGGCCGAATGAAGGCGACGTTGAGTCTGACCCACCGCTGCAATCTTGCGTGCCGCTACTGCTACTCCGGGAGGGGGTCACGGCCGGACATGTCGGCCGACACAGCCGGGAGGATAGTTGATTTCGTCCTGGACCTGACACCACCGGACGGGAGAGCCGAGTTCTGCTTCTTTGGCGGAGAGCCTCTCCTTTGCCTGGAGCTCATGAGGACCACGACACGCTACATCCGCGAGCGGGCTGTCGCGACCGGCAAGCAGGCGTCCGTAAGCGTTACGACCAACGGAACGCTTCTCAGGCCGGCCGTGCTCGACTTCCTGGAGCGGGAGCATCTCAACGTCTGCGTCAGCATCGACGGCCCGGCTGACGTGCACGACCTGAACCGCTGCTACTCCGACGGCCGCGGCAGCTTCGCCCGGGTATTGGAGGGTCTGCTGCGAGCCGTGGAGAGGCTGGACGACGTGCAGGCGAATGCGGTCTACGGGCCAGACACTCTCAGCCATCTGCCGCAGATCATCCCCTTCTTCGCTGGCCTGGGCGTTTCTGCCATCCACCTTAACCCCGATATCTGCGCCGACTGGAACGAGGAGTCCTGTCTTGCGCTGGCGGAAGCCTACATGCAGGTGGCACATGCGTACATTGAGTGCTACCGGCGCGGCCAGCAGCTGGCCGTGAACCTGATAGACAGCAAGGTCATTCTATTCGTCAAGGGCGGATACGCAGCCGGGGATACTTGCGGCATGGGAGAAACGGAGTGGGGGTTCGCGCCGAGCGGTAACATCTACCCCTGCGAGAGGCTGATCGGAGAGGACGAAGATCCTTCGCTCTGCCTGGGAAATGTCCACACCGGCCTCGATCTCGCCCGCCGGTGTGCCGTCCTCAAGGCGAGAGGGAACCGAAACGAAGAGTGCCAGGCGTGCGCTCTGCGGAAGTACTGCATGAACTGGTGTGGCTGCACCAACTACTACATGACGGGACATACGGACCTGGCCGGCCCGATGCTCTGCGCGAGCGAGAAGGCGGCTATGCAAGCGGCCAGGCACGTGCTCACGACGCTGCAGGGAGACGAGCTGTTCATAGGCCATCTGCTTGGCTATGTGCGCGGGGTGTCACCACCGAGAGGAGGACAAGACAAGGATGGAAAGGGAAATCACGTTCAGGACGGAGATCGAGTTCGTCGGCGGGATCAAGGAACTGCAGGAACTGGTGGCCAAGCTGATCGAGCTGCCTATCCGCATCCGGGCTGAATGGCCGCCAGAGCATACGGCGGGCTGCTGGCCCATCGCTCCGATGAAGCTCATCTCCAAGGACATGCTGCACAGGGTCAGCGAAGGTATGCCCAGGGTGAAGCTCGTCAAGGACTTCCCGGGCGGAATCCGTGTCCCACACCTTCACGCCGGGGACGAGGTGATCTTGCTCGACGCGGCACGGTTCAAGGAGGTTGTCGCGCCGATCGCAGCCGAGTTGGCGGGTAACCTGGCCGAGACGGGGCAGTACGCGGAGACCGTGGGTGCCGTCCGCGGTCTGGTGCCGCACGGGTAACCTGCGCTCGCGGAGCAGAGGGCCCGCTCTGAAAGGGCGTGAGTCGCCAGGGGGCGAGAAGTCAACGAGGCACAGCTTGAGGTGGTGGCACCCCTCACCCGGCGCCACCCCGGGGGCGGGCGACGAAGGTAGGGCGGCAGGCACTGGCATCTGGGACCAGGGAGCGCGCCGGACGGGCTGACTGCGTGTGCCCGTGGATCAGGAAGACAGCAGACGGGGCGGTCAAATGGTCCACAGGAGGTGTGACAAGCACAGGCTTAGTAGGACACTACTGGGATGGGGACATATCAGCTGAAGGAGGACCATCGTGAACAAGACGAGACGTTGGGCACGTTCGGCAAGGCTGTTGGCGGCACTGGCCGCCGCGGGTGCTGTCCTCTGCGGGTGCTCGCCCGCACGGCCATACATGAAGATGAATCCGCCGGCCGATGTGGATAAGGCATTCTCGGCCAACAACGGTTCATGCTGGATGGCCACAGCGTCGAACATGCTGGCTGGCGCGGGATATGGGGATGGGGCTACTGTGCAGGAGCGGGCCGACGACATATACGGTGACATGATCGCCCACTACGGCACAGGCCTTTCCGGATGGATCGACACGGCGCTGGACTGGTGGCTCCACGACTCAGGCGAGAACACCTGGACCACCAACCCGTACACAGTCATCACCGTGGATGGCAACAAGAACCCCAGGTACCCGTGGGCGAAACTTGACGGTGCGCAGCTGATCGGGAACCGGCTTCGGGCCTGCAACTTTGTCGGCCTGAGCATCAGCTGGCCTACGAACGAGGCCGGCATCGTCGGCAGCGGGGGACACGCCTTCACGGCCTGGGGAGACGAGGATGGCGTGTGGTCCACGCTCCTGGCCAACCCCGCGGAAGTGCGGACGACCGACTCCGATAGTGAGACCGGTGGTGATGTCCAGGTGTATCAGTATGACCGGTACACGAATCCGAACCCGGGCGGGGCGAACGAGGGAAACGGCTGGTACATCGACTACAATCCTAATCACCCCTACATCAAGCACATCGTCACGCTGTCTCCAACTGATGACCCCTCCGACGGGGTCCGAACTCAGAGGGTGGTTGGATCGTACAGCATACACCAGACCGAGGAGAGCTCGGCGACGGATCTCCACTACAGGGTGGGGACGGACACCACTATCCTGAGCTACTGGACGAGAACCAGTTGGATGACAGACACAACACCCGCGATCACTGAGAGCACGCCGCGGACCGAGCTGCAGGTCAACTGGGACTTCTCGGACACGCCTGTAGCTCAGTGCCAGTGGGTGACTATCACGACGGAGTTCGTGCTCCCGCTGTGGAACGCGATGGAGTACGAGGATGTGCACTTCACGTACCTGCGGGATGCGGACGAGCTGTTCGCGCCCTCAATCGGCTGGAGAGTGGACACTCCGTTCATAGAGAAGGCCATGGAGATCCCGGACGTGACAGGCGGGTACTTCATCGGTGCATTCGACATCGTCGACCGGAATGCCGAACCCGAGTCGCGCGAATACGTCCTGGGTCGCTACCGGCTGCTCCATCAGTACAGCTACGTCCAAGACCCTGAGTACCACGTCTTTGCAGCTCAGGGGAAGGGGGACCTGGCGCTGGCCAACGTGCGCTTTGGCCACAGCTATGGCTACCTGGATGCCGAGTCGCTCTGGGCGTTCGACCAGTGGATGACGGAGTTCCCCGCAGACCAGTACTACGGCCTGGACTCTGAAGAGCCGGTCGAGATCGTGGTTGACTGGGAAGGGCGCCTGCCGTATCCGCAGGGAGAAGATATCACCGGCATGCTGCCCGATCTGGAGAAGGCGGCCGGAGGCGCCACTCAATAGGACGCTGGAGCGGTCGTCCGTAGGCAGGACGCTCTGAGCGGCTGCCAGGCCTGACGAGGCGAAGGGTCGCTCACTGTCACCGGAGCAGTGAGCGACTCCTAGCGCCGGCGGAGCACCTTCCACCACGCTTCGGTGTTAGTACATGTGCGAGGGATAGAGGATGGCGGCGAGTTCTCACGGGCGGGTCTGAGCCGCCATCCGCTGCGATAGCAGGACCATAGTCAACAGGGCGACCGTCGCAGCTCTCCTGGACGCCGCAAACGGCCACTCAGCACTCTCCACCGAACGACCCCGGCCCGGCGGGCAGGCATGCCATCTTCCGCCCAGGGCGCCGAATCAGCACCGCAGCGACAATCGAAGCCACATCGCTTCTCTTGCGGGGAAGGCCGGCCCGGCTCCGGCGGAACGCAGACTGCTGACAACGGGTAGTGGGTGAGACGCTAGAGCGGCCGCGGTATCGGCGATCTACGTGGGCGTGTTTGTGGCTCGCTGGGCCGCTCCGAGGCCCGGCAGGGATGAGGAGATAGCCCCGGTGCTGCTGTCACGCGGTGCCTGTGTTCTGGCCGCCGCCCGGTCGAAATGGCGGCTCCTCGGCACATGCGTGGCGATTGCAGGTGCTGCACTGTGGTTTCTCTGGCCAACACCGCTTGAGTTCCCGATCGACGACACCTACATCCACTTTGTCTATGCGCAGAACCTGGCAGAGCAGGGCAACCTGGCGTTCAATTCACCAGGCGAGGACGGGGTGGGCACCACGAGTCTGCTGTGGGTGGTACTACTGGCTGGCGCGCACTGGCTGGGTGTGTCCATGCACGTGGTGGCCAAGGCCCTGGGCGTGGCCGCGCTAGCCGTCGTGGCGATAGGTCTGCACCAACTCCTGCTGCCCATATGGGGCCGGCGGCCGGCGCTCGCTGCCACCCTGCTAGTGGCGCTGTCTGGAAACATGGTGTGGTTTGCGCTCAGTGGCATGGAGACCATGCTGTTCCTGGCACTCGGCATGCTGGGGCTCCTGGTCTACCGTCAAGAACGATGGCTATGGCTGGGCGCCGTGCTGGGCCTGATGGCGCTGACCCGCCCGGAGGGCCTGGCCCTGGCAGCGGCGATCGGAGTCGTAGAGCTGTGGCGTCACAGAGGAGTCAAGGTCGCCATCCTGGGTACAATTCTGGTCTGTGCTCTCGTCTGCGGGCCTTGGTTTGTCTACCTGCTGCTGCGGACCGGGTACCCTGTTCCCACGACTGTCCTTGGCAAGCGGCTGACAACTGAGATAGGCGTTCGTTTGATGGCGGAGAGAACCGAGTCTGTCGGCCTGCTCAGTCGCATCCCTGGCCTGCTGTATGTGGCGGCGTGGGCAGGGTTCCTAGTCGAGTTCAGTCTGGGTGGCATGGCCCTGCCGCCGCCATCCATCTCCGTGGGGGCCGTGCTGGGGGCTGCGGACTACACATTGTCGGCGTGGGCCGTCGTCGCCCTGGTCGGTGTCGTAGGTCCGCTCCTCTGGGCGGCTGCCAGACGTGCGGCAGCCCGGAGCAGGTGGCAGGGCTGGATCCAAGATGGCAACCGGCGCCCGGTAGTCACGCTGGCCCTGTGGGTGGTCCTGCACAACCTGTGCTATCTGCTGCTGCTTCCGTCACCCGGTACCGCCAGCCGATACGGTGCGTTGAACCACGTTGCCCTCTGGCTTGCGCTGACTATCGGCCTCGTGGTCTTCGCCCAGCGGCGCTGGCTGCTCCTGTGGCTGACTGCCGGGCTGATCTTCGTCGCCGTGGCAAACATGGCATTCTGGAACGGGGTGTATGATGCGAACCTGGACCACATGCTCAACGTGCGCATCGCAGGCGCCTGCTTCGTGCGTGAGAACGTCTCTCTGGAGGAGCGATGCGCGGCGGCGGACGTGGGCGCCATCCGGTACCACGGCCGGCGCCCAATCGTAGACTTGTGCGGGCTGATTGACCCGGAGGCAGGGCGATGGTTCCTGGAAGGCCGCGCGGACGGCTACCTGGTGCACAAGGGCGTCACGTGCCTCGTTCTGCCCGGGCCTGGCGGCGCGACGGGGCAAGGCTCGTATGATATCGCTGAGATTCTGGGCTTCACCACAACGCCGCTCTTCGAGGTGAGCTCGCTTGCTGTCTTCGAGATAGAGCATGACCGGTGGCTCCGAGGATATCTGCCGACGGGCAACTACCAGGCCAGTGTCGTCGTGTACAAGCTTGTCCCGGCCGGTTGGCGGGACCCTGTGCCCGGCTATTCCGATTGAGTGCTCGACTGTGACACCAATCCCGGACGCGCGGTGGGCCGACCTGCTCCAGGTCGGCCACTGCTCGCGGCAGGTGGCGCTCCGGTTGGGTTCGTAGGCCGCGTATTCTAGATGGGTTCTGCTTCTCATGCTGTCCGCAGCTATGGTGTCGGGCAAGCGGTGCGCAAGGGACTGCGGCGGCCGCCGATGGTGTGATATCCTATGGCAGCCAGACATTGGATCTACTTGCTGCTTCCCAGGCTGGAAGTGCGTGTCACCCGTACCTGGTATGAGTGGCTCTCCGGCTTCGACAGGGACGCTAGGGTTGTCTGCATGAATCACGGGTACGCGGCGCTCGACGACGAGGCGGCTGGGCTCAAGCTCGCTCCCGAAGATGAGGACAACCGTTATCAGCTTCAGCTGTACGACCACGTGGCCGGGGCGATCGACTGGATCGGGGCGGATGCTGTGGAGGTCAGCTTGGGCAGGGGAGGCGGCGCCGCCTACATCGTGCGGCGCTATCGACCCAGATCACTCGTCGGGGTCGACGTCACGGCTAGAGCGGTGACCTTCTGTCGCCGCCAATATGCACTGCCCGGGCTCCGCTTCACCCGCGGCGAGGCCGAGTGCCTGCCGTTTGCCGGCGGCAGCTTCGACGTTGTCCTCAACATCGAGGCCTCAGTCTACTACCGCGCAGAGCAGCGCTTCTTGGGCGAGGTGATGAGAGTGCTGAAGCCCGATGGCTTCTTTCTCTGCGCCGATATGCGGCGGTACGAGGAGATTGACGCCTGGCGGGCAGGACTGGCGAAGACAGGATTCCGGCTCGTCAGTGAGGAAGACATAACGGCGAGCGTGGTTCGCGCCCTGGCGCTCGACGCCGAGCGGAGGAGGAGGCTGATCGAGGAGTACGTGCCGAGGGTTCTCCGTCCCGCGTATCGTGCCTTCGCGGGATCCAAGGGAGCCGGGCTGGCCCGGGGATCGCCCAGCACGGGCGAGCGCGTTTATCTTAGCTTCGTCCTCCGGAGGCCCCGGGACGCCCCTGGCGCCGGGTGCAGCGGCGGTGGCGACGTGGCCGACTCCACGGCAGGCAGGTTGAGGTGGGACGAGGCAACTCCTGGCCCGTGTGCCTCGTGACGCGATCCAGCCGAACGGAGGTAGCCGAAGGAGAATCCGGGGAGCACTAGCGGGCAGCAGGAAACGGGAGGCGGTGGACGGTGTGTCTCGCTCTACTGGCCGTGGTCCCTCGCCAGCAGCATCGCGCTGGCCGCGCGCTCGCCTTCGTATGCAGCCCGGTGATGGCGACGCCTTGCATAGCGTGAATGGAGGTAAGTGCGATGATGAGTGTAACCGACGAAATCGAATCCAGACCTCGAGCTCGGCGCTGGCGGAAGGTCCTGATCCGCATCGGCCTCGCGCTGGCCTTGGTCGCCGCCGCCCTGTACCTGGGCGTGGGGGCGGTAGCAGCCGGCGAGCTGACGTTGCCCGACCGCAAGTCGCCGGCTGAGGATACGCCGGCAGACCACGGCATGTCCTTCGAGGACGTGCGCTTCCCGGCTAGGGGCGAAGAGGTGCAGATCGCCGCCTGGTTCATTCCGGCGCAGGGCTCCTCGGAGGCCGTGGTCATGGTCCACGGCAGGAATCAGTGCCGCAGCGCGGAGTTTGGAGGCTGCTTCCTGGACCTGGCCGCTGCGCTGCACGACGCCGCCTTCGCCGTCTTGATGATCGACCTGCGCGGCCACGGCGAAAGCGGGGAGGGGCGCTTCAGCTTCGGCGTACAGGAGCGGCGGGACGTGCTCGGCGCCGTCGACTGGCTCGAAGCGCGGGGGTTCGCCCCGCACGGTATCGGGCTGCTGGGCGTATCGCTGGGAGCTGCCTCAGCCGTCGGCGCGATGGCGGACGACCCGGAGATAGGCGCGCTGGTGACGGACAGCGGTTTCGCCGCCATCTATCCGCTGATCGAGGAGCAGTGGCAGGAGGAGAGCGGCCTGCCGCAGCTGTTCCTCTGTTCCACCAGGCTGATGGTGCGCCTGCTCTACGGGTACGACGTGGCGGCGTCGAGGCCGGTCGACGAGATCGGCTCCATCCCGCCCAGGCCGGTGCTGCTGATCCACTGCCAGACGGACACAACGGTGCCTATGAGCCACCTGGAGCAGCTGTCCGACACGGCGCCTGGTGCAGAGGTGTGGATCGTGCCGGGCTGCGAGCACGCCCGGGCCTACGGCGCCGACGCGGAGGCGTACGAGGAGCGGGTGATCGAGTTCCTGGCAGCCAGCCTGCGGTAACCGCGAGCCTGCGCAGGCACGGCGACTAGTCGGGCGCCGCAAGTTCTTTGTCCGGCGCGGCTCAAGGTACGGCGTGCCCTGCCTGCCCAAGCCCAGGGCAGGGCGATTCCGGGTTCGTCACCTGGGGCTGGGGTCGGGCCCGTCTCTGACGCCGTTGACACAGTCCTCAATCGGCCTATACTCCTAGACTGGCACGGGCGGCGGGATGCTGAGTGGGGCTTCCTGCTGCTGATATCGGTGAGCGCCATAGGGAGGGTAGGATGAAGCGGGGTGCACGTCTGTGTTCCGTACTCGTCGCAGTCGCAGGCGGCCTGGGTCTGGCCTGCCTGCTTGCCCCATCGCTGGGGTTGGGCAGGGACAGCGCGGCGCTGGCGGCCGAGCCGGCCGGGGCGAAAGGGGCGCAGGCGTTACAGATCGTCGCCGGGGCTGTGTTCACGGTCTGCGACGCGGCTGGAAGTCAGCAGGACATAGACATCTACGGCGACATCGTCGTCTGGCGCGACGATCGCGGGACCGACGCCGACATCTACGGCTACAACGTAGCCACCGCCGAGGAGTTCACCGTCTGCACGGCGACAGGGGAACAGTACAACCCGGCCGTGTGGGGCGACATCGTGGTCTGGGAGGACAGGCGGGGTAGCGCCATCGATATCTATGGCTACGACCTGAGCAGCGGCCAGGAGTTCACCGTCTGCACGAGCGCCGGCCCTCAGGTCTACCCGGACATCTGGGGCGATATCGTCGTCTGGCAGGATGGGCGCGGGTCGAGCCAGTACGATATCTATGGCTGCGACCTGTCCACGCTGCAGGAGTTCACCGTGTGCACGGCGGCGGGAAACCAGTACATGCCGGCCGTTTCCGGAGACGTTGTCGTCTGGTACGATACGCGCGGGGCTGACGCCGACGTCTACGGCTACAACCTGACCAGCCGGGAGGAGTTCACCATCAGCACCGCGCCCAGTGCGCAGACGGATCCGGTGATCTGGGGTGACATCGTGGCCTGGAGCGACCAGAGGAACGGCGAGTTCGATATCTACGGCTACGATCTGGGCGCCTCTCAGGAGATCACCATCTGCGCCGGCGACGGACAGCAGCAGGCCGGCGCTGCCGTGACTGCCAGCATGGTGCTGTGGGCAGACTGGCGAAATGGGACCGCGGACATCTACGGCTGCTTCCCCAGCAGCGGCAGCGAGTTCATCGTGTTCCAGGGGAGCGGCTTCCAGGTCAGCCCAGCCATCTACCGGGACGTCGTGGTCTGGCTGGAGGAATTCGATATCTTCGGCAGGGAGATCGGGGCACACGTCTATCTGCCGCTGGTGCTCAAGGGGGACGGGTAGCGCGGGGCCGAGGTGGCGGGTAGGCCCCGCGGCGAGTGAGAAGCGCTGGACTCTGCTTTCCAGCACGCCGCAAGAGCAATCGCCTGGATCGTCCCTTCGGCTTGGCTGCAGGGGCACGGTATGCCGCGCTCCTACGCGACAGCAGATCGCGCGAGCGTCGTGTCTCTGGTAGGGCATCACGGTGACCGTGCCCAATCCCTGCCCAAGGGGGTCTGTCGGCAGCTGGTCCAAGGCCCAGCGCGGACTGGGTGAAAGCGCCGTGCCCAAGACAGGATTCGATCCTCAAGTCCACGGCTTTGCCTTCCCCAATCGCTGGCGTCTCGGCGAAGGGGAGCTGAAGGTGGTGGGCCAGAGGCTCAATCCGCTGCTGCGGCGGGCGGTGATCCTGGCCTGGGCTGCGCTTGGCTGCCTGGGCAGGCTTCCCTTCTGTCGCGGCGTCCTGCGCCTGCGTGAGAAGGTGAAGAAGGACATGGCGCAGGGGTTCGGCCTTTGTGGCGGCATGTGCTTCGCCGCGCTTGACCTGTACAAGGTCGCCCTCCAGCTCAGTGAGCAGAGTCTCGACACTCCTCCGCCTCCCGAGAGCCCACTGCATGCCTACATCCTAAGGCGGCAGCTGCACAGCCTGGTCCATCTGCGCTTGAGGAGCGACGCAGCCAGGTACATGGCTTGGTTACTCATCCTGAACCATGCGCCTGCGCGGCTGTTCCGAGGAGGGCCTGGCTGGCTCCTGGCCCGGTCACGACGTGAGTGGAGCAAGCTGAAGGCGTCTATCGACGCTGGGGAGCCGGTGCCTATCCTGCTGGTACGCGATACGCAGGACGTATTCGGCAATCATCAGGTGCTGGCCATTGGGTGTGACCACGCGCAGGCTGACAGGGGCGCCATCTACGTGTACGACCCCAACTGCCCTGGCCAGGTTAGCACCATCGAGATCGACTTCGGAGAGAAGCAACTGAACGGCCGGGAGAGCTGCTGCGAGAGCCCGCCGCTGCGGGGTTTCTTCTGCCAGGCCTACAAGCCCCTTGATCCTGCTGTAGACGTCGGCTAGGATTGCCGCTGTGCCTGCCAGGGCCAGCACGATCGACCTCTACAGCGGAGGGACTGCCTGCGCAGGTTGCGCCCTGGCCACAGTCGTGCGCCCTGCGCGCGAAACGGCGCCGGGCCAGCTGGCGACGGCCAGGTAGTGTTCCTCGCCGTCCTCCACCTCGACGTCTGTGAACCCGCACCCGGTCAGCATCCGCTCCGTCTCCGTCCCCGGAGGCAGGAGGTCGTTCCGGATCGCCTCGCCGCCCCCGCGGTGGATGGCGTTCACCCTCTCCCGGCTCAGGTCGTGGAGTACGAGCAGGCCGCCGCCGGGCCGCAGGGCCAGCGCCAGCCCGGCCAGCGCCCGCTCCTTGCCCTCGAAGTGGGGGAAGGCGTTGTGGCAGACGACGAGATCGAAGCCCGCGCGGGCGAAGGGCAGACGCTGGGCATCCGCCTGGGCGAGCGCAGCCTGCGGGCAGCGGAGGCGGGCCCGCTCCACCATCGCCTGGGCCAGGTCGATCGAGAAGAGGAGGGCGTCTGGTGCCACCTCCCTCAGGCAGGGTATCAGAGCGCCGGTTCCGGTGCCCACCTCCAGGATCGACCCTGCCCTAGAGAACAGGCCGGCGTAGGGCGCCAGCAGCCGGCGCAGCACCAGGCCCCGATCGGGCGGCTGGAGATCGTCCCACCGCTCGGCCAGGGCTTCGAAGTAGGCTCGCCGGCTGCCAGCGGATAGTGTGATCGTCGACACCGTTCCCCTCCCTTTATCGCAGTCAATCGTTATTGCGAATACTTGCAGCAGGATTATAGCGCACGATACGGCGCCTGGCAAGCCGGCCTGGGGAAAGGGACCTACGCGCCGATCGATGCGCTGGTGAGTGCCTTCCGTTCCCGGTGGCACGCTCCAGCCCATGCGTGTATAATGTCGCCATTCTTGGTGATGCGCCCGGAACAAGGCCTAAAGGAGAGGGTTCCATGGCCAGCAAACGAATCCATCTGGTCACAGCGGGGATCGCGGGCTGGGCTCTGGTGCTGTCCGTCCTGTGGCTTCTGCAGGGCCCGGCACAGCCAGCCCGTGCCGCCGACTACTGCGTCTCCAGCTACGCGTCGATCCAGCAGGCGATCGGCGCCGCCGGCAATGGGGATACGGTCCGCGTGCCTACCGGTCTCTACACGGAGACGCTGGAGATCACGCAGAGCATCACCCTGCAAGGCGGGTGGAACAGCGGCTGCAGTGTCCTCCTGACGAAGAACCCGGCGCAGACGGTGATCGACGGCGGCGGAGCTGGATCGGTGGTGCGCATCGTGTCCGCCAGCCCGACGCTGGAGGCGGTTACCATTCAGGGGGGCCAGAGCGACTACGGCGCCGGCGTCTACTCCTGGTACTCCTCGCCTACGCTGGCCGGAGTCATCGTCACCGGGAACACCCTCAGCGATACAGCGTTCGAGACCGCTGGTGCCGGCATCTACCAGTACTTCGGCACGCTGACGCTCGGCAGTACCCAGATCGTCGGCAACACACCGGACAGCCACCCCAGCTCGGCCGCCTTCGGTGGGGGCATCTACATCGGCTACGGCGGCGGTGTGATCATGACGGCAACGGAGGTCGTGAGCAACATTGGGGACCTGGCCGACGACGTGCGGGGAGGCGGCATATTCATCAACAGCGGCTCCACGATCGACCTGCGCGGGACTGAGAACGTGATCGCCTACAACGTCGCCACCTACGGCGGCGGGATCTACATGTCGGGCAATACCGATCTCATAGGCGCGCTCGTCGTGCACAACTACGCCAACGGATACGGCGGCGGCGTGGCGATCTACCCCGGCGAGGGCGGTGTCTTTGCCAACAACGTGATCACCGGGAATGGGGCATACAATCGCGGCAGCGGCATCGTCCTGATCAACGCAGCTGTCGAGGTAGCGAACAACACCTTCTTCGACAACGGCGGCAACGCAGGAACAGGCATTGAGATCGGCGATACGGGAACCAGGGTGGTGACGATCACGAACAATGTCGTGGTCAGCCACGTCGTAGGCATCCGCAACCTGCACGCAACCGTCTCGCCCACGCTGGTGACGAACGACGTCTGGTCGAACGGCACCAACTACGTCGGCTTGGCGGCCGGCGCGAGTGACCTGCACGTCGATCCGCTCTTCGTCGCTCCCGCCTCCGGCGACTACCACCTGGCCGTCGGCTCGCCGCTGATCAACGCGGGATCGCCTGTCCCGTGGTTGAGCTTCGACTTCGAGGGCGACGACCGCGAGTACGACTGCGATACCGACATCGGGGCGGACGAGTTCACAGCCGAGCGCTACTGCTACCCCGTCTATCTGCCGCTGCTGCTGAGGAGCTTCTGATCCCAGGCTGGCGTTGGGCGGCGGCGAAACGGAATGGCGGGGCCGGGGCGCGCGCAGCGCCCCGGCCCCCTCTTTTTCCACCGGGCTGCGCCAGACGCCATTCGTCGGTCCGCCCCATGGGGAGTGATGCGATTCTGGTTGACACCAGGCGTACTCTGATGATACAATCCTCCACGACCCTGCGCCAGCGGCCGGCTGCCATGCCGTGGCGCAAGGGGCTCCGCTGAGGCTGTACAACTGCTGCGGGCGTCCAGACGTATACATACCAATACGCAGGCCAGTGAGCACCACGAACGAGCCGGAGGCGGCGCATGCCCTCACCGGCGGTGAACGGCGACTGGTGCAGTCCATTCGTGTGGAAGCGAGGCCAGTATGAGTGCGAGAGAAACTCATTCATCGCCGCAAGCGGGCAAGGCTCGGCCGCGCGCTGCCCGTGCCACTCCGGCAGGCACTGACTCGGCGCAGGAGCCGGCGCCTCTCTCTGCGGCAAGCGCCGGCCCCAACCGGCTTCGGGAATGGCTCACCTTCGGCGCGCTCGCCCTTCTCGTCTACCACCTGCTGGCGCTTTGGTACCGCTGGCTGCGGCCCGACCCCGAATTCCTGGCCTTCAGCGGCGGCGTGGCCGAGCTGCTGGCGATTCTCTCCTTCCTCGGGCTGCAGACCGAACCGGGCCGCCGCGTGGCGGCGCGGCTCGATAGCGCCGTCGGTGGCCGCCAGTTCCTGGGCACGCCCCGGCGCGCCTGCCTGGCGGCGTGGGCTGCGGTGCTGGTGACAGGCCTTCTCCTCTACGCCGGTTCGCCCATCGCCGCCAACCTGTTCAACCGTCACGGGGCCGCCGCTCTCGAGGAAGGGAGGTACAGCGTTGCCGCCAGGGCCTTCCAGCAGGCCGCCAGCCTTTGCCCGCGCGACTCCCGGGCCCACTACAATCTGGCCGGCGCCTACGCCGCACTGCACGACGATGAGAAAGCGATCGACGAGTACCAGGTCTCACTGGAGCTGGACGAGGCTTTCTGGCCGGCCTACAACAACCTGGGCTACCTCTACCTGCAGGCGCGGCAAGACCCCGACGCGGCGCTGACGGTGCTGCTCGCCGGAGAGCGCCGGGTGGACGATGCTCTGGGCCAGGCGATCATGGCCAAGAACATCGGCTGGGCCTACCTGGAGAAGGGGCTGCCCAGGGCCGCGCTGGGCTCGCTGGAGGCGGCTCTCGCTCAGCTCGGGGCCCTACGGGCCGACGGAGAGAGCGTGCAGATCTACCTGGCCGAGTCCCACAGGCTGGAGGCGCTGGCCGCTGAGGAGCTTGGTCAGTCGGACGACGCGCGCCGGGCCTGGCAGGACAGCCTGGGCTACGCGCTCGCCGTCGCCGAATCAGAGGCGTGTGCGGTGGAGACGTCCCATCCGCCGCCCGACTGCCTCGACGCGATCCGCTGGGTGGCCGAGGCGAGGGAGTGGTTGTACGAGTGAGCAGGAGGTCAATGATGAGCAAGAGATCAGGCCTGCGTTTGGTCGCGATGGCGTGCGGGTTGATCGCCGTCACGGCGGGCTGCGGCCCAGAAGCGACGCCTTCAGCGGCGTCGACGCTGCCCAATCTACTGGTGGAAGCCGAGGGACAGGTGGAGCTGCGCCGCCAGGGCTGGGAGGACTACGTGGCGGTGGGTTTCGGCACCGCCCTGCAGCCGGGCGATCTGCTGCGGGTCGACGAGGGAAGTGCAGCAGCCGTCTTCTGCGGCGACGAGTCGCTTTGGGACACCAGCCCCAAGTTGGTCGCGGCCGACGGGTCGGAGCACAGCGTGCCCTGCCAGACCGGCCGGCCGCCGCGCCCCTGGCCGGACGTCTCCGCCCTGCGCGGCGAGCAGGAGGGCGAGGTCCCGTACGTCATCTATCCCCGAGATACGATGGTCAGCTCCGACCGGCCCTCGCTGCGCTGGCACGCGCTGGCGGGGGTGCCGACCTACGTGGTGACGATCATCGCCGATGACGGCCAGGATCGGTCGCCGGTCGAAGCGAGCGGGGCCGAGCTCGATTGGCCTGAAGAGTGGCCGCCGCTGGAGCATGGCTCCACCTACGTCCTGGTCGTGGAAGGGGGCGGCCGGTCCTCGGACGAGGCGAACGAGCAGCACGTCGGGCTGGGCTTCTCCCTGCTGGCCGCTCAGCAGGCGCAGGCGGTCCAGGCGCAGGAAGCCCGGGTGCGGGCCCGGCCGATCAGTGCCACCGCGGCGGATCTGCTGGTGGCTGAACTGCTGCTGGGCCAAGGGCTGCGCGCCGAGGCGATCGGCCTTCTCGAAGAGTTGGCGGCCCGGGACAGCGCCGTGGCCGTGTGGCTCGCTCTGGGGCAGACTTACCTTGAGGCTCAGTGTCCGCTCGAAGGCGCGGCTGCCTACGAGGAGGCGCTGGAGGGCTCCGAGGCGAGCGGCGAGTTGGAGGCTCAGGCGAGAGCCCGGTTCGGGCTGGGGCTGGCCGCACAGCTCCTGGAGGACGATGTCCTGGGGCAATCGGCGCCAGAGCACCTGGCTCGGGCGAGAGCGCTGTACGAGCAGATCGGCGACAGCGATGGCGTCGACCACGTAGACGCCGCGCTGGCTGAGTGAGCCCCGGCCTGCTGGTGGTGAAGGGGCGGGGAACGGCGACTATGATGTCAGGAGGTTCTGGATGAAGGCACGGCGCCTGGCGTTCTTCCTGCCGCTGACAATGGTGTTGATTATCTCTGCAGACTTGACTCCGCCAGCCGTCGCGGCGCTGCCGGAGGACGATCCGACCCCCACGCCCGACCCGCTGCTCACAGCTGAGGCATCGGCTCTGATGGAGGAGGCGGGAAACCTGTTCGGTCAGGGCGACCTCTCGGGGGCGCTGGCGAGGTACCAACAGGCGCTGGCCATACGTCGCCAGACCGGCGACCGGGCTGGGCAGTCGGTGGCGCTCTTCAACATCGGCGTGGTTCACTACCGCCTCTACGAGTACGAGGAAGCGTTGGACTACTACGGTCAGTCACTGGCAATCAAGCGGGAGCTGGGCGACCGCGCCGGAGAGGCGTCTACGCTCAACGCCATGGCAGCCGTCCACAAGGCAGTCTATGAGTACGAGGAGGCCCTGGTCTACTACGGCCAGGTGCTGGCGATCAGGCAGGCAATGAAGGACGTGGAAGGGGAGGCGTCCGCGCTGAACAGCATGGCCATCATCCACGACGATCTTTCCCAGTACGATCAGGCGCTGGAGCTCTACGAGCAGGCGCTCGCCGTGTGCAGGCAGATCGGCTTCCAGGTCTGTGAGGCCGGCACGACGCTGAACATCGGACTCGTCTTCAGTGCTCTCTCGCAGTACGAGCTGGCCCTGGATCACTACGATCAGGCCCTGGCGATCTTCGTCGAGATTGGAGATGCGGAGGGGGAAGCGCTGGCCCTGAACAACATGGCGGTGGTCTACGAGATCCTGTCGGAGCACGAGCAGGCGCTTGAGTGCTGCCAGAGGGCTCTCGCCATCTACCGCGACGTTGGCGATCCCGTGGGAGAGGCGAGGGCGCTCGGCAATCTGGGCTACTTCTACACCGACCTGGCCGACTACCGGCGGGCGCTGGGCTACTTCCAGCAGGCGTTGGCCATCTTCCGTGCGGCCGACGACGGCTCCGGAGAGGCGATTACCCTGTACAACCTGGCGGCCGTCCACTTCTACCTGTCTGAGTACGAGCAGGCGCTCGACCGCTTCCAGCAAGCACTATCAATGTACCGCGACATTGGCTATCGGGCGGGAGAGGCGAAGGCGCTGTCTGGCATAGGAGCGGTCCACGACGAGCTTTCTCAGTACGACCAGGCGCTGGACTACCATCAGCAAGCACTGTCTATCCTCCGCGAGATCGGAGACCGGCGCGGAGAGGCGTTTGCTCTACACAGTATGGGGATCGTCTATCGCTACCTGTCCGACTACGAGCAGGCGCTCGACTGCTACGAGCAATCTCTGTCCATCTCCCGGGAGATCGGCGACCGGGCCTCGGAGGCGGATACGCTGAACAACATCGGGCTCGTCTACGAAGCTCTGTCCGAGAACGACCAGGCGCTCGACTATCACCTGCAGTCCATCGCCGTGCGGGAGGAGATCCGTGGTGGTGTGCGGGTGGAGTCCTTCCGCATCGCTCTGGCGGGGCAGGAAGTGGACGTGTACCAGGCGGCGGTGCGTTTGCTGGCGGCGATGGGGCGGGGGGTGGAGGCGTTCGAGGTGGCGGAGCGGAGCCGGGCCCGGGCCTTTCTGGATGGGATGGGGAACCAGCGGCTGGACCTGGGGCAGGCGGCGGACGCGGGGTTGGTGGAGGAGGAGAGGGAGCTGCGGGGGGAGCTGGCGGCTCTGGAGAGCGATCTGGTGAGTGAGAAGTCGCTGCCGGCGGAGGAGCAGAACGAGCAGGTGGTGGAGTCGATTGAGGCGCAGGTGGCGGAGAAGCAGGGGGAGTACGAGGATCTGCTGGCGCAGCTGGAGCTGGCGAACCCGGAGCTGGCTTCGCTGGTGACGATCGAGACGGCGACGGTGACGGAGACGCAGGCGCTTCTGGATGAGGAGACGACACTGATCGCCTACTATCTGGCGGGACAGGAGGGGTTGGCGTTCGTATTGAGCGAGGAGGAGTTCGAGCTGGTGGAGCTGGGGGCTACGGCGGAGGAGATCGGCCAGGCAGTGGCGAGCTTCCGGTCGTTGGGTCTGGCGAACCTGGACAATGCCTACCCGCGGAGCCTGAGCGACCTGTACGCGTGGTTGATTGAACCGCTTCTGCCATATTTGGATACGCCCCAGGTGGGGATAGTTCCACACCAGACGCTGCACTACGTACCGTTCGCGGCGCTGCACGATGGTGAGGAGTACCTGGGGGAGCAGTACGTGCTGTTCCACCTGCCGTCGGCGAGCGCGCTGCCGTACATAGAGGAGAAGGCGGGGCGAGAGGGGGCGGGGGCGGTGGTGTTGGGCGATCCGGAGACGGGGAACCCAGACCTGGGGGCGCTGGAGTATGCGGGGCGGGAGGCGGAGCAGGTGGCGGGGCTGCTGGGGGTGGAGGCGCTGCTGGGTGAGGAGGCGGGGGAGGCGGCGCTGGGGGAGGCGGTGGGCGGGGCGGGGGTGGTACACGTGGCGGCGCATGGGTCGTTCAACGCGGCAGCGCCGCTCTTCTCGCGGCTGTGGTTGGCGCCGGGGGAGGGGGAGGACGGGCGGCTGAACGTGTACGAGGTATATGGGCTGGATCTGGAGAGGGCGTCGGTGGTGGTATTGAGCGCCTGCCAGACGCAGGTGGGGGAGTTGAGCGCGGGGGACGAGGTGGTGGGGTTGAACCGGGCGTTTCTGTACGGGGCGCCGACGGTGGTGGCCAGCCTGTGGCCGGTGGACGACGAGGCGACGGGGGTGTTGATGGTGAGCTTCTACTCCCATCTGCTGGAGGGGAAGGGGAAGGCGGAGGCTCTGCAGGCGGCGCAGGAGGAAGTGCGGAGGGACGAGGAGCATCCGCAGTGGGCGCATCCGTACTACTGGGCGGGGTTCGTATTGAGCGGTGATGGCGGGGTGGTGGAGGGGCTGGCGGGTGAGTCGGCCGGGGAGGGCCAGGGCATCTGCCCCTCTGCTGCGATCCTACCGCTGGGGTTGGCGATCGTGGCGCTCGGCCGGGTTCGCCGGCGGCGGGGTGCGGAGCCGGGAGGTGCGTGGTGAGCGCAAGGCGGCTTGTCTTCTACGCTTGTCTGGGGCTGATGCTGCTGTTGGCGGTGGAGCCCGGCGCACCTGCTGCAGCCGCGCCGGCGGCGCAGAATCCAACACCCACGCCAGACGCAGCGCTGACGGCGCAGGCCTACGTCGTGACCCAGATCGCGCTCGAGCTCTACCAGGACGGCGAGTACGAGGAGTCACTATCGCTCCTCGAGGAGGCGCTCTCTCTGTATGTGCAGGCGGGCGATGGCCTGGGAGCGGCGTGGAGTTACTTCCGCGTGGGCGTGGTCTGCGAGGAGCTCGCCGAGTATGAGCAGGCCCTCGAGAACTACGACCAGGCGGCGCAGGGATTCGCAGGGGTCGGCGATGTGGCGCTCGAGGCGGAAGCCTTGAACTGTATGGGGCTCGCTTGCTTAACGGTCGCCGCCTGCGACCGGGATGCGGAGATCTTCCTGGAAGCAGCCGAGGCGTACCGGCAGGTTGGAGATGTGGCGGGCGAGGGAATGGCCCTGAACAACGCCGGCATGTCCTACTATCACCAGGGAGCCTACGCCGAGGCGCTCTATTGCCACGAGCAGGCGCTGGCTATGCACCGCTCGGTCAAGGACCGGTCCAGGGAAGTGACCACCCTGGTCAACCTGGGCCTGGTGCACTGGCGCCTGGCCCACTACGAGGATGCTCTGCAGTACTACGAACAGGCGCTCGACCTCTCTCGCCAGGCGGGCGCCGAGGCGGACGAGGCGCGCAGCCTGAACAACATCGCCATCGTCTATTCGGAGATTGCCGACTATGCGGCGGCGATCGAGTACCAGGTGCAGGCGTTGGATCTGTATGCCGAACTTGGCGATCGGTACATGGAAGCCAGCGCCTACAACAACCTGGCTATCAACTACGACCTGCAGTCTGACTACGAGCAGGCGCTCTCGTACTACCAGCAGGCGCTGACCATCTTTCAGGAGATCGCCGACCGGGGCGGAGAGGCGGCGACACTCATGAACATGGGCGTCGTCTACGGAGAGCTGGGCGACTACGAGCGGGCGCTGGCCTACCTGGAAGAGGCGTCGACGATCAACGAGGAGATCGGCGACCGATCAGGAGAGGCGATGGTGCTGAACAACGTGGGGGTTCTGCTCACCCAGGGGTCCGCATATGAGGAGTCGCTCGACTTCTACCTGCAGGCGCTGGCCATCTATCAGGACCTGGGCGACCAGGCGAGTGAGGCCGATACGCTGGCCAACGCCGGGATCGCCAACAGCGGTATCGGCGACCAGGAGGAGGCGCTGAGCTATCTGAGCCGGGCCCTATCCATCTACCGGCTGATTGGCGATCCTGCTGGCGAGGCGATGGTTCTCTACAACATGGGCATAGCCCGCGAGAAGCTGGGAGACTATGACGAAGCGCTGCTTGACCTCGAGCGGGCGCTCGAGATCAGGCAGGACATCGGCGACCGGGCAGGAGCGGCGAAGGTTCTGCAGGGCCTCGGCGACCTCAGCGAGAAGCAGGGAGACGAACCCGGCGCTCTGCAGTACTACTCCGCCTCGATCGAGGCCCGGGAGTCGGTGCTGGCCGGCGTTCGTGTCGAGTCCTTCCGCATCGCTCTGGCGGGGCAGGAAGTGGACGTGTACCAGGCGGCGGTGCGTTTGCTGGCGGCGATGGGGCGGGGGGTGGAGGCGTTCGAGGTGGCGGAGCGGAGCCGGGCCCGGGCCTTTCTGGATGGGATGGGGAACCAGCGGCTGGACCTGGGGCAGGCGGCGGACGCGGGGTTGGTGGAGGAGGAGAGGGAGCTGCGGGGGGAGCTGGCGGCTCTGGAGAGCGATCTGGTGAGTGAGAAGTCGCTGCCGGCGGAGGAGCAGAACGAGCAGGTGGTGGAGTCGATTGAGGCGCAGGTGGCGGAGAAGCAGGGGGAGTACGAGGATCTGCTGGCGCAGCTGGAGCTGGCGAACCCGGAGCTGGCTTCGCTGGTGACGATCGAGACGGCGACGGTGACGGAGACGCAGGCGCTTCTGGATGAGGAGACGACACTGATCGCCTACTATCTGGCGGGACAGGAGGGGTTGGCGTTCGTATTGAGCGAGGAGGAGTTCGAGCTGGTGGAGCTGGGGGCTACGGCGGAGGAGATCGGCCAGGCAGTGGCGAGCTTCCGGTCGTTGGGTCTGGCGAACCTGGACAATGCCTACCCGCGGAGCCTGAGCGACCTGTACGCGTGGTTGATTGAACCGCTTCTGCCATATTTGGATACGCCCCAGGTGGGGATAGTTCCACACCAGACGCTGCACTACGTACCGTTCGCGGCGCTGCACGATGGTGAGGAGTACCTGGGGGAGCAGTACGTGCTGTTCCACCTGCCGTCGGCGAGCGCGCTGCCGTACATAGAGGAGAAGGCGGGGCGAGAGGGGGCGGGGGCGGTGGTGTTGGGCGATCCGGAGACGGGGAACCCAGACCTGGGGGCGCTGGAGTATGCGGGGCGGGAGGCGGAGCAGGTGGCGGGGCTGCTGGGGGTGGAGGCGCTGCTGGGTGAGGAGGCGGGGGAGGCGGCGCTGGGGGAGGCGGTGGGCGGGGCGGGGGTGGTACACGTGGCGGCGCATGGGTCGTTCAACGCGGCAGCGCCGCTCTTCTCGCGGCTGTGGTTGGCGCCGGGGGAGGGGGAGGACGGGCGGCTGAACGTGTACGAGGTATATGGGCTGGATCTGGAGAGGGCGTCGGTGGTGGTATTGAGCGCCTGCCAGACGCAGGTGGGGGAGTTGAGCGCGGGGGACGAGGTGGTGGGGTTGAACCGGGCGTTTCTGTACGGGGCGCCGACGGTGGTGGCCAGCCTGTGGCCGGTGGACGACGAGGCGACGGGGGTGTTGATGGTGAGCTTCTACTCCCATCTGCTGGAGGGGAAGGGGAAGGCGGAGGCTCTGCAGGCGGCGCAGGAGGAAGTGCGGAGGGACGAGGAGCATCCGCAGTGGGCGCATCCGTACTACTGGGCGGGGTTCGTATTGAGCGGTGATGGCGGGGTGGTGGAGGGGCTGGCGGGTGAGTCGGCCGGGGAGGGCCAGGGCATCTGCCCCTCTGCTGCGATCCTACCGCTGGGTCTGGCCCTGGCGGGCCTAGCCGGGGCCCGAAAGCAGGTGCTGCGCCACGAAGGGCAGGGCTCGCGCGGTTGTCCGCAGGAGCGAAGCTGATCAGTGTTAGGCCCGTGCCTGCAGGGCGGTGGGCGGGCCATCCACCTGGTCAGGGGCCAGCGCTGGCGCGAGCATCGAGAGCGCTGGCCCGCCTATGCTGCTGCGAGTTGCGCCTGGGCTGAATCGCTGCTACAGTTGGGGCAATCCGAATGGCGCTACTGGACGCGCTGGAAGAGCAGCAAGGCCTGATCCTGGCTCTGCTCGGAATATACACTCTGTCGATCATCATCGGCATGCTGCTTCGGACGCTCATCCCCGGGCGCGCACTGGCGCGGCTGGGGGAGAACGAGGCCAACCAGAATCAGCAGCTGGAGAAGGTATTCGGCCGCTATCGACAATCACTGCGCGACGGCGAGTTGAGGACGATTGTCATCTGCACTGGATTGGTCTTCGCGTTCAACCTACTGGCGGACCTCGTGCAGTTCACTCTCTTGGGCATCCTCATCATACCTGTTGCCTTTGTGTTCGTTATTGGGGCTGCGCTGCAGGGCATCAGCCTGCGCGGCATGAAGGCGTCGACGCCTGTCTCCCTGATCCTCTATCTGCTGGTCGTCACCCCAGAGTGGCTGACGTATGTCATCGCCACGGCAGCTGGGGTGAACATCGGCCTGTCTCTGGTGACGCCGGAGAGGCAGATGGCAACCTCCCACTGGCAGGGCTTCCTGCTGGGCTTGGGCGATGCCCTGCACCTCTATGCCGTGATCATCCCAATCTTGGCAGTGCAGGCAGTCGCCGAGGTCCTGTATGTGAGGAAGGTGCTGCTCTCAGGAGGTAGTGGCGTCCCCCTGCAGCCGTACTAGCATTGCAGAGCTGGAAACGGAGGTAGCCCTATGCAAGGCGTCTCAGCATCTCGGCAGAGCGCGCTGCCCAAGATAGGCATCCGTCCGACCATCGACGGCCGGCGCGACGGTGTGCGGGAGTCGCTGGAGGATTTCACGCTCGGCCTGGCCGGGGCAGTGGCCGATTTGCTCAGCTCTCGCCTGCGCCACAGCGATGGCCAGCCCGTCGAATGCGTGATCGCTGACTCTGCCATCGGCGGCGTGGCCGAAGCTGCGCGGACGGCCGATAAGTTCGCCAGCGAGGGCGTGGGCCTCTCGATCACCGTCACTCCCTGTTGGTGCTACGGCTCGGAAACGATGGACATGGAGCCGCTGATGCCCAAGGCAGTGTGGGGCTTCAACGGGACCGAGCGGCCGGGGGCGGTCTATCTGGCGGCCGTCCTGGCCGCCCACAATCAGAAGGGCCTGCCCGCCTTCAGCATCTACGGCCGCGACGTGCAAGACGCCGGCGACCTGGCCATTCCTGACGACGTGCAGGAGCGGCTCCTCCAGTTCGCCCGAGCCGGCCTCAGCGCCGCCCGCATGCGCGGCAGGTCGTACCTGTCGGTTGGTGGAGTGTCGATGGGCATAGCCGGGTCGATCGTCGACCAGTCCTTCTTCGAGAGCTACCTGGGCATGCGCGTGGAGACGGTCGACATGGCCGAGCTCACCCGCCGCATTGAGGCCGGCATCTACGACCAGGAGGAGTTCTCCCGGGCCATGGCCTGGACCAGGGCCAACTGCAAGGAAGGGCGCGAGTACAACCCGCCCGCCAGGCAGCGCTCCCGGGCGCAGAAGGACCAGGACTGGGAGACGGTGGTCAAGATGGCAATGATCACCCGAGACCTGATGGTCGGCAACCCGCGCCTGGCCGAGCAGGGCTATGGGGAGGAGGCACTGGGACGCAACGCCATCGCCGGCGGCTTTCAGGGCCAGCGCCACTGGACCGATCACCTCCCCAATGGCGACTTCATGGAGGCCATACTCAACTCCTCGTTCGACTGGAACGGCATCCGCGAGGCGTACGTCTTTGCCACTGAGAACGACTGCCTGAACGGTGTCAGCATGCTCTTCGGGCACCTGTCGACCGGCACGGCCCAGATCTTCGCCGACGTGCGCACCTACTGGAGCCCTGAGGCAGTCAAGCGAGTGACCGGCCACAAGCTGACCGCGCCGGCCGAGAACGGCTTCATCCACTTGATCAACTCAGGAGCCGCCGCGCTCGACGCCACCGGCAAACAGGCACGAGACGGGAAGCCGGCAATGAAGCCCTACTGGGAGATCACGCCCGCGGAGGTGGATAAGTGCCTCAAGGCAACGACCTGGTACCCCGCGATCACCGAGTACTTCCGGGGTGGCGGCTTCTCGTCGGGCTTCCTCACCCCGGGCGGCATGCCCATGACGATGAGCCGGGTCAACCTGGTGAAGGGCTTGGGTCCGGTGCTGCAGCTGGCCGAAGGCTGGACTGTGGACCTGCCTGACGAAGTGAGTGGGCAGCTCGACGAGCGCACCAATCCGACCTGGCCGACGCATTGGTTCGTCCCCCGTCTCACAGGCAGCGAGCCGTTTGACGATACCTACTCAGTCATGGCCAACTGGGGAGCAAACCATGCCGCGCTCAGCTACGGCCACGTCGGCGCTGACCTGATCACGCTGGCTTCCATCTTGCGCATCCCGGTCTGCATGCACAACGTGCCTCAGGAGCAGGTCTTCCGGCCCAGCGCCTGGAGCTCCTTCGGCGCGATGGATCCCCAGGGTGCTGACTTCCGAGCCTGCGCCAACTTCGGGCCTCTGTACGGCAGATACTAGAAGGCGGGCCATGAACCAGTATCTGGCCATCGACCTGGGTGCCGAGAGCGGGCGTGCTGTCCTGGGCACCATAGACGGGGGGCGACTGACGCTCAGCGAAGTACAACGCTTTCCGAACGGGCCGGCGCGACTGCCCGATGGCTTGCATTGGGACGTGCTTCGTCTGTGGTCGGAAGTCAAAGCCGGCATCGCCCAGGCGGTCGCCCAGGCGGGGCCGGCACTGGCGAGCATCGGGGTCGACACCTGGGGCGTCGACTTCGCGCTTCTCGATGAGCAGGGTGAGCTGCTGGCCAACCCCTATCACTACCGGGACAGCCGCACCGACGGCATGCTGGAGGAAGCATTTCGGCGAGTGGCCCGGGATCGGATCTTCGAGACGACCGGCATCCAGTTCATGCCCTTCAACACGCTGTACCAGCTGCTGTCGATGGCCCTCGCCCGCTCTCCGACACTTGAGGCTGCGCAAACGCTGCTGATGATGCCGGACCTGTTCAACTACTGGCTTAGCGGCAGTGCTGTCTGCGAGTTCACCATAGCTACCACCACGCAGTGCTACGATCCCGGCGCGGGAGACTGGGCCTGGCCCATGCTGGAGGAGATGGGGCTGCCCGGGCGCATCTTCCCCCAGATCGTGCCGCCCGGCACCGTGCTTGGCCCTGTGGCCGGCGAGCTCTCCGAAGAGCTGCGCACCGGTCGGGCCTGCGTCGTCGCGCCGGCCTGTCACGACACCGGGTCGGCAGTTGCGGCGGTTCCGGCCGAGAGCGACGGCTTCGCCTGGATCAGCTCGGGCACGTGGTCCATCGTGGGAACGGAGGCGCCGGAGCCGGTGATCACCGAGCAGACGCTTGAGTACAACTTCACCAACGAGGGCGGCGTGGGCGATAGCTGGCGTCTCTCCCGCACCATGGCCGGGTTGTGGCTGGTTCAGGAGTGCAGGCGATCCTGGGCCCGCCTGGGCGAAGAGCTATCGTACGATGAGATCACCCAGCTGGCGGCTGAGGCCGAGCCATTCCTCTGCGTTATAGACCCTGAGCATGACGATTATGCCAGGCCCGGCGATATGCCGGAGCGGATTCGGGCCTACTGCCGGCGGACTGGTCAGGCGGCGCCCGAGACGAAGGGCGCTCTCGTTCGCTGCGCCTTGGAGAGCCTGGCCCTTAAGTACCGCTGGGTGCTGGAGCGGCTGGAGAGGATCACCGGCGGGCGCCTCGAGCCGGTGCACGTCGTCGGCGGGGGCTGTCGGAATCGCTTGCTCAGCCAGTTCACCGCAGATGCGACAGGCCGGCGGTGCATCGCCGGCCCGGTGGAAGCCACAGCTGCAGGAAGCATCTTGATACAAGCGCTCGCCCTGGGCCACCTGGGCTCGCTGAGCGACGTCCGAGCGCTCGTCCGCCGGTCGTTTGCGCCGGAGGTGTTCGAGCCCAGCGAACAGCCCGGGTGGGACGAGGCCTATGCCCGGCTGCTGAAAGCGATGGTGGACGATGACTGAGTCCAGAACGGGAGCGCTCGATACCCTGTTGGTCGAACTGGGCGATGCCGGCCGGCGCCTTCGCGAGATAGATGCCTGCGAAGGCGCGGCGGGCAACATCTCCGTGTGCCTGCGCCGGCCGCTGGAGCCGTCCGACCGGTTCCCGGTGGAAGAAGTGATCGACCTTCCACAGGCCGTGCCCAGGCTGGCCGGAGCCACGTTCCTGCTCAGCGGTTCCGGATGCCGGCTGCGGGACATAATCCGGGAGCCTAGCGCCAATCTCGGCTGGTTGGTTGTGGAGCCAGCCGGCCGGACGGCACGTCTGTACACGTCCCCGGAGCGGCAGTTCGTACGGCTGACGACAGAGTTCAACTCCCACCTGGCCGTCCACGACGACCGGATGGGAGCCTTGGGCGTCGAGCTGCACGCGGTGATCCACGCTCAGCCGCCTTTCCTGACCTACCTCAGTCACATTCCTGCCTACCAGGACAAGGCCTATCTGAACAGCCATCTGCTGCGCTGGCAGCCGGAGACCATCCTCCAGTTCCCGGAGGGGCTGTCTTCCATCCCGTTCCATACGCCGGGGTCGGCGCAGTTGATGGCGAAGACGGTGGCCGAGCTGCGCGAGCACCGTCTGGTGGTGTGGGCGAAGCACGGGGTGGTGGCCCGCTCGGCCGTCTCTATTGGGCACGCTGCTGACCTCATCGAGTACGCCGAGGCCGCCGCCCGCTACGAGTACCTGAACCTGGCGGCAGGCGGAGAAGCTGCGGGCCTCTCGCCCGAGGAACTGCGCGCCATCTGCTCCGATTTCGGCGTCCGGTCCGACCTTGTGTGAGACGGCAAGGGCGGCCCGGTTCCGCGGAGGCCCGGGACCGCCCGCGGCGACTTGACCAGAGCTCCATGGAGGCATTGGAGACGGCCTCGAGGCCCTGTTGTGGGTATTCCGAGCCACCGGGCAACGGCCGCTTTGCCTTCGCCCGGAAGCATGATACAATACGTATGAGCGGTCGATGATCAACGCAGGGCGGGCTCGTGCGTCGGTGGGCAGGTTGTCGGAGACATAGACTCACTCTTCGCCTATCTCAGTCTGGGCTCACAGGAACCACGTCCGCACCCGCGTTGCCCAGCTCTCCGCGACATGCGTATTGTGATCCCGGGCCGGGCGGAAGGCCACGCAACCACAGGACGCAGTACGGGGTCGGTTCAGGCAGCGATCTCGAAGACACACGTATTCGTGGTGCTCAGAGCTCTGCTCATAGGCTTGCTGTAATCTGCATGTATGGCGTGGATCCGCCGAGCCTGCCGATCGGTTCGGGCACGTACTCGGGACAGGGCAGAGGACTGAGGGATCTGCTGCGCAGAATCGGTACTCCACGGACGGCCGCGGAGCGTGAACGGACACGGAGGACGTGAAGCCGTCGAACCCCTTCGAAGCAGCCCAACTTGACGAGGAGGTGGACGCCATGCTGCCAGGCCAGGGCGGCGGATAGGCGGTGGTTGTTGGATCGACGTAGTTGAAGGGAGGGAAAGCCATGCGCAGGCTACTGCTGGCGGTGATACTGTCGCTCGTACTGCTGGCGACCGTCGCGTCAGTTGCTGTGTCGGCTGCGCCGGTAGTCGTAGGAGGGTGAGGTCGCGCAGCCCTCGGGCAGCCATGCAAACGCCAGTCTGGACAAGGCTGGCGTTGTCTTATCTGTACTTCCAGCGAATCACGTAGTCGAGACCGAGTACAGGGTACGGTATCTCGAGCTCGAGAACAGTGTACTCGCCATAGTCGTCGATGTGGAAGTAGCTGCTCAACCTGTCTCGCTCCGCTGCGTGGGTCTGCTGGCTGTATATTCCGTACCAAACCTCGTATCCCACGTCGACAGGGTTGAGTGAGTTGGGGACGAACACCTCGAGCCGAACGTGCTTGGTCGGCTTGTCGATGTGCCAGGCCATGTACTCGTGCTCGAGGCCCATCTTGGTGAGTTCCTCAGCCGTTGTAGCGAAGGACCCGTCGGGGAACTGCTCCTGTACCTCGTAGTAGGCGGAGTCTCCCTCCTCCAGCGCGGGGTTGAACTGCACGTCGATGACCAGGCCGCTCGGCTGCGAGAGGGCCGGAACCCTGGTCGCCGTGATCACCGTCCCGTCCGGCTTCATGAAGTGACATCCAACCACGGCGACCGAGTCCTTGAGATCGGTGCCCAGCGAACGCAGGTAGTGCCGGATGTGGCTCTGCACTGCCGTCGTCTTCAGGCGCACGCGACGATGGGACCTCATCCCGCCACCTTCCGCGTCCAGGTAGGCCCTGATGCGCAGCGCCGTATAGCCGTAGCCGAACTTGTGGGCACCTATCTGGTAGGCGATCTCGTCCTGGAAGCGGTAGAGAGTGCTGCGAGCGGCCTGGTAGGCGAACGAAAGAAGTGCAATCCCGGTGAGGATCCAGGCAATCGAGCGTATCGCCGGCCCGGCGTCCGGATAGAGGAACGTACTCAGCCCCGAAAGCGACGCTATGGCTCTCAGAACCAGCAGGTACCTGTTGCGAAGGACAGCGTCGATCCAGGACGGCGAATGATCGTCTACGCCCGACATGTGCCCGCCCCCTTCCACACTTCGCCGGACTGCTCCCAGTATACTGGACACCGGCGCCGGGGTCAAGCGGCACGGCCGCGATCGACGCCTCGAATGATGTACCCTGGCGGTGGTGTAGGCTAGTCCCACTCCGCTGGCCATCGTACGCCTCCGCTGCCAGCGGCCGTGCGGGAAGTGCGTATTGCACATGTACGTTCGTCACAGAGCGGTGTCGAAGACGCATCCTTCCAGGTGTTGGGGCATTCTCACTGGTCTTGACGCTATTCTCGATAACCTAGACTGTCGGTTTTCGAGGCTGTTGGCAGTGGGAGCGCCCTTTTCAGGCGCAAGCTGACCTTGGGATTGGCAGTGACACGTCGTACCTGATGGCAGTGGCCTCGCAAGCGCTGCGTGGGCGAACTCGCACCTGATGGCAGTGGCCTACCGCCAAGCGCTAGAACCCGCTGTGGTCCTCACCTGCGGGAGTTTCGCTCAACGAGCTCAGCAGGGCGCCGTAGAGGGCTTGGAAAGCGCCCAGACGTCTTCAGGTATGTCTTCCGAGGCACCTGCAGGTCCACCGGCGGTTTGACACCTGTCCCCCTCAGGTGATACAATCATCCCC
>CAZHAX010000023.1:0-49045 GCA_964530325.1 uncultured Anaerolineales bacterium | reverse complement strand
TCTGATACTGCGGTAGACCGCTGCACAGCCAGCCCTCCGCGGGCCTGCGGCCGGCTTTACAAATCGCCAGCTTTGCGCTATAATCTGTGCGCGGAAATCCGCCAGCCCCCCATCCCGAGGGGCGTTTCTTTTTTGCCAGCCCGCGCAGGCAGGCTGATCCAGCAGCCGGGTTGGGGGGCGGATCGAGAAGCGGAGCGTTTGGCTGCCTCTGCCTGGTCGGACCTCCACGCAGCCCCGGCTTCGTGGAGGCTGACGGGGCGGAGAGCTGAACGCTCAACCGTGCTAAGTGAGTGCCACCATGAACAAACCCACATTCCTCACGCGCGAGGGGCACGATAAGCTGGAGCAGGAACTCCAACACCTGCGAAAGGTACGCCGGCGCGAGGTCGCCGATCGTCTCCACCGGGCGCTGGAAGAAGGGCCCATCCTTGAGAACGCAGAGCTGGAGGATGCCCGCAACGAGCAGGCCTTCGTAGAGGGCCGCATCCTCACCCTGGAAACCATGCTCGGCAGCGCTGTGATCATCGAGAATGAGGGATCGCGCGAGACCGTGACCCTGGGGAGTCACGTCACAGTCATCGAAGGAGAAGGCCAGCCGGAGACCTATCACCTGGTGGGATCAGCCGAGGCGAACCCAGCCGAAGGCTTCATATCGAATGAGTCCCCGCTGGGCCAGGCGCTCATCGGCCGGAAGGTGGGCGACACTGCGGAGGTCGAAGCCCCGGACGGGTCGCTCGTATTCAAGATTGTGGGGATTCAGTAGGAGCAGAGGAGCGAGTAGCCATGCCCACGCTGTGCACCGGGAGGTGATCGGCGTGGGCGTTTTGCTTAGCTGAGCCATGGGGAGGGGGACCATGGAGCCAACTGATCTGGAGAAGCCCCGCATCGAGAAGCTGGAGCGGCTCCGATCGCAGGGAGTGGAGCCATATCCGGCCCGCGTCGAGCGGACGCACACCATCGCCCAGGCGCTGGCCGCGCTGGAAGCTGCCCAGGAGGCCGGGGAGGACGGGCCCAAGGCGGCTGTGGCCGGCCGGCTGCGCAGCATTCGGACCATGGGCAAGGCCACCTTCGCCCACATCGAGGACGGAAGCGGCTCCATCCAGCTGTTCCTGCGATCCCAGGAGTTGGGTGAGGGAGCTCTCAAGTCATTCGAGCGGGACTACGACCTGGGTGACTTCGTCGGCGCGACCGGCACTCTGATGCGCACCCGCAGCGGCGAGGACAGCGTTCTGGTATCGGGCCTGAGCATGCTGGCCAAGGCGATCACACCCCTCCCGGTTGTCAAGGAGAAAGAGGTCGACGGTGAGCTCGTGCGCTACGGCGCCTTCTCTGACGTCGAGGAACGCTACCGCCAGAGGTACGCAGACCTGGCCTCCAATCCCGACGTTCGCCAGGTGTTCCGTATTCGCGCCAAGACGATTGCCTCTCTGCGCACCTTCCTCGACGAGCGCGGCTTCCTGGAGGTGGAGACACCCATCCTGCAGCCGATATACGGAGGTGCAGCGGCACGCCCATTCGTCACACATCACAACCAGCTTCACCAGGATCTCTACCTGCGCGTCTCGGACGAGCTGTACCTGAAGCGGCTTCTGGTCGGCATGTACGACCGGGTCTACGAGATCGGGCGCGACTTCCGCAACGAGGGCGTCTCGATCAGGCACAACCCCGAGTTCACACAGCTCGAGTTCTACGCCGCCTATCTCGACTACAAGGACGTGATGGAGCTGTGCGAGCAGATGGTGTCCTACACCGCGGAGCAGGTTCTGGGCACAGCCGTGATCCGGTACCAGGGGAACGAGATCGACCTCAGCCCTCCGTGGCGACGGGTCACCCTGCGCGAGCTGATCCTGGAAGAGACGGGCATCGACTACGGCCGGCATGAGACGGCCAGAGAGCTCGCCGCGGCGATGGAAGCCAAGGGCCTCCCCGGCAAGCCGGGCTCGACCTGGGGGCACCTGGTGGACAAGGGCCTGCTCAGTGCCGTCGAGCCCCAGCTCGTTCAGCCTACGTTCGTCATCGACTATCCCCGCGACATCTCACCGCTGGCGAAGGCAAAGCCTGATGATCCAACGCACGTCGAAAGGTTCGAGTTCTTCATCGGGGCGATGGAGATGGGCAATGCCTTTAGCGAGCTAAACGACCCGCTGGAGCAGGAGCGCAGATTCGAGGAACTGCAGCGCATATACAACCCGGACGACGAAGAGGCCCACCCTCTCGACGAGGACTACTTGCGCGCCATGCGCTACGGGATGCCTCCCAACGGCGGTCTGGGCTTGGGCGTCGATAGGCTGGTGATGCTCCTCAGCGGGCGGCCCACCATTCGCGAGGTGATCCTCTACCCACACCTGAGGGAGAAGGACGAGTAGCGATCTACTCGGTGACGATCTCCAGAATCACCGGCAGCTGCACGAAGTCAGCGCCGCTCTCCGTGACAACGCGGCCGGCCTCCGGATCGTAGATACCCACCAGAATGTAGGCCGGTCCGACGTAGGTCTGATTCTGGAACTCGATAGGATGGGTGTCGGTTATCGTCTCGCCGGCGACCCACTCCATCATCGGTATTGCGGGACCGCCATCGTGCTGGCCCAGCAGCTCGCCGCCCTCGGCAAGCAGATGGGTGAAGACCAGGTAGTTCCTCGTCGCGCCGCCCTCTAAGGCCTCCCAGGTCAACGTCAGCACCAGCGGCTGTGAGGCGGTGACCTCAATCGACGAGACCTCGTAGCTGACCAGCTCGGCGAAGTCGCCAAACTGGACGTACACGGTGCCGTACGCCTCCCCAGAAGAGGGCTCCGTAGGCCACGGCGTGTCGGGGGGCGGCACCGTCATCATCGGCGCCCTGGTTGGCGTCGGCGTTGCGGTCGGCAGAATAGCGGGCGTGGAGCCATCACCTCCAGTGGAGGTCGGCTGATCCAGGCCGGCAGAACGCGTCGGCGTGCCCAGCGGAGAGGTGGAGGACTCCAGGGCAGGGACGACGAAGGTGGCCCCAACGAACACGGCCACTGCGATCAGCGATACGATCACGGCCATCGCGCAAGCCTGGGCCAGGCGCCTGTTCGCGGTATCCCGCTCGACGGTGAAGAGGGCGCGAGAGCGATCTCTCCTCGCAGCCAGCGCCCGCCACACATAGTAGGCCACTATGGCGGCGCAGAGCACATAGGCGACCCAGGCAAACTCGGCTAAGGTCTGGAGAACTACCGTCATAGCCCCCCCAATACCCCGCGCATTATCGTCTCCATCCGCGGAACCAGCACCTTGCCGGCAGCCAGCACTTCTTCGTGGGTGGTCGTTGCCTGGGGCTTGCCTTCCAGGGAGGGGACATTGGTGATTCCAGAGATGCCCAGGACGCGCGTCGAGCCGTGGCGGGCGGCGATGACCTCGGGCACGGTCGACATACCAACAGCATCCGCCCCGATTTGCCGCAGATACCGCAGCTCAGCCGGTGTTTCGTAGTTGGGCCCGGCCACGAAGGCATAGACTCCCTCGTGGACGATCAGCCCTGCCTCGCCTGCCACCTTGCCGGCCAGCTTCCTCAAGTCAGGATCGTATGCCACCGTCATATCCGGAAACCGAGGCCCGAGTTGGTCCAGATTGGGACCGCGCAGCGGGTTCTGCCCGCCGAGGCCCACCAGATTGATGTGATCAGAGATCAGCATCACGTCTCCCGGTTGGAAGCCCGGCCGGAGGCCCCCGGCTGCGTTCGTCGCCATCAGAATCCGGACCCCCAGCAGCTGCAGAACCCGCACTGGAAGCGTGATCTCGGCCATTGAGCGCCCTTCGTAGTAGTGCACCCGGCCCTGGAGCACCGCCACCGCTTTCCCTTCGAGCCATCCTATGACGAGCCGGCCGGCGTGCCCCTCCACGCTTGGCACCGGGAAGCCCGGGATGTCCCCATAGGCCAGCGCGGTGGCATCCTCGACAGCATCCGCCAGCGAACTCAGGCCCGATCCCAGTATAAGACCCAGGTCCGGCTCCGCGCTGATCTGTTTTCGTATCGCTGCGACGGCGTCCGCGAAGTTGGGCGGTAATGGGCGCGTGGGCATTCCCTCTTCCCGGCCAGGCAACTAGATCTTGTCCAACAGCTTTCTCTTCTTCTGCTCGAACTCCTCGTCGCTGATGAGACCCTTGTCCCGCAACTCGTCCAGGCCCTCGATGAGTTCTGGTATGTCATTCACCAAGCCGGCCGGCGTGCCCAGCACGCCCGCCGTTCTCTCCTCGATCGTGGAGAGGCTCCCAAGCGCCTCCCTCTGATCGAGCATCGATTTCTTGAACAGGATGGGGCGGCTGATCTTCCGGAATACGTCTATGCCGCTCTCTGTGCCCGTCATGATCTCGATGTCTCCGTACCCGAGCAGGCGCCCCAGTGCGGTCTGCTCCATCACAATGTCGTTGACCTTGTCCAGAGAGGTATCAGACACCCGCTTGTTGAGTATGCCGCTCACCTGCAGGATCCGTCTCGTGGTGACCACGTACTGGCGGCTGGACCAAATCCAGAGCCGTATCAGGAACTGGCCGACGGGAATGGCCAGCAGCAAGAGGCCATACCAGGCCTCCGGGTGGTCCGTCGTGATGAGAGCCGCCGACAGGCCAATTATGACTATGATCAGCAGGATGTCCACGACAGCCGTCGGCAGCAGGGTGACCCAGTGATCGTAACTGACGCGAACCACCCTCTCGTTCTCCCCGATCAACTGCTTGATGTAGCTCATCTATCCCCCTGGTCGGAGTCAGGCCCTGCCCGCCCATTTGGCCGGCTAGGCTCTTGGGTGCGCCTTGTCGTACGTCTCGCGCTTGCGCTGGGTGGAGACCTTCGTGTATATCTGCGTACTGGAGATGTTCGCATGCCCCAGCAGCTGCTGCACCTCCCGGAGACCTGCCCCTCCGTCGAGCATGTGAGTTGCGAAGGAGTGGCGCAGTGTATGGGGAGTGACGTCTCGCTCTATGCCGACGTCGGCCGCACGCTGCTTGACAATGAGCCACAGGCCCTGGCGGGTCAGCGGCCGGCCCCGATAGTTGACGAACAGCGCCTCTCCGTCCTTGCCGCGTAGCAGCTCCGGACGGCCGCGCTCGACGTAGTTCTTGAGAGCGTCCAACGCCCTACCGTACAGAGGCAATATGCGCTCCTTGTTCCCCTTGCCCAGGCAGCGGACCGTGCCTGCTTCGAGGTCCACTGCGTGGGTATCCAGCCCGATCACCTCGCTGGCTCTCATACCGGTGGCGTACATCAGCTCCAGCAGGGCACAGTCACGGAGGTCCTTCGCCGAGTTGGCCTCGCCAGCACCGGCCAGCAGCCGCTCCATCTCGTCGACACTCAACGGGTGGGGTAGGCTCTTCTCCACCCGCGGCGAATCGACGGCCGCGCTCGGCTCATCCTGAAGAGTGCCGTCGGCCACCTGGAAGTGGAAGAACGACTTGACGGCGGCTATCTTGCGGGCCACGGTGGAAGATGCATACTCGCGCGATTGCAGGAAAGCGATGTAGTCCAGGACGTGCGACCGACCAACATCCTCCCAAGAACTCGCTCCCTGGCGTCCCAGGTACCGGAGGAACTGGGAGAGGTCGCTGCGGTAGGCAGCGATTGTGTGCACGGAGTAGCCCTTCTCCAGCGAGATGTACTGCAGGAATTCCTCAACCTGTGCTTCCATGGCCCAATCCTCGTGCTGGTCCGTTGGCTGGGGCCGGTATTATAGCACACACTTTGCATAAGACCAAAACCGGCGCCAGCCGGCAAGCGGGCCGTCTCTTTGCCCCCCGGGGCCCGTGTGCTATCATATCCC
Source organism: uncultured Anaerolineales bacterium (assembly GCA_964530325.1). Taxonomy (GTDB): domain Bacteria; phylum Chloroflexota; class Anaerolineae; order B4-G1; family B4-G1; genus CAZHAX01. Next base: position 43,271 of record CAZHAX010000023.1, on the reverse strand, counting down.
CCTGCTGCCGTTCAGCAAGAGCGGGTTTGAGGGGGAATCGGGCTTGGCGACGCGACAACGGCCAACCACAGCTCTGGTCGGCGGAATGGTCTACACCCCGGGCGGGACCATCGCAGATGGAATCGTCATCATAGAGGCGGGCAAGATCTCTGCAACGGGGACGGGTGATCAAGTCAGTGTTCCCGCGGAAGCGCAGGTGATCGACGCCGCCGGCCTGGCAGTCACGCCGGGCCTGATCGACCTACATCTCCACGGCCTCCTTGGTCACGAAGTCATGGGGGCTGGCTTGGCCGAAGTGATCGCAGCACTTCCCGCCTTCGGCGTGACGGCCTTCGCCGCTGCGACGCATTCCTCACCCGAGGAGCATACGCTCGCCTCGCTGGCCGAGATGTCCAGCGTACTCGATAACCCACCCCCAGGCGCCGCCTGCCTGGGAATCTACCTGGAGGGTCCGTTCCTTTCCCCCGCCCGGCCGGGCATGGCCGATGCGGCGCTGTTCCTGAAGCCGAGGTGGGACCGATTTGCTGCCTACCAGGATGCCGCCGGGGGCAGAATACGCATAGCGGCGCTGGCACCCGAGGTCGAAGGTGCGATGGAGATCATTCCCGAACTGGTGCAGAACGGAGTGATCGCGGCGGCGGCCCATTCGGATGCTAGCTACGAGCAAGGCGCCGCCGCCGCGGGGCTGGGCCTCAGCCTGGCCGCACACACCTACAACGCGATGAGGCCGTTCCACCACCGCCAGCCCGGCATTCTGGGAGCGGTGTTGAACCTGGACGAGATCGTCGCCGAGGTCGTAGGGGACGGCGTGCACGTCCATCCTGCGGCGGTGTCGCTGCTTCTGCGAGCCAAGGGTCTGGAGCGAGTGGCCCTGGTGAGCGACGCCGCTCCCCTCGCCGCAATGCCTGACGGCGAGTACGAATGGGCCGGCCGACGGGTTGTCGTCCGCGGCGACTCCTGCCGGCTTGCCGACGGTACACTGGCTGGGTCACACGCCCTTCTAGACACCGGACTGCGCAATCTGGTTGACGTTCTGGGAATGCCGCTCGACCAGGCGCTCCTGCCGGCAACGCACGTCCCTGCCCAGGTCATGGGTGCCGCCAAGGGGCGGCTGGAGCCCGGCTGCGACGCCGACATCGTACTCCTCGACAGCGAGTGTGGGCCGGTCCTGACGCTGGTCGGCGGCGAGACCGCCTTCCGCTCTTCGTGATACCTGATACCGAGGCCGGCAACACCACGTCGCCTCGATCAAGAGGATGACCCTGCCAGGGCGCCGCCCTGGCCGCAATTGCACAACGACTCGTTTGCGGTAGAATAGCCCCTGCCTCGTGCGATGAGAGATTCAAGGCGGTTCTTCACGCTTCTCGTAGCGGCGGTCGCCCTTTGGTCGCTAGTGCCACACTGGCACGCCGGCGCCCAGGAGAAACCCGAAGACGAGGCGGCGCTGCTACTGGACCAGATGTCAGACGCGGCCAAGGTTGGCCAGCTGTTCGTCGTCACCTTCCCCGGCGAGGATGTCGGCGAGGGCTCGGCTATCGCCGAGCTGATAGGGAACTACTACATCGGCGGGGTGCTGCTGCAGCCCGAGAACGGCAACATCGCCAACGATGGTAATGCGCCCACCCAGGTGGCGAGCCTCGTTCACCAGCTCCAGCGAGCTGTCTGGGACGCTACGCGGACAGGCGTGACGAGCGCCAGATCCCCCTACATCCCGCTATTCGTGGCAGTGACCCACGAAGGGAACGGGATGCCCTTCACCAGCATACTGAGCGGCACTACTCCCATTCCTTCCCAGATGGCCTTGGGGGCTACCTGGGATCCGGCCTATGCGGACGCCGTTGGCCAGGTCGTGGGCCGGGAGCTCTCGGCGATCGGTATCAACATGCTCCTTGGACCGTCCCTTGACGTCCTGGAGAAGCCCCTCCCGGCCAGCGCCGGCGACCTGGGCGTGCGCACCTTCGGGGGCCAGCCTTTCTGGGTCGGGCGGATGGCAAGAGCGTACGTCCGCGGCGTCCACGAGGGGTCACTGGGCGAAGTCGCAGTTATCGCCAAGCACTTCCCTGGCCTCGGCGCCTCGGACCGATCACTCGACGAAGAGGCTCCCACCGTCCAGCGGACTCTGGAAGAGCTCCGGCAAGTCGATCTGCAGCCCTTCTTCGCCGTGGCTCAGGCGGAAGACCCGGAAGAGCAAGCGGATGGCTTCCTCGTATCGCATATCCGCTTCCGTGGCTTCGTTGCCACGCGGCCAGCGAGCGTCGACAGCCAGGTCCTGCAGCAGCTGCTCAACCAGGCCGAGCTGGCTGAGTGGCGGGCTGACGGCGGGCTGGCAGTATCGGACGAGCTGGGCCTGCGTGCGCTGCGCCGCTTCTACGACCCGAACGAGGAGAGCTTCAACGCCCGCCGCATAGCCCGGGAGGCCTTCCTGGCTGGCAACGACCTGCTGCTCCTCTCTCAGTTCGCGCTCACTGATAGCTGGGACGAGCAGCTTCTCAACGTGCGCTCTACGATAGAGTTCTTCGTGCAGCTCTACCAGAGCGAGCCATCTTTTCAGGCCCTCGTCGACGCCGCCGTGGCGCGCGTTCTGCGACTGAAGCTGTCGCTCTACGGCGGAAGCTTCAGCCTGACCAAGGCTCAGCCGAACGTCCAGGCCGTAGCAGACCAGGTGGGTTCCGGCCAGGAAGTTTGGGCGGAGCTTGGAAGAGAGGCGGTCACGCTACTCGCCCCGCCCTCCATGGACCTGGTGCCATCCGCTCCAACTGCGGACGACGATATCGTGATATTCACTGACGGGAGAGAGGCATCGCCTTGCGCAGGCTGCGAGGCGATCGCGTACATCGGCGCCCAGGCTTTGCGGGACGTCATGGTGCGGCTGTACGGGCCTGATGGCACCGGCCAGATCACCGGATGGAGGGTATCAAGCTTCACCTTTGGCCAGCTCGACGACTACCTGGACGCCGCGCCGTTGCCGCCTACGCCAACGCCGGAGCCGGGAGAACCGGATAGCACACCGACGCCCGTTCCCGGCCGTGGCGTAGAGGCTGCGCTCTCCACGGCAGACTGGGTCATCCTCGCCATGCTGAACCCTGGCGGTGACCCTCCTCAGTCCAGCGCCGTCCATCGCTTGCTGGCGCAGCGCGCTGGGGCAGCTGGTGACCCAACGCTCGTGGTGTTGGCCTTCGACGCGCCGTACTACCTGGACGCAACCGAGATCAGCAAGCTCGGCGCCTACTACGTCGCCTACAGCCACATCGAGCGCTTTGTGGAGATGGCCCTGCGGGCTCTGTTTGGCGAGTTCGCCCCCCGGGGTGTGTCCCCCGTGAGCCTCACTGCGATCAACTACGACCTCAATACGCAGACCTCCGCCGATCCCGCGCAGATCATCTCGGTCAGTATCGAGCATCCGGCGGAGGACGACGGGACCGGCTCGGAGGCTGCCCAGCTGCGGGTGGGAGACGATCTCTCGCTGAAGACGAGCCTGATAGTCGATCGCAACGGAAACCCGGTGCCGGACACCACCGCCGTGGCGTTCATATTCAGCTACCCGCAGGAAGGTCTGGAGCACTCGCTGGCCGCGGTGACAACGGACGGCGTGGCAGAAGCGTCGATTACACTGGATCGGACCGGCCAGCTGGACATCTCTGTCCAGGCGGATCCGGTGCCGCGCCGCGTGGCCCTTCAGATCACCATTCAGGAGGACGAGCCTGCCATAATCACCACGCCGACACCCGGTCCGCCCGCCCCCGTGGACACCCCCACTCCCACCGTCGACCCCTACCAGAACGGGACACCCGAGCCAGACGGCGGTACGGGCAATGACGACGGCTCCTGGCCAGCAGGTGGGCTGGACCTTGCCGACCTGGCCCTGGCGTTGGCAGGCACCGCGACCATCGCCGGCTTGGGTTTTGCGGTGATTCGGCTACGGAGCGGCTCCTTGAGCCGAGCCCTGCGAGCAGCGCTGGCCAGCGCCGCTGCGGGCTTGGTCCTGTACGCCGCCTATGGTCTGCGCGCGCCCGGGGCCTCGTGGCTACGGGATTCGAGCGGGGTCTGGGCTGCCGGATGGGTCGCCCTCCTGGGGGGCGCCCTACCGCTGGTGCTGCTGTGGCTAGGCGCGCGCCGCGGCGGAAAGAGCTAGCCTGCGCCCGGGCACGGTTTATATCTGCCTACAACAAGGTGACTACCACCGCCAGCGCCAGCGCCAGACCGGAAAGCACAACCAGGCTGCGATTATCGATGACGGCTGCCCGCCAGTCCTCTTTGCTTTTCGCCGTGACCGCGCGCGTAGGAGGCAGGCGACGGCCGTGCAGGGCCTGGCGCAACTGTGCGGCGGTCGCAGGACGCTCGTCCGGGTGCATGGCAACCGCCGCAAGGAGAGCGCGTTCCGTGCGCGAAGAGACCCTGGGATTGATCGCCTTCGGCGGCAGCAGTGCTGCCGGGTTGAGAAATCGCTGCTTGGCGTCCGCCGGGGGCTCGTTGGTCAACAGATGATAGAGTGTAGCACCCAGTGAGTAGATGTCCGAACGAGCGTCCGTGTGGCCCGATTCGCCGCCATACTGCTCTAGGGGTGTGTAGGCGAGCGTGCCTCGGCCCTGCAGGATGGTGATCGTCCGGGCATCGTCGGGCGCCAGGAGTTTGACCAGGCCGAAATCAACCAGTTTGACCAGCCCGCCCGGCGTCAGCTTGATGTTCGCCGGCTTGATATCACGGTGAAGGACAGGGGGGTCCTGACTGTGGAGGTACGCGAGGGCATCACACAGCTGATCTGCCCAGCCGACGACCGTCTGCTCGTCAATGAACGCGCCGTCCCGGCGCTTCTCCTCCATCACCTCGCGGAGGTCAGGCCCGGCCACATAGTCCATGACCAGGTACTCGCGCTCGTCTTGCGTGAAGGCATCGGACACCTTGGGCAGATTGGGGTGGTCGAGCCGAGCCAGCGTGACTGCCTCGCGCCTGAACTGCTCCCGGCTCTGCTCGACGATCTCTGGTGGGGCGTCGGCATCGCCGATGATCTCTTTGACCGCGCAGACCCGGCCTTCCAGCCGCGTGTCGTCCGCGCGGTAGACGGCACCCATCCCCCCTTGGCCTACGGGCGCAATGATCTTGTATCGCCCGCGGAGGACGGTCTCCGCAGGAAGCAGACGAGTCACGGTCGCTCTTCTTTCTCCTCGTGGCGGCCTAGAGCATATTAGTCGATAAGGGTCTTTCTGTCAAGGAGGTTGCGATGGCGGGACAGGGCGTGCCCATGCTGGTAGTCTATGAGGGCGAGCTGGAGGGGGCACGGTGGATTGTCGACCAGGACAGCGTCACTATCGGCCGGGGCTCCGATTGCGAGATAGTGCTTCCTGAGAGGCAGGTATCTCGCCATCATGTGCGCATCGAGCGTGACGAGCACGGCTATCTCCTGCGCGACCTGGACAGCAAGAACGGGACGAGTATCAACGGCAAGGAAGTGGGCAAGGATCCCGTGCGCCTAGCGGACGGGGACGAGATCCAGGTGGCCCTGTGCGTCAAGTTCGGCTTCGTTGGTGCGGACGCCACGCTGCCCCTGGAATCTCCTGGTCCCAGGCGCGGCATCCGCATCGACCAGGCGGCGCGAAGGGTGTTCGTAGGAGACCGGGAGCTCGTCCCTCCGCTTTCGGTTGCCCAGTACCGCCTTCTGGTACTGCTAGATCAGCGCAAGGGCCACGTCGTTCCTCGGGAGGAGGTCGTATCCACCGTGTGGCCGGAGGAGCAGGCCGAGGGCGTCTCCGAACAGGCGATAGATGCCCTCGTCCGCAGGCTGCGCGAGCGCATAGATGCCGTCGACCCCGGTCACGACTACATAGTCACCGTGCGAGGGCACGGCTTCCGCCTGGAGAAGTAGCCATCCGCGACGATGCCAGGCAGGGCGGGCAGTGGCTGCGCCACTTGCCCGCCCTGCCTCTGTGTGGTAGACTTGCGCAATTAAGCGCCGGGCGATTCGCCCACGGAAGACGGCCCGGCGCACGCTGGCGCGGAGGAGGGGTACGTGTTCGAGCTGAACAAGGGAGTAGACATCCTGGCCAATATCGGTGGCATCGAGAGCCTGGACGAAGCTCAGGCTCTCTTCGCATCCAAGTGCCCGCCCGGCGAAGCAGCCAAGCTGGAGAGAATCGGCAACGAAAAGGCCCTGCTGAAGATCGCTAACGCGATCTCAATGACCGCTCCGGACTCCGTCTTCGTCAACACGGGTTCGGAGGCTGATCTGCAGGCCGTGCGTCAGAGGGCTCTCGAGAAGGGTGAGGAGAAGCTGCTGGCGATGAAGGACCACACAATCCACTTCGACCTGGCCCAGGAGCAGGCGCGGATCATCGATAGGACCTTCTACATCGTCAACGAGGATGAAAACGTCAGTGTACTGGCCAAGAAGATCCTGCGAGCGGAAGCTCACCAGTACGTGCGTCAGGTCATGCAGGGCATTGGCCGGGGAATGACGCTCCTGGTTGGATTCTTCAGCCGCGGTCCGATCGGCGCACCCGCCGCGCTGCCGGCGCTGGAGATAACGACCTCCACCTACGTCATGCATTCAGCCAATCTGCTGTACAGAAACGTGTACTCCCGCTTCGATGAGGAGGCTGAGCGCGCCGGGCTGTTCCTGACCAACGTCCACAGCGAGGGGCTGAACAGGCCTGAGGACCTGCCGAACGCCAGAGTCTTCATGGACCGCAGCTGGCTGACCACGTACTCCATGCTCTGCACCTATGCCGGCAACACGCTGCTGCTGAAGAAGGGGAACCACCGCTTCGCTGTTGACCTGGCCACCTACATGAGGAGAGGCAAGGAGCTTTCGGAGCACATGTTTATCACCGGCCTGGCCGGGCCCGGCGGCCGCACAACTTACTTCGCCGGCGCCGCGCCGTCCGGCTGTGGCAAGACCACCACCGCCATGGTAGGCACCGACTTCATCGGCGACGACCTGGCTCAACTGTGGATAGCGGACGATGGGACGCTGCGGGCGATCAACCCGGAGTTCGGCCTCTTCGGTATCGTTCGAGACGTGAGCCAGGACAGCGACCCACACCTGATGAAGGCCCTGAGGGAAGAGGGCGCAGAGGTGATCTGGACTAACGTGCTGATCGACGAGCACGGCGTGCCCCACTGGGAGGGCAACGGAGAGGAGCACCCCGAGCGCGGCGTCAACTTCCAGGGTGAATGGTGGGAGGGAAAGAAGGATGAGCAGGATAACCCCATCCCGATCTCCCATCCCAATGCCCGCTGCACACTGCGCAACAGCAACATCGGCAACTACAACGAAGAGGCTGCCGAGGATCCGCAGGGGGTGCACGTCCGGGTCATCACCTACAGCGGCCGCGATAGCGACACCATGCCGCCCGTGCGGGTGGCCAAGACCCCCGATCACGGCGTGGTTATCGGCGCCTCCATTCTGTCGGCCGCCACGGCGACGGAGGTGGGGGCGAAAGGCGTCCGGCGCCAGCCGTGGGCGAACGAGCCTTTCATACCAGGGCCACTCGCAGACTACATGGGCGCCCAGTTCGTATTCTTCAACTCGGACAACCTGAGGGACAAGCCGATCATGGCTGGCCTGAACTACTTCCTCACCGATGGCGCGCGGGGCGGAGAAGGGGACGAGCTCCTCGGCGAGAAGCGTGACGTCCGAGTATGGCTCGGCTGGCTGGAGAAGAGGGTGAACGGAGAGGTGGACGCCATACCGACCCCGATGGGCTTCATCCCGTTCTACGACGACCTGAAAGCTCTCTTCGCCGAGATCGACAAGGACTATACCAGGGCCCTGTACGACAAGCACTTCGCCTTCTACATAGACAACATCCTGGAGCGGATCGATCTCCAGGAGGATGCCTACCGGAAGGAGGAGAACGTCCCCGCCAGGCTACTTGAAGTGTATGCTGAACAGCGGGAAAGCCTGCAGGCGCTGAAGGCGAAGTACGGGGCAGTAATCTCACCCGAGCAGCTCCTTGAGGCTGCCGGCGCTTAGCATAGCCTGCCGGCCGTATCGCAGGGCCGAAGACGGGAGGTCCCGGTGCCCACGAAGGACGAACTGCTAGCCAAAGCCCGCAAGCCAGCCGAAGAGTCCTTGCGCCTACACCGATTCTACCGGGGCAAGGTGCAGATCGCGCCCAAGTGCGTCATCCGCGGTGTCGACGACTTTGCTCTCTGGTACACACCGGGCGTGGCGGCACCCTGCAGGGATATCGAGGCCCACCCCGAGAAGGTGTGGGAGCACACAAACCGGGGCAATACGATCGCCGTCGTCTCCGACGGGACCAGGGTGCTGGGTCTAGGAGACATCGGCCCCGAGGCCGGCCTGCCGGTGATGGAGGGGAAGGCGCTGCTGTTCAAGTACCTCGGCGGCGTCGACGCGGTGCCCATAGTGCTCCGGACGAAGGACCCAGACGTCATCATTGAGACGGTCAAGCTGCTGGAGCCTTCTTTCGGGGGCATCAATCTGGAGGACCTCTCCCAGCCGAAGTGCTTCGCTATCCTGGACACCCTGCGAGAGGAGATGGATATCCCGGTCTGGCACGATGACCAGCAAGGCACGGCCACGGTCCTGCTCGCAGGCCTGATCAACGCACTGAAGGTCGTAGGCAAGGAGATCGGCGCGGCCAGGATCGCCATGATCGGTACGGGAGCGGCGAACGTGGCCACCTACCGGCTCCTGAAGGCTTCTGGGGCAGACGTGAACGCCATCGTCGCCTGCGATAGTCGGGGCACTCTGCATAAGGGCCGCTCGGACATCGAGGAGCGTCAGGCGGAGTTCACAGACAAGTGGCGTATCTGCAGCGAGAGCAACGCGGACGGCATCGTCGGCGGTCCGGCTGAAGCGATGCACGGTGCCGACGTCTGCGTCGCGCTGAGCAAGCCCGGTCCCGGCACGATCCTTCCCGAATGGGTCAAGGGCATGGCTGCTGACTCGATCGTCTTTCCCTGCGCCAACCCGATACCGGAGATCTGGCCATGGGAGGCGAAGGAGGCTGGGGCGCGCGTCGTAGGCACGGGCCGGAGTGATTTCCCCAACCAGCTCAACAACTCGCTCGGCTTCCCGGGCATCTTCCGCGGTGTGCTCGACGTACGGGCGAAGACGATCACGGACGAGATGGCTATCGCCGCCGCGGAGGAGGTCGCCCGGTGCGCCGAGGAGCGTGGATTGAGCGAGGAGTACATCGTACCCACGATGGATGACTGGGACGTCTTCCCCCGCGAGGCGGTGGCTACTGGAATGAAGGCGCAGGAGCGGGGACTGGCCCGCCTGGAGCGGTCGGCCGAGGAGCTGCTCGCCCAGGCGGAGGAGACGATCCGCCGGGCCCGCGAGTCCGCCGAGGTGCTGATGCGAGAGGGGCTCATCGCGCCTGCGCCAGCGGAATAGACTCCGGCCCAATCGACCGCGGATTGACCGCTGCCTGGCCGTGCTCCCACGATACTGCAGCAGCACCCCGAGTGGTTTGTGCTGCCCTCACTCGCCAGCCGTGCAGCTTGACGAAACGAGGCTTTTCCGCTACAATCGCGTCATCTACATGTGAAGGGCTTCGTCGGCTCTGCAAGGCAGCCGATTGGAGTCGGGCCGTCTGGGCGGGATGGGAGGCCTGAGATCGGGCACGGTACGGAGATAGGCCTGGTCACTGCGCCGTGACCGCCCAGTTTCGACCCGACATCGCGGCCCCCACGACATCATCAGGAGGAGCATGGTCAAGATCCGCTTGCGCCGAGTAGGCGCCAAGAAGCAGCCCAGCTACAGGGTAGTTGTAGCCGATTCGCGCTCCCCGCGAGACGGCCGGTTCATTGAGGCTATAGGGTTCTACAACCCGCGGACCGAGCCGGAGACGGTGACGATCAAGGAAGACCGGGCGCTGCACTGGCTGGAAGTGGGAGCACAGCCGACTCCAGCAGTTGAGCGCCTGCTGACCAACCAAGGCACGCTGGCGCGGCTGGAACGGCTCAAGAAGGGCGAGCCGCTGGAAAAGCTGCTTGAGGAGGCGGCCGCGCAGGTGGAAGAAGTCAAGAAGGAGGCCGCCAATAAGGCCTCCCAGCAGCCCAAGCGGGCCTCGAAGAAGTCGAAGGCCAAGAAGGAAGCGGAGGCGGCTGCCCCCGAGCCAGAGAAGGTAGAGGAGCAACCTGAACCTGAAGAGGAGGCGCCGCCTGCAGACGCCGAGCCGGAGATCGAAGCTGAAGGGGCCGGTGGTGGGGAAGAGGAGGACGAGCAGGATTGACATCTGCGACGCCGTAGCGGGAATTTGCTCCCCCGCTGCGTCTGGCCTGCCGTTTCGTGACGTCCACATCAACTTCGGGAGGGAGCAGCTATGAGCTCGATGAAGGAGTTGGTGGAGTTCATCGCCAAGTCGCTGGTAGATGATCCATCTCAGGTGCAGGTTTCGGAGATCGAGGGAGAGACATCGCTGATTCTGGAGTTGCGGGTTGGCCCCGATGACATGGGTCGAGTGATCGGCAAGGGCGGCCGCACCGCCAACGCCATCCGTACGCTCGTTCGTGTTCTTGCCGCCAAGCAGGGCAAGCGGGCCACGCTGGAGATCGTCTAGCAGCCGATGTGATGTGTCCCGAGATCCGGCCGACGGACACAGCGGGGGCTCAGAGCGGACGCGTGCGCCTGAGCCCCGCTACTTGGTAGTCGGTCGTGTATTGAGGCCGCACGGGGTGGGGGGAGAAGTGCGCGTCGAGATACTCACCGCTTACCCCGAGAGACTTGATCTCCATCCCTACTTGTTCCTCGCCCGAGCCGGCTCACCCGAGCCCCAGCAGCTCCGCAAGGTGGAGAGGCTGCGGCAGGGCAAACGGGTGCTGCTCCTCAAGCTCGAAGGCTGCAACGACAGAGAGGCCGCCGATCAGCTCCGCGACCTTCTCGTTCAGATCCCCATCGAGGATGCAGTTCCCCTGGAAAACGGCGAGTACTACTTGCATCAACTGATCGGCGTCGTGGTGGAGACTGATGAGGGCGAGGAGCTGGGCGAAGTGGTTGATGTGCTCGAGACGGGCGCAAACGACGTCTACGTCGTCAGGGGCCCATCGGGCGAGCTTCTCGTTCCGGCCATTGGAGACGTGGTGCAGGAACTGGATCTGGAGGCACGGCGGCTGGTGATCCGCCTCCTGCCCGGTCTGCGAGCGGAGAAATGCTGATGGACGACCCGCGCTATTTCGTGGGCTTCAACATAGTACGGGGTATCGGCCCAAGCAGACTGCAGGCCCTGCTCGATCACTTCGGCAACGCCGAGAAGGCCTGGGACGCGCCCTCCAGGCAACTGCAGAAAGCAGGCCTCGACCGCCGGTCATTGGCCAACCTCGAGTCAGCCCGGGCCTCGCTCGATTTGGACCGGGAGCTGGAGCGAGTCACCGAAGCCGGCGCCACCCTGCTGACCTGGGACTCCCCCGGCTATCCGGCCTTGCTTCGCCAGATCCCCTCCTCGCCTCCCGTGCTCTATGTGAAGGGAGAGCTTACCGGCGAGGATGCCTGGGCAGTGGCGATCGTAGGTACGCGGCGAGTCTCTGCCTACGGTCGTGAGGTAACGCGCCAGCTGGCCGGAGCCCTGGCCAGGAGCGGCGTTACCGTCGTCAGTGGGCTGGCGCGCGGCATCGACGCTGAAGCACACCGGGCGGCCCTCGAAGCGGGAGGGCGGACGGTTGCCGTGCTCGGGTGCGGTGTCGACCGTACGTACCCGCCGGAGCACAGACAGCTTGCAAGCGAGATAGCTGCCAGCGGGGCGGTCGTGAGCGACTATCCGATGGGCACTGCCCCCGAGGGAGGCAACTTCCCGCCCCGCAACCGCATCATCAGCGGCCTGAGCCTCGGCGTTCTGGTTACTGAGGCCGGCCGGGCCAGCGGCGCACTGATCACCGCCGACTATGCCGCCGAGCAGGGACGAGACGTCTTCGCCGTGCCAGGCAGCGTACTCGCCCGGGGCAGCGTGGGCACGAATCGCCTCATCCAAGATGGAGCAAAGGCCGTCCTCTGCGCCGAGGACGTGTTGGAGGAACTCAACCTGGGTATGGTGGCGGAGCAGGCGGAGGCCAGAGACGTGCTGCCCGCGGACGAGACTGAGGCGGCGCTCTTTGCCCACCTCTCAGCAGAGCCGACGCACGTCGACGAGCTGCAGCGGTTGGCGGCACTGCCCATAGCCCAAGTGACCAGCACGCTGGCCTTGATGGAACTCAAAGGAATGGTGCGCCAGGTGGGTACGATGAGGTACGTGATCGCCCGGGAGGCGGGCGTAGGCTACGCAGTAGACTAGACCAATCCGGCGCCAGGCGCCGCACACCGACGATCAGGGAGGACCGCATGGCATACTACGCATTGATCATGGCCGGAGGCGTGGGCACCCGTTTGTGGCCGCTCAGCAGGCGCGAGCGCCCCAAGCAGTCTCTCAGGTTGATAGGCGACCGCACCATGTTCGAGCACGCCGTCGATCGGCTGGCATCTCTGTTCAGCCCTGAGGAAATCCTGGTGGTGACCGACTCCCGCCATGTGGACGATCTTGCCACCCAGGCCCCGGAGCTGCCGCCGGAGAACTTCATCATTGAACCTGAAGGCCGCGGCACCGCCCCCTGCGTGGGCCTGGCAGCCATCCACTTGCGGAGGCGGGATCCCGAGGCAGTGATGGCTGTGCTGACGGCAGACCACTACATCGCCGACGCCGAGCGCTTCCGAAAGGTCCTAGCCGCAGCCGAGCAGGTCGCCCAGGACGGGCACCTGGTGACGCTCGGCATCCAGCCCTCGTCCGCGTCTACCGGCTACGGCTATATCAAGCAGGGGAAGAGCCTGGGCAAGGTTGGCGGATTCCCCGTCCTGAAGGTAGATCGCTTCACCGAGAAGCCCAGCCCTGAAACAGCGCTCCGGATGGTGGAGAGCGGGGATTACACATGGAACAGTGGCATGTTCATCTGGCGCATCGACCAGGTCATGGAGGAATTCGAGCGCCAGATGCCCGAGCTCTATGTTGCCCTCGCCGAGGTTGAGGGTACTCTGCGCACACCGGGCTATGAGCCGACCCTCAAGAGGGTCTGGGATCGCGTAGTGAAGCAGGCCATCGACTACGGTATTATGGAGCACGCGAAGGACGTAGCCGTGATCCCGGTCGACATAGGCTGGTCGGACGTGGGCAGCTGGGCGAGCCTCTCGCAGCTGCTCCCTTCCGACAAGCATGGGAACACCGTCGTGGGACCCCATATCGGAGTGGACACGAGTGACACGCTCATCCTCGGCCAGGAACGCCTGATCGCTACGATCGGTGTTGACGGGCTGGTAGTGGTAGACACCGATGACGCGCTGCTGATCTGCCCTAGAGACAAAGAGCAGGAAGTGCGATCGATCGTGCAGATCTTGCAGGAGCAGGGCCAGAAAGAATACCTCTAATCCGGCTTCCACCGCTGTCCTGACGGGAGCCGGCGACCATCTACCTGGGGACACGCCGGCCACAGCGGATGGAGGGGCCGCAAACTTGAGGTTGGAGATGTCGATAGAAGCCTACTGCGTCAAATGCAAGACGAAGCGAGAGATGGATCAGGTGAAGCCTGTGTTCGTGGGCAAGGGCACGCCGGCCACGCAAGGCGTCTGCTCTGAGTGCGGCATCAAGCTGTTCCGCATGGGCCGGACGCAGGCCCACGAGGGCCTCGATCCCGAGGAGCACACCGTCGTATCCAAGGCCAGGGCCGCTCTGGCCGAGCTGCCGAGGATGGTGATCGTCGAGTCGCCGGCCAAGGCGAGAACGGTAGGACGCTTCCTGGGCAAGGACTTCACGGTGCGAGCCTCGATAGGCCACGTACGCGATCTTCCGTCGAATCGAATGGGGGTGGATCTGGAGAACGACTTCCGCCCGCGGTACATCGTCCCTTCGAAACGAAAAGAGGTTGTGCGCGATCTCCGAGCGGACGTCAAGGAATCATCTGAGGTATATCTGGCCACAGACCCCGATCGCGAGGGCGAGGCTATATCCTGGCACTTGCTCGAGGCGCTCCGGGCAGCCATAGGTCGCCGGCCAGTCCACCGGGTGGAGTTCCACGAGATCACCCGCGATGCGATCGAACACGCCTTTGCCGAGCCTCGCCAGATCGACATGCGGCGGGTGGAAGCGCAGCAGGCGCGCCGCATTCTAGACAGGCTGGTGGGCTATACCCTCAGCCCGCTGCTGCGGGACAAGATGGGCCGCCGCGGGCTCTCGGCCGGCCGTGTCCAGTCGGTCGCCGTCCGGCTCGTCGTCGAGCGCGAGAGAGAGATCCAGGCGTTCGTGCCCGTAGAGTACTGGTCTCTCGAGGCTGAGCTGGCCAAGCAGGAGAAGGAGAAGCGCAGCTTCATCGCCAGGCTGCACCGCATCCGCGGCGAGGAACTCGATCTGCACAGCAAAGAGGACGCGCAAGCCGTGGCCGGCGACCTGGAGAGATCGGATTTCACGGTAGTAGACGTCAAAGAGGGCAAGAGGAAGCGGCGCCCGTCAGCACCCTTCACCACCAGCACGATGCAGCAGGAAGCCTCACGTCGCTACCGATACACGGCTCGCCGCACCATGCGCTACGCCCAGCAGCTCTACGAGGGAATCGACCTGGGCGACGGGCCTGTCGGTCTGATCACCTACATGCGCACGGACAGCACGAACGTCGCCGAGCAGGCTCAGCGGGAGGCGAGGGAGCTGATCGCTGAGCTGTACGGCAAGGACCACCTGCCGGACAAGCCCCCTCGGTACAAGACACAGGCCAAGAGAGCAGAGGAGGCGCACGAGGCTATCCGCCCGACCAGTGTGAGACGCACGCCTGAGTCGCTCAAGCCGCTGCTCGACCGCAACCAGTACCAGCTCTACTCGCTCATCTGGAACAGGTTCGTCGCCAGCCAGATGGCGCCAGCTATGTACGACACCATCTCCGTCCAGATCGAAGCAGGGCCGCCTGCGCCCAGGAAGGACGGCGGCGAAACGACGGAGAAGCCCTACCTGTTCCGGGCCAGCGGCTCAAGTCTTCGCTTCGCGGGCTTCCTGAGAGTGTACGAGGAGGCCCAGGACGAGGACGAGCAGCCGGAAGAGGAGAGCATGCGGGAGGAGATCCCGCCGCTCAAGGTCAGCGAGACACTCGACCTGGTCCAGTTGCTCCCCGACCAGCACTTCACTCAGCCTCCCCCCCGCTACAGCGAGGCAACTCTCGTACGGGCCCTGGAGGAGTACGGAGTTGGTCGTCCCAGTACTTATGCCCCCACCATGGCCACCATTCAGCAGCGCGCCTACGTCCAGCGCCGTGACGGCCGCCTCTACCCCACCGAGGTAGGTATCGTGGTCAACGATCTGCTAGTAGAGCATTTCCCGGACTACATCGACGTCGGCTTCACAGCTGCGATGGAGGAGGACCTGGATCGCATCGCCCGCGGCAGGAAGAAGTGGGTACCCGTCCTGCGTGAGTTCTACGAGCCCTTCGCCCAGACGCTGGACACCGCCCGCGAGCAGATGCCCGAGGTCCAGATGGGCAACGATCCCACGGGTGAGAACTGCCCGAAGTGCGGAAGCCCGCTGATATACAAGTATGGCCGGTTTGGGAAGTTCATCGGCTGCAGCAACTTCCCGGAATGCCGCCACAGCGAGGCGATCCTGATCAAGACCGGAGCCAAGTGCCCTGAGTGCGGCGGGGACCTGGTAGAGAAGCGAACCCGGCGGGGCCGTACCTTCTACAGCTGCGCCAACTACAGCGATGCAGAGGACGCCTGCAAGTTCGCCGTGTGGAACCGTCCCTTGCGGCAGCCGTGCCCTGAGTGCGGAGGGCTGCTCACGGAGGCTCGCAAGGAATGGGCCAAGTGCATCCGGTGTGAGGAAGAGTTCGAGATCGACGGCCTGCCTAAGCCCAAGCCAGAACCCGCTGCGGCCTGAGCAGCCTGCGAAGGCGTGATGCGCACTCTGCTAGAGCAGTTCCTGACCTACATGCGAGTCGCCCGCAACGCATCCCCCTACACGATCAAGAACTACCGGAACGATATCGGCCAGTTCATCGACTATTGCGACGAGCAGGAGGTCAGCTTCCCGGCCGGGGTGGACCGGTCACTCCTGCGCAGCTACCTGGCCGAGCTGGAAGAGGCGGGCTACGTCAAGGCCAGCGTCTCTCGCCGGGTCGCGGAGCTACGCTCGTTTGGGGACTACCTCGTTCGCGAGCAACTACTCCAGCGTAACCCGTTCCGCTTGATCAGCGCCCCTCGGGCGCCCAAGAGGCTGCCCCGATACCTGACGGTAGCAGAAGTGGAAGCCCTGCTGGCGGTACCCGATACATCCACCACGCTCGGCCTGCGCGACAGGGCCTTGATCGAAGTACTCTATGCAGCCGGCCTCCGCGTCAGCGAGCTGGCCGGCCTGGACCTGACCGATATCGACTTGAGACAGGCCCAGGTGCGGGTACTGGGAAAGGGCAGCAAGGAACGCCTGGCGCTGCTGGGCAGAGCCGCCGTTCGGGCCACGACAGGCTACCTGACGGCCGGGCGGCCAGCTCTGCTTGGTAGCCGCAGCAGCGATGCCCTGTGGCTCAACTGCCGCGGAGGGCGGCTTTCCGTGCGAGGGATAGCCCTGATGCTGGCCAAGACAGGGAGGCTGGCCGGCATCCGCGAGCCCGTATCGCCCCACGTTCTGCGCCATACATTCGCCACCCATCTGCTCGATGGCGGCGCCGACCTCCGGGTGGTCCAGGAGCTACTCGGGCACGCCGACCTCTCAACAACGCAGATCTACACCCACGTGAGTCAGAGCCACGCCCGCGACGTGTATATGCGGGCTCACCCGCGAGCTGGCCGCTAGCACTTGCCCTGGCCCCCGCTCTGTGGTAAAGTAGCCGCGGACTGGCCATCACCCGAAGGGCGGACATCAGGAGAGGCAGGACAAGGGAACTGTGATGAGACTCGTGGTGCGGTTCCTCCAGTTCGTTCAGCAGCACATGACTTCGACCGCCCTCGTGTGCGGCGCGGTCGCAGGGCTTGTACTCGGGCTGGCCGTCGGTTGGTGGCTGTGGCCCGTGCAGCTCGTCAACTCAACGCCGGCCCAGCTGCATGCCGACTTCCAGCAGGCATACATCCTCTGCGTTGCCGATCGATATGCGGCCACCGGAGACCTCGACCAGGCCCGAGCCGAGCTTGGCGCGTCGTACTGGGAGGAAGGTGAGCTCAGCGGGGCGCTGCACCAGTTGGCCGCTGAGAGCGCGCCTAGCGAGTCCTTGCGGCTCCGTATACTGGCCGATGCCCTGGGCGAACCGGCACCCACGCCCTCGGTCCCAGACGACGGCGAAGCGGAAGACGAGGGCGGGGCCGGATTCCACACTGTCACATTGCTGTGCGGCGCAGCTGTGTTGCTGGTGGCAATCGCCGCCGCTCTGGTCTTCCTACTGCCACGGCTGAGAAGGGACGGGGCGCTCTACGAAGAGCCTGACGAAGACCTTGGTTCTCTCGCTGGAAGACGAACGGAGACCTTGCGGCCACGCCGGGTTGAAGAGCCCCCGTCCGGTCCCGCAGCCGCCGGCCCTCAATTCGTTACGACCTACGCGCTCGGCGATGACCAGTACGATCCTTCCTTCACGATAGAGTCGGAAAGCGGCGAATTCGTCGGCGAGTGCGGAGTAGGTATCTCAGAGACGATCGGCCTGGGCTCTCCCAGCAAGGCAACCGCATTCGAGGTATGGCTGTTCGACAAGAACGACATTCGGACGGTGACGGCGGTTCTGATGTCTGAGTACGCCTTCGCCGACAGCACGCTTCGGACCGATCTGGGAGCGAAAGGGGAGTCCCTCGAGGTTCAGGTGGGCGCGGAGCTGGCCTTGGAGACGAAGGGCCTGCAGCTACACATTAGGGTGGCCGAGGTGGAGTACGGCACAGGCCCGCTTCCCGAGAACAGCTACTTCAGCAGGCTGACGGTCGAGCTCAGCCCCGCCCTGAAGAACGGGTCCGATACGGCAGACCACCAGGCCGCGCCCCTAGCCCCACGCTTCTAGCGCCGGGAGGCCGGCCCGCAGCCTAGTCTCCCATTCCGCACCCCCGCCTAGAGGACACGGCGGGGGTGTCTGCTTCACCGAGAAAGGGCAGCTATGCGAAGACTGTGGCAAGGCCTGCTGGCCCTTGCCTTCCGCCTGCTCAACCTTGCCTTCCACCTGCTGTACAACCAGCTCGCCTGGGCCTACGACTTTGTGGCCTGGGTCGTTTCTCTCGGACAGTGGAGGGCCTGGGCCCGGGCCTCGCTCGAGCATCTGAGCGGCCAGCGCGTGCTGGAGTTGGGCCACGGTCCGGGTCATCTGCTGGTGGAGATGTACGAGAGAGGGCTTGCGCCAATCGGCGTCGATCTGTCTGTCTCCATGGGCCGCTTGGCCAAGAAGCGGCTCGCGGCCAGGGGGGCAGCAGCTCCGCTCGTCCGCGCCCGTGCCCAGCACCTTCCTTTCGAGAACAGGGCTTTCGGCAGCGTGGTGGCCACCTTCCCCGCAGAGTTCATAGCGGACCCGGCAGCGCTGAAGGAGTGCCACAGGGTGCTGGACGACAGGGGCAGGCTGGTCTCGATCACCGTGGCGCGGCCAGCCGGCACCGGGGTACCAGCGTGCCTGCTGCGTGCCCTGTACAAGGCAACCGGGCAGTCGCGACCCCTGGGGCGGACTGAGCCCTGCCTGAAGAGCACGAGTTTCAAGGTCAGCTCGGCCTGGTTGCCCGTCGGAAGGGCGGAGGTGCTGCTGCTGCTGGCTCAGAAGCAGGGAACAGGTCTGTGATCACACTTCGTGGAAGAACTGAAGCTGTCCGCGGCCCAGCAGCAGCAAGCCCTGTCCTTCCGGCAGCGGCTCAGGAAGGCCAACCAGAGGGAACACGTGCGCTTCGCTGACTGGGATCATCTCGGCGGGCGAGAGGTCCAGGAAGTCTTCGAGGCGCGCCTCCGCTCCCATGTGGAAGTACCCCTGGAACACGGCCACCGGCGTATAGGCGGCCAATAGCTCCCGACGGGCCAGCGTTCTGATCGCCTCCTGTCCTTCCGGACTGGTGAAACACATCATGGCAATCTGCAACTTACGCACGTAGACGTGTGGGCGTTGCAGGGAACTGACCGTGCTGTCCGGGGCTATGGGAGTCAGCATGGCGTCGTGCAGCGAGAGGCTGTGCCGTGCAGGGTCATTGATGAACTGCAGCGCGTCCCCGACGGTCTCCAGCTTCCCGCTGGCCTGGAAGTAAGGGGTTAGGACCAATACGTCGAAACGCCGAACGGGCGGCCCCTCCATCACCATAGTTTGCTCCTTGTTCTTACTTATGGTAGAATACTGCCGCTTGGTGGGTGTAGCCTAAGGGTCAAGGCACCTGGTTGTGGCCCAGGAGACTGTGGGTTCGAATCCCACCACTCACCCTCGTACGTGCAGCCGGATCAAGGTCCGGCTTTCATTGTCAGTGGGTAGCCCCCGTAGCTCAATTGGACAGAGCGTCGGACTTCGAATCCGCAGGTTGCGCGTTCGAATCGCGCCGGGGGCGCCTCGTCTCGATTCCAGCCAAATCGCAGCGTTCTGCCCGGCGGCCCAGCCAATGACCCGCGTCTAGGCAGCGCCGGCTACCCCTCCCGCCTGAGCCTGGCCTACTTCCTCGCCCCGTGTGACCGGCCATCCGGCATCGTCGCACCCTCCAGCGAGGCAGCCTGCTGCAGCTGGGCCTGGTCTACTCGAGCGTTCTTCAGGTTGGCCTGGGCCAGCCTAGCTCCCATCAGCACGGTCCTCTCCATCTGAGCGTCGCTCAGATCAGCCTTCGTCAGGTCCGCGTCGCTGAAGTCGGCATCGTCGAGAGTCGCCCCCGCCAGAGTGGCGCCCTCCAGGATTGCTTCGCGGAGATTGGCTCCGGTCAGGTTCGCTCCATCGAGGCGGGCCTGCCGCAGGTGAGCAAAGCTGAGATCGGAGCCACTGGCATTGGCGCCGGTCAAGTCGGCCTTGCCCAGGTCCGCGCCGCTCAGCTGCGCCTCGTCCATCTTGGCCCCTATCAGCTTGGCCGAGAAGAGGTTGGCCCCGTTGAGGTCGGCATCGCTGAGGTGCGCGCCGGTCAATCGGACGCCATCCAGGTTTGCCTCGGTCAACCTGGCCTGGCTCAGATCCGCCCTGTCGAGCTCCGCGCCATCGAGCGTCGCGCCGCATAGATCGGCCCCGCTCAGATTGGCACCGCCCAGCTTCGCCGCACTCAGGCTTGCGCCGCCGAGAAGCGCCCCGCTCAGGTCGATGCCGCTCAGGTCAGCACCGCTCAGATCGGCCCGGGTCAGATCCGCTCTGCTCAGGTTGGCTTCGCGCAGGTTCGCCGCTCCCATTCTGGCCGCCTTCAGCTCGGCCCCGACAGCCGACGCTCCCTGCAGGTCCGCGCCGTTCAGATCGGCCATCTGCAGCAGTGCCGAGTCGAGCACGGCCCCTGCGAGCGTGGCGTAGCCCAGCTCGGCTGCCCCCAGGTTCGCCTCGCTGAGATCGGCTCCCGCCAGATCGGCTTCGATCAGCTTCGCCCCCTCCAGATTGGCTCCTGCCAGCCTGGCCTCCGCCAGCACCGCCCGCGTTAGATCGACCCCGCCCAGGTTCGCGCCGGCCAATTCAGCGCCGCTCAGGTCGATCCCCACCAGGTCTCGCCCCACCGCCTTGTGATTGGCGATCTCCCAGATGAGCCGCCAGCTGTCATCTATTAGGGTCTCCTCGTCCAGCTGCGCCCCGATCAGCTCGACCCTCTCCAGATTGGCGCCGCTCAGATCCGCACCCCTCAGATCCGCATCCCGCAGGTTCGCCTCGCTCAGGTCTGCATCCGCCAGCTGCGCTCCGCTGAGGTCAGCGCCCCGCAGGTTGGCGAGCCTGAGCGAGCAGCCGCTGAGATCGGCGTTGTTCAGCCGGACCCCGTGCAGATTCGCCCCACTGAGGTCGGTTCCGCTCAGGTCCAGACCGACGGCCCCTTCATTGGCGATATCCCACACCAGCCGCCAGCGCTCATCGATGCGGGTCGCGTCGTCCAGGCGGGTGCCCTTCATTTCCGCCGTGGTCAAGTTGGCGCCTCTCAGATCAGCCCCCCTGAGCTCAGCCCCACTGAGGTTGGCCCCGCTCAGATCAGCATCGCGCAGAGATGCCATCCGCAGGTCCGCCCCGCTCAGGTTCGCCCTGCTCAGGTCGCTGGAATCGAGGTTGGCGCCTCCAAGATCAGCCCTGCTCAGATCCGTCCGCGCCAGAAGGGCGCCCTTCAGGTTAGCCCCGCTCAGGTTGGCGCCGCTCAGGTCCGTCCTGCCGATATCCCGGCCCGCGGCGCCTTCTGTGGCAATCTCCCAAACCAGGCGCCACTTATCGTCTATCCGCGTGTCACTGTCTAGTCTGGCGCCGCCCAGCAGAGCGCCATCAAGCTTCGCCGCCCGGAGGTCGGCGCTGGACAGATCGGCTCCCTGTAGATTCGCCTGCCTCAGGTCTGCACTGGCCAGGCACGAACCCCGCAGGTCGGCGTCGTGCAGATCGGCCAGCCTCAAGTCTGCACCGCTCAAGTCCGCCTCCTC
Source organism: uncultured Anaerolineales bacterium (assembly GCA_964530325.1). Classification (GTDB taxonomy): domain Bacteria; phylum Chloroflexota; class Anaerolineae; order B4-G1; family B4-G1; genus CAZHAX01. The sequence continues at coordinate 21,810 of CAZHAX010000023.1, read as the reverse complement.
CAGGCTGGCCAGCGCCAGTTCCGCCCTGGCCAGGTCCGCTCCCGCCAGGTCAACCCCGCTCAACTCCGCCCCACCCAAACCCGCGCCCGCCAGATCGCGCCCCGCCGCTCCCTCATTAGCGATCTCCCACATCAAGCGCAGTCTATCGTCGATGCGCGTCGCGAGATCAAGCTTGGTGCCGCGAAGCTGGGACTGGGCCATTTCTACGTCGCTCAGGTCGGCGCCGCGCAGATCGGCGTCGGTCAGGTCGGCGAGGCTCAAGTCCGCCCCGGTCAGGTCCGCTCCGCGGAGGGAGGCCCTGCTCAGGTTAGCCCCGCCCAGATCCGCCTCACTCAGGTTCGCCTCGTCAAGCGTGGCATTCTCAAGGTTGGCCTCACGCAGGTTGGCCAGTCTCAAGTCCGCGTTGGCCAGTTGTGCCCCGCTCAGGTCGGCTCCGCCCAGGTTCGCTCCGCTGAGCTGAGCCCGCGCCAGATCCACGTTGCGCAGATCAATGCCGGCCAGGTCCGCTCCGCTGATGTTGGCCCCGGTGAGATCCGCGCCTGTCAGATCCTGACCCGCAGCCGCCTGGTTGACGACGTCCCACAGCAGTCGCCACTTGCCGTCTACGATCGTCTTCTCATCCATCCGCGCGCCGCGCAGCTCGGCAGCCAGCAGGCTGGCGTCAGTCAGGTCAGTTCCACGCAGATCCGCCCCATACAGATTCGCCTTCCCCAGGTCCGCTCCGCTCAGGTCGGCACCGGCCAGATCTGCCTCGTTCAGGTTGGCCTGACCAAGGTCAGCCCCGCTGAGAACCGCCTTGCTCGCCCGTGCGCCGCGCATGTCCGCACCGGCCAGGATCGCTCCCCGGAAGTCAGCCTCGCAGAGAAACGCCCCACTTAGGTCCGCGCCGCTCAGGTCGCGGCCCGCCGCCCCTTCATTCAGGACCTCCCAGGCAAGCCGCCATCTCTCGTCGATGACCGTCGCATCGTCTATTCGCGCCCCTCGCAGATCCGCGCCGCTCAGATCGGCCCCGTTCAGGTCTGCCCCGGAGAGGTCAACGTCGCGCAGGTCGGAGTCGCGCAGGTCGGCGCCCGTAAGGTCCGCGCCACTCAAATCGCGCCCGGAGACCGGTTCGTTGACCACCTCCCACACCAGGCGCCATTTCGGGTCGAGAGCCGTCTCATCGTCGATCGATGCAGCGCCTAGGCTGGCCAAGCGCAGGTCGGCAGCAGTCAGATCGGCGCCGCACAGGTTCGCACTGCGCAGGTCCGCCCCTTCGAGCACAGCACCCTCGAGCGCCGCCCCGGCCAGGTTGGCGCCGGCCAGGTCGGCGCCGCGCAGCTCGCGCCCGGAGGCGCCTTCATTCACGATCTCCCACGCCAGGCGCCACTTGGGGTCAATCCCCGTGTCTGCGTCGAGTGTAGCCCCGGACAGGCTCGCCCCCTCCAGATCCGCACCGTCCAGGCTGGCTCCGCGCAGAACGGCGCCGCTGAGGTCGGACCATCTCAGATTCGCCTCCGTCAGATCTGCACCGCTCAGGTCAGCACCAGAGAGATCAGTGGAGCTGAGGTCGGCGCGGGGCAGCCGCGCTCCGGCCAAGTCAGCCCCGGCCAGGTTGCGGCCGGGTGCACCCTGGCTGACTATCTCCCACACCAGCTGCGATCTGCCCTCCAGGCGGGTGTGCTCATCCAGGATCGCTTCGCTCAGGTCAGCTCCAACGAGGCTTGCGCCTGTCAGGTCTGCACCCCTCAGGTCCGCGCCCGAGAAGTCAGCGCCGTCCAGGTTGGCCCCCACCAGGTTAGCCCCCGCCAGATCAGCGCCGCATAGGTCGCGCCCGCCAGCCCCTTCGTTTACCAGCTCCCACACTAGCCGCCACTTGGGCTCCAGCTGCGTATCGTCGCCTATGACCGCGCCTGCAAAGCTGGCCCCTTGAAGATGCGCCTGATCGAGCTGCGCCCACTGCAGGCCAGCGCCGTCAAGCTTCGCGTCCCGCAGGTCAGCTGCGGTCAGGTCGGCCTCGCTCAGGTCCGCCTCCGAGAGGTCGGCTTCAGTCAGCCTGGCCCCGCTGAGGTCCGCCCCCCGCAGGTTCGCGCCGCTCAGATTCGCGCCCGCGAGATTGGCGGACGTAAACTGCGCCCACGGTGCCTCCGCCGAGGCAAGCGACGCTCCCTGTAGGTCGGCGGAGCTAAGGCTAGCCTCGGTCAGGTCTGCCCCGCCGATGTCTGCTCCGCTCAGGTCGGCACCGCTGAGAGACCGCCCGCTTGCTCCCTGATTCACGATCTCCCAGACCAACTGCCACTTGCCATCCAGCTGCGTCCGCTCATCTACCAGGGCTCCCTGCAGCGCCGCGCCAGCCAAGTCTGCCCCCGCCAGGTCAGCCCCGCCCAGGTCTGAATCTCGCAGGTCGGCCTCACTAAGGTCGGCGCCCCTGAGCTGGGCGGCGCGCAGATCGGCCCCGCGCAGATCGCGCCCCGCCACCTGCTCGTTGAGCAGGCTCCACATCGTGCGCCACCTGGCGTCCAGGAGAGTCGCGTCGTCGATGAGAGTGCCTCCGAGATCGGCACCCGTCAGGTCCACCAGGGCCAGCTCGGCGCCGCGCAGGTCGGCGTTCCGCAGATCAGCCTCCCGCAAGTCTGCACCCTTCAGGTTGGCCAGCCGGAGACTCGCGCCGCTCAGTCTAGCCCCTGCCAGGTTCGCCCCGGGCAGATCAGCCTGCTGCAGATTAGCGGCCTCCAGGTCCGCTCCCTGGAGATCACGCCCGGCAGCCCCCAGGTTCACGATCTCCCAGGCCAGCCGCCACTTGGGGTGAAGCTGGGTCTCAGCGCTGATCTGCAGGCCTCTGAGATCGGCACCCTCCAGATCGGTCTGACTTAGATCGGCCCCGGTGAAGTCCCGGTCTCTCAGGTCGGCGTTCGTCAGGTCGACGCCGCTCAAGTCCTCTCCAGGCGCTCCCTCATTCACCGCCCTCCAGGCCAGGAGCCACTGGCTGTCCAGCTGGGTGGCGTCGTCTATCCTGGTGCCCCGCAGCTCCACGCCGGCCAGATCTGCGTCCGTGAGATTGGCCCCGCAGAGATCCGCTTCCGTCAGCCGCGCCCGCCTCAGATCCCCCCGCACCAGATTCACGTCCCGCAGGTCCGCCCGGGAGAGATCGGCTCCCTCGAGGTTGGCCCCTGCCAGGCTGGCCCCGCTCAGATCGGCCTCCCGCAGGTCTGCTCCGCCAAGGTCACGCCCCTCGCCGCCCTCGTTTACAATCTCCCAGGTCAAGCGCCACCTGGCATCAATCATGGTCTCTTGGCTGAGCCGCGCGCCGCGCAGATCAGACAGCGCCAGGTCGGCCTCCGAGAGATCGGCACCCGAGAGGTCGGCTTTTCTCAGGTCCGCCTGGCGGAGACTTGCGCCCTGCAGTCCGGCTTGCGAGAGATCCACACCGGCCAGATCCTCGCCGGCACCCCCTTCGTTCACGAGCCGCCAGGCCAGGCGCCACTTCTCCTCAAGCTGCGTGGTGCCGTTGAGCCGGGCGCCCCGCACATCCGCCTGGGCCAGCCGGGCCCCGGTCAGGTTCGCGCCGCGCAGGTCGGCGCCTTGCAGCCGCGCCTTCGAGAGGTCGGCTCTCGAGAGATCCGCGTCCTGAAGGTCTGCGCCGCTCAGGTCTACGCCCGCCAGCTTGCGATCCTGCCCGCCGGAGCTGACCAGCTCCCAGACCAGGCGCCAGCGCTCGTCGACCACCGTCGCCTCATCGATCTGGGCCCCTCTCAGGTTGGCGCCGAAGAGCATCGTGCCGGTCAGGTCTACGCCACGCAGATCGGCATCGCGAAGGTCCGCCTGCGAAAGGTCAGTGCCGCTCAGATCGGCCCCAGATAGCGAGGCTCCGCTAAGATCGACGCCCGTCAGATCGCGCCCCGCCGCGCCGTGGTTCACCAGCTCCCACACGAGCCTCCACTTGGCGTCGAGCTGGGTGGCGTGATCGACCCTGGATCCCCTCAGGCCGGCCAGGGCGAGATCCGCCCCGGTCAGGTTGGCTCCCGCCAGATCAGCGCCCGTTAGGTCGGCACCGCTCAGGTCCGCCCCCTGCAGGTCCGCCCGTCTAAGCTGGGCCTCGCTCAAATCGACGTCACGCAGATAGGCCTGCCTGAGATCTGCGCCCGAGAGGTTGCGCCCGCGGCCGCCCTCGTTGACCATCTCCCACGCGAACCGCCACCGCCGCTGGATACGGGTCGCGCTGTCGAGCGCCACGCCTCGCAGGCAGACGCGGCTGAGATCCGCGCCGTCCAGATTCGCTCCGCTGAGGTCACAGTCGGTCAGGTCCGCGCCGGCCATCTGCGCGGAGCGCAAGTCTGCCCCGCTCAGGTTGGCACCACTAAGATCGACCTGGGCCAGGTCCAATCCTGCTGAGCCCTCATTGACGATCCGCCAGACCGTGCGCCACCGCGCCTGCAGCTGCGTTTCGTCGTCCAGCTGCGCTCCCAGCAGGTGGGCGCGGAACAGCGCAGCACCGGTCAGGTCGGCCCCCCGCAGATCGGCGCCGCTCAGGTTGGCCCGGGTCAGATCGGAGCCAGACAGGCTCGCTGCGCGCAAGCCGGCTCCGCTCAAATCGGCATCGCGCAGGACGGTGTTGCTCAGGTCGGTGCCGTTCAGGCTGGCATTACGTAGGTCCCGCCCGCTCAGGTCTCTCCCGGTGCCGCCCAGATTGACGACATCCCACACCAATCTCCACTTATCGTCGACAAGTGTCGTCTCGTCTAGCTGCGCCCCGCGCAGATCAACGCCGTCTAGAGTGGCACCGCGCAGGTCCACGCCCTGGAGGGCAACGCCGCGCAGGTCCGTGCCGCTCAGGTCAATGCCGCTCAGGTCTCGCCCGCCGGTGGCAAGGTTGGCAGCTTGCCACATAAGCTGCCACTTGCCGTCGAGCACCGTCGACCTGTCGATCCTGGCCCCACTCAACTCGGCACCGCTCAGATCGGCATCGCTCAGATTCGCGCCGCGCAGGTCGGCCGAGTCCAGCTTGGAGAGCCTTAGATCGGCACCGCTCAGGTCAGCGCCCCTCAGGTTGGCCCGGCTCAGATCTGCCGCACTGAGATTCGCCCCCCTGAGATCGAAGCCGCTCAGATTGGTGCCGCTCAGGTCACGCCCGGCGGCTCCCTCGTTCAGGATCTCCCACACCAGCCGGTATGTGGGATCCAGTTGAGTCGTCTCCGATACCCTGGCTCCTCTGAGCTGAGCCGTGCTGAGGTCGGCGTCCTGCAGGTTGGCATCGGAAAGGTCCGCACCCCCCAGCTCCGCCCCGGAGAGATCGGCTCCCAGCAGCCGGGCCCCCATCAATCGCGCTTCGCTCAGGTCAGCCTGGCGAAGGTGCGCTCCACTGAGATCGGCCCCTGTGAGAGTGGCGCTCAACAGCCTGGCCCCGTTGAGCTCGGCGCCTCGCAGATCGGCGTCCGTCAGGTCCGTCTCGCTCAGCATAGCCCCGCTGAGGTCCGCCTGCTCGAGAATGGCCCCCGCCAGCTGCGCCCGGCTGAGATCGGCCTGGCTGAGAGGAACGCGAGACAGGTTCGCCCCGGACAGCCGAGCGCCGCTCAGATTCGCGCCGGACAGCGTGGCCCTGGTGAAGTTGGCGCCGGTCAGATCGGCGCCGGTGAGGCGTGCTTGTGTAAGGTCGGCTCCGCCGAGGTCGGCCTGCCGGAGATCAGCTTCGTCCAGGCTTGCTTCGCGAAGCTGGGCTCCATTGAGACGAGACGAGGCAAGCACGGCCTCGGAGACAAGCGCCCCCGTCAGGTCCGCATCGCTGAGGTCCGCCCCGCTCAGATCGGCCAGGGCGACATCCGCGCCGATCAGCTTCGACCCACCCAGGTTGGCCTGCACCAGCTTGGCCCGCCGAAGCGCAGCCTGGCTCAGGTCGGCGCGGCTGAGGTCGGCTCCGCTCAGATCCGCTCCGCCCAGGCTGGCTCCGCTCAGGTCCGCCTTGGCCAGCTTGGCCCCGCGCAGGCTGACGCCCTCCAGATTCGCACCGCTCAGATCTGCACCTTTCAGGTCCCACTCCAGCCGGTCCTCGTTCACGATCTGCCACACGAGCCGCCACTTCTCGGCGATGCGGGTATCCGCGTCCAGGTGGCTGCGCGTCAGATTGGCCCTGCTAAGCAGCGCCCCGCTGAGGTCGGCCCCGGAGAGCTCGGCGCCGCTCAGGTCCGCCTCGGTGAGTACCGCCTCTCGCAGGTCGGCCTCGCGCAGGTCCACGCCGCTCAGGTCGCGGCCCGCCCCGCCCTCGTTCAGTATCTCCCAGCGGAGGCGCCAGGCCTCGTCGAGCAGGGTATCATCGTCGAGCTGAACCTGACGTAGATCAATCCCCTCAAGCCTCGTCTCCCTCAGGTCCGCCCCGGTCAGATCCGCCCCGGTCAGATCCGCATCCCTCAGATCTGCGCCTTGGAGCCGGGCATTGTGCAACCTTGCTCCGCCCAGGTTCGCCTTCGATAGGTCCGCGCCCGAGAGGTTGGCATCCGTCAGGTCTGCACGCTTCAGCTTGGCACCGCTCAGGCTTGCGCCTACCAAGAACGCTCCAACGAGGTCGGCTCCGGTCAGATCGCGGCCAGGGGCACCCTGATTCGCTATCTGCCAGACTGATCGCCACTTCTCGTCGATACCTGTAGCGTCGTCGAGCTCCGCCCCCCTCAGGTTAGCGCCGGACAGATCCGCACCGCTCAGGTCGGTTCCCCGAAGGTCTGCCTCACTCAGGTCAGCCCGCGTCAACTCCGAGCCACTGAGATCCGTCCCCCTCAGGTCCGCCGCTGAGAGATTCGCGCTCTCCAGGCGGGCTCCCCGCAGATTGCCGCCGGACAGGTTCGCCTCCGAGAGGTCGCTCCCGCTCAGGTCACGTCCGGCAGTGCGATCTCCGACGATTCCCCAGGCCAGGCGCCACTTGTCGTCGATCTGAGTAGTGTCATCGATATGAGCGCCGCCCAGCGCCGCGTAGGCCAGGTCTGCGGAGGCGAGGTCGGCGAGCCTCAGATCCGCTCCCGCCAGGTCAGCCCCACGCAGGTTGGCCCCGCTCAGGTTCGCCCGGCCTAGATTGGCCTGGCTGAGCTTTGCGGCACTGAGGTCGGCTCCCTCGAGCAGGGCGCCGTCGAGGTTAGTGCCGGTCAGGTCGGCGCCGCTCAAGTTGGCGCCACTGAGCTTGCCGCCGCCCAGGCCGAACCCGCTGAGATCGCGCCCGCTCAGGTCCCGCCCGATGGCCCCCGGGTTGACGATCTCCCAGATCAGCTGCCACTTCGGATCCAGCTTGGTGGTCAGGTCGAGCTGCGTGCGCCTGAGATCCGCGCCCAGCAGGTCGACCCCCTCCAACTCCGCACCGCGGAGGTCAGCGCCCGCCAGCTCAGCGCCTCGCAGACTGACCTGGGTCAGGTCGCAATCGGTGACCGCAGCGTCGCGCAGGTCCGCACCGCTCAGATCGGATCCAGCCAATTCCGCCCCGCTCAGCTCGGCCCCCCTGAAGCTGACCCCTACTGCCGACACTCCGGCCAGCGCAGCCGCCCTCAGGTCGGCACCGCCGAAGTCGGCTCGATCCAGCACCGACTGACTGAGGTTCGCCTCGGACAGGGAGGCACCGCTGAGGTCGGCGTCACTCAGGTCAGCCGTTCGTAGATCGGCGGCGGAGAGAATCGCCCCTCCCACGTCCGCCGAGCAGAGTCTGGATCCCCGAAGGTCTGCTCCTGTCAGGTCGGCGTCGTGCAGCACGGCCTCGCTCAGATCCGCCTCCCCCAATCGCGTGTTGCCCAGATCGGCGTCTGCCAGGTCAGCCCCGGCAAGGCGGGCACGGGATAGGTCGGCATCGTGCAGGTTGGCGCCGGCAAGGTCCGCGCCGCTGAGGTCAACACCAACGAGGCTACGTCCCGCCGCCCGCTGGTTGACGATCTCCCATATGAGTCGCCACTTGGCATCGATGTGGGTGGAGCGGTCTATCTGGGCCCCCCGTAGCTCAGCGCCCGCGAGATCGACTCCGCCCAAGTCGGCCCCGTAGAGCGTAGCATCAGAGAGGTTGGCTCCGGCCAGCCGGGCCTCACCGAGCTTGACGCCGTTCAGCTTGGCCCGCTTCAGGTTGGTGCCGCTCAGATCCGCCCCGGAGAGGTCGCCTCCGCGCAGGTCTGTTCCACTCAGATCCAGTCCAGAGAGGTCTCTGCCGGCGGCGCCCTCGTTGACGATCTCCCAGGCCGCCTGCCACTTAGCGTCGACTTCGGCTGCATCGTCCAACCTCGCCTCACGTAGATCGACCATTGAAAGGTCGGTCCCCTTGAGGTTGGCCCCCGTCAGATCGGCGCCATCGAGACTCGCTCCGCGCAGGTTTGCGGAGCTGAGGTCGGTTCCGCCTAGCCTGGCGCCATCCAGATTGGCGCCACTGAGGTCGGCGCCGTGGAGATCGGCCCCACGCAGGTCGGCCCCGCTCAGGTCGGCGCTGGAGAGATCCTGCCCCCGGCCGCCCTGGTTCACGATCTCCCAGACGAGCCTCCACTTGGCGTCGCTCCGGGTCGAGTCGTCGAACTGGGTCCCCCTGAGGGCCGCCATGAGCAGGCTAGCCCCGGTCAGGTCGCTTCCCCTGAGGTTGGCGGCGGTCAAGTCGGCGGCAGAGAGATCCGCCTCGTGCAGGTCCGCGCCGCCGAGGTCAGCCCCGGCAAGGTCTGCCCCGGACATGTCCGCGCCGGAGAGATCTGCCTGCCTGAGATCCGCTTCGGTCAGCTTCGTCCAGCTCAGATCGGCTCCGCTCAGGCTAACCCCCTTGAGGCTCGCTCCGGTAAGGTCGCGGCCCGCGGCTCTCTGGTTGACTATCTCCCAGATCAGCCGATAGGCATCATCTAGGCGCGTGGCGTCGTCGAGCTTGGCCACGCGCAGGTCGGCGCCGGAGAGGTCCGCGCCGTCCAGATTGGCGCCGCTGAGATTGGCACCGTTCAGGTCCGCGCCGCGCAGTTTCGCCCCACTCAGGTCACAGCCGGTCAGATCGGTCCCACAGAGCTCAGCTTCCTTGAGCTTGGCGCGTGACAGATCGGCCCCCGTGAGGTTGGCCCAGCTGAGGTCTGCCCTGGTCAGGTCAGCCTCGGCAAGGATCGCCGTGTGGAAGCTTACACCTCGCAGGTCCGCTTCCGCCAGCTTCGAGCCGCGCAGATTGGCGCCGGCCAGATCGCTATCCCGCAGATCGGCCTCCGAGAGATCAGCCTCGCCGAGGTCGCTGCCGGCGCCATGGCCACTCACAATCTCCCAGATCATCCTCCACTTATCGTCGATCTTCGTCTCTTCGTCGAGGGTAGCGCCCCGCAGCTCGGCCCGGCGCAGCTTGGCTCCTTCGAGATTGGCACCACCGAGATCGGCCCCGCTCAGGTTTGCTCCGCTCAGGTCCGCCTCAACCAGGTAGGCGCCACGCAGGTTGGCCCCGCCGAGATCGACACCACTCAAGTCGCGGCCCTTGACCTCTTCGTTCGCTATCTCCCACACCAGGCGCCACCGGTCGTCGATCCGGGTAGTCTCGTCGATCCTGGCCGCAGCTAACTCGGCCGAGCTCAGGTCCGCCCCCGTCAGATCTGTGCCTCGGAGATCGGCGCCGGTGAGCCGGGCACCCGTCAGATCCGCGTTGACCAGGTTGGCCTGGCTGAGATCTGCTCCTTCGAGCCTAACCCCGACCAGCTCGGCGCCCCCCAGGTAGGTGCCACTCAGATCTGTGCCGCTCAGATCCGCTCCGTTCAGGTCTCGCCCGGCGTCTGCCTGGTTCACCACCTCCCACGCAAGCCGCCACTTGGGGTCGATCTTCGTGCTGGAATCGATGGCGGAGCCGGCCAGGTTGGCGCCGCTCAGGTCGGCCTTGTGCAAGTCTGCTCCGGCCAGCTGTGCTTCCCTTAGGTCCGCCTGCTGCAGGTTTGCCCCTCCCAGCTTCGCCCCCGTCAGCCTGCTGTCCCTGAGATTGGCCCGGCTCAGATTCGCCTCCCGCAGGTCGGATCCGCGCAGGTCGGCAGACGACAGGTCTGCCCCCACCAGATCCGCCCCAGAGAGTTCGGCATCACTCAGGTCGACGCCGCTCAGATCGGAGCCTGCCGCCTGGCCGTCCACCACGCGCCAAACCTGCATCCATCTGTCGTCGATCCGCGTGGACTCGTCCAGCTGGGCACCCTTGAGCTGGGCACCGTCGAGCCGGGCTCCTTCCAGGTTAGCCTGGTAGAGGCAGGCTCCCTGCAGATCGGCTCCCTCCAGGTCGGCGCCACTCAAGTCGGCGCCGGTGAGGTTCGCTCCGCCGAGTCTGGCCCCACCCATATCTGCTCCGGCCAGGTCCGTGCCCGCCAGGTTCGCGCCAGCCAGATCGCGCGCCACTGCGCCGTGGTTGACGATCTGCCAGGCGAGACGCCAAGTGGCATCCAGCTGCGTCATCTCGTCAAGCTGGGCGTTCCGGAGATCGGCCATGAAGAGGTCCGCTCCGGTGAGATCGGCGCCCCTGAGATCCGCCTGGTTCAGGTTCGCCTCGCGGAGCTCAGCCCCGCGCAGCACGGCCCTGCTGAGGTCCGCGCCGCTCAGGTCACGCCCCGGCGTCGCGTCGTTGACGATCTCCCAGGTGAGACGGTGCTTGGGCTCAATACGTGTCGATTCATCTATCCGCGCGTCAACGAGGTCAACACCTGTCAGGTCGGCGCCCTGGGCATTGGCGAAGGTTAGGTCGGCGCCGGACAGCTTCGCGTCGCGCATCCGGGCCTCGGCGAGGTCCGTCCGGCTCAACTTGGCCTCGCTCAGGTTGGCCCCGGCAAGGTTGGCCCCTGCCAGGTCTGCACCACTCAGATCCGCGCCGACGAGGTCTGCTCTCTCCAGGTCCGCTTGACGGAGGTCGCACGCGCTAAGATCCGCCCCGCGCAAGTCGGCCTCCCTCAGGTCCCGGCCAGCCGCGCCCTCGCTGCCGATCTCCCAGATGAGACGCCACTTAGTATCGATCTGCGTCTCGCCGTCCAGTTGGGCTCCGGCAAAGTGAGCGCCAGCCAGTTTCGCGCCAACGAGATTTGCGCCAGCCAGATTGGCGCGGCCCAGGTCGGCACCGCTGAGATCGGCTCCTGAGAGGTCAGCTCGGATAAGGTCGGAGCCGCCGAGGTCCGCCCCGGCCAGGCGAGCATCGCCCAGGTCGGCCTCCTTCAGGTCGGCCTCGCTCAGGCTGGCCCAGCTTAGCTCAGCGCCGCGCAGACAGGCGCCGCTTAGGGCAGCGCCGCTGAGGTCGCGGCCAGCCGCTCTCTGGTTGACCAACTCCCACACCAATCTCCACTTGTCATCCAGCTGGGTAGCCTCGTCGATCAGGCAGCCAATGAGCTGAGTCTCCCAGAGGTCGGCATCCCGTAGGTCCGTGCCTCTCAGGTCGGCATTCCGCAGGTTCGCCGACCGCAAGTCCGCGCCGGAGAGATCCGCCCGCGAGAGGTCCGCCTCGCTCAGATCCGTCTCGGCGAAGTCGGCCCCGCTCAGATCGATTCCGGACAGATCGCGCCCAGCGGCACCCTGATTGGCGATCTCCCAGGTCAACCGCCAGCGATCGTCCACGCGCGTCGTCTCGTCTAGTTTCGCGCCGGTCAGGTCCGCACCGGTCAGGTTCGCGTTGAGGAGATTGGCCCCACAGAGATCCGCATCCCGCAGGTTGGCCAGCGCCAGGTCAGCCGCCCGGAGATCTGCCCTGCCAAGCTCTGCCCCGGCAAGATTGGCGCCGGTCAGCGTGGCGTCCCGCAGCGTGGCTATGCTCAGGTCCGCCCGGGTGAGATTGGACTCGCTCAGGCTGGCCCCGGTCAGGTCCGCCCCGCTCATATCCAGGCCACTCAGGTCGGCCTCGTACAGGTTCGCCCCGGCGAGATTGGCGTTGCGCAGCTTCGCTTCCGCCAGCTTGGCCCGCCTCAGATCGGCGGCGGCGAGGTTGGCGCCGCCGAGGTCCGCCCCCACCAGGTCCGCTTCCTGCAGATCCGCATCGCGAAGGTCGGCCCTATTGAGGACCGCCTGGCGCAGGTCCGCCTGGCGAAGCTCCGCGCCGCTGAGGTCACTCTTGCTCAAATCACGCCCAGACGCGCCCCGGGAGACGATCTCCCAGGCCAGGTGCCACTTGTGATCGATCTGTGTCGCCGCATCGACGAGAGCGCCCCGGAGCCTGGCCCGGAAGAGGTTAGCACCGCTCAGGTCGGCGCCTCGCAGATCCGCGTCGTGGAGAGTCGCGCTCCGGAGATCCGCCCGGCTCAGGTTGGCCCGGCCCAGCTGGGCCCCGGTGAGCGTTGCGCCGCTCAGGTCAGCCCCGCTCAGATCGGCGCCACTGAGATCAACCCCGCCAAGATCACGTCCAGCGCCCCCCTGGCACACGATCTCCCAGGCGAATCTCGACCGCTCGTCGATCTGCGTACCCTCATCGACTATTGCGCCCTTGAGGCGAGTGACGAGGAGCACGGCATCAAGCAGGATAGCGCCGCTCACGTCTGCATCCTGCAGGCTGGCGAGCGTCAGATCCGCGCTCGTTAGATCAGCGTCGGTCAGGTTGGCCGAACGGAGGTCGGCGCGAACCAGTCTAGCCTGCCTCAGCACAGCTGCCCTCAACTGCGCGCCGCCGAGAGAAGCGCCACTGAGATCTGCCTGGCTCAGATCGGCCGATTCCAGGTCCGCATCCGTAAGGTCGGCTCCCCGAAGGTCTGCCCCGCCGAGTCGGCATCCAGAGAGATTGGCCTGTTGCAGACTCGCTCTGCGCAAGTCAGCCCCGCCCAGGTCGGCCAGAGAGAGGTCGGCGCCGCTCAGATCCGCGCCCTCGAGAGCCGCTCCACTAAGCTGCGTGCCGCTCAGATCGACGCCCTTCAGAGACCGACCGGCGCCGCCTTGATTGACTATCTCCCAGGCGAAGCGCAGCCTTTCGTCCAGCTCTGTCGCCTCGTCGATCATCGAGCCCTTCAGCTTGGCGGCTTGCAGGCTGGCTCCGCCCAGACAGGCGCCGCAGAGATCGGCGTCGCTCAGGTCGGCGCTGTCCAGATTAGCCCCGCTCAGGTCAGCGCCGGTCAGCCGGCTGCCCGAGAGGCTAGCGCCGCTCAAGTCGGCGCCAGCGATCTTGGCCCCGCTGAAGTCCGCCCCAACGCCAGCGCTCAGACGGAGCTTGGCCTCGGTCAGGTCAGCGTCGGTCAGCTTGGATGCGGTGAGGTCGGCGCTGCTGAGGTTCGCCCCGTGCAGGCGCGCTCCGGCGAGGTTGGCGCTGCTCAGGTCCGCGTTGCGCAGGTTGGCGCCACCCAGGTCAGCTACGCTCAGGTCGGCCCCGTGCAGGGAGGCGCCGGGAAAGTTGCCGCTGCTGAGGTCGTAGCCGGCCAGGTCGCCGCTTCTCAGCGCCTTGCCGCGCTTGACGATACCGAGCTTGCCGCGCCAGCCCGCGGGCTTCACCTCAGGCATAGACCTGGGACCCTCCTGTACTGAGGGCTGCCGTCCGCTGCCTGAGGCCTAGGAAGGGCGCAACCGCCGCAGCGGGATGAAGCCACGGCGCCGGTCGCCCCGGCCTGCCGGAGCCGCGCGTTCTGGAGACCGACCCTGTCATGTCCGGGATGATTCCATTTCCGCATAGACCCGCCCCCGCTGCCACCCCACGATAGCCGCGCCTGCAGCGAAAGGTGGATACGCGTTTCGGAGCAAACGATGACCACAACACGCGCCGGGAGGCACGGCCCGGCCGGCATCGATCGGGGTACGCGCAATACGAGAGGCTGGTTGGCCTGGGGCCCTCGCGGTCGAGCAGCGCGCGGGACGCGCCCCCCAGCCAGGTGAAGCGCCGGTCCGAGAGCGCCCGGAGCAAGCCTTGCCGCCCCCGGGAGCGTCTAGCCCAGGCCCGGCTCCAGAAGCCGGCGCCCGAGGCGCGGAGACGGCCGCCTCGCGATTCTGCCCCACGCGCGGAACTCTGATCAGCCCATCCCGGTCCCTTTGCTCCGCGGTCAGCGAGCCGGCCTGCCGGACCCTCCACTTGGTCCCCGCTTCGGGTTCCGTCACGGACCCGACCTCCCTCCCCTCGTAGCGGTGTGTGCCTGTGGACCGGCTGAACCAGGCGCATCTCGTATCGCTGCGTAGTGTAGTCGATATCGAATCAGTTGTCAACCACTTGGGCCTCAATTGTGCGCGACTCCAGGTATGCTATAATCAGCGATCAAGCGGCAGCAGGTCGGGTGCGCCGCCGCAGGCAGCAGCCGGCAGGCACAGCCGCGTCGAGCGGGCGATAGGGCAGCGTTGCCCTTCTTCGCTGCAAGGGAGTGACCATGGCCGCAGCCGCCTCGCGAGCGTTTATCTACGGGCGCCCCGTTCGGCCCAGCGAGTTCCTGGATCGGAAGGGCGACCTGCGCACCGTCTTCAACCGGCTTCGCCACTGTGAATCCACGGCCGTGGTCGGAGAGCCCCACATTGGCAAGAGCTCCCTGCTCCTCAAGGTCGCTGACGAGGAAACGAGGCAGGCCTACCTGGGCGATGAGGCGCAGCGGGCAATCACCTGCCTCATGGACCTGCACCCCATCGGCACAGGATTCACTCCCGAGGCCTTCTGGCAGGAGGCACTGGAGCCACTGCGCGCAGTTGCCGATACGGTGCCGCTCACTCAGGAACTCAGCGGGGCCGCGCTGGCCGACTACGGTCGGCGGCCGTTGGAGCGGCTATTCAACGCCCTGGGTCGAGCTGGCTGGAGTCTCTTCCTTCTGCTGGACGAGTTCGAGCATCTCCTGGTACACCCCAACTTCCAGCACCCCGCCTTCTTCGCTCTGCTACGGTCTCTGGCCACACGGACGGGCGGGCTGGCGATCGTGACTACGAGCCGCATGTCGGTGGTGGAGATGAACGAGTGCGGCCGGGGCCTTCTGGAGGCCGGCTCGCCTTTCTTCAACAACATGATCGAGATGCGGCTGCGACCCTTCGACGAGGTGGCCGTAGGCAGGCTGCTCGACCTGGCGGGGGAGGAGTTCTCGCAGGACGACCGCCGGTTCGTACGACGCGTAGCCGGGCGCCACCCTTTCCTACTGCAGGCTATGGCTGCAGCGCTCGCCGAGACGAAGGGCAACGACAGACAGGCCAGGAGCGCGGAGCGTTTCTTCGAGCGGATAACCTTCCACTTCGACGACCTGTGGCGGACGCTTGACGACCGGACGCGGACGACGGCGGTGATCCTGAGCCTGATGGAGCTGGGAGGTCAGGCTCTCGGTCAGAGCTTCGCCTACGGCGAGATCGAGAAGGTGGATGCCTTCGGCCCGGAACTGCGGAAGCTGGCCGACCGGGGTCTGGCGGAGCGCGTCGGCGAGGGCTGGAAGTTCGACTGGCAGCACGGCCTCCTCTGGCGCGGAGAGCAGTGGACGACCGGGGCACAGGCCTTCACATGGTGGGTGCGCGACGTGATCATCGCCGAGGCCCGCCGGGTGGCTGGCTACGAGGAGTGGCTGAACAACAAGCGCTACCGCTTCGTTCTGACACAGCAGCAGTGGGACGGCCTGGTCGAGGCTGTGCGCAACGCGCCCGGCTGGGCCGCCCGTGGAGTGGGTGCTCTGGCCCAGTCGCTCTTCGCCCAGTTGCTGAAGAAGAAGTGACCATGCTCAACGCGGTCAATCCATACGTAGCAGGCGCCGCACTGCTGGGCGGAAGAGGCTTCTTCGGCCGGCAAGACACACTCCAGTGGGTACAGAGCGAGCTCTCCAACCCAGCCACCAACTCGCTTGTCCTCTATGGCCAGCGCCGCATCGGCAAGACTTCTCTGCTGATGCAGATCCGGCGGACGCTGCCGCGTGACCGCTTCCTGCCCGTTTATTTCGACCTTCAGGACCAGGCCTCTCGCCCCCTGGCCCACGTCCTGGCGGATCTGGCCGACACCGTGGCCGAGCAGGCTGGAATGGCAGCCCCCAGGCTCGAGTTCTTCGACGACAGCGGACGTTACTTCTCCCAGGTCTTCATCCCCCAGCTGTTCCGCGCGGTCAGCCCAGGCTCCAGGCCCGTGCTGCTGCTCGACGAGTTCGATACGCTAGACCGCGTCGGCGAGCAGGGTCTGCCGGAGACGGCCGCCAGCCGGACGATGTTCCCCTTCCTGCGCCGGGCAATGGCGGAGGCCAGCCGCCTGGCCTTCGTCTTCGTCGTCGGCCGCAGGGCGGATGACCTCTCGCTCAACTTCACAGCCACGTTCAAGACCTCTCTGGCCCGCGAGGTATGGGTGCTGGATCGTGAAAGCGCCGAAGCGCTAATCCGCCAGGCGGAGGAGAATGGCTCGCTGCGCTTCTCAGACGCCGCCATCGACCGCGTCGTCGGCCTCACCAACTGCCACCCGTATCTGACCCAGCTGCTGTGCCAGCGGATATGGGAACGCGTCCACAGGAATGGCCCGGCGGAACCGCCCCTCGTCGGTCGCCAAGAGGTAGAGGCCGCCCTGGCCGACGCTCTGGAGGCGGGCGAGCAGGCGCTGCTCTGGCTGTGGAATGGACTCACGCCTCCGGAGCGAGTCTACATCTCCGGCCTG
Organism: uncultured Anaerolineales bacterium; assembly: GCA_964530325.1. GTDB lineage: Bacteria > Chloroflexota > Anaerolineae > B4-G1 > B4-G1 > CAZHAX01. Next base: position 5,360 of record CAZHAX010000023.1, on the reverse strand, counting down.
GCCGAGAGTGTGGGCGAGGGAGAGAGCCTGAGCGACGAGGGAGTGATCGACATTCTCTCCACCTACGCCGCCCGATTGCGCACCAGGGAAGTGGAGTTGGCGCCCAAGCAGCTCGTGCGGCGCCGCGTGCTCCAGGTGACGGAGGGGGGCGAACACCGTTTCGAGGTCGAGCTGTTCCGGCGCTGGGTCAGCGAGAACAGGCCGCTGAGTGAGGTCAAGGACGAGCTGGACCAAGTCGAGCCGATGGCGGAGCGGCAGTACGAGCTGGGGCGGGAGTTCTTCAGGCGGAGGCAATGGGAGAATGCGGCCCGCTACTTCCGGGACGCGCTGGAGGCCTACCCGCACCACTTCCGGGCACGCCTATACCTGGGCGAGACACTGCTGGAGCTAGGTCAAGTAGAGGAAGCGGTAGCAGAGCTTAAGAGAGCCCACGAGCTGGACCAGGAGGGGGCCAAGTTCGCCCTTGCCCGAGCGGTGGCCCAGGCCCGCGGCGACGTTCCCGCCATCCTTGTCGATGAGACCCGCGGTCGGGTCTACCTGGGCGAGCGCGAGCTGCGACTCTCTCGTCTGGAGTACGACGTGCTGGTCCAGCTGGGGGCGAGGACGGGAGAGATAGTCTCCAAAGAGGAGCTGGCCAAAGTGTTGGCTAGGGAGCACGGAGAAGCTAGTATCGACGCCGCGGTCTACCGGCTGCGGAAGAAGCTGGGCGAAAGCGGCCGCAGTCCGACCTATCTGGAGACGAGGCCGGGCGTGGGCTACATCCTGCACCACATCAGCTACGTATCCCAACCGGAGAAGCCCGCTGCTGCCCCCGCAGAGGCCGGCGACGCTGCCCATCCCAGCGGGCGGGGCCCTGAGGGGGACGAGGCGGCCGCTTGAGCGGCTGGGCCCTGCCTGCGCCCTAGATCAGCCCCCCGCTCTCTTCCCTCACAAGGTAGTGCAGCGGCCACTAGCGTGCCGCTGCACCTCAATCGCCCCGTACCCCCCGGCGAACCTCGCTTCTTAAGACGGATGCTCCGCCTGATCCGCGCTCTCAGTAGTATCTCCCGGGGGACTGACTGAGATGCGCCTCTTGCTGGCGAGGCCGGTCCGGTCCGGGGCAACTGTTTGTCCCCATGACCATGCTACGCGACAATCGGCGTGCTGTCAATAGAACAGACGTTGCAGCCGCCGCTCAGGGTTCCGGCTGGCAGGAAGGACAGTAGTGGGTGGAACGGCCGCCCAGCCTGATCCGCTCTATGGTCGACCGGCACCTGCTGCAGGCCTCTCCCCCACGGCCGTAGGCGGCGAGCTCGATTGAGAATCCGCCCGGCTCGCCGTCGACCTGACGGAATGTCTCGTCCGATAGCGTCGTGCCCCCTCTGGCGATGGCCGCCCGCAGCACGGAACGGATCGCCCGGTGCAGGCGTCTGACCTCCTTAGCGGTGAGTGTGTTCGCAGTGCGGAGAGGGTTGATGCGGGCCCGCCAGAGCGCCTCGTCTGCGTAGATGTTGCCCAGCCCGGCCAGGAAGCGCTGGTCGAGCAGCAGAGGCTTGATCCGCCCGCGCCTGGCGGCCAGCATAGCCTGAAGGCTGGCAGCCGTGAAATCATCCGCGAGGGGCTCAGGGCCCAGCTCCGAGAGGATGATATCGGGGTCTTCTACCAGGCAGACCCGCCCGAACTTCCGCATGTCCACGAATGCGAGCTTGCTCCCGTCGTCGAGCGAGAAGACCGCCCGTACGTGCCGCTCGTCCTCGATCGGCTCCTCGCTCAGCAGGACCTGTCCGGTCATCCTGGGGTGGAGGAGCAGCGTGTCGCCGCCGCTGAGTGTCATTCTGAGCCACTTACCCCTCCTACCGATGGCGAGCACAGTCTGTCCCGTCAGCCGCCGGGCGAACGCGCCCCTGTCCGCCGGGGAGAGGCAGCCCTCCCAGCGCACGTCGACCGCCACGAAGGTGCGGTCGACGAGCGAAGACCGAAGCCCGCGAGCTAGCGTCTCGACCTCAGGTAGCTCAGGCACAGCGAGGATTATACGGGCGCGCGGCCCGCTGTCAACGCCGCCGCGCTGAGCCGCGCTCGCCAGCCGCCGTCCTGCGGGCCATCAGCCAGAGGGCAATGCCGCACACGACCATCGACACCACCGTGCCCAGCGCCCAGGGGAACTCCCGGCTTACCGGCTCGACCGCATCGATGTTAACAGCGAAATCGAGCATTACGCCAACCGCAGCGAAGATGGGCCAGATGATCAGCAGGTTGCGCGTTAGGCTGAAGACCGACTGGCTCATCAACCCCACCAGATAGAGCTTCCACAGCGCCGCGAAAGGATCAGCCTCCATCGGCAGCTGCGTTCCGACGTGCCAGAGAACGTATAGGGCAGACGAGAGCAGGATCGCCGGTATCAGCCCAAAGGCCTTCTCCAGCCGGAGGTGGATGAATCCGTAGTATAGGAAGATCTCGAACAGCCCTCCGGCACCCGTGAGGACGAATGAAGCCCTGGCCACCACGTCCCAGCCGATCTCTCCCAGGTCTCCCTCGGAGACTAGAATCGGGAGGAACATGGCGGCCAGGAGAAGGCTGATCGCCAGGCTGGAGGCCCATTTCTGGCGCCTCAGGCCCAGCGCAGAGGGTCCCTTCCGCTCGGCGAGCAGTGTGTAGCCCCAGGGAATCAGGACGCCGCAGCCGAGGTAGAGCGGCCCATACATGATAGCCTGCGCGGCGGGGGTCCAGCCGTCGAACAGAAGCAGCAGCGAGCTGATGGCGAAGGCCGCCAGACCGGCGCCTATAGCCACCCACGTATCGCGGGTGGGCCGCCAGTGGAGCCGGAGGGAGCCCTTTCTCCTAGCGACGAGGGCGACGATGAAGGCAACAACGGCCGCGATCAGCAGTGGATCCATTGCCTCCTCCTGGTGGTCCTACACACCTCACGGCGACGGGCGTGCCCACAGCCAGGCCCAGATTCCCGTCGCCGCTGCAACGACAAGGAGAATGCAGATGAGGCGAGCGGCTCGGCCTGGCCGCTCGTCCCTACGGCGCCAGCTATCCGCCCCGATCACAATCCCTCGCTCCTCCCGCGGTCTATCTTCGTCTGCAGCCAGAATCCGGCCCGCCGAGGGCGGCCGCGATGGCGGACCTCATAGACGATCATGTAGGCAAACAGCCCTGTCATCAGGAAGGCGGTGACTATCAGCATCTCGTCCACCTGGTTGAACAGCGTCCCGTTCACTGCCAGACCAAGGCTGCCGTTCACGCTGTGCGCCAGCGCCACCATGATCAGGCTCTCAGTCCATAGGTACAGGATCTGGCTGGCCAGGAAAGCGGCGAAGAGCAGCACCTGCATCCGCAGCGTGGTTCCGGCCTCGAAGTAGTAGAAGCCGGCCAGGTGGAAGAGGGCGAACAGGGCCGCAGTGCCCAACAGGCCGGCGGCCAGGCCGAAGCGATCGCGGACCACGGGCATCACGAATCCGACAAGAAGTGGGTAGTACGATATGTGAAACAGGCTGGATGAAGTGAAGTGGATGAGATAGTCGAACGGCGCGATGCCCATACCCGCCACGCTCTCGATAGTCTGCTGTTGCGTGAGGAGCACGTAGAGGGCGACGACGGCAACAGCAAGCGGCCAGCGCTTGGAACGGGGCCAGAACGAGAACTCCAGTCCCCAGCGCCTGGCCAGCCAGAGAGGCAGGGCGAGGCCGAAGACGGGGAACACCAGTAGACCCATCAGCATTCCGGCGATCGGATCCATTGTCTCCAGCGTCCCCTCCCGCTCGCCGATGTGGCTGAGCAGGTTGGCCGCACCGAAAGCCAGGGTGAAGGCCAGGTAGATCGCCAGTGCGATCACGACTCGAACGTTCTTCTGATTCTTCATGATCCGATATCCTCCTCTTGTTGTTGCGCTGCAAACACGTCTAGTTCCGGGTGGGCCAGGGCCTCATCGTAGATCGGCCCCCTGGCGACGAAGGCCAGCCCATAGCGGCTGCCGCGCGCCGTCAGCAGCCGGTCGCCCGGACGTACGCCCATATGTGGCGGCACGACCACGCTGGATTCGCCGAAACGCCCGGGCGCCAGCGGAGTGGGTGCTCCACTGCCCAGCCGCTCGGACATGCCGTCCAACAGCCTCGGCGTGCTCACAGAGAAGCCACCGGAGCGGCTGCTTCCGCGGAGAAAGACTGCCTGGCCCCCCTCCTCGAAGCCGAACTCGGCCCAGGCCGCGGGCGGAATGGGCAGGTCTAGCCGGGTGCCCACGATGACCCAGCCGTAGGTCCATTTGGCGCCTTTGACTAGCCTGGGCACTGCTGCCCTCCATCCAGCCTGCCGGCGGCCCGGCTGGTCACATTCGCTGCATCGAACGCTTTTCTGGTCATATGGGTCTCCCAGCGCCTGGTCGCACAGCGCCACCTGGCATCTTGGCTGTATGTTCTATGGGGTATGTGCAATCGAGAATACCTAGCCAAGAAAAGCGAGCGAAGCCGGACAGGCTGGATCAGGCGAACTGCCTGCCCATCTCCTGCAGGGCTCTGCGCATCCAGCCAAGCTCCCCTTCAAGCTCGCCATCCTCCGCGCTCTCAAGCAGCGCCTCCGTCCATTCGAGCTCCGCCCGGTAGTGCAGGCGATGATGATCGAACACGGCCGACCCGAGCAGCCTGGGGACGTGCTCGTCGGCCAGGGTCTCGGCCTGATGCCGGTCGAGGTACTCAAGGGTCTGCTCCAGCCACTCGACTCGCCGCCTCAGGTAGCTCTTGACCTCATCGAGCTCGAGCGCATCGATGAAGGTGAGTCCGATATCGAAAGTGAAGTACTGCTGCTCTACGTCTCCCCAGACCTCGCGGAGCAGGCGCATGAATTCGTCTCGCCCATCGTCGGTGATCTGGTAGATGGTGCGCGATGGGCGACTGCCTTCCTTCTCCGTGCCAACCTTTTCCACATACCCCTCCTCGGCCAGCTTCTTCAACGCGAAGTAGATCGAGCCGAAGGCTATGCTCGTCCAATCGCCCATGACCTGTTCGATCATGCGCTTGATCTGATAGCCGTACAGCGGTGCCCGCCGCAGGAATCCCAGGATCACCAGCCTCGTAGACATACTTGCCAATATCTCCAGTACATCTAGTCCGTATATCCCAGCTTGTATATTATACCAGGAATAACTTTCCATGTCAACGACCGGCGACGGGCCGGCCCTACTACCCACCAGCAGGACGCTCCCGCAGAGGAGACTGCTTGTGATCGGAGCGTCGCGGCTGCGCCCGCCTACGCACCGCCGCCAGTCGACACCTTTGCGCTCCCGGCATCGAGCCCTTCAGTGCGCGGCGACGATTGGGCTTCGACACAGGCACGCTTTGTGTGCGGCGGCTGGTGTGCTATAATCGTACTCCAGGGGGAGTTCG
>CAZHAX010000022.1:47794-51434 GCA_964530325.1 uncultured Anaerolineales bacterium | reverse complement strand
ACCCTGGCCAAGCACTAGCCGCAGGCGCTTGAACTGGGCGCGGCAGCCCTCGAGCCCCAGAGCTTCCAGGACCGCCTCCGGCCTTCCCGTAGCTCCCGGGCGTGCCGCCAGGACCATTCCCAGCACCGGTCCTCCTGCCGCCTGCGACCACTCCTGCACGATCCAGAGGCGATCTATGAGCGGCCGCAGGTCATAGCTCTTGCCCCGCCGCTGCCGTCGCAGCTCAGTCTCAGCCAGCAGGCGGTCCATGCGCTCCTGCAGTCGCTCCACCGGCTCCTCCCACTCAGCGGCGACCTCGTACTCGGAGGCAGCGACCTGAGCCGGCAGGGCAGGCTGCTGGACCGGGACCTCGCGCACCTCCTTCACCACGAGCCCTTCCAGGAGCGCGGGCTGCAGGGCCCTGGCCAGTTCTCCCACTGCGACCGGCCGCTCCAGCCACACGTCGAGCAGCTCCGCCTCGCCGGCGTGGCCCAGGGGCAGGGCCGCGGCCAACTGGATCCTGGGGCGTGGGTTGAACCCGTGCGAGTAGGCGACCGGGATTCCGGCGCGCCGGAGGCTCCGCTCCCAGGCCCGCGCCAGATCGAGGTGCCCGCTGTACCTCAACAGCCCGCCCTTGGAGAAGGTGATCCGCAGCCGGCCCATCGTGACTGTCATGCGTTGTCGGGCGGGCGCGGACAGCGCCACTGGGCCGACCAGCCGGAGCCGTAGGCAGCAAGCACACCGCAGCCATAGCAGCTATCCCGGCAATCCGCGGTCGTCTCCCCGCTCTGGCTGCGCCGATGCTCGGCCAGGAGCACCTTCCTCCTGACGCCTATGGATACGACCTCCCAGGGGAACTGCTCGTCCAGGGCCCTCTCCCGATGGGCATAGAAAGCCGGGTCGAGCCCGACCTCGGCGTAGGCCTGGCTCCAGGCGGCGGGCTGGCGATGCTCGTCCCAGGCATCGAAGCGGGCTCCCAGCTCCCAAGCGCGGTGCACGACACCGGCGAGCCTCCGGTCGCCCCGCGCCAGCGCCGCCTCCAGCACGCTGGCCTGCGGGTCACTCAGGCTGAGCTTCAGACCGGGCCCCCGCAGCCGCCGTTTGAGCAGGGCCTGCTTCTCGCGGATCACGGCCTCGCTCTCCAGACCCGCCCATTGAAACGGCGTGTGCGGCTTGGGGACGAACGTGTTCACGCTCAAGTTCACCTGCACCTTCCGCCCGTGCTCTCGGCGTCCCTCCGCCAGCACGGCCCGCGCCAGATCGGAGATGGCGAGCACGTCCTCTTCCTCCTCTTGCGGGAGGCCGATCATGAAGTACAGCTTGATCGTACGCCAGCCGCGCTGGAAGACCTGCCGCGCCACTTCGAGCATTTGCTCCGTGGGGATAGGCTTGTTGATCACCGCACGCAGCCGTTCGCTGCCCGCTTCGGGGGCGAATGTGAACCCGCTGTGCCTTCCCTGGGCCACCGCCTCCGCCAGCCCCACAGAGAAGCTGTCCGCCCTCAGCGCAGGCAGCGAGATCGAGAGATGATCGGCCGAGAATCTCTCCGCTATCTGCTGGACGAGCCGCTCGATGCCGGAGTGGTCGGACGAAGAGAGCGAGAGCAGGCCCACCTCCTCAAAGCCGGTCAGCGGCATCAGGGCCGCTATCGCATCGATGATCTCCTCCACAGGCCGCTCGCGCACCGGCCTCGTGGCCAGCCCGGCCTGGCAGAAGCGGCAGCCTCGGCTGCAGCCCCGCTGGATCTCGACCGCCGCCCGATTGTGGGAGACATCAACCGTCGGCACAAGAAGCCGCGTCGGCGGGGCAGGCAGAACGGAGACGACGCGGCTGAGCACTGGGAGCCGAGCCTCCGGCACGGTCGGCTCTATGCCACGCACCCTGCTATCGTCGCCATAGGCTACCTCGTAGAAGCGCGGCACGTAGACCCCGGGGATAGACGCCAGTGCCCGCAGCTGCACTTCCCGCGGCTGGCCCCGCGTCTCCTGGTAGGCCCGCACCAGATCGACGACCAGTTCCTCACCGTCGCCCACGGCGAAGGCATCTACGAACTCCGCGGCCGGCTCCGGGTTGAAGGCCGCGTGGCCCCCGGCGACGACGAGCGGGTGGCGCTCGTCCCGGTCTGCAGAGCGGCAGGGCAAACCGGCCAGATCGAGCATCTCCAGGAGGTTGGTGTACAGCTGCTCGTAGGGCAGGCCGACGCCGATGATGTCGAACTCCCTGAGCGGGCGCCGGCTCTCCAGAGTGTACAGCGGCAGGCGCGCCTGCCGCATCGCCGCAATCATGTCGACCCAGGGCAGATAGGCCCGCTCCGCCAGGACGTCCGGGAGGCTGTTCAGGATGTCGTAGAGGATGGCCAGCCCCAGGTTGGACATCCCCAGGTCGTAGATCTCCGGAAACGCCAGGCAGACACGCGTGGAGACCGCCTCCCAGTCCTTGGCCACGCTGTTATACTCGCCGCCCACGTATCGGCCTGGTTTCCGCACGCCGGGCAGAATGCGCTCCAGCTCCTCCGCTTCCACGCGCATCTTCTCCTGCTCGCAGCCGTCCTCGCCCTTCGCCCGCTCAACCACCGCAGCGCGCTCCCCGGGGGATGCGTGCCCTGTCGACAAGCAAGAGGCTGTTCTTGCGTCCAGACACGGCCGGCCGCATGCAACTACCACACAGGGGCATTTATGCTATCATCAGTGCTGTCGGGAGACGGCGCTGACAGGTGGATCTCAACTGCTCAACCTCCGAGGACTTCGCCCTGTCGGAGGATGCAGCGATCTGATCGCAGTGGCTGCCCCCCCGTTGGGTCCGCCGTAGGCCGGACAGGCTCAACGTCAAGTCTATCAGCAAACGCCCGGTTCGCAAGGGCAAGGTCGAACAGGCAGCCCTGGAGTGTCCAAATGGACGTAGAGCAGCAGGAGGATTTCCCGCTGGTCCTGCAGGAGCCGGTCTCCATCGTCCTGCTGTCGCCCGAGAACCTGGAGGCGAGCGTTCTCCGAGACATCCTGGAGTGCTTCAACTACCGGGGCGAGGTCCATCGAGTCGGCTCGCGACCTCAGTTCCTAGAGATCCTGCGTGGGAACATCCCCACATTCGAGAAGATCGTTCTCTCCTGCCACGGAGACGAGGCCGGCCTCCTCGTCGCATATCAGAAGCCTGTGTTCCCAGCGGACGTCGAGCGAGTTGCCAACCTACCCGGCCGCTCCATCCTTAGCACAGGATGCCATACGGGAACGGAGGCTCTGGCCCAGGCGTTTCTCAACAGCGGCTGTGAGTCGTATGTGGCCCCTACGGACTATCTACACGGGAACGCCTCCTTGATGTTCGCCGTCCACCTCTTCTACTTCCTCGCGGCCAAGCGCTCACTCGCCGAGGCGGTCGAGGAGTCACGCAAGCACGACGCCGATTGCTCACTCTTCAAGCTCTGGCAGTGCGGGAGCGGAAAAGACACAGCGGAGGATCGATAGTGGTGTCGCAGGTCGGGCTGCCCTACAAACCGCTGAGGCAGGAGAAGAGGTCTGCGATCCTGCCGGAGCGCGGATTCTGCAGCATCCGGCCGGCACGCTGCCCGGAGGAGGCGCTGCTCATCGGCAACGGCACCATGCACGGACTGGTGTTCGGTGACCCGCTGCACGAGATCATCGCGCTCAAGCACGAGCGAATGCTCATT
>CAZHAX010000022.1:42721-47694 GCA_964530325.1 uncultured Anaerolineales bacterium | reverse complement strand
TTGAACGGCTGATCGAGGGCCAGGGGGCGCGCGGTCACGCCTCGCGACCCAGATCTATCCTGAGGCGACGGGCGCCGCGGCTCGGAGTCAGCAGGACACCATCTCCGGTGCTCTCTGCCGTGGCCCCTTCCACAGAGACAACCGAGTCGATTCCCACAAGCGGAAGCTGCCAGCGCTTGACTCCCCCATCCCACTCGAGCGCTATCTCGGACCCCTCGCGCCTGGCCTCGAAGGTGGCGACCACGCCGCCCGAGACGGAGGGGATTGCAGCGGAGGCGCATTCCCCATCGGCCAACTCGTACAGGCGCAACGTGACGCCTTCGCCGTATTCGTAGTCGGGCCGGCTGTCCTCGGCGCCGAAAGCGATCAGCGATCCGGGCCGCACCAAGAGCGGGAGGCTAAGGAAGCCATGCGTCTCGCGCTTCCAGCCGGGGCCCTCAACGACCTCGCCGTTCAGAAGCCTCGTCCAGCGCCCCTCAGGCAGGTAGTAGGAGACCACCCCATCCTCCGAGAATACGGGCGCGACGAGCAGCGAGTCGCCCAGCATGTACTGCCGGTCAAGGTGGTCGCAGGCGGGATCGGTGGGGAACTCGAGCATCATCGCCCGCATCACGGGAATCCCCGTGTCGCGGGCCTCGAGGGCCTGAGCATAGAGATACGGCATCAAACGGCATTTCAGCTTGGTGAACGAACGGAGGACATCGACCGCCTCGTCGTCGAAGACCCACGGCACGCGGTGTGAGGTGTCGCCGTGCAGGCGACTGTGAGAGGAAAGCAGTCCGAAGGCGACCCAGCGCTTGTAGAGATCCGTGGGCGGAGTGCCGGCGAAGCCTCCGATGTCGTGGCTCCAGAAGCCGAAGCCGGAGAGGCCCAGCGACAGCCCACCCCGCAAGCTCTGCGCCATGCCCCCGAAGGTCGAGCCGCAATCGCCACCCCAGTGTACCGGGTACTTCTGGCATCCGACCGTCGCCGATCGGGCGAAGAGAACCGCCTCGCCTTTCCCCACCGTCTCTTCCAGCGCTTCGAAGGCCGTCCTGTTGTAGAGATAGGTGTAGTAGTTGTGCATGCGGAACGGATCGGAGCCGTCGTGGTACACGACGTCGGTCGGAATGCGCTCGCCGAAGTCAGTCTTAAAGCAATCCACCCCCATGCCAGCCAGCGCCCGCAGCTCGTCGCCGTACCAGCGGCGCGCTTCCGGATTGGTGAAATCGACTATGCCCATACCCGCCTGCCATAGGTCCCACTGCCACACGTCGCCGCTGGGCCGCTTCAGCAGGTACCCGCCGGCCATCCCCTCGTCGAAGAGCTTGGAGCGCTGGCCGATGTAGGGGTTGATCCAGACACAAATGTGCAGGCCGCGCTTCTTCAGCCGCTTCAGCATCCCCGCCGGATCGGGGAACTGACGATCGTCCCATTCGAAATCGCACCAGCGGAACTCCTTCATCCAGAAGCAGTCGAAATGGAAGACGTGCAGGGGAAGGTCCCGTTCGGCCATTCCTTCGATGACGCCGGTCACGGTCTTCTCGTCGTAGTCGGTGGTAAAGGACGTGGTGAGCCACAGTCCGAACGACCACGCCGGCGGCAGCGCCGGCCGCCCAGTCAGGGCGGTGTACCTTTCGAGCACCTCTTTTGGCGATGGTCCGTTGATCAGGAAGTACTCCAGATACTCGCCCGGCACGCTGAATTGCACGTGCTCGACCCTCTCGGTGGCCACCTCGAAGGAGACCCGCTCCGGGTGGTTGACGAGCACGCCGTACCCCCGATTCGTCATGTAGAAGGGGATGCACTTGTAGGTCAGTTGGCTGTTGGTGCCCCCCTCGTCGTTCCAGGTTTCGATCGTCTGGCCGTTCTTGACGAAGGCGGTGAACCGCTCGCCCAGGCCGTAGACGCACTCGCCGACGTCCAAGGCCAATCGCTCGTGGACGTACCGTCCGCGCTCCTGGCACGACTCATCGAAGTCAACAAAGCCCGCGTCCTTCAAGCCGCTGTGCGTGATCGTTCGCTCACCATCCTTGAAATCGATCCGCCACTCGCCCTGCTTCTCGACCCGCACGGTTAGCGAGCCGCTGGTAAGTGTCGCTGCCTCGGGGCCATCGTATATCTCCACCTTCGTCCCCGGTTGCGTGTTGAGCTCGAACTCTGGCTTCTCGGGCAGCGTGCCCTTGTGATGGACGATCTGCACGCGGACGACGTTGGCCATGGGAGACGAGAAGCGCACGGTGAGCGATGGGGTGTTCAGCGTGTCCGCGCGGTGATGGACCGGACGGGTCGGGCCGTAGATCGTCAGCGCGTCCGGCTCGACCTCGACCTCGTGCACGTTGGCCGGGTAGTGCCCTGTGGCGCCTTCACGCATGCGCCAGAGGCCGGCGGTGAATCTCATCTTCGTCTCCTCTCATGATCGACATCGATTATCACTCATCTCCGGGCATCCGCAAGTCGACTACGCTCACGAGGCCAGGAGCCCCCGTCGCTCAGCCCTCTTCCGGCGCCCTCACAGGATCAGCAGAGCCCAGAACGGCGGCAGGCGAGGCTAGGCCTGCCCGAGGATTGCCACCACCTGATTCCGATCACCCAGCTTGTCCGCTGGAACCAGGTTGCCACTTAGAGGCTCGCCATTCAGCGTCAGGGCCCGAACGCCCTGGCAGACGGCGTCCGGGTTCTTGACCTCGATGCTGATCGTCTTGCCACGGAAGCGGCGCGTGGCCTTGAACCCCTTCCAGGTGCTGGGGATGCAGGGGTCGATGCGTAGGCCATCCACTTCCGGCCGCAGGCCGAGGATGTACTGCGTGGCGCTGACGTAGGACCACGCCGCAGCGCCGGTCAGCCACGAAGTGCGGGTATTGCCGGGACGTGGCGAGGTGGTCGAATAGGTCGTTTGGGCCTGCACATAGGGCTCACTCTGACGGATCTCAGCGCGGTCATTGTAGGCTGCGGGCATTGACGCCCGGTAGTACTCGTAGGCCCTGTCGCCGTTCCCCAGGATGCATTCAGCCATGACGCCCCAACCCTGGGTATGGTTGAAGATGCTTGCATTCTCCTTGATGCCCGGGTTGTAGACGACGGCGCCCATTACGTCGCGCGGGCTGTTCACGAAAGGCGGTGCAGTGAGCGCAAGCCCGTAGGGCGTGGCCAGGCGCTCGTGGACGATCTCCATGCAGCGCGAGGCCTGCGCGGGCGTGGCCGCACCGCTGATGACCGACCAGACCTGGGTATTCAGGTAGACCTGCCCCTCCTCGCTCTCGTGGGTCCCGTAGACTGTGCCGTGCTCTCCAATCGCCCAGATGAACCAGTTCCCTTCCCAGGCACAGGCCTGGATCGCTTCGTCCAGCTTGTCGCGCTCCGCCAGCGCCCAGGCCGCCTCTTCCGGCTTCTCCAGCCGCTCGGCCGTCTGCGCATAGGTCGTCAGTCCCAGCCGCAGCTGGAAGGCGACGAACAGGCTCTCGCCGTTGTATCCCAACCGCAGGCAGTCGTTCCAGTCCGCCAGGAGACCGCAGGGCAGCCCGTTCCGGCCGGTGCGCTCCAGGTTGAACTCCAGCGCCCGCCGCAGGTGGCCCAGAACTGTCGCTTCGCCCCGATCGGCATAGGGCAGCACCTTCTCGTAGAATCCCAGGTCGCCCGTCTCACCCACGTAGGCCGGAACGGCGTTGAAGAACCACTGGCAGTCGTCGGAACGATACTCCTCTGGATCGGGAGGCCTTTCCTGGCCGGGACGGTGCTCGAACGGCTGGATCAGCGGCATGGCGCCGCCGGTCGATGCCTGGCCGGTGAGCATGAGCTCAAGGCGCTCCCGCGCCTCCTCGGGGATAGCCGCGGTCACACCCAAGATATCCTGCACCGAATCGCGGAAGCCGAGCCCGTCGCGCTCGCCGTTGTAGACCAGGCTGGCGGAACGGGACCAGGCAAAGGTGATCAGGCAGTTGTAGAGACCCCACACATTGACAGTGTGGTTCAGCTCTTCGTCCGGCGTCTCCACCAGCAGGCTGCCCAGCTTGGCGTGCCAGTTGTCCTTCAGTCTCTGCAGCTCGACCTCGGCGCGCTGCAGAGAGCCAAACTCGGCTACGGTCCGCTTGCCCACCGTGCGGGCATCTCCGATCCCCAGCAAGACGAGGATTTCCCTGCTCTCGCCAGGCTGAAGCGCCAGGTCGGTCTGCATCGTACCGCAGGCGTTGTCGCCGTAGGCGTCGCTGCCCGTGCAGCGCCCCTGTTCCACAACGAGCGGATTGTGGTAACTGCGGTAGGGGCCTATGAACGCCTCGCGGCTGGTGTCGTGCCCGTGGATTGGCGCCCCCACCATCGTCGTCCAGGCCCGAATGGCCACGTCGTCAGTCAGCACACCCGGGTCCTTGGGCTTGACGTTGTCGTGAATGGCAATCCGCAGCAGGCCGTCGGCCAGCTCGCCGCGCACGATGAAGAGCGAGTACTGAAGGTTCACCCTGTCCTGGAAGGTATTCCACTGATTGGTGAACTCGCAGAAGGTGAAGACCGATATCCCGCGTGGCCGTTCGCTTTCGTTTGTGACCTTCAGACGCCAGTACTCGAAGGCCTGCCCCAGGGGCACGAAGTAGGTCGCCTCCGTGGCCACGCCGGCGTAACGGGACTGTATGGTGGTGTAAGCCGTGCCGTGGCGGCAGACGGACTCGTACTCCTCGAGCGGCTTGCCCACCGGCTGCCAGGAGGCCGACCAATAGTCGCCGCTCTCGTTGTCGCGCAGGTAGAAGTAGCGGCCCGGCTGATCCATGGGAATCGCGTTGAAGCGAAGGCGGAGGAATCGGCCGCGGGCCCCGGACTTGTAGAAGCCGTAGCCTCCGGCGTTGTTGGTAACAATAGCACCATACTCAGTCGAACCGAGGTAGTTGCTCCACGAAAGCGGCGTATCCGGCCTTGTGACTACGTACTCCCTCGCTTCGTCATCGAAGTAACCGTATTGCATATCACTCCCCCCTGGCACTGTGCACGATGCCGGGCGTGCGCCG
>CAZHAX010000022.1:0-42621 GCA_964530325.1 uncultured Anaerolineales bacterium | reverse complement strand
GCCGGCCCTCCGCCCGCTCAGCCGGCCACTACGCAGCAATGACCTTGACCAGGAGCTTCCTCTGCCGCGGCCCATCGAACTCGGCCAGGTAGACGCCCTGCCACGTGCCCAGCGCCAGCTTCCCGCGGGCGACGGGCACCAGCTGGGATGCACCCACCAGCGAGCTCTTCAGGTGAGCCGGCGAGTTGCCCTCGGCATGGCGGTACTCGGGCCGTTCCGGCGAGATCTCATCCAGGCCGACTCCGATATCCTGCCGGACGGCGGGATCCCAGGTCTCGTTGAGCGTCACCGCCGCCGTTGTGTGGGGGCAGAAGAGCAGGCAGACCCCTTCCTCGACGCCGCTCCGCCTGACGACAGCCTGCACCAAAGGAGTCACGTCCTGCAGCTCCTGCCGGCTGCCAGTTCGCACCTCGATCTGCTCAGTTGCTCCCACTCGGCTTCTCCTATCCTATCTGGATTCGCGCCGTCGAAGTATAGCATCCCGGATGGGCTTTGTCTAGGGTATGCGGCAGACCCCGAAGGTCTTGCAGACCTTTGGGGCTCTTGTCCTGGACACCGGGCACAGTTGGCTTGACAGGACCGATTGCGACTGGTAGAATTGGCCGCGCTTGGCCCCATCGTCTAGTGGCCTAGGACGCTGGCCTCTCAAGCCGGAAACAGGGGTTCGACTCCCCTTGGGGCTACTCCGCCGCCGGACCCGCGCCCGGCTTCCCAGAAGCACAGGTGCCCCACCCATTCGGTGGGGCGCTTTCACGTTCGTCCGGCCTGCAGCTGCCGGTCGCCCTAGGTGCCCAGCTCGAAGCGCAGCTCGTTCTCCCACTTGGCGCCCGGGTCAAGCGCCAGGTCCCACCAGAGGAGCGAGCAGAAGCCCTGATAGGAGCGCTCGAAGCCGCCATCAGAGCTAGCGACGACCTCGATCGGGAAGTGCCAGACGCCGGCCGGCTCTCCGCTCCGCACTCCAATCTCGACCCCCTCCTGAGCCGAGGTGCCCACAGCCAGGACGGAGACGCCCGCACGTTCGCCGGCCACACCAGCCTCGAGCCGCGCCTTCCCCACAGTCAGGTAGTCGCTGCCGGCGTCGCCGCTCAGTCCCCAGTTGAACTCAACGCCGAACCGTGCTCCCATCCTTCGATCTCCCTGGTTGGTGACCGCGTAGGCCACGAGCAGACCGGTCGCGCCCGCCTCGAGCGTGACCGTCTTATCCACCCGCACCGGGGCACGGTCGTCGCCCACCCAGACTCCGCCCTCCCTGGCCATCTGCAGGCGGGCGGAACCGCCCCTCTTCTTGACCACAGCCGTGTAGGGCTCGGGGACGAAGTCGCCCCGCTCGGCGTACCGTGAACGAGAGAAACCTGCCAGATCCGCGCTCTGGTCGAGGAAATGATCGAGCAGCGAGGCCCGGCGGTGCCAGTCGTAGAAGAGAGAGTCGGCTATGTCGTACTCCTGGACCACTACTGCGCCCGGCACACGGTCACCCTTCTTTCCGGCCAGAACGAGGTGACCCGCCTGCGCCGCCTCGACCAGCTCCCGGTGATACGCTTCCGGCCGTCTGGTCATCGTGTTGAGCACGTTCGTCCGCTGGGCGCGCCAGTCCCACTCGACAAGCGACCCGCCGCCGGATGGCTTGAGCACCAGCACCTGCTGCTCGTTTGCGAGCAGGACGTCACTATTGCCGTCCCCGTCCACGTCGCCCTCTTTCACAAGCAGCCCCTGCTTGGCGAGCCTGCCGCGATCGGCGATCTCCTCCGCCTCGATGAGATTGGCATAGTTGGCGGCCCGGATATGGGAGAGATAGACGCCGCCGAAGACGCCGTGCCAGTAGCCGCAGTTGCACTGCGCCGCCCAGACGCGATCGAGCGCCCGCGCCTTCTCCTCACCTTCAGGCAGGCCGTGCACCTTGCGGCTCACCCACAGCATCTTCTTCTGCATCTGGTTCGCCTCGTCGTAGCGCGCCAGGAAGCCGCGCCACAGGCCTCCTTTGACGAACCTCAACACGTCGTGCCGCCCCTGAGCCTGCAGCTCCTCCCGTATGCCCTTCAGGGCCGCCGCGGCATCGGGAGGAAGGGCCCAGCCGGCCATTTCGTCGTACGAGCCGCAGGGCAGGTAGGCACGCCCCTGAGGCAGGCGATTCGCCGCCACCTCGCCGGGCAGCGCCATCTCTATGCGCTCGGCATGCGACTCCAGCTCGGAGAAGAATCGCTCCACCCAGGCCCCATCGCTCCAGCAGTAGTCGTGCGTACCCGGCCAGAGCCCAAACTTCTCACCATCGTCCCCCATCGCCAGGACGGCTCCCGGACTCTCGTCCGCCTGGCGCAGAAGCCAGGAGATCACCTCATCAACCGGCCACCAGGGAATCGCGTAGCGCAGGAAGGTGGAGCCGGCGAACACCTTCAGTGTGTGCCCCTGCTCCTCGGTGACGAAGCAGCCCGTGAGCTCCTCGGCGGCGAATCCGGCCATGCGGAAATGGGTATCGTCAAGGATAGTATAGGACGCCCCGGCCTCGGCCAGGGGTCGTGCCAGCTGCGGCTCCCATACTCGCTCCGCCAGCCAAACGCCCGTCGGCTCGAAGCCCAGTTCGTCCCGTACAACCTGGGAGAGCTTGCGAACCTGGCCCACCTTGTCCACATCCGGTATCATCACCAGGATCGGCTCGTAGTAGGCGCCGCTCAGGAGCTCCACCTGGCCGCTCGCAGCCAGAGCGCTGGCGCGGGCCAGGTATTCTGGTCGCTGCGATCGAATCCAGTCAAGAAGGGAGCCGGAGCAGTGGAGAGCGATGCGTACACCGGGGTGGTCCTCCAGCGCCTGGAGCATCGGCAGGTACGCCTGCTCGTAGGCGTCGGCGAAGACCCAGTCGAAGTTGCCTACCGGCTGGTGGTTGTGTATGGCCAGGCAGAGTGTGATACGGGACATTGCGGTTCAGAAAGCGGCACCGGGAGCACCGGCGCCGCCTACCTCTTCTGTCCGACCTTCAGCGCGCCGTCAGGCGCTCACTCCTGGCTCCGCTCGGCGGCATGAAGCTTCGCCGCCTGGCGGTAGAGATCGACGTAGTCGCGGGCCGAGGCGGCCCACGAATGGTCGACCCTCACCACCCGCTCCTGAATCGAGCGCCAAGCCTTCTTGTTGCCATAGGCCCTGAGCGCTCGCTGCAGCGCCCGCCGGCAGGCTGTGGCCGTGTAGGCCTGGAAGGTGAAGCCGGTGCCATCGCGCTTCTGGGGCCCGTAGTTGGCCACCGTGTCGGCAAGCCCGCCGGTGGCCCGCACCACAGGGATGCAGCCATAGCGCATGGCGATCATCTGGCCCAGCCCGCAAGGTTCGACGGCGCTCGGCATGAGCAGCATATCCGCGCCGGCGTAGATGCGCCTGGCCAGGGCGTCATCAAACCTGAGGAAGGCTCGCATCTGCTGAGGGTGGCGCTCCTGGACGCGCCGGAGCATCTCGTGATACTTGGGAGCCCCCGTGCCCAGCAGCACGAACTGCGCATCGCCGGCCAGGAGCCAGTCGATCACCGGCTCGAGCAGCTCTATGCCCTTCACCTCGTCCAGGCGCGAAACGACCGCCACTAGTGGCACATTGGGGCGGGCAGCAAGACGAGCCTGCTGCTGCAAGACGGTCTTGTTGGCTGCGCGCCGGCCCAGGTTCTGGGCATCGAAGCGGTGGGCAATCTGAGAATCAGTGGCCGGGTTCCAGTCTTCGTAGTCAATGCCGTTGAGCACGCCCTTGAGCCGGGCCCGTCTGCGGCGAAGCAGGGGATCAAGCCCCATGCCGATAGCCGGCGTAAGCATCTCCTTCGCGTAGCCCGGGCTAACCGTGGCCACCAGATCGGCGTGGGCAATGCCCTGGGCCATCCAGTTGACCGTTCCCGGCTGCTCGACGTCGAGATGGCCCAGGTACTCCATCCGGGCGAAGGTCAGGATGAGACGGCCGGAGATCCCCTGGTAGGCCAGGTTGTGGATGGAGAAGAGCGTCGCCATATCGCGGTAGAAGGGATCATCGCAGCCCTCAGTACGGAGCCAGGCCGGGACGATGCCGGTATGCCAATCGTTCGCGTGAACAACATCCGGCCGCCAGTCGAGCTCTCGCAGCGCCACCAGCGCCGCTCTACCGAACAAGGCGAAGCGCTGAGCATCATCTTCGAAGCCATAGACCTGGTCGCGCGACGAGAAGTAGTGCTCGTTCCAGACAAGATAGGCGGGCACGCCGCCGGGCGCCTCAGTGGCCGTGAGGTGGACCTGTTCCTGATCAGGGCCCATCGGGACCGGGAAGGGGTCGCCTACGCTCTCCAACTGGAAGTCGCGACTGCGGATCGTGCCGTAGCGGGGCATCATCAGGCGCACGTCGTGCCCCAGCGCCCGCACCGCCTTGGGCAGAGATCCGGCCACGTCTGCCAGCCCTCCCACCTTGGCGAACGGCACCGCCTCTGCGGCTAAGAACAACACCTTGAGCGGCTTCCCACTCATGGGCCGACTCCTTCCGGGCTCCTCGCGCCCGTCACTCCGATCCCGCCCACCAGCGGTAGTCGATGTCTGGGAACACCTTGTCCAGCTCCCACAGCTCGTCAGCCAGCGCCCGATCCGGCCGCCCCTGCTCGACGCTCCCGATCAGCTTCTCGAATCGCTCCACATGGCCGGTGAAGCGCTGCACGGCGTACTCCTTCGCCTGGCCGGTCGTGACCAGAAAGGGCCAGTCCGAGCTCTCCAAAAGGAGGAGCTCGCGGGCTGCCTGATTCAGCACGGAGATCAGGCCGGCGTCTTCTGCTCCCAGATTGCTCTGGGCAGCCAGCTGCATCCGCCGCTCCGCGGCCCCGATCGGCTGCCACATCCAGTGCGTTTCCGGGTTATCCCAGGTCCAGTGGCTGCCTCCCAATCCCCATGAGCCCTCAGGCAGAGCAAGCACGTCCTCGGGCGGATGCCGCTCCAGGTAGCCGCTGGCCGTGACCAGCTCAACAGAATCAGACCCGGCCAGGTGCAGCAGCACCTCGCGGAGCCAATCCACCCCCTCAAACCACCAGTGGCCGAAGAGCTCGGTATCGTAGTTCGACGCTATCAGCCCAAACTGGCCCGTCTCAGCCCGGTACCCATCCAACAGCTCAGCGACGAGCGAGACGAAGTGCTGGCTGTGCTCCTCTACCCTCTTGGCGGCCCAATCCGGGTGGTACCAGTCCTTCTGCCCCAGGTCGGCGCCGGCACCGGTCACGCGCCAGTACTGCAGGCCGGAGACGTGGTCTTTCTTGTGGAACTCCCGGTAGTCGAAGTTGCCCGGGTAGCCGAACTCGGCTGACCAGACCTGCATGCTCGTGCGGTCATTCCGGCCAATAGCGGCCACACCGGAGTGCAGACCCGAGCGACCGTTGCTGGTGTCGGCAACGTAGTAGGGCCTGTAGGTGGTCCTGCCGCTGGGCGCCTCTTCCGCCTCGCCAATAGGCAGGACGTAGTTGCGCTTGATCGCCTGGTAGGGGCCGATGGCGTCGCCAGCAGCCTTCCCCACGGGAAGGCCGCCTTCGATCGTGTGCGTCTCCGTGAAGAAGAGCCCGAGGCCCTCAGCCGCCAGGTCGCTCTCGATCCCCGGGCGGGTGGTCCCATCCTCGGTCACGTAGGCGGGCCTGTACGCACACTCGGGCAGCCAGATGGCTCGCGGCGCGCGCCCGAAGTAGCGACTGTACGAAGCGACGCCGGCCTTGAGCTGGCCCCGGATCGCGCTGTCGGTCGTCAGCAGCGGCAGGTAGCCGTGCGTCGCCGCGCTGGTGATGACCTCGACGACTCCCGCATCTTGAAGGACACGAAAGGCTTGGATGACGTTCCGCCCGTACCGCTCGCGGAAGGCATGCGCCGTCCCCGCGTACCAATCACGGTAGAACTTGGCCAGGTACTCTGCGTGGGCGTCGCCCTGCTGCTCGAAGCGCGGGACGTCTCTCTCGGCCGCCTCCAGCTTCTCCGCCAGGTACGTTTCGAAGTTGTCGCGCACGAGCGGATCGGCCAGCTGCTCACACAGAATGGGGGTGAGGCTGAGAGTCAGGCGAACCCGAAGCCCGGCTTCGTGCAGGTCGTATAGGGCATTCAGCAGAGGGATGTAGGTCTCGGCGGCGGCCTCGTGGAGCCACTCCTCCCCGTGGGGCCAGCGCCCGGCCCGCCGGCAGTAGGGCAGGTGCGAATGGAGGACGAAGGTGAATGCGCCGGCCTTGGCCATTCGACGAACGCTCCCAGGCTTACTCGCCTCGCTCCGGCAGCAGCGATCGCGCTTGCGATAGAGCTGGAACCGAAGTCGGGGCAGGCGTTGGCTCGCCGTCGCCGCCCCTGAAGAAGCCGGCCACCAATGCCAGCACCATACTGATAACCATCAGCAGGCTGAACACGACCATGACCAGCTGGCTTCCGCTTCGTCTTCTTGTACGACGCACGATTGCTCCCCTCCCTACGATGGAGTGACTAGTGATTATAACACACGGAGGAGCGGAGACAAGGAACCAGCATGCAAAAAACCCTAACGCTCTGGGAGACCTCTAGGGTCTACTGCCCTACATCAGGCCGTGGTCGCGGTACCAGGCGTAGGCCCGCTCCACAGCGATGCGCGCCGGAGTGATGGGCAGGCCCAGCTCGTCGCGGGCCTTGCTGCAGTCGTAGTAGAGCTGAGCAGCGCTGAGGCGGGCCTGCTCGCCGCTGAACAGGGGGGTGCCGCGGTAGACGGCGTTGAAACCGTCGGCCAGCAGGGCGACGATGCCCATCAGGGGGCGCGGCAGGGTCAGCAGCGGGCGCCGGCCGTCCACGACCTCGGCCACGATCTCCATCGTAGCCCGGTGAGTGATGTTCTCCCCGGCGAGGATGTAGCGCTCGCCGGTTCGGCCCCGCTCCGCGGCCAGGACGTGGCCCAGGCCAGCCGTCTCCGCGTCCACCCAGTTGAGCCCGCCAGGCGGGGCGAAGAGGGACAAGCCCCGCCGCACAGCGGGGAGCAGGCTGCCGCCGATGTAGTTGACGTCGCGCGCGCCCAGCACGGCCGTGGGGTTGACGATAACCGCATCGAGCCCTCGCCCCACCGCCTCCTGGACCACCTGCTCGGCCAGATGCTTGGAGTGTCCATAGGGGAACCGCTTCGGCTGGATATTGAACTCGGCCGATTCGTCGAGCAGCCTCCCCAGTTCGGGCACGCCGAGCGCGCCGGACGAGCTCGTGTACACCAGCCGCTCGACGC
Source organism: uncultured Anaerolineales bacterium (assembly GCA_964530325.1). Classification (GTDB taxonomy): domain Bacteria; phylum Chloroflexota; class Anaerolineae; order B4-G1; family B4-G1; genus CAZHAX01. Next base: position 35,439 of record CAZHAX010000022.1, on the reverse strand, counting down.
CGCCGTCGGCGGCGGCAGCGACGACGTTGCGCGTGCCTTCTACGTTCACCTGGTAGACCCGCTCGGCGGGCGTGCGCCAGTAGTCGGAAACGGCCGCCACATGGAAGACGAGGGTGCAGCCGGCCATGGCGCGGCGGAGCGACTCTACGTCGAGCACATCGCCGACGACGAGTTGGGGATCAAGCCCATCGAGCGCTTGAAGCGAGGACGTGGCGCGCCGCATGGCGCGCACTTCGTAGCCCCTCTCGAGGAGAGCTGCGACGACGTTGGCGCCCACACAGCCGGTCGCCCCGGTCACCAGGGCCAGAGGGGCCATCGGCTGTCAGGACCTCGCCCGTTCGAGGTTGCTGGGAACGCCAGGGGCGAAGCGAATGTAGCGCTCGGTGGCTGCGTCCAGGTCCGAGTAGTAACCGCGGTAGGCGGGAGGCAGGAGAGCGGCTACCTGGTACATGATCTCATCGACTATCTGCTGGCGGACCTCTCCGGACACCCTCTGGCCGTCCGTAACGATGCGGAACTGGTTCCCGACGACGATGTGGAAATCGGTGCGCCGCAGGCGAGAGACGTTGCGCCAGAAGCGCTCGCCGCCGTAGTGGGCGACGGGCAGAAGCGGCACCTCGCTGCGCAGGGCCAGAACGACCGCTCCCGCGCGAGCTTTCTGCAGCCGGCCGTGACCGCTGCGCGTACCCTCCGGCGTGATGGCCATCATCTTGCCCGCTTCCAGCGCTTCCAGCGATGCCCGAATGGCACTCACGTCCCCCTCGCCGCGCCGCACCGGGATTGCCCCGACGAGCTTCATCAGCGGCGCGAAGAAGGGATTGCTCCAATTCTCGATCTTCGCCAGCCCCGTCAGGGGCCTGGGAATCAGGTGGGTATAGAAGACGGGAGCCTCCAGGAAGTTGATGTGGTTGGTGACGATGAGCAGGGGACCCTCTTGCGGAACGCGCTCCAACTCCTCGTCGTGGATGCGGCACAGGATGCGCACCAGGCGCCGGATTGCCGGTACCACGATTCGGTAGGCCAGACTCACTATGCGGCCTCCGGCGCTCTACAGAGGATCTCCGTCTGCCGGGGAAGCAATTCCAGCTCCAGCCGATCGCCCTCGGTGCACAGCGTCTCACCATCAGCGTGGGCCGGAAGCGATCCTATGACGGCTGTCACGACGACCCGGCGGGCTCGCGCGGTAGAGATCGGCTCCTGAGTGGCCTGGGTCCCACGGAGGAAGTGGGGAATCAGGGTGAAGATGCGCGCCCGGCTCACCTGTCGGGCGATACAGAGATCGAAGAGCCCATCGTCCGTCGCTGCCTCCGGCGTCACCAGAAATCCTCCGCCCAGCCGCTGCCCGTTCATGATCGATACCATCAGCGCGGGCTGGGTGACCGACTGGTGGTCGTACTCGATCTTCACGGTGGGAGCTTTGTAGTACAGGAAGATGGTCCGCAGCACAGCCACGAGGTAGCGCAGGAATCCGCGCAGTTTCTTCAGCTTCGCCGCCTCGAAGCCGGCAGCGGCATCGAAGCCGACGCCAACACCATTTCCGAAGTAGCGGCCCTCAGGATAGAGGCCGCCGGCGACGCGGCCGATGTCGATCGTACGCCTATACCCATCCGCAAGGACGCGGCAGCCCTGTTCCACGTCGATGGGCACGTCCACACCGAAGGCGAAGTCGTTGCCCGTGCCAACGGTCAACACGCCAAGCGCGGCCGAGCCGGCACCCGCCTGGCGGGCTCTGATCAGGCCGTTCAGCACCTCATTGGCTGTGCCATCCCCGCCGAGGGCAACGACGACGTCGTAGCCCGCCTCGACGGCGCTGCCGGCCAGATCAGCAGCGTGCCACGGCTCGGCGGTACGATCAACGTCGAAGTCCAGGCCGTGCGCGGCGAGCATCCGCTCAACGTCCGGCAGGGCCAGTGCAGCAGCTCCCGCACCAGCCGTCGGATTGGCGATGATCTTGTACTTGGGCATGTTCCCCTGGCCCTCCGCTGCGCCCAGGCGACGGTGCCAGAGCCCGGGGCCCCGGGGCACGTCTGCGTGGGTCGGGTGCTGTGACCCGGCGGCGCCTGCGCACCGCCTGGCCTAATCCAGCCAAGATTCGTCGGTTAGAACACGCTCAAGGCGGCCAGGATACGCACCAATCGTGCGTTCAGTTCGTCGCCCTGCACACGGCATGCAACAGAGGAGAGCGCTGCCAGGCAAGCTACAACTCGCTCTTCTCATCGCCGCCGGCGTCGATACGGGCGACGTTGACGGCATGCGGGCCCTTCTCGCTCTCCTCGATGGTGTAGGTCACGGGCGTCCCGTCTTCGAACAGCGCCGTCTCCCCCTCGGCTATCCCAGTGCGGTGGAAGAAGATATCCTTGCCAGGTGAGTGGACTACGAATCCGTACCCCTTCTCGGGGTCATACCACTTGACGACGCCTCGGTGAGGCCCAGGGCTGAGCTCGATCTCACTGCGGCAGGCGCGGCACTCGGCGGGCGCCGCTAATTCCAGCCCCGCCTCGTCTAGCCTCCTCTGCTCCTCAACGGTGAATACGAATTCCTTGCCACACTTCTGGCACGTGGCCCATGTGTCACGATAGGGCATTGCTCGGCCTCCTACAGCTGCAGCTCGTTCATTGTGCACAGCACCGCAGATACGCGGTCACCCCCCCGAAGAGCGATGATGGAGTTCCCCCTGGCGCTGCGCCCCATGCTAGGCGCCGCGCCCGCGCGGATCGTCTTCGCCGCCCCTTTCTCGGTCACCAGTACGACCACGTCGTCGTCACCCACCACGCAGCCTCCGACCAGGGAGACCCCGGGCCCGGCAAAGCGGGCAGACAGGACACCCTGGCCATAGCGCCCCTGCGTCGGATACTCAGCCAGCGGCGTCCGCTTAGCCCTCCCGTCATCAGCAACCACCAGCAGATCGGCCTCCGGCCGGGCTGCCGCCATTCCCACAACCCGGTCGTCCTTCCCTGCCAGCCTCACGCCCTTGACGCCGGACGCAGGAAGACCCATCGCCCGCACCTCGTCTTCGCCAAAGCGGATCGTCCGCCCACCGGCCGTCGTCAGCAGCAGCTCCTGTGCACCGGTTGTGGACACGGCCCACCCCAGGCTGTCCTTCTGATCCACTCCAATGACCACAAAGGGCTCGCTGGTGACGCCGGGCAGAGTCGATAGCTCGACCCGCTTGACCACGCCCAGACGGGTGGCCAGAACCAGGAAACCCTCTTCCGCGCCAGCCGGCAGAGCCACAGCCGCCACGACCTCACTACCACGCGCCAGAGGCATCAGGTCCGCGTAGTGCGCGCCCTCACCCTCCCAGGCCGCGCCCTCCGGAAGCTGGTGTACCGGGAAGGCGACCGACCGCCCGTCCGCCGTTAGTAGATACAGCGCAGCGGAGAGCGAGGCAGGGAGAAGCGCCAGAGGCGCGTCCTGCGGCCGCGAGGGCACTCGCGGCGCCCCACCCTGATCGCCGATGCGTCCCACCAGCCCAGAGCGGCTCACGGCAACCCAGCAGGGCGCCTCGATGCCCAGCCCGGTGGCGGCGACCTCCTCCTTGCCCGCGTCGACGACCTGCGTACGGCGGGGGTCGGCATACCGCTCCCTGACTGCCGCCAGCTCCTGGCGAACCACATCCCTGATCCTCGTCGGGCTGCGCAGCAGGCTCTCCAGCTTCTTGATCAGGGCCTGCTTCTCCTTGTACTCGTCCTGGATGCGACGCCGTTCCAGAGCAGCCAGCCTCTTGAGAGGCATATCGAGGATCGCCTGGGCCTGGACCTTGCTCAATCTGAACCTGGTGCACAGGTTCTTGTGGGCCGTATCCGCCGTCCGCGAGCGGCGGATCAGATCGATCACCTGGTCCAGATTGTCCAGCGCCGTGAGCAGCCCCTCCAGGACATGAGCACGCTCCTTGGCCCGGGCCAGATCGTACCGGGACCTGCGGGCGACCACTTCCTGGCGGTGCTCGAGATAGGTCAAGAGCGCCTTCTTCAGCGTGAGCATCCTGGGCTCGCCATCGACGAGAGCCAGGAGTATCAGGCTGAAGGTACCCTCCAGCGGCGTGTGCCGGAAGAGCCGGCTGAGCACCTCTTCCGGTTGAGCCGTCCGCGTAAGCTCGATCACCAGCCGCATGCCCCGCCGGTCCGATTCATCCCGCAGGTCGGTGATGCCCTCGATGCGGCCATCTCTCACCAGCTGGGCAATCCGTTCCATCAGGCTGCTCTTGTTCACCTGGTAGGGCAGCTCGGTGACGACGATGCGGTGGCGGGAGCGGCTCATCTCCTCGACGTGGACGCGGGCCCGGACGGTGATCTTGCCCCGGCCGTTGCCGTAGGCCTGGGCGATCACGTCCTCGCTTTCCCCCTCGAGACGACGGTAGACGACGCCGCCGGTAGGGAAGTCCGGCCCGAGAATGAACTCCATCAGGTCCTCGACGCTGATGCTATCCAGCCCTCGCCAGTGATCGAGGATGTGGATGAGGGCATCGCACACCTCGCCCAGGTTGTGGGGCGGGACGGAGGTGGCCATGCCGACGGCGATCCCGGAAGCACCGTTGACGAGCAGGTTGGGGATGGCAGCCGGCAGAACGACCGGTTCCTGCAGCGTATCGTCGAAGTTGGCCGAGAAGTCGACTGTCTCCTTCTCGAGATCGAGGAGCATCTCGGAGGCAATGCTGGCCAGGCGGGCCTCCGTGTAGCGCATCGCCGCAGGGCTATCCCCGTCGATCGAGCCGAAGTTGCCCTGGCCGTCGACGGCAGGATAGCGGAGGGAGAAATCCTGCGCCATGCGGGCCATGGCTTCGTAGACGGCGGCGTCGCCGTGCGGATGGTACTTGCCCAGCACCTCACCCACGATGCGGGCCGACTTCTTGTAGGGCGTGTCCGGCCGCAGTCCCATATCGTGCATGGCATAGAGGATTCGCCGCTGGACCGGCTTCAGGCCGTCACGGGCATCGGGCAGGGCGCGGGCCACGATCACGCTCATGGCGTAGTCGAGATAGGCCACGCGCATCTCGTCGTCGATATCAACCTGACGGACGGTCCCGATCTCCATCACTCCACTCCGGTTGCTTGCGCTACCATGCCCTAGCCGCCGGCCCCGGCTACCACCTCAACCGTGAAGAAGTTCTCGCCGAGCAGCTCGCCATCGGCGCTGTGGACGGCGCCGAGAATCGTGTAGGTGCCCAACGGCGCCTTGGCCGTGAGGTGAAAGCCCGGTGTCTCCGGCGCCCCGAACGAAACCCATGATACGCCATCGGCCTCGATATCCACGAGAGCCTCGTGCTCTTCGGCCAGCCGCTTGCCCTTGGGATCCTGCACCCAGGTGTGTACCACCGCCTTCTTGAAGGAGCGAGGCAGGTCGTTCACTATATGGACATCGTACGTGACGGTATGCCGGCCGGACCGCTCCCAAACGTCGCGCCAGGAGCCCAGGATGGGCAGCACGGGCTGGTAGGCTCGCCGCAGAGCGTCATATCCGAGCTTCGGGCGGCGATAGTAGTCGACCACTGCCCAGGCGATGCTGGGCCAGCACTCGCCGAACATGAACTGGAAGAGGCCCGTGATCCGCTTGTACTTCGCCGCCCTGTACCGCTCGATGGCAAACTTGAGCAGATCCGCCTGGTACCGCTGAGAGTTGACGACGAACTCCTCGATGCTGCTCCCCATCTCGACGCCGGCGACATCGAACGTCTCCACGTACTGGAAGTCACGCCAGGCCCACTCCTCCCAATCGGGCGGCCACAGCTGCTCGGCGGTGAACATCTTCCGCATGGATTCGACGTTGGGCAAGGCCTGCGCCCCGAACTCGCTGACGAACGGGGCAGCGGGCAGCCCCCTGAACTCCTGGCGGGCGCCATAGTACCAACCTGGATAGGTATGATAGGCGTAGTCCGAGGCGATGTCTACGTAGCGCGTGCTGTCCGCCTGGCGGGCGACCTGCTTGAGCAGCGGGTCCAGCGTGTGCCGATTGCCACTGGGCTCGTTGTGACAGCACCAGACGACGATGCTCGGATGGTTGTACAGCCAGTCGATCATCTCTCGCAGCTGGCCCGCAGCCTGCTGGTAGAACCGGTCCGACTCCTCGTAGCTCCACTGGAGCGCGAAGTCCTGCCAGACCAGGATGCCGGCCTCGTCGCACGCGGCGTACAGCTCATCCCTATTGACGTGAGCGTGCACGCGAACGAAGTTCACGTTCGCCCCCCGCAGCAGGCGAACGTCAGTGGCGATCATCTCCTCGTCGTACTCGCTCAGCCACTGAGTGGGAATGATGTTGGTGCCCCGGGGGAAGAAGCGGCGGCCGTTGATGCGGAAGACCCAGCCCTCGTCGATCTCGATCTGGCGTATGCCGAAGCGCTCCGTCACCGAATCGCGCGGCTGCCCGTCGACGATGAGCGTCACCTCGGCCTGGTAGAGGGGCTGGTCGCCCTGGTCCCACGGCCACCACAGGCTCGGCTTGTCGACCCGCAGCACCATCTCGACGGCCTGTGTCCCAGCGGTCAGGCTGACCCGCCGTGAGGCTTTCAGCGCCTTCCCCTTGAAGTTGGCCGGCCTGACGTCCAGTTGCAGCTCCCCTTCGACGTTGTCGCACGACGAGAGCCGGCACATCACCCGCAGACGAGCGCTGCCATCGGGCAACAGCACAGGGGCGACACGGACCCGCTCGACGTGGGCAGGGCTATGGCGTACGAGCAGGACGCTGTTCCAGACGCCACCGGTGTTCCCATCCTGGCCGCGCTCCGGATTCCAGGAACCAGGCCGGCAGTCGTGATGTCCCAGTATGCCCTTGATCATCGTCTTGGCGTTGGGCCAGACGTCTGGAGAGTCCTTTGGCGAATCGACTTCGACCACCACTTCGTTGCTGCCCACCTTGAGCGAGCCCGAGGCGTCGAAGGCAAAGGGCTGGAAGTACCCCTCGTGGCTTCCCAGGAGGTCGCCGTTCAGCCAGACGCGGGCCCTGTAATCGACGCCCAGCAAGCGGAGCGTGGTCCGGTTGCCCCTCCAGGACTCGTCCAGCTCAAACGTCCTCCGGAAGGTGGCGATCCCGGCATAGTCCGGCAGCCCGGCCAGGTGCCAGTTCGAAGGGACCTTCATCTTGCCCTTGCGACCGTCGGCCGTCTCGTAGCTCCAAGTACCGTCAAGAAGAAGCGTCTTTCTCATCACCCTGCCTCCATTTCTCGCGCCAGCCGCTAGCGGCCCGCGGCGATTCACTATCCTTCACGCCGCCACTCCCGCCAGCGCCGCCTTCCGCTCTCGGCGCGTCCAGAGCCAGCCCGCAAGGCTGATCAGGACCCCGCCGAGAGCAATCAGGCCGGCGACGGCAGCGGCGACGTCCTGCCAGAAACGGGCGGGGAAGAGCCGGATCAGCGTGTCCGACCAATAGAAGGTCCAGGTCCCTTCGTCGAAGAAGGCCCTGTGGAAGCTGTCGAAGAAGACATTCCAGCCGAGGAGCATGAACAGGGCGAAGGCGATGAGCAGGCCGACCGTCAGCAGCCCGCCCTGGAGCAAGGCCCGCGCCCCTCGGGGGCGCGACGAGGGCCCGGCAGCCAGCGCTGCTGCGCCGAGCACGACCGCCAGCACGGCCGCGCAGCAGACGGCCGTCAGCCCGCCGTAGACGTTCTGGACGTCGACCATGTGATCGAGCTCGCCCGTCTGGAAGGCCGCTTCGCCGCCGGACAGCCGCAGGTCCGCCAGCAGCGAGATGTCTGCTCCGGTCAGCAGGTAGTCGATGCAGACCCCGGCCAGGCGGATGCGCTCCTCCGTCGGCAGGCCGTAGGGATCGGGCGGGAAGCCCGGCCTGGAGTACTCCCATTCTAGCAGCGTACGGCTGGTGACAAGGCGCACTCCGGCTGTGGTCAGCAGCACGGGGATGGCGAGGACGACGAGCACCTGCAGGAGACGGGGCCACAACCCGCGTCTCATCTCAGCCACCCCAGGATATAGTCGATGATCAGCAGGTTCGTCATCAGCTCGATGGGCGCCCGGTCGTCGGTGAAGACGACGCCGCCCGGCTGCAGCGGCCGCAGGTTCTCCACCGCCCGCACCGCCGCATCATAGAGCAGATCGCTGCCGCTCAGGCCGGGCAGGTTGGCGGCCAGATTGGAGGCCTCGGTGGGCTGCACGGTGGCCACGACCACGGCGTTGTAGCTATCGGGCACGTCCATCACGTAGACCGAGGGAAAGACCGCCAGCAGCGTTGCTCCGATGGAATCGACTAACCTGTAGTCCTCCAGCGCCCTGCCGACGTTGAGTACGACGACGCCGTCTTCGGCAAGCCGATCGCGGACGATGCGGAAGAACTCGACGGTCGTCAAATGGGGAGGGATGTAGGGCAGGCGGAAGGCGTCGATTCCGACCACAGAGTAGGTGCGCTCGGAGCGGGCCAGATAGTAGCGCCCATCGGACACGACGACGTTGAGACCGGGGTAGTCCATGGCGAAGTAATCCCGCCCCACCTCGACGATGCGCGGGTCGATCTCGATCCCGTCGACCGGTATCGGCCCGTAGACAGCATCGTACTGGCGGGCCATCGTGCCCCCGGCCAGGCCCACCAGGGCCATGCTCTCCACCTCGTCCGGCGTGTGGGGCGGATCGTTGAAGAAGGGCGCGATCAAGAAGAAGTCCCAAGGGCCGGGGGTGGTCAGATCGTCCGGGCAGTAGATGGAGTGAATAGCCTGGCCCTCGTTCAGCAGCAGGTGCCGGCAGCCTCCTCCGACCTCGACGACCTGGATGTAGTTGTAGGCGGACTCGGTCTCGTAGACCGCTCCGGTCATGGCCTTGACCGGCTGGGCGCGCAGCAAGACAGCCAACACGATTACCAGGGCGGGCATGGCCAGGTAGGGGAGCAACCTGCGAAACCGTGCGCGGGCCAGGCCGACGAGCGCGATCAAGGACAGCAAAAGGGAGAGGGTCACAAACGTGTTCCTGGTGCCGATGATCGGAACCAGGACCAGGTCGGGCAGGAACGCGCCGAGGAAGCTGCCGACGGTGGAGACGGCGTAGACCCGGCCGGCCGTGGCTCCTGCGCTGGCCACGTCCTCAACGGCCAACCGGATGACGAAAGGGGAGATGCAGCCCAGCAGCGTTACCGGAATGCTGAAGAGGATGAGCACGCTGACGAATGAGCCGCCGATCAGCCCGGCGTTGAACTCGTTGAAGCCGCGTAGAGCCAGCTGGAGAACAGGGTGAGCAACGAAAGGGATCAAGCCGATCAAGAAGGCCGCCCAGGCCATGATCTGGTGAAGCACTGCCGGCCGGGGAGACCGGTCCGCCCAGCGGCCGCCGATGAAGTAGCCGGCCGTTAGATAGAGAAGCACCAGGCCGATGATCGTAGCCCAGACCAGGTTGGCTGTGCCGAAGTGAGGACGGAGCAGGCTGGCGGCGGACAGCTCGACGGCCAGGGAGACCAATCCGCCAGCGAAAGCGGCAATGTACAAATAGCGGTCGCGACCGGCCATACAGCGGGATTATACTCTCTTTGGAGGCGCGGGCAACCTGGCAGACCAGGCCCAAGAGGTCTCGGAGACCCTAAGGGTCTAGTAGGCGCTGACCGTCTTTGTGCTAGGGGTCCGACCAGCCCTTGAGGACCAGCACGAGCACCGTCCGCCAGGGGACGAGCGTCTCCAGCGGAGCACCCATGATCGGGGTGACGTGCTCGCTGGCGTAGAAGCCGTAGCTATCGTTGACCAGGATGGTGCCGCGGGGCACATGGGCAAGGCCTACAGCCAGAGTGGCGGAGATCCCGGATCCGAAGGTCAGTGTGGGCACAGTCCAGGTGACGACGCCGCCGGCGAACGTATACGGGGTGCTGGCCCAGGCGAAGGTGGTGCTGAGCGGGACCGCGTCCGTGATCACCACCTGGGTGAAGGTCGAGCAGCCCGTCGCGCTGACGCCGATCGTGTAGATCAGCTCGTCCGGCTGAAGCCCGGCAGAGAAGCGGGCCTCCTTGCCTATCTGGAGGCCACTCCTTGCAAGCTCGACCGCCGCCAGGGCGTCGACGATGCCCCAGCCGTAGACGTTGTTCGGCCGGCCGGAGGCATCACCACCGCAGGCGGTGCTGGTCACAGGGCGGGCCGACTGCTCGATGATCCACTCCGTTACCGCCATGTCGCCGATCAGGCAAGGCTGGGCAGACCAGAGCAGGGCCGCCGTTCCCACAACGTGCGGCCCGGCCATCGACGTGCCGCTCTTGGAGGAGTAGGACGTGCCCGGCACGCACGAACGGACGGCGACGCCAGGCGCGCTGACGTCCGGCTTGAGCCGCTGGGAATAGTCGATGACGACCGGCCCGCGGCTGCTGAAGCCGGCGATGTTGTCGCCCGAGTCGGTCGCTCCGACGGTGAACGAGGCCCCGTAGATCGCGGGGGGATCGGATATCGTGGAGCAGGCCGATCCGCCGTTGCCGGCGGAGGCGACGACGAGGATGCCCGCTGCGCGGACGTTCTCCACGATCGCCCGGAGCGTGCTCCAGCTGCAGCCCTCGGACGGCGGGCAGGTCCAGGAGTTGTTGATCACGTGCGGAGCCTTGGACGGATCGCCATCGCTGAAGGGGTCACCTCCCACCGGGTACGGGGCCAGGAAGAACTGGAAGCACTCAGCGTACGTGGTCGGTGTGCCGACGCCCCGGTCCATGTTGCGGCAGCCTATCCACTTGGCGCCCGGGGCCACGCCGATCTGGTTGTCGTCGTCGGCGCCGACGATCGTGCCCATGGTGTGCGTGCCGTGGTCGCCATCGTCGCACGGCACGGGCGAATCGGCACCGCATACGCCGCCGCCACTGTGGATGGCATCGTGCCAGTTGTAGTCGTGCGTCGCGGTGATGCCGTTGTAGCCCCGGTACTGGTTGATCAGCGCCGGATGGTCCCAATCGTAGCCGGTGTCCTGCCCGCCGACGACAACGCCCTGCCCGGTGTACCCCTGCGCCCACAGATCGTCCGCGTTGACCCGGCCCACGCCCCACTCCACAGTCAGGGGCCCCCGCTGCCGCCCGGTGCTCTCGCTGGGAGGCAGTATCTGCCGAACGCGGGGGTTGGCAACAACCTTCTGCACGTCACTCCGGTCAGCCAGGCGGGAGACAAGGGCCCGGTCGCCTTCGACTGCGAGCATGTTGACTATGTAGAAGGACTGATAGGAGACTCTGGCCCGGTCCAATTCGGCACGCAGATCGCCCTGGCTCCGCTCGGCGACCGCTTTCAGCTCCTCGTAGACGAAGCTGATGCGCTCCTCGCGGCCGCCCAGGCGGGCCGCACCAGCCAGGTCCGCCTGCTCGGCCAGGACGAGAAGGAACTCGGTCTCTTCACCGCCCGCGGTCGCCTCCCATACCTCAGAGGCAACGTTGCGGGGCCTGCCGGCAGGCTTGGCCGCGGCAGCTCCCAGCAGCGCCAGGAAGGCGCAGCCGGCCAGGCCGAGAGCGAGCAGGACGCGAGCCTCGTGACGCTTACCCATCAGCGCCACGATTATATCCCAGGAGCGCCCTTGACAAAAGAGGCCAACCAACGTATATTCCCTGCAGCTTCCTAGGAGGAAAGAATGGGCCAGGCAATCGAAGTGACCGACGCTACGTTCGAGCAGGAAGTGTTGCAGGCGAGCGGACCCACGCTCGTCGACTTCTGGTCTGCGGGCTGCAGGCCTTGCTTGATGATCGCGCCGGTGATCGAAGAAGTGGCAACCGAGTACTCCGGCAAGCTCCGCGTGGCCAAGGTCAACGTGGACCGGAACCAGGGCGCCCCCGGCAAGTTCGGCATATTCAGCATTCCCACGCTGATCCTGTTCAAGGAAGGCAAGGAAGTCGAGCGCATCGTGGGTTTCCGGCCCAAGGAAGCCCTGATGGAGACGATCCTGCCGCACCTGGCCTAGCGCCGCAGGGCATCTCAGCCAGGGGGTCACCGGGGGGTTCGCCCGGAAGCGGATTGACCCCGCGCCAGAGGCGTGGTATACTGTACCTACAACCGCATACGTAGAGACTAGGATCGGGAGTAGTAGGCACCGCAGCGAGGTCTAGAGAGTCGGGCCACCGGGTGGAAGCCCGACACCGGCGCCGGTGCAGAATGGACCCGGGAGTCGCCGGCCGAAACCTCGCCTGCCAGGCGGGGGAGTAGTCCGAGCCGGAACCGTCACCGTTATCAGGACAGAGGGTATCGTCGCCGCGACCGTACCTGCGACCGTGAGGCTGGCTATTCACACAAGACGCGCCGTCACCGGCGCGTTTTCTGTTTCCTGGGCCTCGAGCGTCGACGGGAATGCGGCGAGCGATTGGCGGAAGCAGGATGGAAAGGAAACGCTTGCTGACAGGGGATCGACCGACTGGGCCGCTGCACCTGGGACACTACGTGGGCAGCCTGGCCAATCGAGTGTTGCTCCAGGACGAGTGCGAGTGCTACTTCGTCATCGCCGACCTGCATACTCTGACTACGCGGCCGGAAAAGAAGCACACCCTCGAGATCCCGCGCCACGTGCGCGAGATCGTGCTGGACTATCTGTCCGTGGGCATCGATCCGGACAGAAGCGTCATCTTTCTGCAGTCCGCCCTCCCCGGTACGTACCAGCTGCACCTCATCCTGGAGATGCTGATCGCCGTCCCCCGGTTGGAGCGAATTCCCAGCCTGAAGGAGATGGCACGCGACGCCCGGCTGCGGGCTATGCCGCTCGGGCTGCTGGCCTACCCTGTGCTGCAGGCGGCTGACATCCTCTTGCCTCGCGCCCATCTCGTACCGGTGGCCAAGGATAACGAGGCTCACGTGGAGGTGGCACGGGAGATCGCCCGGCGCTTCAACAGGATGTACGCCAGCATCTTCCCCGAGCCGGAGGCCCTCCTCGGCATGCTGCTGGTGGGGACTGATGGGCAGCAGAAGGCAAGCAAATCACTTGGGAACGTGATCTTCCTCTCCGACGACGCACAGACCGTTGCCAGGAAGGTGAGCGGCATGTACACAGACCCGCAGCGGCTGCACGCCGATTCGCCGGGTCGCATCGAGGGGAATCCGGTCTTCATCTACCACGACGCCTTCAACCCCGATCATGACCAGGTCGATGAACTGAAGAGGCGCTACCGGCGAGGGCAGGTGGGAGACGTCGAAGTAAAGGAGAAACTGGCCAGAGCGATCAACCGCTTCCTGGAGCCCATACGGGAGCGGCGGGCTCAGTTCGGCGCGCAGCGGGGGCTCGTGGAAGAGATACTGTCCGCCGGGACCAAGCGTATGCGGTGCCTGTCCGAAGAGACTATGCAGCTGGTGCGTCAGGCCACGGGAATGGCCCTGGCAGCATAAGCACATTGTGAGCGAGGTCGAGCGATGCATCTGGTCAAGATAGAGATCGATTGCGACCGTTATCCCAGCGAGGACATCTACCCGTTCAACGTGGCCATCCTGCGCAACACGGCTGAACTGACACTGAAGAAGCCGGTCGTCTTCTTCGAGGGAGGGAACGGGACGGGCAAGTCGACCCTCCTGGAGGCGATCACCCGCAAGTGCGGCATCCACATCTGGGACAAGCCGAAGCGCCACCTGGCGCACGCCAATCCGTACGAGACCCGCCTGGTAGACTACGTCAACGTCACCTGGAGGAACGGCCACGTGCCCGGCTCGCTATTCAGGGCGGAGACCTTCAGCAGCTTCGCCGACTTCCTGGACGACGTGGCGCTCTGCGACCCGGGACGGCTCCGCTACCACGGCGGCCAGCTGCTGAATGTGCTCTCACATGGCGAGGGCATCCTGAGCTACTTCAGCACCCGCTACCACATCGCCGGTCTCTACCTGCTGGACGAGCCCGAGTCCGCCCTTTCGCCGACGAGCCAGCTGACGTTTCTCAAGCTGCTCGGAGAGCTGGAGGATGCCGGCCGCGCCCAGTTCATCATGGCGACGCACTCGCCGATACTGCTGTCGTATCCCAGGGCCCAGATCTTCACCTTCGACGGCGATAGGATCAGGGAAACCACCTACGAGGAGACCAAGAGCTACAGGCTGTACGAGCAGTTCTTTCGGGATGGCGGGAGCTAGATAGGTCACTGAGCGCACATCACTAAGCGACGAAGGGAGGAATCGTATCGCCACGAGCAAGAAGCGAGACCGTCTCGACCCCGATCACACAAACACGCATTGCTAGGAGGACCGTAGATGCCACAGTACAAGTACTTACTCAACGAGAAGGACCTGCCCACCAAGTGGTACAACGTGATCGCCGACATGAAGAACCCGCCGCCACCATACCGGCATCCGGCCACGCTGGAGCTGCTGGGCCCGGACGATCTGGCGCCTGTTTTTCCCGCAGCTCTGATCGCCCAGGAGGTGAGCACGGAGCGGTACATCGAGATCCCGGACGAGGTGCAGGACGTCCTGAAGATGTGGCGGCCGTCTCCGCTCTACCGGGCGGCGCGCTGGGAGAAGGCGCTGGACACGCCGGCCAGGATCTACTACAAGTGGGAAGGCGTCAGCCCTCCGGGCAGCCACAAACCCAACACAGCCGTCGCTCAGTGCTACTACGGCAAGGAAGAAGGGCTGGAGGGGTTCGCCACGGAGACTGGCGCCGGGCAGTGGGGGAGCGCGCTCTGCTTCGCCACCCAGATCTTCGGGATGAAGTGCAAGGTCTTCATGGTGACGATCAGCTACCACCAGAAGCCCTACCGGCGGGTCATCATGGAGACCTGGGGCGGCAACGTCGTCCCCAGCCCCAGCTCGGAGACGAAGGCCGGCCGAGACATCCTGGAGAAGGACCCGGAGACGACGGGCAGCCTGGGCATCGCCATCAGCGAGGCGATCGAGTACGCCGTTACCCACGAGGGATGGAAGTACTCGCTGGGCAGCGTGGTCAACTTCGTCCTGCTACACCAGACGGTGATCGGCCTCGAAGCCGAGAAGCAGATGGAGATGGCGGGAGATTTCCCGGACATCGTCATCGGCTGCGCCGGCGGGGGTAGCAACGCTGCAGGCACGATCTACCCCTTCCTCAGGCACAAGCTGACCGGCGACAAGAAGGACCTGCGCGCGATCTTCGTCGAGTCTACCGCCTCGCCGAGCATGACCCGGGGCCTGTACGCCTACGACTGGGGTGACACGGCGAAGACCGGCCCGGTGGCGAAGATGCACACGGTGGGCCACAGCTTCATCCCTGCCCCCGTGCACGCCGGAGGCCTGCGCTACCATGGCATGGCACCTTCGATCTGCCGCCTGCTGGAGGACGGGATCGTCGAGGCGCGCGCCTACCACCAGAACGAGGCGTTGAGCGCAGCGCTGGGCTTCGCTCAGGCCGAGGGCTTCGTCATCGCCCCGGAGACGGCCCACGCCGTGAAGGCGGTCTACGACGAAGCGATGGCCTGCAAGGAGTCAGGCGAGTCGAAGGTCATTCTCTTCAACAACAGCGGCCACGGCCACTTCGACCTGGCGGCCTACGACGCCTTCCACAAGAAGGAACTCACCGACTACGAGGTCGAGCAGGTCCAGATAGACCTGGCCCTGGAGGAACTGCCGCAGGTCAAGGAGTAGTCGACAGCGGCGGTGCGAAAGGAGTCTGTGGGTTGGGAGACCCTAAAGGTCCGGGCGACCTTTAGGGTCTCCCCTTGCAGGGTCTCCGCTTGCCTACCGCCGGCTTCCGTGTACAATCGACTAGGCAGGCTCGTGGTGAGCGGCGATGAGGATATCCTACCGCGACGAGGAGTGGAAGCTCGAAGGCAGGCGCCGGGTGCGCGAGGTGATCGAGAAGGTCGGCCTCAATCCGCACACAGTGCTGGCTGTCCGCGGAGGCAAGCTGCTCACGGAAGACATCGTGCTTGAGGAAGACGACGATCTCCAGCTCGTGGCCGTCATCTCAGGCGGCTAGCTGGGAGGAGCGACGTGACTACGCAGGCGTGGGCCGTTCTCCTGGCGGCGTATCTCCTGGGCTCGATCCCGTCCGCCTACCTGGTAGGCCGGCTGGTGATCAAACGGGACATCCGGGAGGTCGGTGATGGCAACATGGGGGCCAAGAACACCTACCACTGCCTGGGCTTCCTGCCAGGGTTGGTCGTTGCGGTGGCGGACATCGGCAAGGGCTTCGTCGCCGTGACGATCGCCCGCCAGTTCGATCTGCCAGACCACGTACCCTATTGGGCGGGAGCCTGTGTGGTGCTGGGGCACGACTACCCGATCTTCCTGCGCTTGCGGGGCGGGCAGGGAATGGCGGCGATGATCGGGGTGTTCGCCGTCCTGTTCCCAATCCAGCTGGCGATCTCCCTCCTGATCCTGGGCGGCGCGCTGTCGGTCAGCCGCAACTGGGACTTGAGCTGCACCCTGGGCTTCGCATCACTGCCAGTTCAGCTCCTGCTCTCGGGCGCACCCATGGTGCAGGCGCTGTATCCGGTGCTGATGCTGCCCACGATCGGGCTGCGGAAGCTGGCAGCGGTGCGCCGCGCCAGGCGCGCGATCGCCTGACGGGATCGAAGGATGAAGTGCCGCCGCTGCAGCAGTCGGGCCGCATTCAACATGCGCCAGCACAAGCTGGCGCTCTGCGAGACACACTACCCGGAGTGGTTTCAGGAGCGGACGCAGGGCACGATCAAGAAGTACGGGATGTTCGGGCCGAAGGAGCGAGTGCTGGTCGCCGTCTCCGGAGGGAAGGACAGCCTGGCCCTGTGGGACGTGCTGCTGCAGCTGGGCTACCCGGCCGCAGGGCTGTACATCGACCTGGGCATCGAGGGCTACTCTGCCCGGTCGCGCGAGAAGGCAGAGCAGTTCGCCGCGTCGCGCCAGGGCGCCGAACTGCTGGTCGTCGATATCGAAGCAGAGTACAGCAAGACGCTGCCCGAGGCTGCGCGGCTGGGGCGGCGCGGGCGCGGAAAGCCCTGCTCGGTGTGCGGGCTGGTCAAGCGGCACGTGATGAACCGCGTCGCTCGCGACGGTGGGTACGACGTGTTGGCCACAGGGCACAACCTGGACGACGAGGCCGCCGTGCTGTTCGGCAACGTGCTCCACTGGCAGACCGGGTATATAGCGCGCCAGGCGCCGGTTCTGCCCGAGCACGGCGACGGCCTGGCCCGGAAGGTCAAGCCGCTCTGCCGCTTCTACGAGCGGGAGACGGCCGCCTACGCGCTCATGAAGGGGATCGACTACATCTACGAGGAATGCCCGTACGCCGTCGGAGCGACCAGTCTGCGCCATAAGGAGATCCTGAATACGATGGAGGAGCAGGCGCCCGGCACCAAGCAGCAGTTCTACCTGGGCTTGCTGCGCGCGCGGAAGGAGGGGTTCTTCGCCCAACGGGCGGAGGACGTGGAACTCCATCCCTGCGAGAGCTGTGGGCAGCCGACGACGGCGCCGGGGCTGTGCGCTTTCTGCCGCCTGTGGCAGAGGACGGAGAACGCAAAGGACCGCCAGCAGGATGACTAGCTCTAGACTGCGCCGCCTGCCCAGCGTCGACCGGCTGCTGGGCCACGAGGCGGTTGAGGAACTGATAGCTTCGTACGGGCGCCAGCAGACGGTGGAGGCGATCCGGCATACGCTCGATGCGGTGCGCGGCGAGGTGCAAGCGGGGGCGGACCTGCCGCCAATGGAGGTCCTCGTCGCCCGCTGCCGGCAGGAGCTGCAGTCAAGGCTGGCCAGCACGCTCCGGCCGGTGATCAACGCCACAGGCGTGATCATCCACACCAACCTGGGGCGCGCCCCCCTCTCCGCGGCAGCCCGGGCAGCCGCCCAGGAGGTGAGCCGGGGCTACTCGACGTTGGAGTACGACGTCGCTGCAGGGCACCGTGGCCGGCGGCAGACCCACATCGAGGGCCCGCTGCAGGCCGTGACCGGGGCCGAAGCGGGGTTGGTGGTCAACAACAACGCCGGCGCAGTGCTCCTGGCGCTGACCGGACTGGCGCAGGGGCGAGGCGTGATCATCTCCCGCGGGCAGCTGGTCGAGATCGGCGGGGGTTTTCGCGTGCCCGAAGTGATGGCCCAGAGCGGGGCTCGGCTGATCGAGGTGGGCACTACGAATCGGACCCACCTGCGCGACTACGAGGCGGCGCTGGATGCCAACGACGACGCGGCGCTGATCCTCCTGGCGCACCACTCCAACTTCCGCATCGTCGGCTTCACCACCGAGCCGGCACTGCCCGAGCTGGTGCGCCTGGGCGCAGAGCGGCAAATGCCGGTCGTCTACGACATAGGGAGCGGCGCGCTGCTCGATACCGCCCGCTACGGCCTGGCCCACGAGCCGACGGTGCAGGAGGCGGTGTCGGACGGAGCGGCGGTCATCTGCTTCAGCGGCGACAAGCTGCTCGGCGGCCCGCAGGCCGGGATCATCGTGGGCCAGGCCGCCCTGGTTGACTCCCTCAAGCGCCATCCCCTGGTCCGCGCGCTGCGGCCGGACAAGCTCTGCCTGGCGGCGCTCCAGGCCACGCTGCTCCACTACCTGAAGGGCGAAGCAGAGCAGGAGATACCGGTCTGGCGCATGATCTCCCAGCCCCTGGACGAGGTCACCAGGCGCGCCCGGAGCTGGATTCGCAGCCTGCGGCGGGCCGGGCTGGAAGCGGAGGTCATCGACGGCGCATCGACGGTGGGCGGGGGAAGCCTGCCCGGCGAGACGCTGCCCACCAAGCTGGTCGCCCTTGGCAGCGAGGGGCCGGACGCTCTGGCTGCGGCGCTGCGCGCTGCCAGCCCGCCGGTCATCGCCCGCATCGAAGACGGGCGCCTGGTGCTCGACCCGCGGACGGTGCTGGCCGAGCAGGAGGATCAGCTCCTGGCCACCATCCGGGAGACGGCAGGCGGAGCGACATGAAGCGAGCCGTGCTTTTCGACCTGGGGGGCACGCTGGTCCACTACTTCAGCAGCGCTGAGGCGAGCGTGGTCTACGACGAGGCGCTGCACGAGGTGGAGGAGCTGCTCCGATCGCGCGGTCTGCTGGCTATGGAGCCGGGCGAGGTGCGGGCCAGGGCCGGGTCCGCCCAAGGGAGCACAGGCGACCATCGGGTCCATCCCCTGGAAGAGAGGCTGGCCCACATCTTCCAGCTGGACGGCCTGAGCGAATCACCAGAGTTGGAGAGGGAGCTCTGCCAGGCCTTCATGCGCCCTGTCTACGCGCGAGGGCGGCGCTACGAGGACACGCTGCCCGCGCTTGCGGAACTGAGGTCGCGCGGCCTCAGGCTGGCGATCGTCTCCAACACGCCCTGGGGCAGCCCCGGCCAGCTGTGGCGCAAGGAACTGCGCAGGCAGGGGCTCTACGATCAGGTCGACGCCGTCGTCTTCTGTACTGACGTGGGCTGGCGCAAGCCAGCCAGGCAGATCTTCGAGTTCGCCCTGGCCAAGACGAAGACGGAGGCGCAGCACTCGCTCTTCGTGGGCGATAACCCGGAGTGGGACGTCGCCGGACCCCGAGCCGTGGGCATGCAGGCGGTGCTCATCGATCGGAGCGAGAACGGCGCCAGTCCGGAGGAGACACCGGTACGCAATCTGTACGAGCTGCTGGATCTATTGTGAGCGAGGACGGCATCAAGGGTAGACGGTGAAACGTGAAGGATGACCTGGACCTACTGATGAAGGAGCGCGGGCTGGATGCGGCGCTCGCCGCGGGACCGGTGCAGGGGAACCCTGCCCTGTACTACCTGACGAACGGCGCCGGCCTGACCAGGGCCATGGTGCTGAAGAAGCGAGGCGAGGAGCCGGTCCTCTTCTGCTGGCCCATGGAGCGGGAGGAGGCGACGGCCAGCGGCCTGCGCGTGGAGAACCTGGGCCAGTACGACTACGCCAAGCTGGAGCGGGAGGCGGGCAGCGCGCTGGGGGCGACCGTCGAGCTCCACCGGCGCATCTTCGCCGATTTCGGAGTGAGTGGCCGGGTCGGCTTCTACGGCGCGGCGGATCGAGGAGCGTCCTATACGCTGCTGAGCGCGCTCAACGACGAGATCGAAGCGATCGAGGTCGTCGGCGAGTTCGACGTGCCGCTGATCACCGCCGCACGGGCCACGAAGGACGATAGCGAGGGCGAGCGCATCCGCGAGGTGGGACGGCGCACCGGCGAGGTCGTGGCCCGGACGCTCGACTACATCCACTCCCACCAGGTGGCAGACGAGATCGTCGTGATGGCAGACTCGAGCCCTCTCACGCTAGGTCACGTCCGGCAGGAGGTCAACCGGCTCATCGCCGAGCAGGAGATGGAGGACCCGGAGGGTTTCATCCTCTCCATCGGGAGAGACGCCGGCGTGCCCCACAACAAGGGGCGATCTGCGGACGTACTCATGCTGGGCAAGACGATCGTCTTCGACATCTTCCCGCGCGAGCGCGGAGGCGGCTACTTCTTCGACATGACGCGCACCTTCTGCCTGGGCTACGCCCCGCGCGAGGTCGAAGAGGCCTACAATGACGTGAGCGAGTGCCAGACAATGCTTCTGGAGGCATATCAGGTTGGCGCCGACGCGCGGCGGTACCAGCAGATGACCTGCGACTTCTTCGCCGGCCGGGGACACCCGACGGTAGCCGAGGACCCGCAGACGGAGCGCGGCTACGTCCATACGGTCGGTCACGGCCTGGGGCTCGACGTCCACGAGGAGCCGAGCTTCCGGGACCAGGAGCACAACAGAGACGCGCTCAAGCCGGGCCACGTCTTCACCTGCGAGCCCGGGCTCTACTACCCGGACAAGGGTTTCGGCATCCGGATCGAGGACGTGGTATGGATAGACTCGGGCGGTACGGTGCATAACCTCACGCCATTCCCCAAGGACCTGGTGATCGAGGTAGGCTGAGTGAATTCGGGCGCGCGGATCCTGGCTCTCGAAACCTCGTGCGACGAGACCGCCGCTGCGGTCATCGAAGGCGGGCGTCGCATCGCCAGCAACGTGGTCGCCTCTCAGGTGGAGCTGCACGCCCGCTACGGGGGCGTCTATCCGGAGATCGCCTCGCGGGCCCACATCGAGGCCATCGTCCCCGTGATCGAGCAGGCGATGCAGGAGGCCCACGTCGACTTCGGGGACCTGGACGCGGTGGCGGCGACGAACGGCCCCGGGTTGAGCGGGTCGCTGCTGGTGGGCGTCAACGCCGCCAAGGGCCTGGCCATGGGCAGTGGATTGCCTCTGCTGGGCGTCAACCACCTGGAGGCGCACATCTATGCCCACTGGCTGGAGACAGATAGCGAGGGCTCCGCGTGGCCGGCCGAGCTGGAATTCCCGCTGCTGGCCTTGATCGTCTCCGGCGGCCACAGCGAGCTGATCCTGATGTCCGATCACGGCCGGTACGAGTACCTGGGCGGCACGCTCGACGACGCCGCTGGCGAAGCTTTCGACAAGGTAGGCCGCCTGTTGGGACTGCCCTACCCCGGCGGTCCGGCGATCGAGAAGGCGGCGCGGGAGGGCGACCCGGAGAGCACCGCCTTCCCCCGGTCCTGGCTCAGCGACAGCTACGATTTCAGCTTCAGCGGCCTGAAGACCGCCGTCCTGATGAAGGTGCAGGAATACGAAGAGCCCCCTCAGGGCCAGCCGCTGGCCGACCTTGCCGCTAGCTTCCAGGCCGCGATAATCGACGTTTTGAGCGCCAAGGCGGCACGCGCTGCGGAGGAATACGGAGCCAGCGCCGTTCTGCTCTGCGGCGGCGTTTCGGCCAACCAGGCCCTGCGCCATACAGCGGCAGAGCGGGCCAGCGTGCCCGTCTACTACCCGCCGCTCGTCTTCTGTACGGACAACGCGGCAATGGTCGGCGCCTGCGCCTATCAGCACTACCGGGCCGGCGAGCGAGCGGGCTGGGATCTGGACGTACTGCCCGGGCTGCGGCTCGTCTGATCCGCGCAGTTGACAAGGAATCCGATGAAGCCACTCGATCTGATCAGAAACGGCGTGACCGCGATCCGCAACCTGCTCCGCTCGACGCGGCGCAGCGGGCTCGAGTGGGTTGTTCTGCCCATTACTGGCAGCTACCCCGAGTTCAGCCTGCAGCGCGAGCAGTTCCCGTTTCCATTCAACCAGCTGCCGATCTTCCCCGCGGAGGCCAGCCTGGCCGACCTGCGCCGCGCAGCGGAGAGAATCGGCGACGACGAGCGTGTGCGCGGGGTCTTGTTCCGCTTCGATACCCTGTCCGCGCGCCCGGCTGCGATCTTCAGCACTCGGGCCACATTGGACCTCCTTCGCCGGAAAGGGAAGCGCCTGGTAGCCTGGCTGGCGGGAGCGGATACCTGGGACTACTACCTGGCCTCGGCCTGCGACCAGATCGTCCTCCCTCCGCTGGGGAGCCTGGAGGTGCTGGGCCTGCGGGCCGAGCCGTTCTTCATGAAGGACCTGCTGGACCGGGTAGGAATCGAGGCCGATCTGGAGGCCTGCGGTGAATACAAGACTTCTCCGGATTCGCTGCTGCGCTCTTCGATGACGGAGCCTCACCGGCAGATGCTCGATTCGATCCTCGGCTCGATCTACGACGAGATTGTGGCCGCCATCGGGTCCGGCCGCGGTATCGAAGAACAGCGCGTCCGCGATCTCATCGACCGCATGCCGCTTTCGGCGCAGGAGGCTGTCGACGAGGGGCTGGCAGACGCCGTGCTCTACGAGGACGAGCTGGCCGCGTACCTGAAGGAGGACAGCGCGGTCGCGGAAGCGGCGCGGAGCAGGTGGGCCCCAGGCAGAACCCGGCAGAGGGAATCACGTCCCAGCACCTGGCGCGAGGCCTCACCCTGGCTGCGGAGCCCTATCGAGTGGACCACCCGGCAGGCGATCGGCGTCGTCTCGCTGGAGGGAATGATCATGCCCGGGCGCAGCCGCCGCCTGCCGCTGCCGGTGCCCCTCCTCGCGGCCCAGGCGGGCGCGGACACCGTGATCCAATCGCTGCGCGTGGCGGAGGAGGACCCCCGGCTGGCGGCGGTGATCCTCAACCTGGAGACGCCGGGCGGCGCCGCGGTCGCTTCCGACCTGATCTGGCGCGAAGTCCGCCGCCTGCGGGAGACCAAGCCGGTGGTCATTCTTATGGGCAGCGAGGCCGCCTCCGGAGGCTACTACGTGGCCGCTGCGGCCAGCAAGATCGTCGCCCGCCCCAATACGCTCACCGGCTCGATCGGCATCTGGGGCGGGAAGATCGTGATGAAGGGTGCCTCCCAACAGCTCGGGGTGGCCTACGGCTCGGTGCAACGGGGCGAGCGGGCCGGCCTGCAGTCGACGCTGGCGCCATTCACTCCCGAAGAGCGAGCTGCCGTGCGGGCCGAGATGAGCCGGACCTACGAGCTCTTCTGCCGCCGTGTGGCCGAAGGGCGAGGGTTGAGCGAGGAGCAGGTAGACGAGGTAGCGCGGGGGCGGGTGTGGACCGGGGTGCAGGCCCGCGAGATCGGCCTGGTCGACGAGCTCGGTGACTTCGAGACCGCACTGGCCCTGGCCAAGGAGCTGGCAGGCCTGCAGGCTGGCAGAGACTACACTACCACGCACGTGGGGCCGGGCCGACGCGAGAGGCAGCCCCAACCCTTCGCTCCGGCCGCTCCGCAGCCGGCGACCGGCGCCCTGGCCCAGGTAGTGCTCGGCGGCGCAGGCGGCCTGGGAGCTGTGGCCATCGGCGGGCTGATAGATAGCCTGCGGGCCGCGCAGGCCCAGCGCGTTTGGGCGCTTGCCCCCTGGGCGATCCGGCTGCTGGCCTAGATCGAGCAATGGAGGGTCTGATCGAATGAGCGAGGCGGTACGCCGCTGGAACTCGATGACGAAGGCGATCGTGGCCATGATCTGTCTGGCCATTGGGGTTTACCTTCTCTATTCCTTCCGCGAAGTGATTGCCCCCTTGGGGATGGCTCTGCTGCTGGCATTCATCCTCAATCCTATCGTCAACTTCATGCATACCAGGCTGCACATGTCGCGCGGCCTGGCGGCGACGCTCATCTTCCTGCTCCTGGTTATCTTGCTCTTGGCCACGCTCGCCGCGCCTGTGGCGGTCGTGCCCAGCATCCAGCGGGCCATCACCTCCTTGCAGACCGAGATCGAAGATGCGATCAGGGCAATCGGCCGGTTCCTGGAGCAACCGCTGGAGATCTGGGATTACACGTTCGACCTCAGCAGCATCTACGAGGAGCTGAGCCGGAGCCTGACCGCATTCGTGAGCAACGTCGTCCAGGGAACGCTCGACATCGTCATCAACATAGCCTCATTCGCCCTGTGGCTGGTCTTCATCCTCATCGCCGCCTTCTACCTGGTCAAGGACGCCGATCGCTTCTCCAACCAGCTGGACCGGCTGGCCCCGCCGGGATACGGCGAGGACTTCAGGAGGCTGCGGAATCAGATCACCAAGGTGTGGGGAGCGTTCCTGCGAGCCCAGCTGCTGCTCGGCGTCGTCGTAGCCATCATCACCAGCGCGCTGGCCCTAGTCGTGGGGCTGCCGTACGCCGTCGCCCTGGGCGTGCTGGCCGGCTTCATGGAGTTCGTGCCCAGCGTGGGCCCGATCATCGCCGCAGTGCCGGCGGTGCTGCTGGCGGTATTGCAGGGTTCGGCGACATTCCCCGCCCTGGATCCACTGGTGTTCGCCGCGGTCGTCGCCGTCATGTACATCATCATCCAGCAGGTGGAGAACAACGTGCTGGTGCCCCGGATAATGGGCGGCAGCCTGAAGCTCCATCCGGCGCTCGTGCTCGTGGCCCTCGTCGTCGGCGGCCTGAGGGGAGGCATTCTGGGGTTGCTCATGGCCAGCCCGATCCTGGCGACAGGGCGCGTGCTGGCCCGCTACATCTACCATCGCCTCTACGATCGCGACCCCTTCGCCGAGCCCGAGAAGCCGCCGGAGGACGAGAAGCCCGGGGCGCTGAGGAGATTCTGGGACGCAGCTGCAGGCTGGCTGAGGCGCAGACTGGAGGCCCGTGACCGGGTCACGGATCAGCCCGGGGAGGGCGAATAGAAAGGCCGCGCGAGACAACAAGGGTGGCCAATTGAGACTGGATCGGGCGGCACTGACAGGAGGAACACTGATGAGCGAGGAAACACCGGACATCGGCGTGCTGGCTGAGACCGAGAACTTCACCGTCTGGCGGGCGGACGATCCCGACGGTGAGCCGACCTACCACGTGGAGCTGGGCACGAACACGCTCCACCTGTTCCAGGAGGAGTGGGAGGAGTTCGCCGGGCTGATCGCCGAAGCGGACAAGAATGCTCGATGACGGCAGGCCGGCTGCCCAACTGAAGGAGTGGGTAGACCGGCTGGCGCCGGTGGCCGCGGCGGCCCGGGAGGCGCTGGCTGGAGCCAGTGCGGACAGGCTGGCGCTTCGCAGCGGCTGCGAGTTGGATGGCCAGGGGAACCTGCGGCTGGCACTGTTCGGGCAGGCACTGGTCGTCTCGCCGGATGGGTTCTCCATCCACAGGGCCGATTCTGCTGATCCCGCCTCCTCGTTCACGGAGAGCCTGGTGCTCACCTACCTGGCTTCCGCGGACGGCACAGTCCCGTCCGGCCGCTGGATCGGCTTCCGCGAGCTGCCGGACGGGTTGTTCTACGCCGACGCCTTCCAGGGTTACAGCGGCGCCCGGCTGGTGCGCGAGCTATGCGCAGGGCTGGCCGCCTTCTGTCTGGGCTGCCAGTCGCTGGGCGGGGAGCGGATCGACCTCGGCGACGCCGCCTACGCCTTCGCCGTGCTGCCTCGCCTCAGACTGGCGCTCGCCTACTGGGAAGGGGACGAGGAGTTCGAGGCGCAGGCCCGCGTCCTCTTCGACTCCTCCGTCCGCCACTACATGCCCACCGACGGCCTGGCCATACTGGGCAGCCAGCTGGTGGGAAGGTTGCTAGAGACCCTAAGGGTCAAGGAAGACCCTTAGGGTCTCTGTCCTGCTTTCTACAGCTCCGCCGCCAGCAGGCGGCTGAGCGTCTCCCGGGTATCCTGCTCGCCCTCCAGGCGGGTCTCACCCCGAACGGACCCGTCCCGCAGCAGCAGCACGCGGTCGGCGTAGCTGGCGGCGCGGAAGTCGTGCGTGACCATGATCACGGTCTGACCGTCGTCGTCGCACAGGCCGCGCACCAGCTCGAGCACGCCGGCGCCGGTCTGCGTATCCAGGTTGCCGGTCGGCTCGTCCGCCAGGAGCAGCGAGGGCTTGTTGGCCAGGGCTCTGGCGATGGCCACGCGCTGCCGCTCGCCGCCCGAGAGCTCGCGCGGCAGGTGGTCCGCCCGGTCAGCCAGACCAACCCGGCTGAGCAGGTCCGCCGTACGCACCTTCCGCTCTCCGTGCCCCACCCCGGCCAGCCGCATGGCGACGTCGACGTTGCCGGCGGCGCTGAGCGTGGGCAGCAGGTTGAAGGTCTGGAAAACGAAACCCAGCCGGCGCAGCCGCAGGTCCGCCCGCTGCCCATCGCTCAAACCGGAGAGCGCCTGTCCCCCGAAGAAGACGTCGCCCTTGGTGGGGCGGTCCATCGCTCCCAGCAGGTGGAGCAGGCTGGACTTGCCGCTGCCGGACGGCCCGACGATGGCCACGAACTCGCCCGGCTCGACGCTCAGGTCGATGCCGCGCACGGCCTCGACGGACACGCCGTTCATCTGGTAGACTCTCCAAACGTCCTTTGCTGCAACTATGCTTTCCATTTCTCTCCTACCTCGAATGTAGTTTACTCGTACCTGAGTGCTTCCAGCGGATCCACTTGCACCGCCCTCCAGGCCGGAAGTAGAGAGGCTCCAACTCCGGCCAGCACGGCGAGCAGGCCAATCCTGATCCAGTTTGAGAGTACGACCTCTGCGGCGCTGACGATGCCCACCTCCACGAAGACCCTTATCAGCATCCAGAGCGGTGCGGCTAGAACCGCGCCCGCCAGGCTCAGGGCGAGCGACTCGACGGCGATCAGCACAAAGATCGTCCAGCGGCGGGCGCCTATCGCCCGCAGCACGCCGATGTCCTTCCTCCGCTCCATGACGGCTATGATCATCACTATCATCACGAACAGTATGACGACCACAACGGCTACCGTGTTGACCATGTCGGCAAGCGAGTACACCGTGGCGTATACCTCCAGCACATTCTCCTCGACATCTTCCTGTGTCGCCGCATTCAGCTCGGGATGGAGCGACTCGACCTGAGACTTGACGCGACCAACGTCCTCGATACTGGTCGCGCTGAGTATGACAGCGGAGACGCTGTTGGGCCGGCCGAAGAGCTCCTGGGCAACGGGGAGATCCATCATCACTATGCCGTTGTGCACTGCCGGTGCTCGCTGCAGCACTCCGACCACCCTGAAGGACCGGCCGAGCACCTGGATGCTCTGGCCGACCTGCACAGGTTCCCCGCTGTCGCCTCCGTAGTACTCGGCTGCCCCCTGCCCCAGGACTACGCTGTCCGCGTCCGGCAGCGTCCCCTGGCCTGCCTCCAGTTGTAGTGGCCCGAGGAAAGCGGACTCGTGCCCTGCCTCGATCCCCACAGCACAAGTTGGCGGGGGCGAACCCGGCGCCGGGGGCTTCGCCAAGGGAAGGTAGAGGATGGCAGAGCTGGCCGATTCGTCCAAGCCGTCGATGGCTAGTAGCTCGTCCGCCACCTCCAAGCTGATGCTGCTGCTGGGAGATGGGAACTCCTCCAACATCGACTCGTCAGTCATCGGCCTCTGGACGAATAGCTTGCCCGCCAGAGTGTCCAGCTGCCGCTCCAGGTCGGATTCAGCGCTGGCGATCATCGACGTCATCGACAGGTACAGCTGCACCGCGACAGCCACTCCCAGTATCGTCAGCAGCGAGCGCACACGGTGCTGCCAGACGTTGCGTAACGCTAGACGGTACATACAGTCTCTCCTATGAACTCCATTCCTGCCTAGTACTGCAGTGACTCCAGTGGATCGACCCGCACTGCCCGCCAGGCGGGCAGAATGGAAGCGACCACACCGACGAACAGGGCTAGAAGCGCCATCTCCGCCCAGGCGGAGAGCATTACCGGGCCATCGCTTGTCAGGCCGCCCACAAGCAGGGCGCTGAGCAGACCCCAGATCGGCCAGGCCAGCAGCGCGCCGGCCACGCTCAACGCTAGTGACTCCAGGGCGACCATGCCGAAGATCACCATCCGGCGTGCGCCGATCGCCCGCAGGATCCCGATTTCGCGCTGCTGTTCCATCACCGCTACTATCATCACGATCGTCACGAACAGGAAGATGACGGCGACGACTGTGCTCTTGATCATGCCGGTGTAGTCGTCGCTAATGCTGGTCATCTCCACGGCCGCGGCGACGATCTCCTCCTGAACGCCGGTCTCCAACCGTGCGTCAACCGCCGCCACGGCTGCACGGATGGAGGGAATGCCTTCGACACTGTCCGGAGTCAGGACCACAGCGGTCACACTGCCAGGACGCTCGAACAGCGCCTGGGCAGAGGCGAGATCCATCATCACCATCCCGTCGAACAAGCCCGGTGCGGACTCGAGGACGCCGGCAACCGTGAAGCTGGTGCCCAGCAGGTCGATCGTATCCCCCGGTGCCGCTGGAGGGCCGCCCTCCCCGCCACGCTGCTCCGCCGCGGCCTGGCCGAGGATCACACTTCGTGGGCCATCCAGTCCGGCCCGGCCGGCGACGATCTGCAGATCCCCCAGGAACGCGGCTTCGTGACCCGGTTCTATCCCGATGGCGCAGGAAGCGGGCGGCAGACCGGCCATCGGCGGGCTTGCCAGAGGCAGGTAGAGAATGG
This sequence comes from uncultured Anaerolineales bacterium, assembly GCA_964530325.1. Taxonomy (GTDB): domain Bacteria; phylum Chloroflexota; class Anaerolineae; order B4-G1; family B4-G1; genus CAZHAX01. Next base: position 6,937 of record CAZHAX010000022.1, on the reverse strand, counting down.
CGGAGCTTACAGAGCGGTTCACCCCTTCGAGGGCCAGCAATCTGTCCGCCGGTTCGGCGTCGATGCTGCTTGCGGCGGACGGGAACTCTTCCATGCCCGATCCATCGGCCATCGGCCGCTGAACGAAGACCCTGCCGGCCAAAGTAGCCAGCTGATCCTGCAGGTCAGCCTGGTAGCTGGACAGGATGCCGGAAACCGTCAGGTACACCTGCACAGCGACGGCGATCCCCAGGACTGTCAACAGCGAACGCAACCGGCGCTGCCAGATGTTACGTGCGACCAGATCCCACATTCTCCTCACTCCTCCAGCCTCCTACAACGAAACAGCCCGACTATTCGTACCTCAGTGCTTCCAGTGGGTCCACTCTCACCGCCCGCCAGGCGGGCACCAGGGAGGCGGCGACGCCGACGACGATAGCCAACAGGCCCATCTCCAGCCAGCCGGACAGGATCACCTCCGGGGAGCTGGCAAACTCCCCGATGAAGAGACCTCCGATCAGCGCCCAGATCGGCCAGGCCAGTATCACCCCGCCCAGGCTGAGCGCGAGCGATTCGCTGGCCACCATGCCGAAGACGGTCGCCCGGCGCGCGCCAATCGCCCGCAGGACGCCGATATCGCGCCGCCGCTCCATCACAGCCACGAACATGACGATGGTGACGAAGAGGAAGACGACGGCGACGACAGTAGTGTTGATCAGATCGAAGAAGACGTCCATCGTCGTCAGCATCTCACGGGCGTCTTCGGCGATATCGTCCTGCCCCGCAGCCTCCAGCTCGGGGTAGCGGGCCTCGACCGCCGCCTGGACCGCCGGCACGTCGTCGACGCGCGCTGCAGTCAGAATCACCGCCGACACGTTGCCCTGACGGTTGAAGAGATCCTGGGCGGTGGAGAGGTCCATCATTATCATCCCTCTGTACAGATTGGGTGAGCGGCCGAGCACGCCAGTGACGGTGAGCGGCCGGCCCAGGATCTCGATCGTGTCGCCGCACCCGGCCGGCGAGCCGTCTTCCGCCGCGTAGTGCTCCGCCGCCCCCCGCCCCAGGACGACGCCGTCTGTCCCCTGCAGCACCTTCTGGCCGGTCTCCACGTCGAGATCGCCCAGGAAGGCCTCCTCGTGGCCCGGCTCGATGCCGAGCGCCAGCGTCGACGGCGGAAGGCCGGGCGCCGGCGACCTGGTCAGAGGGACGTAGAGGATGGCCGAGCTGGCGGCTCCGTCCAATCCTTCGATAGCCAGCAGCTCGCGGGCCACTTCCAGCTCAATGCTGCTGCCGGGCGAGGGGAACTCCTCCAGCCCACCCTCGTCCGCCGTAGGCCGCTGGACGAAGACCCTGCCCGCCATGGCGCTGAGCTGTCCCTGCAGGTCGAGCTCGTAGCTGGCCATGATGCTGGATATGGTCAGGTAGAGCTGGACGGCGACGGCCACTCCCAGCATCGTCAGCAGCGAGCGCAGCCGCCGCTGCCAGAGATTACGCAGTGCAACGTTCCACATTCCGTGTCCACTCCTTGCTGTTTGGCTTACTTACTCGTAGCGCAGCGCTTCCAGCGGATCGACCCGCACCGCCTGCCAGGCCGGAAGAAGCGAGGCCAGAATGCCAATGGGAACGGCCAGGCCGACTATCGGCAGCCAGGCCAGAACGACGGTAGAATCAATGGCCATGCTCCACAGGAGCCGCGAGAAGGCGGCCGACATGGGCAGCGCGACCAGGGCTCCGAGCAGGCTGATCGACAGCGACTCCGTCAGCACGAGAGCGAAGATGGTGCGGCGCCTGGCCCCGATGGCGCGCAGGATGCCGATCTCCCGGCGGCGCTCCATCACGGCGACGACCATGACGATGGTGACGACGACGATGACGACGGCGACGACGGAGGTGTTGATCATGCCAAAGAAGGTGTTCTGGACGTCTACCCACTGGCGGGCCTTGGTCACCAGCTGCTCCTCGTTCGAGGCGGCGAGCTCGTCGTACTGCTCGTCGATTGTGGCCCGCAGCCCCTCCACGTCCTCCACGGAGACGGCGCTCAGGATGATGGCCGACACGGCACCGGGGCGGTTGAAGAGATCCTGGGCCACCGCCAGGTCCATCATGACGACGCCGTCGAAGAACTGGCTGCCCCGCTCCAGCACGCCGGCGACGGTGAAGGCTCGGCCCTGGACCTCGATCGTATCTCCGGGAACGGCGGATTCACCCTCTCCTTCGATGCTGTAGAGCGTATCCGCTCCCATCACGGCATCGACGCCCGTTCCCCGGCCGAAGTAGGCGGCGGCTCCGTAGCCCAGGATCACGCTGTCCTCATCGGCCAGGGTCGACTCGCCGGACTGCGCCTCCATCGCTCCCAGCAGGGCTGTCTCGCGGCCGCGCTGGATGCCGACGGCGAGGACGTAGGGCGGGTTGTTGGGGATGACGCTGGGAACGAGCGGCACGAACAGGGCCTCAGAGCTGGCCGCCCGGTCGACGCCTTCGAGGGCCAGCACTTCGGCGGCGGTGTCCGCCTCGATGCTGCTGGCTGGGGAAGGGAAGCCCTGCCAGCCTTCGCCTGTGGGCAGCGACTGCTCCACGTAGACCTTGCCGGCGAAGGCCTGGTACTGGCGCAGCATGTCCGCCTCGAAAGTAGCGATCAGGTTGTTCATGGTCAGGTAGAGCTGCAGCGCCGCGGCCACGCCCAGGATGGTCAGCAGGGTGCGAGTCTTGCGCTGGCGCAGGTTGTGCAGAGCGATATCCCACATTGTTCCCTCTTCCTCCTACTGCTTGCTTTCCAGCTGCTCGAGACGCTGGTCGCACAGATCGAGCCAGCGCAGGTCCGCCTGCAGGTGCAGGATGGCCCCTTCGACGAGCAGCTCGACGAACGGGTCGTCCGGGGCCTCGGCGGCGAGACCGGTGAGGTCGCGTACCCGCTGCAGGTAGGCCTGTCTCTGGCGGGCGATCATCTCCAGCGCGTCGCCGTAGCCGGACAGGTGGCGAACGACCAGTTTGACAAAGAACTCGTCGCGCAGCCGGCGCGACTTCTCGACAGGATGGTCGAACCAGCCCTCCAGCTCCTGCCGGCCCAGATCGGTGAGCTGGTACGTCTTCTTGCCCCGCCGGTCGGACTCGTCGGCGACGGCGTGGACCAGACCGTCCCGCTCCAGCCTCTGGAGCGTGGAGTAGATCTGGCCGAAGTTGATATCCCAGCTTCCTCCGAGCGCCTCTTCCAGAGCGTTCTTCAGCTCATAGCCGTGGCGCCCTTGCCGAGCCAGGAGACCAAGAAGTGCGTGACGCAGCATGCGATAGCCTTGTGTATGTGCGCAGTATATATACTCGGCATATATTACCACAGGACGGGGTGGTTGTCAAGGGGTTGGGGGAAACATATGAGCCACGGAGACACAGAGGACACGGAGAACAGGCTGGCGGCCTCCCCTTCCCCGTCGGGGAAGGGTGGCGGTAGGATGGGTGCAGACGCGAGACCCCTCCCCCGGCCCCTCCCCTGCAAGGGGAGGGGAGCGTGACCGCGCGTCCCGAGAGCCGGGTGCTTGCCCCCGCCCCGCCCGGCGCTGAACCGCCGGGCTCACGGCCCAGCCCCGCTCCGCGGGCTGCGGAAGCGAAGCTCCCAGCCTGCGAAGCAGGGTTCTGCTATTAGCCGTGGGGTTCAGCCCACGGCGTGCCCCGGCGACGGAACAAGCCTCGCCTGCGGCTTCCGGAGCCTGACTGCCTCTGCGTCCTCTGCGTTCTCTGCGGTTAGCCCCTCCCGCCCTTCCTCCGCGACCTGACCTGTGGTAGAATACGCCCGGCATGTTGATCACCCGTTCCGACGAGGGCCGGCCGCTGGGCGTGATAGGATGCCTGCGGGCCGGATTCGAGATCGTGAGCCGCCGCCCGTGGCTGATCCTCCTCCCGGTAGCGCTGGATCTGCTGCTGTGGCTGGGGCCGCGCCTTTCGCTCGACCCGGCCTGGGCGTCCGAACTGGCCGACGGCTACACCGCACTGGCGCTGTCCAACGGCCATCTCGGCCCTGAAGCCATGGCCAGCCTGGAGGAGGCGGTGGCTCTGGTGAGGGAAGCGCTGCAGAGCTTCAACCTCTTCTCCTTCGTCAGCCTGGCGCCGCTGCTGCACGTGCCCACGCTGACGGGCCATCCGATGGTCTTCGAATACAAGATGGCCGTAGGATCGCCTCTCGGCACCCGGCAGGCGCTGTTGGTGAGCGGGGCCGGTGCGCTCGGCGGGTGGATCGCCCTGCTGCTCCCCCTGGGGCTGCTCTTCGGCTACGTCTACCTGGTGGGCCTGGCCCGGCCGGTGCGCCGTCTGCGCCGGGCCCGCCTCGATCAGCCCGTGGGCCCGTTCGGCGGGCCGGAAACGGATCCATTCAGGGCCAAGGAGGCCAAGGCACGCCTGCGCGGCTACGCCGCCAGGCTGGGCCAGCTCTTGCTCTTCGGCGCCTGCGCCCTTCTTGCAGTCGCCTTTGCCCTCACCGGGGCGCTCCTGGTGGGCGCCCTCTCTGCCGGCAGCGCTTTCGGCCCGGAGCTGAGCGTGATGACGGGCATAATGGGGATGGGCCTGGCCTACTACATCGGCCTGCAGGTGGCTTTCGTCGTGCCCGCCATCGTGCTCGGCGGGCGCCGCTTCCTGCCGGCGATCAGGGAGAGCGTGACCATACTCTACGTCAACTCGGGCGCCGCGATCTGGTTCGTGCTGGTCGTGGTCCTGCTGCACCAGGTAACGGGGGCCTTGTGGTCGCTGGCCAGGCCCGATACGTGGGCCATGGCGGCCAGCGTCGTTGGCAACGCCTGTGTGGTCACCGGCCTCACGGCGGCGGCATTCGTATTCTATCAGGACCGGGCGGCCCGCCTGAAACGCCTGCCCCGGCCTGTCGAACAGGAATCCAGGAGCGGTGATGAGTCCGAAGAAGGAACAGAGTAACGGCGCGGTGGACCAGTATCGGGCGGAGGACGTCCAGGTGCTGGAGGGCCTGGAGGCGGTCCGCCGCCGGCCGGGCATGTACGTGGGCGGCACGGACGTGCGGGCCCTGCACCATCTGGTCTACGAGGTGATCGACAACGCCGTGGACGAGGCGCTGGCCGGCGCCTGCGACCGGATCGAGGTGCTGATCCATCCCGATTCGAGCGTCACCGTGACCGACAACGGGCGCGGCATCCCCACGGAGATCCATCCCCACAAGGGCATCTCCACGCTGGAGCTGGTGATGACGACGCTCCACTCCGGGGCCAAGTTCGGCGGCGCCACCTACAAGGTCTCCGGCGGCCTGCACGGCGTCGGCGTATCGGCCGTGAACGCTCTCTCCGAGTGGATGGAGGTGACGGTCAACGACCCGCGCGACGGCCGGCAGCACTTCCAGCGCTACGAGAGGGGGAAGCCGGTGGCGGCGGTGAAGGACGTGCGCAAGGCCCAGGGGCAGGGCACCGAGGTCAAGTTCCACTTCGACCCCACCATATTCCAGGACGTCGACTACCGCTTCGAGACCCTGGCCCAGCGCATGCGGGAGATGGCCTTCGTCACCCGGGGGGTGACGATGAAGCTGGTCGACGAGCGGGCGGAGGATTTCCCCAGGGAGACGACCTTCTACTTCGAGGGGGGCATCCGCTCCTTCGTCACCTACCTCAACCGCAATCGCGACGTGCTGCACGACGTGGTGCACGCCGAGCGGCAGGTGAACGGCGTGGGCATCGAGGTGGCGCTGCAGTACACGGACGCCTTCGCGGAGAGCGTCTACGCCTTCGCCAACACGATCCACACCGTCGACGGGGGGACGCACCTGACCGGCTTGCGCTCGGCGCTGACCCGCTCGATCAACGACCACGCCCGCAAGGCAAACCTGCTCAAGGACAGCGACGCCAACTTCTCCGGCGACGACGTGCGCGAGGGGCTGACGGCGATCGTCAGCATCAAGCACCCGGACCCCCAGTTCGAGAGCCAGACGAAGGTCAAGCTGATGAACGCCGAGGTCAAGGGCCTGGTCGAATCGGTCGTCAGCACGGCCTTGAGCGAGGCCCTGGAGCGGGATTCGCGGGCCGGGCGAAAGATCGTCGAGAAGTGCCTGACCTCGGCCCGGGCCAGGGTGGCGGCGCGCAAGGCCCGCGACCTGGTCATTCGCAAGAGCGCGCTGGAGAGCATGACGCTGCCGGGCAAGCTGGCCGATTGCTCCGAGCGGGATCCGAACAGGACGGAGCTGTTCATCGTCGAGGGAGACAGCGCCGGCGGCAGCGCCAAGCAGGGGCGGGACCGTCACTTCCAGGCGGTGCTGCCGCTGCGGGGCAAGATCCTCAACACGGAGCGGGCCCGGCTGGACAAGATCCTGAGCTCGAAGGAGGTGCAGGCCCTCGTCTCCGCTCTCGGCTGCGGCATCGGCGATCAGTTCGACGTGAGGAGCCTACGCTACAGCCGGGTGGTCATCATGACCGATGCGGACGTCGACGGCGCGCACATTCGTACGCTGCTCTTGACCTTCTTCTTCCGCTACATGCAGCCATTGGTCGAGGAGGGCCACCTCTTCGTGGCCCAGCCGCCGCTCTACCTGATCCGGGCCGGCAAGGAGAGCCGCTACGCCTACAGCGAGGAGGAGCGGGAGGACGTCCAGAAGGAGTTCAAGGGCAAGAAGGTCGCCCTGCAGCGCTACAAGGGTCTGGGCGAGATGAACCCGGAGCAGCTGTGGGCGACGACGATGAACCCGGAGAACAGGACGCTCTTGCAGGTCACGATCGAGGACGCCGCCGCCGCGGACAGCACCTTCGACATGCTGATGGGCAAGTCCGTCCCGCCGCGGAGACGCTTCATCCAGACCCACGCCAAGGAAGTGCAGAATCTGGATGTGTAGGGTGTTGTACTGTACGTTTTCAAAGTTATTGAGACTGGTGTCAAAGATAGTGAGAATAGCGTCAAAGATAGTGAGAATGCCCTACATGGGTTACGCCTGGCGAGCCACTTGACATATCCTTTGTCAGAGTTA
>CAZHAX010000021.1:0-52501 GCA_964530325.1 uncultured Anaerolineales bacterium | reverse complement strand
CGGCGCGACTTCCCGTTCCTGGGCCGCAAGGCTCGCGGCAAACCTCTCGCCTATCTCGACAACGCTGCCACGACTCAGAAGCCGGTTCCTGTCCTTGATGCGCTATCCCAGTTCTATTCCAGTAGATATGCCAACGTCCATCGGGCTGTCTATGCTCTAAGCGAGGAGGCGACGAGCGCCTACGAGGGGGCGCGAGAGAAGGTTGCCGGCTTTGTCAACGCGCCCTCCGCGCGCTGCCTGGTCTTCACGCGCAATGCGACGGAGGCGATCAACCTGGTAGCCCACTCCTGGGGTCGGGCGAGCGTCCGCCCTGGAGACCGCATTGTCATCACCGAGATGGAGCACCACAGCAACACCGTGCCCTGGCAACTGCTGGCCCGTGAGGCCGGCGCAGACTTGCGCTACGTGGAGGTCACGCCGGAGGGGCGGCTCGACTCTCGGTCGCTCGATCGAGAGCTGACGGGCCGCGTCAGCCTGGTGGCCGTCGCTCACGTATCCAACGTCTTGGGAACGGTGAACCCCGTTCGCGAGATCGTCTCCCGAGCTCACGAGGCTGGGGCTGTGGCGCTGATCGACGCTGCACAGAGCGTGCCTCACATTGCCGTTGACGTTGATGCGCTCGACTGCGACTTCCTGGCCTTCTCAGGGCACAAGATGTGCGGCCCTACCGGCATTGGTGTGCTATACGGCCGCTCCGAACTGCTGGAGGCGATGGATCCCTTGCTGACCGGCGGAGGGATGATCGAGCGCGTTGGGCTGTACGATGCCTGCTGGACCGAGGTGCCCTGGAAGTTCGAGGCCGGCACACCGGCTATCGCCGAGGCGGTCGGGCTTGGCGCCGCAGTCGACTACCTGACCGGTCTGGGGATCGATGCTATCCGAGAGCACGAACTTGAGCTCACGTCCTACGCTCTCGATCGGCTGGCAGGTCTCGACGGCGTCAGGGTCCTCGGCCCTTCTGTGGAAGAGCGGGTTGGTGTCGTACCGTTCACTGTAGCCGGGGTTCATCCGCACGACGTGGCGCAGGTGCTGGATGGGCAAGGTATCGCCATTAGGGCGGGGCTCCACTGCGCGCAGCCCCTGCACGAGAAGCTGGGGCTAGGTAGTACCGCCCGAGCCAGCTTCTACCTATACAACACGCGTGAGGAAGTCGACCGCCTGGCCGACGGTATCTCCACGGCGCAAGACCTGCTGGGAGCAGCCTAGATGGGTGGTCTCTACCAGGAGCGGTTCCTCGATCACTACCGCAATCCGCGCAACAGGGGAGAATTGGATTCGCCAGACATCTCTAGCCGGGTCGATAACCCGCTCTGCGGAGATACCGTGCGGCTCGATGTGCGTCTTGACGAGAAACAGCGGGTGAGTGAGGTCAAGTTCAGCGGCGAGGGCTGCGTGGTCTGCATCGCCTCCGCTTCGATACTGACCGAGGAGCTTGGCGGGAAGACGGTCGACGGGTTGAAGGAGCTGGACGAAACTGCTCTTCTTGATCTGCTGGGGGTAGCCCTGGGCTCCGTCCGTGCCAAGTGCGCACTGCTTCCCCTTCGCGCGCTACAGCAAGGGCTGGCCGAGTGGGAGCGGTCCGGGTGACGGGGCCTGCCCTAGGATGCCTCTCGCGACTCGACCTGCCTGTGGAGTATCTGCAGGATCGCCTGAGGCCGCCTGAGCCTGTTCTCAGGCGTGATCGTGAGGACGGTCGTTGCGCCAGGCGGCAGCTTCAACTGTGTCCTCGCCAGCAGCCGCGGCCGCACTACTACAACCGCCAGGGCGTAGTCCGCTCTTCTGAGGACATCGAACGCTTTCGACCAGCCCCGGCCTCGCTCAATCTCCAGCGGGCCCAGCTCGTCGATGACGAGCAGGTCGCACGGGGTGGCCGCAGCGAGGGTCTCGTTGCCCCAAGAGAGCGCTCGCGGGTCGAAGTGGAACCTGCCCTGCTGGACGGCACCCGCAGTGCCGGCTGGCACCGTAAGCCGCCGGACATCGCCGTTACGAACGTCGACGACGTCCAGCACGAGGTCACCGCGCGGGAGTGTAAGCAGGCCGCCGCACGTGAGGCCCTCACGCTGCGCCAGCGAGGTGGCTTCCCGGCAGACTGTGGTCTTGCCAGAGGCGCGCTCGCCGCTCAACAAGACCAGGCGTCCTTCCATCTACTCCTCCAATGCGGGAATGGGGCCGAACGCTGGCTCGATGTCGGCCGGATCGTAGACCTGTAGCATGCACTCCCACCAGCTCAGGCCATCTGTCTTCTCATACTGCCACCAGAGCAAGTCGAGCCAGGAGTAGCGCCAGCGCCACAGCGAGGGAATGCGTTCCCATCCATAGTCTCCTGCGATCGTGGTGAAGTCTACGTAGTAGCCGGCAGGCACGCGATCCCGGAGCGAGCCGCCTTCGATCGCCGCAGGTCCGCCTTCCTCGCGGCTGAGAAGATCCCAGACCGGCTCGCGCAGCGGTTCGCCCATGCTGCCGTCCTGGTTGGCGGCGCGGATGTACACCCGCCAGTAGGTGGCGGTTCCGATGTCCTCGCGGACTAGCTCGACCTGTGGGGGGTCCTCCTCGTTCGGTTCCGTATCCAGGTCGATAGCCCTTCCGCACACGTGGTAGCTCATTCGCGAGTGGCCGGGTGGAGGGGAGTGATAGGTAGGGAGCCCGGCGTTGTCGAGCCCGGCGAGGTAGTCCCAGCCTGCCTCGCTAAGCATCCGCTCACGGAGCGCGGTGAAGCTGTCGTTCACCGAGTCGCTGAGAAACATGTCATCTGCGCCGTCGACGCTGCCCAGGGTGGCGAACTCGTGGGCAGGCCCGGCCTCCGGCGTAGGCTGGACCATCTCGACGTAGAGAAGCCGCTCGGTGACGGGGACGTCGGCCTGGGCGCGGGCAACGACGCGAGCGCTGAGCGGAAGGTCCGTCCACTCCAGATCGTCCAATGGGCCGTCGATGGTGAAGACCTCGTGGAACTGGGCCCACGCCGTCACGCTGGCAGCGACCACGTGGCTGGTCTCCTCTTGTTCGTAGGTGTAGCTCAGCGTCTGCCCCTCAGGTGCCCAGCAGGGCGAGTAGCCGTCGGCGAAGACCTCCGTCTGCGATGGGTCAGTCTGCAGCTCGTCCCAGTCGAAGGATATGACGTGCGTGGAGCTGTCACCTCTCGGTCCGCTGGAGTAGGCCAGCTGACTGCCATCGGGCGACCAGACTGGATCGTCTTCGTCCAGGCCTGGAGTGTTCGTAACGTTGACGATCTCGACGGGCGCGTCGAGAGTTTGAACGTAGATCTCCTTGTTCCCATCGCGGAGTGAGGTGAAGGCGATGGCGCGGCTATCCGGTGCCCAGGCAGGGGCGAAGTCCGGCGCGGGGTTGCGCGTGATGCGGCGCACCTCCTCGTGTTCCGTGCTCATGACGTAGATCTCGAGGTTGCCCGTGCGGTAGGATTCAAAGGCGATCCACTTCCCGTCCGGCGACCAGCTTGGGTGACCGTCGAAGTCAGGATCACGAGTGAGCCGGATGAGTAAACCGCTTACCAGATCGAGCAGGTAGACGTCCCAGTTGTCGGACCGATCTGAGGCGAAGGCCAGGTAGCTGCCATCGGGAGACCATGTGGGATCGCGATCCTCCGCTGGGTCGTGCGTCAGCCGTACCAGCTGGCGCTCCGCCTGGTTGAGGGCGTATATGTCCGAGTTGCCGCTGCGGCGCAGGGTGAAGGCGATCGCGCCCCCACTGCCGAAGGGCGTGGGAGATGCCTCCGGCCCTGTCGGGATGCCCAGGTGATCGGTCGCAGTGGCGGTCTGATTCGTGGTGGGAGCCGTGGCAATGCCGTAGAGGGCCAGGACGAGCAGCACGAGCACTGTCGAGCTGCCCGCCACGAGGAGGACGAGCGAGCGCATCGGCCGAGGCCCCAGAGTAACAGGCTTGCCGACTTCCTCCGGGTTCAGCAGCCACCGCCACGCGGTGCGCACGTGGCTCCACAGCCGGATCGGCGGAGCCGTGATCCGCTGGAAGAACTGCCTCACGGACTGCCGCAGGCGCTGCAGGCGGGTATCGCCTTCTTGCTTCTTCCGCTTGGATACTCTGTCCTTCGCGGGCTTACGCTTGGCCCGCTCAGTCCGTTTGCCCATTCCAGAATCAGTATACGACGCCCAGAGGGCTTGTCAAGGCTGCGGCGATGGGCTATACTCTTGCCCGCTACCTGCGGCCGGCGTGGCCGGCGACCCTGGATGGCAGGCGGCTGCTCGGCTGGATTCGACACTGTGCCTAAGGCTACCCCCGTACGCAAGCAATACCTCAAGATCAAGGCTCAGCACCCGGACGCGGTCGTGTTCTTTCGGCTGGGGGACTTCTACGAGACGTTTGACCAGGACGCAGAAGTCGCCGCTCGGGAGCTGGACCTCGTTCTTACGTCTCGCCCTGTCTCCAAGAACCAGCGGGTACCTATGGCGGGAGTGCCCTACCACGCAGTAGAGGGCTACATCGCTCGCCTGGTCAACAAGGGCTACCGAGTGGCAATCGCGGATCAGGTGGGCGAGGCGACGGGCCGTGGGCTCGTCGCACGCGAGGTGACGCGGGTGGTCACTCCTGGAACGGTCGTCGAGGCTGCGCTGCTGGAGGAGAAGCGGCCGAACTACCTGGCGGCGGTCGTGGTCGAGGAGGGCCGAGCAGGGTTGGCCTACGCGGAGATAACGACTGGTGAGTTCGCCACTACGCAGCTGGAGGTCGCCGCCATCCCTGGCGAGCTTGCCCGTCTCCAGCCCCGCGAGTGCCTGGTGATCGACGCTGGGGAGGGAGCGGGCAGCGCGCTGCCTGGCCGCGAGGATTCTCTTTCCGCCACTCACCTCACTCCTCTTCCTGCCTACTGCTTCGAAGCCGGCTCCGCCCGCCAGACGCTCCTTGACCACTTCGGAGTGACCACGCTGGATGGGTTTGGCTGCGACGGGAAGCCCCTGGCCGTGCGGGCCGGAGGCGCGATCATCAGCTACTTGCGCGAGACGCAGAGGGGTGCGCTCGCACAGATAGGCGGCCTGCGCACCTACGCGACCGACGGCTATATGGCTCTGGATGCTGCCACGCGCCACAACCTGGAGCTGACGGAGACGATCCGCGGCGGCGGCACGCAGGGGTCACTGCTGGGCGTACTTGACCTGACGCTGACGCCGATGGGCGGGCGGCTGTTGAGGACTCGCCTGGCCCAGCCTCTACTGGATACAGCCACGCTGGAGGCCAGGCTCGATCAGGTGGAGGCTTTCTCTTCCGACACTCTCTTCCGAGGCACGGTCCGTGAGGCACTCAAAGGCATTCCGGACCTGGAGAGGCTGACGAACCGGGTCGTGGGAGGAATCGGAAGGCCCAGAGATCTGGAAGGAATACGGGTAGCCCTGGCAGGTGTTGCTTCGCTGGGGCAGCTTACCGATCGACTAGCTCCACTGCTGGATTCGTCCGGCCGGAACGGGGCAGACGACGGCACGAGTGGCCTAACAACGCTCGATCCCTGTGCCGAGGTAGCTCTGCTCATTTCGTCTGCTCTGGTGGATGATCCGCCGGCCGACCTGGGAGCCGGCGGGGTGATCCGTCCCGGCTTCTCGGAGGAGCTGGACGGCATCGTCTCCGCAGCGCAGGAGGCGAAGGGCTGGATTGCCAGCCTGGAAGTGCGGGAGCGAGAGCGGACAGGCATAAAGAGCCTCAAGGTGGGCTACAACAAGGTCTTCGGCTATTACATCGAGGTTACCAAGGCGAACCTGAGAGGCGTACCGGACGACTACATCCGCAAGCAGACGCTGGTCAATGCCGAGCGCTTCTTCACGCCGGAGCTGAAAGAGGCAGAGACGCAAGTCCTGAACTCCGAGGAACAGCAGGGCGAGGTGGAGAGACGGCTGTTCGAGCAGGTTTGCCGGCAGGTGGCTGCGCAGTCGGGCCACCTGCTGAACGCGGCTCGAGCCCTGGCGCAGCTCGACGTGGCGGCGGCACTGGCTGAGGCGGCTGTGCAGAACCGGTACGTGCGACCCGAGATTGCAGAGGACGACGTGCTGGAAATCACCGCCGGCCGCCACCCGGTGGTTGAGCGGGCGCTGGAAAGCGTCCCCTTCACGCCCAACGACCTTCACACCGACGCCGAGCAGCGGATTCTGGTCATCACCGGTCCGAACATGGCCGGCAAGTCGGTCTACCTGCGCCAGAATGCCTTGATCGTCCTGATGGCTCAGATGGGCAGCTTTGTGCCCGCCGATCAGGCGCGCATCGGGGTCGTCGACCGCATCTTCACCCGCATCGGTGCACAAGATGAGGTCGCCGCTGGGCAATCGACCTTCATGGTAGAGATGGTCGAGACGGCACGCATTCTGAACCACGCCACAGCGCGCAGCTTGCTGGTCTTGGATGAGGTGGGGCGGGGCACCAGCACCTACGACGGCTTGTCGATAGCCTGGGCAGTGGTCGAGTATCTCCACAACCATCCTGAGCTGCGGGCGCGGACGCTCTTCGCCACTCACTACCACGAGCTGACCGAGCTCGCGGCAGTGCTGCCGGGCGTAAGGAACTATAGCCTGGCCGTCGTGGAGGAAGGGGACCGGGTCGTATTCCTCCACGAGGTCGTGCCAGGCGGCGCGGATAGGTCCTACGGCATCCACGTCGCTCAGCTGGCCGGAGTGCCCCGGCCTGTTGTCCACCGCGCCGAGGAGCTGCTCGCCCAGCTGGAAAGCGGGCAGTGGCGGCCGGGAACGGGGACGCCAGCGCCGCACCAACCGCGGCTGTTCAGCGACGAGCCGCCGGTCGTCAAGGCGCTGCGTGCATTGGACGTTTCGACGATGACCCCGCTGGAGGCGATCAACAAGCTGTTTGAGCTGCAGAGGCAGGCTGGGTCAGGCGAGGAGCGCCAGAGGAAACGGCGCTCGCAGGAGTAGCAGCCGGGGCCGTGCGGCGACTGAGCGCGCCTTCCGCCGTCGCCAGCCGGACGGAGGCGGGGAGCCGCGGTGGGCGCAGCTACAGTACCTTGCCGATCACCCAGGCCAGGAATAGGAAGGCCAGGCCGAAGGGCAGGATCAACAGGCCAATCCCACACACCGGGGTCAGCAATGCGCCCAGCACAGAAAGAACTGCCCCTACGAGAGCGAAGGCCACCTCAAGCAGGACCGCTGCCAGAACGAACGGGAGCTTGATTAGGTCGATCAGGCATCCCATGGTACTTAACCCTCCCTGCAATCTCTGTGCACTCATCCTCATATACGCGTTGTCCCGGCCCGGGGTTGCGCCCCGGTAGGCGCGCCGGGGGTTCGGCTGGCGTTAGTCCGTGGTAAGGCGCGCAGCTTCGTGATATACTCGCTGCCGGAGGCGGGCAAGTGCATCCAGTGCTGTTCGAGATCGGGTCTATCGCCATCCGCTCCTACGACTTCTTCGTCGTCGGCGGCATGGCCGCCGGCCTGGTGCTGGTTGGCCGACGCGCCCGTGCCGCTGGCCTGAGCGCGTGGAGGGTCGTTCTGGGCGGAATCGGGGTAGTTCTCATCGGGCTGGCCGGTGCCCGGCTGGGCAAGGTGATCGTCAACTGGCGCTACTACCTGGCCCACTGGCGGGAGATCTTCTCACTAATGGGCCACAGCTACCAGCCGGGGCTGCTGGCGGGAACGGTAGCCGGGCTCGTGCTCGCTCGACGCCTCCGGGTATCCGGTTGGGCCTTCGCCGATCTGTGGGCTCCGGGAATCGCTCTGGCTCAGGCGATCGGCCGCATTGGCTGCTTACTTAACACCTGCTGCCATGGGGTGCCGACGCATTCGTTCCTGGCAATGTACCTGCCTGACCACCTTGGGGAGTGGGAATGGCGCTACCCGACGCAGCTCATGCACTCGGCTGCTGATCTGGCAATTATGGGAGTGCTGCTGGCGGTAGATAGGCGGAAGCCGTTTGCCGGCTTCTTATTCCTGCTTTACCTGATCCTGTACTCCGCGCAGCGAGCGGCGATCGACTTCGTACGGGAGGACACGTCGTATCTCTTCGGCGCTCGGGCGGCTCAGGTGATCGGGGTGGCGACGATCGTGGCTGCCGGGGCGGTGCTGGCGATCAGGTGGCGGCGCAGCCGCCGCGCAGCGCATGCGGAGTGACCTCTATATCGGCTCTACCTCTCGGATAGTCAGGTAGTGAATGGCGTCCCCGGCGTCGGTGAAACCGGCTTTCGAGAGCAGCCCGAGCGAGGCCTCGTTGTCGCTCGTGACCAGGGCCGCGACGACTCGAATGCCCTTCTCGCGGAGTAGGCGCACTGCTGCGTCGACGAGCTGAGAGCCGTAGCCGCGCCTCCGGTAGTCCGGATCTACTGCCAGGCGGTTGATCCAGCCCTTGCGACCATCGTGGCTTACGAGGGCTACGGCGGCGAGCCGTCCTTCGACCTCGAGGCCGAGAATCGTAACCGCACCGCTGGCCAGCTGCCGGGCCACGGCCTCGCGGCTGTCCCGCCCTCGCGGCTGGATGGTGTGCAGACCTGCCCCGCGCCACAGAGCGACCACGGCATCGTAGTCGCCGATATCCAGCTGCCGTACGCGAACGCTTTCGGTGTTCATGAAGCAACTTCTCCGCTGCCGTGTTTCCTCCGGGCGGTTCGCATAGTATAATCCCTTCGGTCTGGGAGGAAAGGCAGTGTCCCGTCGTTTCCGAGTTTGCATGCTCAGCGTACATACCTGCCCGCTGGCCTTGCTGGGCGGCAAGGAGACGGGCGGGATGAATGTCTACGTTCGTGACCTCACCCGGGAGCTGGCCCGGCGAGGGCACCGGGTGGACGTGTATACCAGATCTCAGGACTCCAGCGTGCCCCGCGTGAGCGGCGCGATAGGCCACGGGGCTCGCGTCGTTCACCTGCCCGCAGGGCCGGAGCGACCCTACGACACAAATCTGGTCTACGATCATCTGGCAGAATTCATCGACGGGGCGGCTGCACAGGCTGGGCAAGACGGGGCTCACTACGACGTCGTTCACAGCCACTACTGGCTCTCCGGCGTCGTGGCCAGGGAGCTTCACGACCGCTGGGGCGTGCCGGTAGTGCACATGTTCCACACCCTGGGCAAGATGAAGGACAGCGTGGCCCAGAAGCCGGAGCATCTTGAGGAGGAGCGGCGGATTAGTGCCGAATCGGCCATAGTTCAGGAGGCCGATCTCGTCGTGGCCGCCACAGATATCGAGAAGGAGCAGCTCGTGCAGCTCTACTCGGCGGACGAGAGACGCATCCGGGTCATCTCGCCCGGCGTCGATACAGAGCGCTTCCACCCGATGCCGTCCGCCTACTCGAAGGAGCGCATTGGGCTGTGTGCCGACCGGCGCGTGATACTGTTCGTGGGACGGATCGTGCCGCTGAAGGGGATTGACACTCTCTTGAGGGCGATAGCCGCCATCGTCAAGAAGCACCCCGAGTTGCGCGAAGACCTGTGCGTCCCGATCATTGGCGGCGAGCCAGATCGCGGCCGGGAGGACGAGGAGATGGCTCGCTTGGAAGTGCTCAAGGAGGAACTGGGGATCGGCGATATCGTTACCTTCCTGGGCGCGAGGGACCAGGACGAGCTGCAGCACTACTACTCGGCGGCCGAGGTCGTGGTCGTGCCGTCCGACTACGAGAGCTTCGGCATGGTCGCGCTGGAGGCCATGGCCTGTGGCGCACCGGTTATCGCCTCCGACGTGGGCGGCCTGGCCACGCTGGTCAGGAATGGGCGGACCGGCTATCGAGTGCCGGCCCGTGATCCGGATGCGCTGGCGGCGAAGATCAACCGGCTGCTGACCGACGAGGGTTTGCGGCTGCGCATTGGTCAGCGGGCCTCATGCTGGGCGGAAGGATTTGCCTGGCCGCGGATCGCCGATCAGATCGAAGCAGTGTACGCTGAGCTGGCAGATTCCGCAGGAGCACCCGGCCCATGAGGCGCGATAGGGGGGCCCTGCTGTGGCTGCTGCTCCTCGCCTTTGGGCTTCGGCTGTGGGGGCTGGCGGATCACAACATCTGGTGGGACGAGGGGGTGGGAGCCTACCTGGCCCGTCTTCCGGCGGCGGAGCTCCTTGACTGGGCGGCCCATGACGTGCATCCGCCGCTGTACTACCTGATCCTGCGAGCCTGGTGGCTGCTGACCGGCGATGGTGAGTTCCTGCTGCGCTTTCCGTCCGCACTGGCAGGGACTGTTGGCGTGGCCTTGCTCTACCGGCTGGCCCTAGAGCTGGGCGGCCGCCGCGCCGGGCTGCTGGCCGCACTGCTCCTGGCGCTCTCGCGCTTCGCTGTCACCTGGTCTCAGGAGATCCGAATGTACATCTGGGCTGCAACCTTTGGCACGGCGGCCCTGTGGATGGCGGTACGGCTCTGGCGGAGAGGCGACTGGCGCAGCTGGGCAGCGTACGTGCTCGCCGCGGCTGCAGCGGTGTGCACCCTGTATCTTGCGGTCGTCGTCCCGCTGGTGGCCAGCCTGGCCTTCCTTCTCGTGTGGCTCCGCCGCGGCCGTCCGCTGCGGGAGCTGGCATATTGGATAGGGGCCCAACTGGCTGCCGCAGCCCTGCTTCTGCCCTGGCTGCTCCTCTCGGCCGGGCGTATGCCCACCTGGTCCTCGGCCGAGCCGGTTTCGCTGCTTGAGTTCCTGCGGCTCTACGTGGTCATGCTGGCTGTCGGTGTTCCGGTCAACGTTGAAGCGTACCTTGTGCCGGCGCTTGGCTCCTTGGCGATACTTCTCGCTGGCCTGGCTGCTCTGATTCGAGCCCGGCGCACTGCCCGGCAGACGGCTGGAATGTGGATGCTCGTCCTGGGCGTCGTGCTCCCTGCACTGATTGTGTTTGTCTTCGCGCTGCCGATAGAGATACCGTTTGGCAGGCTGCTGGCGCCCCGGTACTTCCTTCCGCTGGCGGTCTGCTTCTACGCTCTTCTGGCGTGGGGGCTGTCCGCGCTGGCCCGGAGGCGGCAGGGACTGGCGTGGCTGGGGGCTGCCCTGGTTGTGTCCTCGGCCCTTCTGGGCCTGGCGTCGCTCTATCCAGGGCGCGCCCGGCGGGACGATCTGGTCTCTCTTGCCGGGGCTCTGGCGGCTCACCGCCGGCCGGACGACGCGGTGCTGTTGCATACGGACAAGGACTGGCCGCTCTTTGCCGCCCAGTACGCGGGCGAGTGGAGCGGCGTGCCATATGGAGCACCGCTTGATGAGGGAGCCGTCGACCGTCTCCTGCAGAAGGCATGGGAGCGGGCAGAGGCGGTGTGGCTGGTCACAACGCCCGATGCGCAGCGTGCCGACCCGGCCAGCCTCGTTCGGGGCTGGTTGGAGCGGAGGGCCGAGGCCATGGCTAGCTGGTCATTTGCCGAGAGCGACCTTGCAGTCTATGCGCGTACGCCGGGGCGGGCCGCGGCACTCTACGATCTCGCGCCTGGGTCTGCCGTGCCGGACAATGTCTCGCGGGAGCTGGCACCGGGCGTGACTCTGCTCGGGTCGTGGCTGGGCCTGCCGCGCTATCTGGTGGGAGATACCGCGCACCTTTTCCTGTATTGGGAGGACCTGCCAGCGGGTGAGATCGCAGTCTCGGTCTCTGGCGCAGTGGAGAAGGCGGTAGGCGAGCCTCCGCCGCCAGCGGCGAGCACAGGAGCCACGCTGCAGCAGGTGGACCTGCCGCTCACACCGGACCTGCCGCCTGGGGGCTACTGCTTGAGCGTCTGCGCGGCTGATGGATGCGTGCACGACGTTGCCTGTTTCGACCTCGTGCGCCGTGGCGCAGGCTCGGTTGCTGCTCTGGGCGACATCGGGCACCTGCTCGATGTCCGGCTGGGTGCATCGATAGTGCTGCTGGGATACGATCTGGACGGGGCCGTCGTCGAGCCGGGAGGTACGGTCGAACTGACTCTCTACTGGCAGGCAGCCGAGATCGTAGAGAGGCGCTACAAGGTCTTCACCCACATCGTGGGGGAGACCTGGAATGCGTCCACCGGTGACTTCCTCTGGGGCCAGGTCGACAGCGAACCCGTCAACAGCCAGGTGCCGACGACGGTTTGGGCACCAGGTCAAGTGATCGCCGATAGCTACCAGATCCCGCTGGCCGATGATGCGCCTGCTGGGGAGTACGCCATCGTCGTCGGGCTGTACGGGCTTGTCGACGGCGCCCGGCTGCCGGTATTCGATTCGGGTGGCGCCCAGGCAGGCGACTCCGTGACACTGGCGCAGGTTGAGGTGCGCGCGCCCTAGCACTCCTGGCCGTAGCAGGTCGGGGATCTGGCGATCCCCTCTAGGATTGTCTGAACCGCTAGCGCCGGCACGGGCCGCCCCGCCGCATCGCCGGATGTGCCGTCAGGCTCAGCTCTTGCCTCCCGGTACGGCCCCCGGCGATGGGCTGGAGCTGACGTAGAAGTCGCGCGAGCAGTCGTTGCGATCCGACGCCGGTGGGTATCGCTTGAGCGAGCGCCCACTGGGCAGAGTCGACGTGTAGTCCATGAACGGTAGCACGCCCGCCCGCGGCGCTCCACCCCAGGCCAGGCTGTCAACCGTCTCACCGCCGGCGGCCAGCAGCAGTACCTCGTCCGTCGTGTTGCCCAGAGCCAGGCCGAAGCCGTCCCAGGTGCCGGCGGGTTCCAGATCGGCCACATCCGCAGAGCAGCCCGTCCACTCGTAGTCCGGCAGGAATCCGTAGTCGGCGGCGAAATGAGTGGCACAGGCGGCGACGGCCACGACCTGGCCGCGGGCGAGTTGGGTCCCTATCGGGAAGGTGTACAGGCCGTCGCCGAAAGAGCCGGCTCTGAGAGCGTCGCCCAACATCCAGCCGCTGACGTCAACTGCGTCGCCGGGGTTGAAGAGCTCAATCCACTCGGCCGAGGCGTCCTGCCCGACTGGATTGACCAGGACCTCACTGACGAGAGGGTGGTCGGAGGGGAAGACGTAATCCTCGTAGACTACAGGAAGCCAGCAGCGGGGGGTCAGGGGTCCGGCGCTCAACTGCCAGTCGTGTTCGAAGACGGACAGCAGCCAGCCATAGCCCTCAGGCGTTTCCACCTGGAGAGCCACCTCCCGGTTGGCCTTATTCGAACTCTCCGTGCCGTTGATACTGCCCAGGTGTACCCACCGCTCCTCCCCGACGCGGATGGCGAATACCTTAGCGTGGATTCCCAGGCCGGTCACGTTGCCAAGACGGCAAGAGAGGTTCAACTCCTCTCGAGAGGCAGTCAGGTTCAGGTGCAAGCAGGCCGCAGTGTTCCCGTCAAGCGCCTCCTCGTCGTCGTAGTAGGAGTCGAGAAGGATCCGTACCGTGGCCCCACGGCGGGCGGCGGCGAGCAGCGCCTGCACCCGAGGATTCAGGCCGGCGCTGCGCTTGTCAGTCGTCCAGGTGATCGGCTCGCTCATCTGCATGAGAGCGACGCTGTCCCCAGCGCCGGCGCGGCTCAGCAGGCCGAGTAGCCCGCCGTCGCTTCGGAGTGCGTTCTCCGGGGAGTGCAGGACCGTGATGCGAGTTGCGGTAGTCACCAGTGTGCCGGTGAACGGTGCGCTGTAGCTAGTCCAGTCCGGCGATTCGAGCGGGACGAACTCGGCGGGCGGCGCGTATGATGAATCGTACGGCACGACGTCGAGATGGTGCCCTGCGTCACAGTCGCGGCTGAAGACCTCGGCTAGGCGGGCGACGACGCCGGGACTGTCTGTCACGGCGACGAATCCGCGCTGCCCGAACGTGCCGTTGCCCTTCGGATCGGAGGGCATCGAGTTCTTGGCGAAGTTGTCCGTGCTCACGAGTGCCAGAGCATCGTCGACGAGAATGAACTTGGCGTGTTGGCAACGGTAGCGGGGCGCGGCCGCCCCCATGAAATAGACCGTGCTGGACGGTGGGTCGTGCAGACGCTCGGCGATCCAGCGCCCGGTGTCGTCGAAGCCGCCGGTAGGTCCGCTCTCGAGCAGGATCGTCACGGTGACCCCGGCCTGGATGCGCTCTTCGATGGCGTTGTAGATGTGCAGGCTCTCGAGCGTGTAAGCCTCTATTCGCAGAGTCTCGTGCGCTGAGGCTATCGTTTCAGAGACGACGTCCAGGGCGGCGTCCGGGGCAGCCGCGAGGGTGAGGCCGGCGGCGGCAGTGAGTTCGGCTGGGAAGTAGAGCACCTCCAGATCCCAACCCGGGAGGCGCAGCCTGCGCCCGTCTACCGGGTCGTCCGGGTCCTGAGCCCAGTCGGCCGCTCTGTCGGTGTCCGCCACTGGAAGGCCTGTTGACTGATCGAGCTTCCGGTACAGCACCTGCTTCGTGATGTAGCCAGCGTAGGGATGGGGGACGGAGGGGCCCGACCAGCCGCAATCTGCCGAACCCGTGCCGTAGGCGAGTGCGTCGACGGCGTTGTCCTCCGGGTCGAGGAGGTATGCACTCTCCCCGGCATCGGTGAAGAGATGGGCGGGCCAGGATCCCTCGAGCGCCTGGACGGGACGGGTCAGGGCCTGAGCTGCCCAGGCAGCGTCGAATCCCCAGACGCGGTAGAAGGCGTCAGCATCCTGAGCAAGCCACGCGATCTGGCCCGGGGCCAGCGTGGCTCCGGTGGGCAGGGAAACGGGACGAGTGTTCGCATCGTCGCTCACCGACCACCCGCTCAATGGGTAGGTGAAGGCGCCGGCGTTGATCAGGGCGATGGCCTCTCCGCTGCCTTCGTAGCTGCCGGGGGCGAGCGCGTAGAGCAGTATAGGAGGATGAACAGCGGCCGACCAGGAGGAACTGCGCGCAACGCCTTCGTAAGCGGCCGTGGCAACGTTGGTCAGCGTGCCACTGAGTGCAGTTCCAACCTGCAAGGAGATCACGATCGAGGTATCAGAGCCCGGCGCGAGATCGTCTAGCTCCCAGCGGAGCAGGCCCGGAGAGGGCTGCCAGAAGGGAAACGGCGAGCGCTGGCCGGCGAAGGCTGTTCCCGAGGGCAGCGCGTCGGTGATGATGACGCTGCTGATGGTCTCGCTACCTGTGTTTGCCAGCGCGAGGTGATAGGTCAGAACCTGCCCGGAGGTAGCGGCGCGCGGCCCCGTCTTGATCAGGCTGAGGCCGGGCGGGGAGTAGCAGGAACTGTGCTCTCCCGGTGTGCCCTGGACTGGGTTGCCGGCGGCATCGCTTCCGTTTCTGGTCAGCCCGTCGTTCGTGCACCAGTTCGCGCCGCTGTCCGTTCCAGCGGGATCCACCCGTTCCATCGTCCTCTTCGCAGCGCTGTCGCCGGCCGGCCACTGACCCCCGTCACCATTGGCAGTGTCGACAACCTGGCCATCCCCGTCTAGCAGCGCGAGGCTCTCCGCCGCCGGGTCGTTCTCCAGTGCACCGGTATAGACCAGGTCGGCCGGCAAGTCACCTATGCTGTCGTCGCCCCGCTCGAGCAGGAAGAAGCCGCCTGCCGGGATTGCTCCTGTGAGCGAGACTGCCGGCGTGCCGTCCCCGGCGACGATCGACCAGCCGGTCAGATCGATGTCGTGCGCCGCGTTGTTGTAGAGCTCGATCCACTCGTCCCTGTAGTCCGCGGCAGTGCCCATCCAGGCTATCTCATTGAAGACGACGTCTAGCGGTGCTGCGGACACATCGACTGCTGCGTTGCTGGCTTGCTGCAGTGTGCGAGTGACTGCTGCCAGCACCAGGCAGCCGGAAAGACACGCGGCGCTGAGGCGAGCGGCAACCTGCCGCTTCCCTTCCTGTCCCATTCCTGGCATCCTGTTTTCCTCCTTGGCTGAGCGACGTGCGCGCCGGCTGCGGCGCCGGCTCCACGATGGGTCGACGAAGGCAACAAAGAAGGCCAGAACACCCTGAAGGGTTGTTCTGGCCTATGGCTAACGCCAGCTCTGTCCGGCTGGCCTCGCGCTCAACGGTGTGTGACTGCTCCGGCCCCCTCCCGCAAGGTGGGCGGGAGTGCCGGACGGGGCGCGAGCCACGGAGCTATTCGATTCTGCTGATCAGTCTATCAGGCGGACGGCCGGCTGTCAAGGGGGTGTTGGCACCGCGCCCGCCCGCGGTGGGCGAGGCGCAGGGCCAAGCCGAGGGGTAGCTGCGGCCTGGTGCTGGGGTGGTAAGCCCGGAAGACGGAAGCAGCGAAGACGGCTCCTGCGCCGTAGTGTGATTGACGGAATGCCGCTCATACGTATACTGCGGGCGAGAAGAGAAGAACACAGCGTGCGGCCGCCTCGTCCGCGTCCGCCTGGTATGGCGGGAGGTCGGAATGAAGATACTTGGGGTTGTCGGCAGTCCGCGGAGGAAGGGGAACACTCATGTACTGGTCTCCCGAATGCTGGACGGCGCGGAGGCGGAAGGGGCTGTCACAGACACCGTCCTTCTGGGCGACCTCACGATTCGTGAGTGTGACGGCTGCCACACCTGCTGGGCGGGGAAGGAGTGCAGCAAGAGGGACGACATGAACCAGTTGTATGCGGCGATAGGCGAAGCGGACGCGCTGGTGCTGGGCACTCCGGTCTACTGGTACGGGCCTACTGCTTTGATGAAGGGGTTCATCGATCGCTTCGTGTACTTCAACAGCCCGGAGAACCGGGTGAAGGTAAGGGGAAAGCGGGCGGTGATAGTAGTTCCCTGCGAGGAGGAGAGCTTCGAGACTGCCGAGCCGGTCGTCGATTTCTTCGAGAGGAGCCTGGCCTACCTGGAGATTGACCTCGTTGGCACGGTGATTGCGCCTGGCGTCACGAAGAGGGGAGAGGTCCGGCAGAAGGAAGCGACGCTGCAAGAAGCCTACGAGCTGGGCAGGAGGCTGGCCAGGTATGCGGGAGCACGTTCACCGGCGTAGGCTGTGCGCGAGCGCGGCATTGCAGCGCTTCCCGCTCCGCTGCTGGTGGTGCTACTGGCCGCTTGGCGGTGCCATAGCGCAGCGAAAGCCGATGCTGGGCAAGCGCGTCCCCGGCGGGCTTCCGCTCCTGTTGGCGGAGCGGACGTCGCTCGAGTCGTTGCCCCAGCTACCGCCGCGCATCACCCTGGCCTGGCCTCTCTCCGGACCGGTGCTATTGCCGGCAGGGCGCGTGGCGTAGTAGCCCGCGTCGTACCAATCCCCCACCCACTCCCAGACATTGCCCGCCAAGTCCAGCGCGCCGCACCAACTGGCCCCGCCGCCATAGCTGCCCGCGGGCGAAGTAGTAGGGTGCCCGTCATCTTGGCCGCCGTCACTCCAGCCCAGCGAGCAATTAACATCGCAGTAGTTCAGCCTAGTCCCGTCGAAGCCATCTCCCCAGGGGTAGATCCGCCCCTCCGCTCCACGGGCTGCGTACTCCCACTGGGCCTCGGTGGGCAACTCGGCGCCAACCCATTCGCAGTAGGCCGCGGCATCGGTCCAGCCAACCTGGGTGACGGGATGCGAGTCCGGAGCACGCGTCCCAGGCCCACCGGGCTGCTCCCAGCTGGCTCCTTCTACCTGCTGCCAGCTTGTGCCGCTCCAGACCCCGCTCCAGCCCTCTATCTCCGCCTCCGTCTCGTAGCCCGCGGAGGTGACGAATAGGCGGAACTGAGCGACCGTGACCTCGGTGCTATCGATCAAGAACCCGTCGACGGCGACTGCGTGGCTGGGGTACTCGTCAGGATCGGCCTCCGGGCTGTCCCCCGGGCTGCCCATATCGAGCGTTCCAGGGGGGACGTAGACCATGACCATTGAGTCCCGCGGCCGGGCCCAGGTTTGCCCAGTGGCGGAGCCCGGCGGCGGGGATTCGATCGCTGCCGGAGCTGCGCTGCAGCCGGCAGCAAGCGCTGCGATTGTGAACACTATGCCCGGCATCGCAGGCCGGACTGACTTCTCCATCCGCAGCTCCCCTCCCGGATTGGACGGCGCGGCAGCCGAGCGCCTACCCGGCGCCCATCTCCCGCCAGCGCCGCTCGGCGAGCGCGATCGCGCCGAGCACGCCGGCGTCCCCTCCCAACGCCGCCGGCACGATGTACTGGTCGATCCGCTCGCTGATTGCTGGAGACTGGAGATAGCCGCCGAGTAGCGTCTGAACCTGGCTGCGGATCATGGGAAAGAGATATTCCTGGCTCATTACGCCGCCGCCCAGCACGATGCGCTGCGGAGACAGGGCCAGGATGAGGTTCACCAGCCCGGATGCCAGGTAGTAGGCCTCCATCTGCCAGGCCGGATGGTCGGGAGGAAGCATCTCGCCCGGACTGCCCCAGCGCCCTTCGATAGCCGGTCCGGCGGCCAGGCCCTCCAGGCAGTCGCCGTGGAACGGGCAGAAGCCGGCGTAATCGTCCTCGGGGTGGCGGGGCACTCGGATGTGGCCCATCTCAGGATGTATCAGGCCGTGCAGCAGCCGGCCGTTGGCCAGCCCGCCTCCGCCAATCCCGGTGCCGATGGTCAGATAGATGAAGGTGTCCAGCCCTTGCGCTGCTCCCCAGCGGAGTTCGCCCAGGGCGGCCGCGTTCACGTCCGTATCGAACCCGATAGGCAATCCTAGTGCTTGACGGAAGGCGCCGGCCACATCTGTATTCGCCCACCCCGGCTTGGGCGTCGTGGTGATGTGCCCGAAGGTCGGTGAACTCGGGTCTGGGTCGACGGGGCCAAACGACCCGATGCCGATCGCCGCCGGGGTCTGGTCTTGGGGCAGCTCCTGGAAGAAGGCGACCGCGTTCGCCAGCGTCTCCTCCGGCAAGGTGGTGCGATAGCGGGCTTCAGAGAGGATGTCGTCCGGGCCCGTTCCGGCGGCGCAGACGAACTTCGTACCGCCAGCCTCGATCCCTCCGAAGACGGGCATCCTTCCTCCCTAGCTACGACCAGCGGTGATGGCCGCTGCGTCTTACGGCCCCGAGTGGACCACTCCTGGAACGCGCGACATTGCTCCGCTGCGTGGCAGTGTACCCCAGAACCCGACGCTTGTCCACCATCTGTCTGCCGGAGCCTCAAGATCGAAGGCGATGCGTGCATGCCCTTGCGGGTGAGACCGATCCGCTGTATACTAGTGGCTCATCCAACGGGCAACTGCGGGGTGAGGCCTGCAGACCAACACACTATCGTTGGTAGGAGGAAGCGAATGTCGAAGTACAGGGTTCTACTGGCGCTGCTATTGGTCTTCTCGCTTGGCTGTGGGCTGCTTGGCGGCAACGGCGACGACGGCGACACTGCGGGCAGCGGCGGCGACACGAGCCAGGACGGCGGCGGTGGCGGCGACGAGAACGGTGGCGATGCTCAGATCGAAGAGCTGGCCGGCGTCGATAGCTACCGCATGAGCTGGGAGTGGGGGTGGACCCCGGACGGGGGAGATGCGGAGGTCGAGGGCTGGGTCCAGGAGTACACTCGCGACCCTGGCGCGTACCGCATCTCGTACGAGTCCGGCGGGTCAACGTACGAGTTTGTGCAGATCGAGGACACGGCCTGGTATTGCTTCGACGACTCGTGCGCCCAATCGGAGATGAGCGCAGAGGACGCAGCCTCCTCGTTCGGAATGTCGCTGGATACGATGACACCGGACGAATCGGACATGGACTACGAGGGTAGAGAGACGGTCAATGGCATCAGTACTAGGCACTACCGCGTCAACCTCGCCTTCACCACCCTGGCCGCGCTGGCCCAGGGTGACGTCAGTGACATCTCGTCCGAGGTCTGGCTAGCCGATGAAAGCGACCTGCCTTCCTTCGTGGTCAAGTACGAGACAAGCTGGCGGGAGACGCGGGGCGAACAGGAGGGCGAAGCCTACTGGTCCTACCAGGTCTACGACATCAACGAGCCCATCACGATCGAGCCGCCCGAGGGCGCGGCGCAGTGGCCGGACGATGTGCCATCGTATGCTGGAGCTACCGACGTGATGCTGATGGGAGGGCTGATCACCTTCACCACGGGTGACGACGTGGCGACAGTACTCGACTACTACGAAAGCGGGCTGGCCAGCAACGGCTGGACGCAGACGAGCGACAATGATTACGGTGCCATGGTGACGCAGGACTGGGCCAAGGGGGCCGAGACTCTGACTCTCATGGTCTCCGCGGAGAACGGCAGTACCAGCGTAGTGATCAACCTCTCCTAGTCCGGAGGTCCTCTGCTGGGGATTCGGGGCCGGGAGCAGCTAGTCTGGGGCGGGCATTGCCCGCCCCAGATGCTTTGTGCGCTGACCATGGGCGGCGCCGTGCCAGCTGGCCTGGGCTAGTGCCCAACAAGCCCCCAGCAAGGCGACGCTGGACAGCACAACGGATTCGCCGATAATAGCTCTCGGCCGCCAGTCGCGGTCGGGGAGGGGGTGGCTCGTGAGTCTCGCACAGGCGCTCATCCTGGGTATCCTGCAGGGAGCCACGGAGTTCCTGCCGGTAAGCAGTTCGGGTCACCTGGTGCTCATCCCCTGGCTGCTCGACTGGCAGGCGCCGGGGCTGGTCTTCGACGCCGTCGTCCATTGGGGCACTGCCCTAGCAGTCGTCATCTACTTCCGGCGGGACTGGATCTCGCTGATCGGGGCGGCGATTCGCTCGCTGCGCCGGGGCTTGTCTCTCGAACCAGAAGCTCGCCTGGCCTGGCTGATAGTCCTGGGCACGATCCCCGCCGCTCTCATCGGCTACCTGCTGGAGGGTTTCTTCGAGGGTATGTTCGCCCGGCCGGTGCCTGCGGCAGGGTTCCTTCTGGTGACAGCGGCGCTACTGACCCTCTCGGAGCGACTGGGCAGGCGGGAGCGTGATCTGCAAGCGCTCAACTGGCGCGACGTGCTGCTGATCGGGCTGGCCCAGGCCCTGGCCATCTTCCCGGGGATCTCCCGCTCGGGGGCGACGATAGCGGCAGGGCTGGCCGTGGGCCTACGTCGCGAGCAGGCTGCCCGCTTCAGCTTCCTGCTGGCAACTCCGATCATACTCGGCGCCGGCCTGCTGGAGGTGGCTGACGTAGCCCAGGTGGGAGGCCTGGCAGGCGCCGGGGCCGTGCTGGTCATCGGCTTCCTCGGCGCCGCCGTGGTTGGGCTGGCCTGCATTCACTTCCTGATCAGGTTCCTGCGAACGCGGCCGCTCTATCCATTTGCCATCTACTGCGCCCTTGCTGGCGTCACCTTCGTCGGCGTGGCTGTGCTGCGCGCCTCGTAGAGTCGCCTGATGATCCGACTGAGGCGGCCCGGTCCGGGACGAACCGCGTATTGCGCAGGCGGGGTGCTGCTGGCGGCTCTGTTTGTGTCTGGTCTGAGTGCGTGCAGCCCGCTCTTTGGGGCCGAGCAGGGCCAGCCGGCTGTATTGCGCATGGCAGTGGCTGACTCGTGCCGCGAGCTGGCCGAGAGCCTGGTCGAGGCCTACCGGGTGGAGCGGCCCTGGATCAGCGTTGACATGCAGGTCTTCAACAGCGCCGTCGCCGAGCGGCAATTGCGTGAGGGGCAGGTGGGCCTGGCCTTGCTCGCGTGGGTCGGCGATGGACGTGACAGCGCCGGCCTGTGGTCGCAGCCGTTTGCTCCGCTGGCGCTCGCCGTGATCGCCAATCCCTCTCTGGCCTGGGAAGAGGCAACTCTGGAGGAGGTGCGGGCGGTGTTCTGGGCCAACCTACGCGGACTCGATGGCCAGCCCCTGCAGCCGGTCAGCCGGGAGGACGGCTCGGGGGCCAGAGCTCTGTTCGAGCAGACGGTACTGGGAGGGAGCCAGGCAGCACAGACGGCGGTGGTCATGCCCTCGAGCGAGTCTGTCCTTGAGTACGTAGAGAACACGGCGGGGGCCGTCGGCTATGTGTCGACCTACGTCGTCGCGGATGCCGCCGGGGGAGCCGTCCAGGTTGTGGCTGTCGACGGCGTGCTTCCCGGGGGGGAGGCTGCCGCAGATGGCTCCTACCCTCTCTCCGGCTGGCTGCGAGTGGCCGCGCTCGGCGAGCCCAGCGGCACTGCGCGCGAGTTCGCCCAGTGGCTGCTGGGGCCCGAGGGCCAGGAAGTCGTCTGGAGTCGATAAGGGCCCGGCCAGACGGCCGGGCCCGAGAGCGATTGCGCTGGCAGGTTGGCGCTAGACGCTCATTATCTCGGCTAGCCTGTATAGAGCCGGATCGAGCACCTTCTCGGAAGCGACCGCTTCCTCCAGCGGGGTAAGAGCAACCTTGTAGCCCAGCCATCCCACGACGTTGCCGCTGTTGCCGGCGAGCAGGTCCTGGACCGCTGTATATCCGAGCTGGGTGGCCATCAGCCTATCGAAGGCGCTGGCCGCGCCGCCGCGCTGCACGTGACCCAGCTGAGTCACGCGGACCGAGAAACCGAGCTCCTCCTGACGCTTTCCCAACTCTTTGGCCAGCACCTGTGTCCCTGGCTCCCATCCCTCTGCAACAACGATGATGCAGTGCGGTTTGCCCTTCAGGTAGGAGTCCTCTATCACCCGGCTGATCTCCGCCACCGGGGTCTTGACCTCCGGGATGAGCACCATTTCGGCTCCGCCGGCGATGCCGCTGACAAGGGCCAGGTAGCCAGACTCGCGCCCCATCGTCTCCACGAGAAAGGCCCGGTTGTGGGATGAGGCCGTGTCCTTGATCTTGTCGATGGCGCTGAGAATCGTATCGAGCGCAGTGTCGGCGCCGATGGAGATGTCTGTGCCGTTGACGTCGTTATCGATCGTGCTAGGGACTCCAACAGTGGGAAAGCCGAGGCGTGAGATCTCGAGCGCGCCGGCGAGGGAGCCGTTCCCGCCGATCACCACCAGCCCCTCAATCCCGAAGCGGTTCAGCGTCCGCAGCCCCTCTCGCACTCCCTTGGGCTTTCGGAATTCGGGGCAGCGCGCTGTGCCGAGGATGGTTCCGCCGCGGCCGATGATGCCCCCGACGGAGCGGGCGTCCATCTCGTCTACTTCGCCGTCGATCAGGCCGGCGTACCCGCGCCGGATACCCATCACCTCGACGCCCTCGTATATCGCCGTCCGCACCACGGCCCGTATGCACGGATTGAGCCCGGGGTTGTCCCCTCCGCTCGTGAGCACGCCTATTCGCTTCATCAGGCTCCCTTGCGCCGCCAAGGACCGGCAGTGACCTAGTACAGGAACAGCGGCTTGCCCATCGCTTCTTTGACCTTTGAGCGGTAGTTCTCCTTGTCGTAGAAGGCTTCCACATCGACACGCCGCGCGCCCTTTGCCGGGGCGTCCGCCGCTATGTGGGTGTACTTGCCCTCCTGCAGGGCCACCATTCGGCCCAGCTTCTTCTGCTTGATCAGGTCCATCGCCACGTTGGCGAAATTGGAGGCGGCCATGATGTCTACCGCATCGGGCGGGCCGGAGCGCATCAGGTAGCCCACTTGCTGGAACATCGTGCCCACGCCGGTCATGGCCTTGATTCTGTCTGAGGTGATCTTGCCCACGCCGCCCAGCTTCCGGTGGCCGAAGGCGTCGGCCTCACCCT
Organism: uncultured Anaerolineales bacterium; assembly: GCA_964530325.1. Lineage (GTDB taxonomy): Bacteria > Chloroflexota > Anaerolineae > B4-G1 > B4-G1 > CAZHAX01. Next base: position 29,313 of record CAZHAX010000021.1, on the reverse strand, counting down.
CCTCGATGATGTCGCTGCCGATCTGTTGCGCCCCCTCGGAGATCGTCATCACCGCATAGTTGCTGGGGTTCTCTTCTCTGTCTTGTACCAGGAACGCGGCCAGCTTCTTGATGTCGAAGGGTACCTCAGAGATGATGACCCGGTCTGCGCCGGAGAGCAGGCCCGCGACGAGAGACGTTGCTCCACTGTGGCGGCCGAAGAGCTCCAGCACGCCGATCCGCTCGTGCGAGCCGACCGCCGAACGCATCTGGTTGATGAAGAGAACGGCTCGCGTGATCGCTGTTGAGAAGCCGATGCAGTACTCCGTGCCGGGCACGTCGTTGTCCATCGTCTTGGGAATGCTGACGACCGGGAATCCCTCCGAGTAGATGCGAGCGCCGTAGCCGAGTGTATCCTCGCCGCCGATGGGGATCAAGACGTCGAGCTGCATATGGTTCAATGCCTTGAGAACGTGGTCGGTGAAGTCGTGCTCCTCGTCTTCGTCGAGCTTGCCAGATGGGCGGAGGAAGTCGGGAGCCTCCTTCCACTTCGTGCGGCTGGGCTTGGTGCGCGACGTGTGCAGGAACGTGCCCCCTGTCCGGTCGATTGTGCGGACAATCGTCCTGTTCAGCGGCATGACGCACTGCTCGTGCGTCGCTGCATCGTCGGGGTTGTAGGCCAGGAGCCCGCGCCAGCCGCGGCGAATGCCGACCACCTCGTGGCCATCCTCAGCAGCCCGGTACACTACTTGCTTGATGCAAGGATTCAGTCCAGGCACATCTCCGCCGCCAGTCAGAATACCGATTCTCATCTCGTGTCCAACCTCCAGCAGGTTACTGAGCAGTGGCCTCGTCGGCCGGAATCTCGGAAGGAGCGGGCTGCGACGCTGGCCACGCAGGAGCCAGAGCGGCTGAGGCGTCCTCAACGGCGGCGGTCTGCTCGCCGGGGGCGTCGAGCTGGATGGAGCCGGCCCCAACCAGATCGGCCAGGCCGTCGACCAACTCGGGGCAGTAGTGCGTCGTGTTGTTTGGGAAGGCCAGCTCAACAGGCGGGGACCCGCCAGAAACGAGGCGAATCACAAACTGGTCCTGCCCGGGGTGGTCGATGAACAGGCGATGGATGCGGCGCAGCCTCTGCTCGTCTTGCTCCTGTCGGCCGCTCCGGGCGAGCGTTACTCGGATTGTGCGCGACTGGGCCGGCTGCGGGGGTGCGTCTGAGGCGCTTGCGTTCGCCGGCAATCCGCCTGCTGGCTTCGGCACCTCGTGCGGCCTCTTGGCCCAGGAGCAGAGCAAGCTGGGATCGTCGCGGCGCTCGCCGTCGACCTTGCCTGCCACGACCAGGATCTCGTCTCTGCGCCACAGGTCTTTCGTCTTGGCCCATACGTTGGGAAAGACGACGACGTCGCACGTGCCCTGCAGATCCTCCAGGGTGACGAACGCCATCTCGTCCCCCTTCTTCGTGACGTGATCTCGCACGCGGCATACCATTCCGGCGAGAACTACCTGCTGGCCGTTCATGCTCTGGTCGAGCGCTCCGGCGTAGGCGGTGATCACGTCTCTCAGCTCTGTGAGGCACTCGCTGAGGGGATGCTCTGAGATGTAGACCCCCACGAGCTCTCTCTCCCAGGCAAGGGCCTCCTTCTGAGGAACCTCGGGAACGCTCGAAAGGGCGCCGAGCAGCGAGTTGCCCTTGGCTAGGCGGACACCCGTCTCCTTGCCGAACATACTCATCTGGCCCACGTCTGCGGCCTGATGTACCTTGGAGCTAAGCGCCAGCAGCTGGTCTGCGATAGAGAGCAGCTGGGCGCGGGTGCCGAACTGCCCTAGAGCGCCGACTTTGATCAGACTCTCCAGGGCACGGCGGTTGACCTGGCGCAGGTCGACGCGGCGGCAGAAATCGTCCAGATCGCGGAAGGGGCTACCGTCCTGGCGGCCGCTGAGCATCGCCAGCACCGGTCCCTCGCCTACGTTCTTCACGGCGCCAAGGCCGAAGCGAATACCGGGCTTGCCGTCCTCCTGCTCCTCGATCGTGAAGTCGAGGCCGGACCGATTCACATCTGGAGGAAGGACCTCGATCCCCATGCGCCGGCATTCGGCGGTGAACAGGCCGATCTTCTCAGTGTTGTTCCGCTCGACGGAGAGGAGCGCCGTCATATACTCGACCGGGTACTTCGCCTTCAGGTAGGCGGTCTGGCAGGTCAGCACGGCGTAGTCGGCGCCGTGGGCCTTGTTGAAACCATAGCGGGCGAAGTATTCGATGTCGTCGAAGATCGCCTCCGCTGTCTCGCGGGGAAGGCGGCCGTGCTCCATGGCGCCTTCCACGAAAGATTCGCGATGCTTGAGCAGCTTCGCCTTCTTCTTCTTGCCCACCGCCCGGCGTACCAGGTCGGCGTCGCCGGCTGTGTATCCGGCGATGTCCGTCAGGACCCGGATGATCTGCTCCTGGTAGACGATTATCCCGTACGTCTCTCTGAGGATCGGCTCGAGGGTTGGGTGGCGGTACTCGACGGGCTTGATGCCGTGCATGCGATCTATGTAGTCGTCGATGTGCTCCATGGGGCCGGGACGGAATAGGCTGATGGTGGCGATGACGTGGTCGAACTGGGTGGGCCGCATCTTCATCAGCACCCGGCGCATACCCTGCCCCTCCACCTGGAAGATACCGACGACATCGCCGCGAGAGAGAAGGCTGTATATGTCAGGGTCGTCGGTGGGGATCGTGCGCAGGTCGAGCTGGACGCCGTGCTGCTCGTGGATCAACTCACAGGCGCGCCGCATCACGGTAAGCGTAGACAGGCCCAGGAAGTCCACCTTCAGGAGGCCCAGCTCCTCCAACTCCTCCATGGTGTACTGTGTTACGACACCTATCTCGCCGTCGTCGCCACTGGTGGGACGGTTCAGCGGAGTGTAGGCGACGAGCTCACGGTCCGAAACGATGACACCGGCGGCGTGGGTGCTGGCGTGACGCACGTTGCCCTCGACGCCGCGGGCAGTGTCGATGAGCCTCCGCACGTGGTCCTCGGCCTGGTAGGCTTCCCGCAGCTCCGGCGAATCCTCCAGCGCCTGCTCCAGCTTGACCTTGGGGCCACCGGGGACTAGCCGCGCGTAGCGGTCTACTTCAGGAAGCGGGTAGTCCAGAGCGCGGCCCACGTCTCTGATCGCGGCCTTGGCGCCCATCGTGCCAAAAGTGATGATCTGCGCCACCTGGTCGTGGCCGTACTTCTCGGTGGTATAGCGGATCATCCGGGCGCGCTGGTCGTCCGGGTAGTCGAGATCTATGTCCGGCATCGTGACCCGGCCCAGGTTGAGGAAGCGCTCGAAGATGAGCCCGTGCTGCAGCGGGTCCAGGTTGGTGATGCCCAGGCTGTAGGCAACGATGGAGCTGGCGCCGGAGCCGCGCACGTTCCACCAGACGCCCTCCTCAAGAGCGAAGCGGCACAGATCCCAGACGATGAGGAAGTACGTATCGAACCCCATCCTATGGATCACTTCCAGCTCGTGCTCAAGCCGGGCGCGGATCTGAGGGGCTGCCGAAGCGTATCTTGAGGCCAACCCCTCCTCGCAGAGGTGGCGGAGGTAGGAGGCTGCGTCGTGCCCCGGCGGGACCTCGAAGGGGGGCAGGTGGTAGTGACCGAACTCCAGCTCCACGTCGCACATCTCGGCGATACGGAGGCTGTTCTCCAGAGCGCCGGGCACCTCTCCGAAGAGCGCCGCCATCTCCTCCGCGCTCTTCAGGTAGTAGCTCTCCCCGTCCATACGCATGCGGTTCGCTTCGCTCACCGCCTTGCCTGTCTGAATGCAGAGTAGTACGTCATGAACATGCGCCTGGTCGGCGCGCGCGTAGTGCACGTCGTTCGTGGCTACGACGGGCAGGTCCAGGTGATCCGCGATCTCCAGCAGGCCGCTGTTGACGCCGGCCAACTCGGGGATGCCGTGGTCCTGAAGCTCCAGGTAGTAGCGCCCGGGAAAGACCTCGCGGTACCAGGCCGCAACGTCGCGCGCATCGTCCAGTCTATCCTGGCCGATCAGGCGGGCCAGCTCCGACGAGCCGCATCCAGAGAGGACGACTATGCCTTCGCCGTGCTCGGCCAGCAGATCGCGGTCGACCCGCGGCCGGTAGTAGAAGCCCTCCAGCTGGGCAGTGGTTGCCAGGCGCATCAGGTTGTGGTAGCCGGCGTCGCTCTGCGCCAGGAGACAGAGGTGATACGGCCGCCGATCCTCGGCCGTGCGGTCGGTCCGGCCGTTGGGCGCCACGTAGGCCTCCATTCCGATGATCGGCTTGATCTGGGCGGCGGTGCAGGCCTTGTAGAACTGCACGGCGCCGTACATGGTGCCGTGGTCGGTGAGAGCGAGCGCTGGCATTCCCAACTCAGCAGCCCGCTTGGCCAGTTCCTGGCAGCTGCTGAGGCCATCGAGGAGCGAGTATTCGCTGTGGACGTGGAGGTGGACGAACGACATCGGCGGCATTATACCACGAATCGCCAGCCCGCCACAAATGAGCCTGGCGGGTCGGCCCCCCGGCGGCGGCTTGCCCTTCTGCTGGCCGGTGACGATATGCGGATGCGGCAGGGGAAGATAGGCGACCTGGCGTATTGCAGGTCTCCTCCCGTAGGGTATACTTAGGGAGGTGTCCGGCAGGCGCAGCGTCGACTGCTCCGGGTTCACGCGCGAATGGGCAGCGGACCCGTGGGCGATGGCGTCAGCGCGGCTGGCATGTCGGGCAAGGCGACCTTTCGGCAAAGAGCTTGGAGGATGATCTTGGCCACTTCCGACGCTCTCCTTCTAACGGGTGTACAGCGTGACGCAACATTCGCCGATCAGCTGGCGCCGGATGGCGCCTTGGTGCGACGCTGTATCCAGTGCGGCACGTGCACTTCTTCGTGTCCGGCCTCCGCGGCTATGGACATCTCGCCTCGCCGCATGTGGCGGATGGTCCAGCTGGGGCTGACCGATGATGTGCTCCGCAGCCAGACCATGTGGCTGTGCAGCCTGTGCTATCAATGCCAGGTGCGCTGCCCGCGTGGGATCCCGCTGACCGAAGTGATTACCAGCCTGAAGGAGATGGCGCTTGAGCGCGGCACCGTGCGCTGGCCGGAGAGCAAGGGATTCTACCGTGCCTTTTCGGCCGTGATGCGCCGCTACGGGCGCATGCGCGAGATGGAGTTCATGTTGCGGTATTTCCTGGCCTCCAACCCCCTGAGTGCTCTGGGCTACATCAAGTTGGGGATCACGCTGCTGGCGCGAGGGAAGGTGCATCCGGAGTTCCCCCGGTTGCTGGGACCGGGACGGCTGGATGCCCTGTTCGAGCGGGTGGCAGAGCTGGAGGGTGGCGTGTGAGATACCTTTTCTACCCCGGCTGCTCGGCAGAGGCCTCCGCTCTGGAATACAAGGCGTCCACGCTGGCTGTACTGCAGGCATTGGGCGCCGAGGTGGAGGAGCTGGAGGACTGGACATGCTGTGGCGCCAGCGTGGCCGCGGTCGTCAGTGGCTTGCTGGGTACCGTGCTTCCTGCTCGCAACCTGGCCCTGGCTGAGCGGGCTGGCAACGGCCGTGACGTGCTGGCAGTGTGCAGCGCCTGCTACACCAACTTCCGGCGCACAGGCGAGGCGGTGGCCGGAGATAAACAGCTTCGACGTCGCGTCGATCAGGCGCTGGAGGTGGAAGGTCTCAAGTACCAGGGCACCGCCCATGTGCGCCATCTGCTGGACATCCTGGCGAATGATTTCGGAGCGGGCGCCCTGGCTCCGCTCGTGCGGCGGCCTCTATCCGGGCTGACCGTGGCTCCGTACTACGGCTGCCAGACCGTCCGACCCTTCAGCCCCTTCGATGATGATCAAAGGCCAGACTCTATGGTCTCCCTCCTGGAGGCGCTGGGCGCCAAAGTACACCGGCATGAACGTGAGGCCTCATGCTGCGGCACGTCGCTGGTCATGACCAAGCCGCAGGTAGGTCTGGGAATGGCGGCGGCGGTGCTTTCGGCGTGCGGCCCTGCCGATTGCATCGCAGCGGTCTGTCCTATGTGCCACATGAACCTGGACGCCTACCAGGACCGGGTTTCCAGGCAGCTTGGGGAGAAGGTGCGTATCCCGGTGTTGTTCCTGCCCCAGCTGATCGGCCTGGCCTTCGGCATGAGCGAGAAGGACCTGCTTCTTGGCAGGCACGTCGTATCGGCCAAGCCGGTGCTGGACCGCCTGTCTAAACGATAGCTTTGAGGAGCTTGACGCTATGGAAGACCCTCGCATCGGCGTCTACGTCTGCGAGTGCGGCATAAACATCGCCTCCACCGTCGACGTGGAGGCGGTCGTCGGGGCCGCGGCCGGCCTGCCGGGCGTCGTGGTTGCCCGGCAGTACAAGTATATGTGCTCAGAGCCCGGACAGCAGATGATCGAGAACGACATACGGGATCTGGGCCTGAACCGGGTCGTTGTCGCGTCGTGCACACCGCGCATGCACGAACCCACTTTCCAGCGGGTGCTCAGCGAGGCCGGGCTCAACCCCTATCTCTTCGAAATGGCCAACATCCGTGAGCAGGTTTCGTGGGTGATTGATGATCCGGATGCGGCCACGGAGAAAGCAAGGCGAGTCGTCCGGTCGGCCACGCTGCGCGTTGCCCGGCACAGCGCCCTCGAGTCGCGCCAGGAGCCGGTGACCAAGTCTGCCCTCGTCGTCGGCGGTGGCATCGCCGGAATCCAGGCGGCGCTCTCGATTGCCGAGGCCGGCTACCCGGTAACGTTGGTGGAGCGGGAACCGTCGATCGGCGGGCATATGGCCCAGCTGGACAAGACGTTTCCTACGCTCGACTGTGGTACCTGAATACTCGGCCCCAAGATGATGGATGCCGGTCGGCATCCGAACATCGAGCTGCTGACCTACAGCGATGTGGATGAGGTCTCCGGCTACGTGGGCAACTTCCACGTGCGAGTGCGCCGTCGGCCCCGCTACGTCATCGAGGACAAGTGCACCGGGTGCGGCGACTGCGTAGCAGTATGCCCGGTGGTGGTGCCGAGCGAGTTCGACGAGGGTCTGGGCACGCGGAAGGCTGTGTACCGATCCTTCGGCCAGGCCATTCCACCGGCCTTCGTGATTGACAAGAAGGATTCACCCTGCAAGATCGCCTGCCCGGCACACCTCCCCGTCCAGGGCTACGTGGCGCTGATCCAGCAGCGGAAGTTCCGCGAGGCGCTCGAACTGGTGCGGGAAAGCGTGCCCTTCGCCGGCACACTGGGGCGGATCTGCGATCACCCCTGTGAGCAGGTGTGTAAGCGGGATGAGGTGGATGAGCCGCTGGCGATATGTGCCCTGAAACGGTTTGTATACGACGCCTGCGACGGAGGCGAGCTGCCTGAGCCGGCGGAGCGTGTGCACAAGGAACGGGTGGCTGTCGTCGGGGCCGGACCGGCAGGTCTGACCGCCGCCTACCACCTGGCCAGGCTTGGCTATGGCGTGACCGTCTACGAGTCGCAGCCGGTGGCAGGGGGCATGCTCGCCGTCGGCATTCCCGAGTACCGCCTGCCGCGCCGCGTGTTGAACCACGAGATAGACATCGTGTGTGCCCTCGGCGTCGAGATCCTTCTCGGCACAGCGGTCGGCCGGGCCAGCGGGCCGGGGCTGGACGATCTGCGGGCCGAGCACGACGCCGTCTTCCTGGCGGTGGGTGCTCACATCAGCCGCCGCCTGGGAGTGCCCGGCGAGGAGCTGAAGGGCGTGGAGCACTCGACCGACTTCCTCTGCTGCCTCAACCTCAATGAGAAGGTCAAGCTGGGCAAGCGAGTGGCTGTGATTGGCGGTGGCAATGCGGCCGTCGACGCGGCGCGCTGCGCCCTCCGTCTGGGCAGCGAGGTGACGCTGGTCTATCGCCGCTCCCGCGCCGAGATGCCCGCCATCGCGGCGGAGGTGGAAGCCGCGATGCACGAAGGGGTCCGGTTCGAGTTCTTAGCCACGCCGGCGCGTGTGCTCGGACGGCGGGGACGGGTGCAGGCGCTGGAGTGCCTGCGCATGGAGCTGGGTGAGCCGGACGAGAGTGGCCGCAGGCGGCCGGTCCCGATCCCGGGCTCGGAGTTCAAGCTGGATGTGGACACGGTGATCGTGTCTATCGGCCAGCAACCGGACCTGGAGCCGCTGGGCAGCGTGGAGGCGACAGGTTGGGGGACCTTGGTCGCGGACGAGAACACGATGGCCACGCCCGTCGAAGGGCTCTTCGCGGGCGGCGACGCTGTGACCGGCCCTTCGTCCGCCATCGAGGCGATGGCGGCGGGCGTTCGGGCGGCGGAGTCGATCCATCGCTATCTGCGAGGAGACGATCTGTACGAGGGTCGTACCTTCGAGTGGCCGAGCCCCGAGGAAATCCGAGTGCCAGTCCCTCGTGACGTGGCCTACGGAGCTCGCCAGTGTATGTGCGAGCTGGGGGCTGAGGAGCGCTGCAGCGGTTTCGAGGAGGTTGAGCTTGGCCTGACCGAGGAGCAGGCGGTGGCCGAGGCGGAGCGGTGCCTCTCTTGCGCTGTCTGCTCCGAGTGTCTGGAGTGCGTGCGCGCCTGCCAGGCGAAGGCCATCGACCATCGAATGCAAGAGCAGTTCGTGGAGCTGGATGTGGGCGCGATCGTCGTCGCCACCGGTTTCCAGCTGTGGGATCCCACGCTGCTGCCGCAGTACTCATACGGCCGGTCACCCAACATCATCACCGGCGCTCGGTTCGAGCGCTTGACCAGCGCGGGCGGACCCACAGCCGGGGAGATCGTCACGGCCGAAGGGAAGAAGCCGGAGAACGTGGCCATCATCCACTGCGTCGGCAGCCGGGACGAGCACGCTCACCCCTACTGCTCCCGCATATGCTGCATGTACTCTCTCAAGCAGGCGCACCAGGTTAGAGATAAGACCGGGGCGGAGGTGTTCGAGTTCTACATGGATATGCGCTCGTTTGGCAAGGGCTACGAGGAGTTCTACGAGCGCATCCAGGAGGAGGGCGTCACCTTTGTGCGCGGCAGAGGGGCGGAAGTAGAGGTCCTGCCGGGCGGCAAGCTGAGGGTCAAGGGGGAGGATGCCGACCTAGGGAGGGTAGTCGTCGCCGACGTGGACCTGGTCGTCCTGGCCACGGCGATCGAGCCGCAGGCCGATTCCCGCCACGTCTGCTCGCTGTTTGGCCTGGGCCGCACGCCCGATGGCTTCTTTGCCGAGGCCCATCCGAAGCTCAGGCCGGTGGAGACGCCGACGGCCGGGGTCTTCCTGGCCGGATGCTGCCAGGGGCCGCGCGACGTGCCGGACACGGTGGCCCACGCCGGGGCGGCTGCCCTGGAAGTGGTTCGCCTCTTCAATCAGGGACAGGTCACCATCTCGCCGACAGTAGCCGTGGTCGATGTAGAAAGCTGTGCGGGCTGCGGCGAGTGTATCCTGGCCTGCCCATACTCGGCGATCTCGCGCAACGTTGATGGGAAGGCGGAGATCAACCCCGCTCTGTGCCACGGCTGCGGCACGTGCGCGGCAACCTGCCCGGCCGGGGCGATAACGGCGCTGCATTTCACCGACGACGAAATCGTGGCCCAGATTGAAGGGCTGCTGGCGGAGGCTCTGTAGAAGCGTGAGGAGTGAGGCGTGACACGAGATGTGTGATGGCTGAGACATTCGAACCCCGAATCGTCGCCTTTCTCTGCAACTGGTGTTCGTACGCCGGGGCCGACAACGCCGGCATCGCTCGCCTTCCGTCTCCAGCGAACGTTCTGCCCATCCGGGTGATGTGCTCGGGACGGGTCGCGCCTGAGATGGTGCTGCGGGCCTTCCGTTCCGGGGCGGATGGGGTCCTGGTGCTGGGCTGCCATATCGGTGACTGCCACTACAGCAGTGGCAACCACCGCACCGCCAAGAGGATTCCCCTCCTGCGCAGGTTGCTGGAACACGTCGGTATCGATCCCCAGCGACTGCGCCTTGACTGGGTCTCCTCCGCGGAGGCGCCCAAGTTCGCCCAGGTTACGGGCGAGTTCGTGGAGACCGTGCGCGGGCTTGGCCCGCTGACTGTAGGGGATGGGCAGAGATGATCGACCAGGTTCGAAGCCACGTCGCGGAGAAGCTCGAGGAGCTCGACGGAGTGGTCGCACTGCGGCGCACGTCCGCCGGGACCGCGCCCTCTTTGTTCAAGAAGGGGGACGACGTCTCACAGCTGGAGCTGACGCCCCGCTACGGGCTGGCCTCTATCGTTTCGACGCTCCAGAAGCACGATCCAGAGGCCAGACTGGGGGTCGTCGCCCGCGGCTGCGACGTGCGGGCGCTGGTCGAAATGGCGAAGCGGGAGCTCGTGGACCCGGACAGGCTCTTCATTCTGGGCGTGGCCTGCACGGCGGAGGAGGCGGAAGAGTGTCACTGCGCCGACCCTGCGCCCCACACTGAGGGGTGGCCGGAGTCGGAGGTCGTCGGCGAGCCCGTCGCGGCCGGGTCGCCCGATCCTCTGGTGGCTGAGTACGATGGTATGTCACTCGACGAGCGGCGGGACTTCTGGGAGAAGCAGTTCGCCAAGTGCTTCAAGTGCTACGGCTGCCGCAATATCTGCCCTGAGTGCTTCTGCGAGTCGTGCGCGCTGGAGGATCCGCTCTGGGTGGAGCGGGGCGTGCTTGGACCGCCCTTCCCTGTGTTCCACCTGATCCGGGCCATGCACATGGCGGGCCGCTGTGTAGCATGCCGACAGTGCGAGCTCACCTGCCCGGCCCATATCCCGCTGACCGTGCTCTACGACCTGATGCGGCGGGACGTGGAGGATCTGCTGGGCTACGTGCCGGGGCAGGATATCGAAGCTCTCCCACCGCTCTCGCTGAACCTGGAGGAAGCACCGCTGCAGCAGGAATTGGAGTAGGATAGCGCAATGGACTACCATACCGTGTCAACGACCTGCGTGTACTGCGGCGCCGGCTGTGGGCTGTGGCTCGAGGTGCTCGACGGGGAGATCATCGGCGTCCTCCCGGACAAGGAGCACCCGGTCAGCCGGGGGATGCTGTGCATCAAGGGCTGGAACGTGGCCTCGTTCGTCACCCATCCGGACCGGTTGCGGACGCCGCTGATCCGGAGGGGAAAGGCGTTCGAAGAGGCCTCGTGGGACGAGGCTCTGGACCTGGTGGCCGAGAAGCTGACCACGGCGCGCGACAAGTCCGGCCCGGACAGCGTCGGCTTTCTCGCCTCTGCCAAGTGCACAAATGAGGAGAACTATCTGATCCAGAAGTTGGCCCGTGCGGTGGTCAGGACGAACAACGTCGACCACTGCGCCCGCCTCTGACACGCTCCCACGGTGGCCGGTCTGGTCGCCGCCTTCGGAAGCGGAGCGATGACGAATTCGGTCCCCGAGTTTTCCGCGGATACGCAGGTCTTCCTGATCACGGGGTCGAACACTACCGAGGCCCATCCCCTCGTGGCCAGCCACGTCATCGAGGCGAAGGAGCGGGGGGCGAAGATCATAGTCGTCGATCCCCGCGAGACACAGATCGCACGCCTGGCTGATCTCTACGTTAGCTTCCGGCCCGGCACGAACGTGGCCTGGATCAATGGGGTGATGAACGTGATCATCGACGAAGGGCTGGAGGACAAGGCTTTCGTCGAGGAGCGGACGGAGGAGTTCGAGGCGCTGCGCGAGACGGTGCAGGAGTACACTCCGGAGCGGGTCGAGGAGATCGCCGGCATGGCGGCTGACGATCTGCGTGAAGTGGCCCGGATGTACGCCGGCGCGAAGCCGGCGGCGATACTCTACGCCATGGGCATCACCCAGCACACGTCCGGCACGGACAACGTCAAGTCCTGCGCCAATCTGGCTATGCTTACGGGCAACATGGGCATTCCCGGCGGCGGCGTCAACCCGCTGCGGGGGCAGAACAACGTGCAGGGGGCCTGCGACCTGGGCGGGCTGCCCAACGTCTACACCGGCTACCAGAGCGTGACCGATGGTGAGAAGAAGGGCAAGTTCGAGGAGGCTTGGGGGGTCGATGGCCTCTCGGACCAGGTAGGGCTGACGGTGACTAAGATGATCGACGGGGCCGGCGCGGGCTCGGTCAAGGCGCTGTTCATCCTGGGCGAGAACCCTGTGCTGTCCGACCCGGACGCCAACCACGTGCGGGAGTGCCTGGAGAAGGCGGACTTTCTCGCCGTGCAGGACATCTTTCCGACTGAGACGGCCGAGCTGGCCGACGTCGTCCTGCCGGGCGTCTCGTTCGCGGAGAAGGACGGTACGTTCACGGCGACGGACCGGCGCATTCAGAGAGTGCGGCGGGCGATCGAGCCGCTGGGCCAGGCGAGGCCGGATTGGGAGATCATCTGCCAGCTGGCACGGAAGATGGAAGCCAGGGGGTTCGACTTCACCTCCCCGGCCGAGGTGATGGACGAGATCGCCCGCGTGACGCCGATCTACGGGGGCGTATCGTACGATAGGCTGGAGGAGAAAGGGTTCCTGCAGTGGCCTGTGCCTGATGCGGCTCATCCGGGTACACCCTATCTGCATAAGGAGAAGTTCAGCCGGGGGCGGGGCCGTTTTCACGCTATCGAGTTCCACGAGGCGGCGGAGCTGCCGGACGAGGAGTATCCGCTCACCCTGACCACCGGCCGGTCGATGTTCCACTGGCACACGGGCACGATGACGCGGCGGACGGAGAAGCTGGAGCAGGAGCAGCCCGAGGCCTACGTGGAGATACACCCGGATGACGCACAGAGGTTCGGGCTGAATGGGGAGAAGCGGGTTCGTGTGACCAGCCGCCGCGGGCAGATCGAGCTGGCGGTACGCCTGACCGATCGAATCCGGCCCGGCGTAGTCTTCATCCCCTTCCACTTCGCCGAGGCTGCGGCGAACGCGCTGACGAACGCGGCGCTCGACCCCGACTCCGGGATCCCGGAGTACAAGGTCTGCGCGGTTAGAGTGGAGGCACTGGCCGAGAGTGCCTCCGAGTAGCGGCGGGGCCTGAGCGGCTCTCGCCACTGATTATGGACCGGGCGGCCATTGCGCCCAGCGGCGGCATGGCGTACAATGAGCGCAGGAGGCAGCAGAGACCGGTCGGGTAACGGATGAATTCGGCTAGAGCCCGAGCCATAGGCATCGGTGCAGCGGTGGGGGCGGCGTTTCTGGGCGCCGCCTTTCTGTACCTGGCGGCGGGGCACCCCAGCCTCGCTTGTGAGCTGGCGACGGCGGAGCCGTACGCGCCGCCGGGCCCGGCGTACTGCGGACAGGCACCATCCCCGGCGCAGCAGTCGTCCTGGCGGGCGGCGGAGATGCTCGGATCCACCAGCCAGCCGTTCACCATCGCCGTCACCTGCGACATGCGCAACTTCTCAGGATCCGGGGAGTACAGCTCTACCGATTACTATCGCGGTGCCTGTGAGGCGATCGCCGGCGCGGGGGAGACGGCGTTCATGGTCAGCCCCGGCGATATCGACCCGGTGACAGATGTTCACTGGACGATCACTCAGACGCTGGGTGTGACCTACACCTGGTACCCCGTCGTCGGCAACCACGAGCTGCCGCTTCAGGGGACGGAGTCCTACACCGGGGCCAACATGGACTACCTGCGGGCCTACGACTACGGCGTCGTCAACATCGGCCCTGCGGGCTGCCCGTCGACCACATTCTCGTTCGACTACGAGAACGTTCATTTCGTCATTCTCAACGAGTACTGCGATGTCGGCGGCGACACGGAGACGGATGGGAATGTACCGGACCACCTATATCAGTGGCTCGCGGCAGACCTGGCCGGGACGGACAAGGAGCACACCCTGATCTTCGGTCACGAGCCTGGCTACCCCCAGCCGGATGCGGACAACGGGAGATTGCGGCACGAATCCGACAGCCTCAACCAGTACGAGGACAAGCGGGACCGCTTCTGGGACCTGATGCGCGGCGAGGGAGTGACGGCCTACATCTGCGGGCACACGCACAACTACAGTGCGGTTCACGTTGCAGGCGTGTGGCAGATAGACGCCGGCCACGCCCGGGGGATCGGCGATTTGGGCGCGCGGAGCACGTTCGTCCTGATCCGGATCGACGGCCCCATCGTCGCCATTGAAGCCTATCGCGATAGCCACGACGGCGGGCCCTACGACCTGGCCCACAAAGGGCTTCTGACCGGTCCGCCTCGCGCCTACTTGCCGCTGGTGGCGCGGTCGTACTAGCAGAGGTGCCCGGCACCTGCGAGGTGCCGGGCACGTGCTACGCCGAGGCGCCTTTCGACTGCCTGCGCAGCAGCAACGGTCCGATGCGGTCGATCAGCCAGCCGAAGGCCAGCTCGACCCAGGGAACGAAGGCGAGCAGGCGCGGCACGTAGGCGACACGCACTGGCCGCGACAGCAAGCGCCAGACCCGGTGTGCCACTCGCTCGGGCTGGACGCCCAGGCTGCGGGCGGGCATTCGGAGGGCGGCGATCCTGCTTGACGCCTTTTCGAAGAAGGCGGTGGCCACGGCGCCTGGCCGCACCACGCTCATGCGCACTCCCGTCCCCCGCAGCTCCCGGTGCAGGGCCGTGGTGAACGAGTCGACGAACGACTTGGTCGCCCCGTAGAGCGCCACCCCCTGACTGGGCAGGCTGCCGGCGATCGAGCCCACGTTGACGACGTGCCCCTCTCCGCGCTTCTTCATGTCGTTCAGGAAAAGCAGCGTCAGATGGGCGACGGCGGCGACGTTCACCTGCAGCATATCCCAGGCCAGGGGCCACGGCATGTCGGAGCCGAATCCATACCAGCCCAGGCCGGCGTTATTGACCAGGACGTCGGCGGTGCCGTAGGCGGCGCGCACCTGCTCGTGGACGCTGATGCGTCCGCTGTCGGCTGCCAAGTCGGCGATGATGACTTGCGCCTCACCGCCGTTCGCCCTGATAGTGACGGCGAGGCTCTCCAGCTCCTCCCTGCGTCTGGCCACGAGGACCACACGCAGGCCCTCGCGCGACAGCCTCCTTGCCACTGCGGCGCCGATACCGCCCGAGGCGCCGGTAATCACCGCTACCTTGCCCTGCCACGCCTGCCGCGGCTTCGGTTTGCCGCGTGGGACGTAGGGTGACCTGCGCATGAGCCAGGCTCGCACGAACGGGCGGAATAGCCTGATCAGGGGGACCCTGAAGCCCAGCATACGGGTCATGTCGGCGATGTAGTCATTCAGATCGCGCGTCTGAAAGCGCAGCACGCGCTCGCTCTCGCTCGTTTCGAGCCAATCCGTGCAGAAAGGGGTCGTGGCGAAGCACTCGTCCGCGAGCATCCCTACGCCGATTGCCTCGAGTATGCGGCTCACCATATCGCGCCAGATGAACTGGCCGCGAGGGCCGGCGCCGATGAGCCACAGGCGGCCCCACACCTCCTCGCTCTTGACGGCGTTGGCTATGGCCAGGCCGACGTCTCGGGTATGGACGAACTCCATCCTGTTGTCGAGAGGCACGTCGAACATACCGGGGTCGAGCTTGATCGCCAGCGGCAGAACGGCGGCGAAGCGCAGGATCGCCCACTCGAGCCCCGAGTCTCGAACCATCTGCTCGCACTCCACTTTGTGGCAGGCGTAGTGCTCGATAGGTTGCACCGGGTCGGAAACCGTCCTCGGCGGGGGCTGATCGTGCGTCTGCCCGTAGACGTGGAGCGACGAGGCGAAGATCAGGCGGGGCGGTCGAGCCAGCTCCCTCATCGCCTGCAGCAGGTTCGCCGTACCGCCGACGTTGATCTCCCGCGCCCAATCTGGCCGGGCTTCAGACTCGACGCCGGTAGCCGACATCTTGGGTATGATGAAGGCTAGATGGACTACTACTTCCTGGCCGCTCACGGCGGCGGCTACATCCTCAGGGTTGCGCAGGTCGCCCCATACGACTTCGATCCTGTCGCCGTACGGCCGCGCCGTGCGCACGTTCGCTCTCGTCTTCAGGTCGAAGCAGCGTACCGCATGGCCCTGCGCCAGCAGCTCGTCGAGCGCACTTCTGCCGACATTACCGAATGCTCCTGTAACCAACACGTGCATCTCTACTTGTTCTCTTTTCTCCCGCCTGGTTCGGAAAAGTCATTCTGATGATGGGCGAAGCCCGGCCAGGATCAGGCCCACGCCCTGCTCCGCTGCCTTCGGCCAGTCCGCACCCTGAGGGTCGAGAAGCCCCTGCAGCAGCAGGCCGACCGCCATCGAGACGATGGAGAGGGCGGCGAGCTCTGGATCCACCCGCTGCAGCGAGCCCTCTTCGATCCCCCTGCTGATGAAGCCGGCCAGGTATTCGCGGTACCGCCTGTAGGGGGCGATCGTCGCCTGGAAAACCTCCGGATCGCGGGCCGCCCGGCTCCAGAACTCGAGGAACATGGGCAGGCGCCCGGTGCCCGCGGCGAGGATATGGCCCATCGCTCCGGCCATATCGACAAGCGCCTCCGGGACCGAATCTGCCTCCGCGCTGAAGGCCGCCAGCTGACCATCCAGGATGGCCAGCCAGCGCGTGAGCAGCTCCAGGAAGAGCGTCTGCTTGCTGGGGAAGTGGTGGTAGAAGCCGCCCTTCGTCACCTGCGCAGCTTCGCAGATCTCGGCCACGCCCGTAGCGTCGTATCCCTGCTCGGCGAAGAGCGCCTCGGCGGTCTCCAGAATGCGCTCTCTCGTTGCCTGTGCCTGGGGGTGATCCTCCACTGTGCTACCTCCTGACTGCGCCGACCAACCGACCGGTCGGTCGGTCGGTAGTATTATACCTTGAGACGGGGTGATGGTCAAGGGTACTGTGGTCAGGTTCCGGCCGAGTGAGCCGGGACGGCGGACGGGGGCCGGCAGGCGGCCTTGCGTGGGGGTGCCCCTTCACTCAACTGTAACTCGGGCGTCACTTGCGTCCGCCGCGAGTTATCGTAAACTACATGTGCAGGGCCTGTGTTGCTGCGATGTGCTTGACGGAGACTGGGTGTTGAGAGTGGCTTCGAAACCCGATGCTGCCCGCGGCGTGCATCCTCGCAAGATCCTACGCCTTGTGTCAGCGCTGCTGATCGTGCTCGTCTTCGCGGCTCCGGCCTCAGGCGAGGAGGACCTGGTACACGTAGTTCAGCCAGGTGAGAACCTGTACCGCATCGCCCTGCGCTACGGCACAAGCTATCAGGAGCTTGCCGCCGCCAACGGCATCAGCGATCCAAACCGCATCTACGTCGGGCAGCGGCTCGTGATCCCGGGAGAGCAGGGATCCGCGGCCCAGCCGCCAGCGCCGACGAACAGGGTGCACGTTGTTCAACGGGGGGAGAACCTATACCGGATCGCCCTGCACTACGGAACGAACTACCACACGCTGGCAGCGGCCAACGGGATCCGGAATCCGGCGCTGATCCGCGTGGGCCAGGTGATCCGCATTCCGGACGATGGGTCGGATGCCCCGCCCGACCCGCCGGCGCCCGAGCCGACGCCGGTGCCCCCGGTGACTGGCGGCGAGAGGTGGATTGACATAGACTTGAGCGATCAGAGGCTGACGGCCTACGAGGGAGAGACGGCGGTGCGCTCTACGCTCGTCTCAACTGGGATCAGCCGCTACCCGTCTCCCGAAGGAAGTTTCAGCATTCGCTCGAAATACCTGGCCGACGACATGGCCGGCCCCGGCTACTACCTGCCGGATGTTCCGTACTCCATGTACTTCTATCGTGCCTACGCCATTCACGGCACCTACTGGCATTCCAACTTCGGCACGCCGATGAGTCACGGATGCATCAACCTGCCGACGCCGGAGGCCGAATGGCTCTTCGGCTGGGCTGCCGTGGGGACGCCCGTCTTGATACACGACTGAGCGGGCCGGGGATCGAAGCAGGGGCGCAGGGCCGAATCAGCGGCCCTGCGTTCATCTATCTACTTCGTCGTCTCCACCCGCAGCCACAAATCGTCCAGCGGTCGGCGCAGCAGGCGGACGTTGATCAGGACCAGCAGCCACAGGTGCAGCCGGGCGACGAAGAGAACCAGCGTCCAGGCGAACTCGGTGAGCGTCAGCGGATAGCGAAGCGCCAGGAACGTGCCGTAGAACGCCTCTCTCCAGGCCGAACGCATGCGCAAGGGCGAGAGCCGCACATAGTCCTGTGCATATCCGCCGGCTGACCTGACCTTCTGCCGGAGCCAATCCTGGTAGGTAGAGGGGTACTTGACAAAGACGCGTGCCTCGGGTGCATAGCGTATGATGTAGCCCTGGCACGCGATTGAGTGCGAGATCACTGCATCCTCCGCAAGCGCGTCGCCGGGGACTTCGGGCACGAGCGCTCGGCGGAAGGCCATGAGATAGCCGGAGCATACCAGGAACTTGCCCGCGCTGTCCCTCCGCATACGCATCCCGTGGGCGCCTGCGTCAGTGAGCAGGTGCGACCAATAGCCGAGCATCGTGTCCCGAGGGCTGACGCTGATCGGCCGCCCGCTGACCGCTCCGACCCGTTCGTCCTCGAAGGGCCCCAGCAGGGGCCCCAGAGCGTCGTCGGCGACGACGACGTCGCCGTCGGTGAGCACGACTATCTCTCCCTGCGCCGCTCTGAGCCCGGCGTTGACCGCGGTCGGCTTGCCCCTCTGGGGATCAGCGACGTGGCGCACCGCGGGGTGCTGAGAGGCGTAGCTGTCCACGACGGCGATCGTGGCAGGGTCCGGACAAACGACCAGGATCTCCGCCTGCTCAGGCAGCTGCGGCAGGAGCGCGTCCAGCGCCGCGCCCACCGTCTCCGCCTCCTTCAGGGCGGTGATGACTATGCTTAGCATTGCCGGGCATTATAGCAGGAGGGGGCCAGACCCGCCAACAGCGAATGGGCGCGGGCGGGTACGGGGGAGCGGATCGCGACCATGCAGCCGGCCGCCTCCAGCTACTCCATCACTTCGAGGTCCGCCATCTCCGCCATGAGGCGCTTGACCCCCGCCTCTTCGAAGGCGACAGTCACGATCTCGTCGCCCCCGCGCAGCCGGCTCTCTACCACCAGGCCTTCGCCGAAGCTGGGGTGGCGCACCCGCTGGCCAGCGCGGTACTCGGCCTCGGCCGGCCTGAAGGAACCTCCATTGCCTGGCCAGTGGGTGGCGCGGCGAAAGGCTTGCTCCTCCCCCCGGGCCCACGTGCCTGTGGCCAGTTCGTCCGGGATGTCGCTGAGGAAGCGGCTGGGGATCGAAGGCTCTCTATCGCCGTAGCGAGCGCGCCTGAAGGCGTAGGTGAGATAGAGGCGGTCCATGGCCCTGGTCAGGCCCACGTACATCAGGCGGCGCTCCTCGGCCATCTGCTCCGGCTCGTCGAACGACCTGCTGTGGGGCAGCAGTCCCTCCTCCAGCCCGGTGATGAAGACGACCGGGAACTCGAGCCCCTTGGCGCTGTGCAGCGTGAGCAGAGTGGGCGCGTCCACCTCGTCGGCCAGGCTGTCGACGTCGGAGACCAGGGCGACGTCGGCCAGGAACTCGCCCAGCGAGAGATCGTCGTACTCGGCGGCGACGCTGCGCAGCTCGAGCACGTTGGCCCAGCGCTCCTCTCCCTCCTCCGTGCCGTCGCGCAGGAAGTCTGCATAGCCCGTCTCCTCCAGCACCCGGTCCATCAGCTCACCGGATGTCAACTCGTTCCTGGCGGCGATCCAGCCATCGAGCGTATGGAGAAATGCGGCCAGCGCCCGGCTGGTGCGCGCGTTCAGAGGCGACTCCTCGCCTGCGAGCAGCTGCAGCGCCTGGTAGACAGAGCTGCTCGCTTCGCGGGCGCTATCCTCGAGCGCAGCCAGCGTCTTCTTTCCGATCGAGCGGGGCGGGACGTTGATCACCCGGGTCATGCTCACCACGTCGGCCGGGTTGTGGGCCAGCCGCAGAAAGGCGATCACGTCCTTGATCTCCCGCCGGGCGTAGAACCGCGTCGCGCCTACCAGTCTGTAGGGCAGGCCGGCGCGCATGAATGCATCCTCCAAGGCGCGCGACTGGGCATTCGTGCGGTACATCACGGCGAAGTCGCCCCTGCTCAGCCCCTCGCCGGCCGTGAGCGCCTCGATAGTGTCGACGACGAACTGCGCCTCGTCGTCCTGGTCGTACGACTCGTGGACCACGACCTGGGTCCCACTCCCGCGCTGCGTGAAGAGCGCCTTCTCCGTCCGGTCCGGGTTGTGGCTGATGACCGACCTGGCCGCGTCCAGTATCGTCTGCGTGGAGCGATAGTTCTGCTCCAGGAGGACTATCACCAGGTTGGGGTGATCCCGGCGCAGCCTGCGGATGTTCCGGTAATCAGCGCCGCGCCAGGCGTAGATGGACTGGTCCTCGTCGGCAACGCAGAAAAGGTTGTGGTGCCTGCCGGAGAGCTGGCGCAGCAGGGCGTACTGGGCGACGTTCGTATCCTGGAACTCGTCAACCAGTATGTGCGAGTACCTCTCCTGGTAGGCGGCCAGAACCTCGGGGCTGCTTTCGAAAAGGCGCACCGTGATCATGAGCAGATCGTCGAAGTCGAGCCCGCCACTGGCGGCGAGGATCGACTGGTACCGCTCGTAGACCCGGCGGACGACCTCTCCGAAGTAGGAGCCGGGCGAGTAAGCCTGGGGCGTGATCAGCTCGTTCTTGGCCTGCGAGATGGCGGCGTGGACCGCTCGAGGGCGGTAGAGCTTGTCGTCCAGATCGAGGTCGTCCAATGCCCGCTTCACCACCGTGAGCTGGTCGTCCGCATCGAATATGGCGTAGTCGCGGGGGATGCCGGCGGCCTCCGCCTGGCGGCGGAGGATGACGGCGCAGGTAGCGTGAAAGGTGCCCAGCGTGAGAGCCCGGGCCCGCGATGGCCCCAAGAGCGCTTCGAGGCGGCTGCGCATCTCGCGGGCCGCCTTGTTGGTGAAGGTGACGGCCAGGATGTGCCAAGGCGCCAGGCCTGCCTCCAAGACGAGCCAGGAGACCCGCTGGGTGAGGACTCGTGTCTTGCCGCTGCCTGGGCCGGCCAGCACCAGCACCGGACCATCGGGCGCCGTGACGGCTTCTCGCTGCTGGGGGTTGAGGTCGCGGAGGAGATCCATAGGCGGGCATTGTAGCACAGCCGCATAGGTGGCGCCAGCTTGGGCGCCTGGGCCAGCTGTGCTATGATAACCACGCTTCGCCAAAGCCAGCAGGGGGTGTGCACCCGAGGAGGAAAGGCGATGGTCTTCAGCCGGACGCTGTCCATCGACACCAGGGGCAACTGTGACGTGCAGGATATCACCGGTCCGGTCGCGGGAGCCGTCCGCGAGTCCGGGCTGCAGAACGGGATCGTCACCGTTTTCTGCCCCGGGTCGACGGGGAGCATCACCACGATCGAGTACGAGAGCGGCGCCTTGAAGGACGTGGAAGAGGCCTTGGACAAGATCGCGCCGCCGGATGGAGAATACCTCCACCACCTGCGGTGGGGGGATGACAACGGCCATTCGCACGTTCGAGCCGCGCTTGTTGGTCCCTCGCTCACAGTGCCCTTCGTGGACGGCGAGCTGACGCTTGGCACGTGGCAGCAGATCGTCTTCATCGACTTCGACACCAGGCCCCGCTCGCGCCGTCTCGTCGTCCAGTCGGTGGGCGACTAGCGTCTGCCGCGCAGAGACGTAGGCCGCTGCCGGCCCTGGGGCGGACTGCGAAACCGGTCGCCCGCTTCGGACGTATGGAATGGCAGAACGGCCTGGCCCGGGGGATGCCGCTGCCAGCAGGCAGGTGGTCTTAGGCTGGATTGCTGCGCCCCCTTGTGCCTGGACTGCCGTCGGTTATAATCACGTTGGCCCATCCTGCCATGGACACGTCTACAGAGCCGCAGACCACTGAGCCGCGCGTGCGGAAGCTGCCGCCGCGGTGGCTGGCCGTTTCCCTGGCAGTGACCGCCCTGGTCGCATTCCTGGCTCTCACGCCCGGCGGTTTCCTGGAGAAGTCGGAGGCAGTAGCCAAGGCCGTGTGTGGCCGGATCGACGCGCACACATTCGTCATCGGCGGCCACCTGCTGCCCCTCTGCGCGCGATGCACGGGCTCGTTCATCGGGGCTCTCGTCGGCTTCTTCGGGCAGGCCGTCGTCCTGCGGCGGGGCCGGGCTTCGGAGTTCCCTCCAGTTGTGGCTATCGTAGTCCTGGTAATCTTCACGCTGCTGTGGGCCGGCGATGGCTTGAACTCCTATCTGAACCTGCTCGATGGCCCGCATCTCTACGTGCCGAGCAACACGCTGCGCCTCATCGTCGGAGCGCTGAACGGGCTGACCTGGAGCGGTCTCATCTACCCGGTGCTCAACTTCACGCTGTGGCGCGAGCCGGGCGAGGAGCGGGCGATCCGCGGGCTGCGCGATCTTGGCCTGCTCCTGATACTGGAGGCAGCGTTCGTGGGGCTCGTGCTCGCGGGGTGGGACTGGCTGCTTTACCTGCTTTCGATCCTCAGTGTACTCGGAGTGGTGGGGATGCTGACCAGCGTGAACACAGTGCTCGTGCTGACCCTGCTGCGCAGGGAGAACCTGGCCGATTCGCCGTCTGAGGCGGCCCGGGGCCTGCTGATCGGCCTGGCGGCGACGATAGTGTTGATTGGTGGGATCGACGTCGTGCGCGCCACGCTGGAGCGCAGCGTGAGCGGATTCCCAGCCCTGTGACTGTCACCTGGAGTCACGCGCCGTGCTGGACCTGAGCGTATAGCTGATGAACATCTCGCGCGCCATTGAGTTCGTTTTCGATGACGAAGAGTGGCTGGGCAAGATTCTGCTCGCCGCCGTGATCTCGCTCATACCCGTATTCGGCCCTGTTGCTGCCAGCGGATACGTGATCGCGCTCGTGCGAAACGTGATGGCCGGCAAGGAGAATCCCCTTCCTGACTGGGAGGAGCCGGGCAGGTGTTTCAGGGATGGGCTGATGTTCTGGTTGGCCACGCTCCTCTATGCGCTTCCGCTGCTTCTGCTCGCTTGCCCGGTGGTCTTGTCCTGGGCGCTCCCCCTCTTCGGCGCTGAGGATAGCGAAGCGACCTGGGCGCTGCTTGGGCTCTCCGGGGCGCTGACCGCGGCGCTGGGCTGCCTGGCCGGACTATACGGCGCGTTCTACGCTCTGGTGACGCCGGTGCTTCAGATAAGATATGCCGAGGTCGGGACGATCGGCGCCTGCCTGCGAGTTGGCGCGGTGCTGCGCTTCCTGCTGGACAACTTCGGGCGCATCTTGTTGGTCACGCTTGTGGTGACGCTGGCAGTTCTATTGGTGACTCTCGTGTTCGGCGGGGTGTTCACCGTACTGGTGCTGATACCGCTCTGCGGGCCGGTGGTGGCGGCCTTCGGGGCCATGCTTCTCGTCCCGGTCTACTTGTGGCTTGGGCTCTTCGGCGGCCACCTATCCGGGCAGATCGGGCGCCGGGCGGGAGTGACCGCTTTCGCCAGTTGAGCCTGCGCCCGGCTGGCTCAGGGGCCTGTTCTCTTTTCTATTGGAGGTGCTATAGTGGCAGAGGCGATGCTTGGCCTGGCAACTGCCTTCGGCCTGTCCACATCGGCGGGGCTCAATGCCTACGTCCCTCTCCTGGTCGTCGCTCTACTCTCCCGGTTGACCACGCTGGTGACACTCAATCCACCATACGACGCTCTGAGCAGCTGGTGGGTCATCGGGGCGCTGGGCGTGCTGCTGGTCATCGAGGTTCTGGTGGACAAGGTGCCGGCTGCAGACACGGTCAACGACGTCGTGCAGACGTTCATCCGCCCCGCGGCGGGAGCGGTGCTCTTCGCGGCTACGACTGAGGCTATCGACGTCAATCCCGTGCTGGCGGCGGTGTGCGGCGTGGTCCTGGCCGGCGGCGTCCACGCCGTCAAGGCGGCGGTCCGCCCTGTGGTCACTTCCGTGACCGCCGGGGTGGCCAATCCGATCGTCAGCACGGTCGAGGACATGGTGTCGCTTGCAGCCTCCATACTGGCGATCGTGGCGCCATACCTGGTTGTGGCTTTGATCCTGGTCACGTTCTCGTTTGTCGTCTGGTGGTACGTGACTCGCCGCGGCAAGCGGGGACGGTATCGGCGGCTAGAAAGGAAAGGAGACGTCCAGTGAGCGAGCAACAGCAGTACCAACGCCCAGCCTACCCGGCCCCTCAGACGAGCGGCATGGCGGTGGCCAGTCTCGTATGCAGCATCCTGGGCTTCACGCTGCTTCCTACGCTGGGCAGCGTGATAGGCATCATCTTGGGCTACGTCGCCCGCAATCGGATCCGCGGGAGCGGGGGGATTATCGGCGGCGATGGGCTGGCCACGTGGGGCATCATCCTGGGCTGGGTCGGGATCGCCCTCACGCTTATCCTGCTCTGTGTATTCATTGTGCTTCCGATCGCCCTGGGTGGCGGAATCACTATCTGTGCCTTGTTCGAGAACGGGTTTTAGACGGCCCGGTTCCGGCGGCACAGACAGCGCGGATAGTCAGCAGGACTGCCTCTCGGGGGCACGCAGTCGCGTGCCCCTGCGCTGTGGCAGGTGCCTGCCGGGCAGCCCGGGCCGGAGCGGCTTCCTGCCGTAGGGAGCGGGCCGGGGCTGTATGAAGGATACGATGTCAATCGCTGGGGAACGGCTGCCATCCGAGCAGTCGGCAGCCAGGCTGTTCTCGGTTTGGAGGCTCCTCTCTGTGTGCCTGGCGCTGATCATCGTTGGCGCGTTTGCGGCGCGCTCCAGCGCGCCCCTCGCGCCGCCGGCTCCTGTTCCGGAATGGACAAACACCGTGTACGTGCCGATCGTGCAGAGCGGAGACGGCGGCGGGCAGGTGCCTGCGGTGCCCACCCCGACGCCCGGCCCTCCGCCCGAGCCCAGCCCGACGCCGTGCAGCGGGACGCCCATCCGCTTCGAGCTGGGAGGGGTCAACTACCCGGTCAGCTCGCCGGACCCGGCGATCGAGGAGATGGGGCTTTCGTGGATCAAGGTCTTCAGCGGTCCCGATCACCGCTTTCCCTACCAGGTGCTGCGCCGCGTCGACATCAACTACCGGTTCGTGGGCTCCGCCCAGGCGCTGGCCCAGGGGCTCGGTAACGAGGCCTACGAGAAGGCCGACTACATAGACGCCTGGGAGGCGGGCAACGAGGTCAACCTGGGGGCTCCGTTCGGCTGGGATGCGGCTCCGGACGCGAGAGCCTATACCGAGCTGCTGTGCGCGGTATACCCGGCCATCAAGGGGGCGGACCCGGGCGTTATCGTCGTCTCCGCCGGGCTCGCGCCGACCGGGCGGGTGGCGGCCGAGTGGGAGGGTCACCGGGGCTACTGCGCTCCCGGACTGGACGGCTGTATGGGCTACTACCAGGACGACCACGAGTACCTGCGGGAGATGCTGGACAATGGCGCCGGAGAGTGCTTCGACGCGCTGGGCTACCATCCCTACGGGTTCGGCGCGCCATACGACTCCCCGCCCGGCTCGGAGGCGTGCGGAGGGGACGCCTTCTGCTTCCGCGGCGTCGAGGAGATCAGGCGCATAATGGTCGAGGAGTATGGCGTGGACAAGCCGATCTGGGCCACCGAGTTCGGCTGGATGGTCGATCCGCGGGACCCGGACGTCGGAAGGGCCGAGTGCTGGGAGGACGAGTCGATCCAGCAGTTCCACTGGCAGGTGGTCTCGCCGGTCGACCAGGCGCTCAACGTTCGCGGGGCGCTGGAATATGCGGAGGAGAACTACCCCTGGATGGGGCCGATGTTCCTGTTCAACTATGGTTTCTACGATGGCTCCTCCTGCGATCACATGGGCTTCTTCGACATCAGAGGGCTTCCGGCAGAGGAGCTGCTCCGTGCCCTGGCCGGAGGGTGCCCGGTCCCTGAGTGGTGAATCCGTAGCGCCGAGGGCGTTGGGGGATAGTACCAGATAGCCATTGCCGGCTGGTCGCCATCGCACTAGAATCAACGTAGAAGGGGGCAGGGACAGCCGGAATGGACTTGCGCAGCGAACCCCGGAACAAGGCCGCATCGAAGCGCGGGCGTGTGCCCCGCTTCGCCTCCGCCGCGCTTGCCCTGGTGCTGGGCCTTTGCCTGGCCGCCGGCTCGCTCCACGCGGCGGGTGCCGGCGACGAGCCCGAGCCGGTGCAGGCCGCCAGCGGCGAGCGCAGTCCGCAGTCGGCGCCGCACATTGGCTACGGCGTCAACCCCACCAACTACGGCGACCCTGCCATAGCCGCCATGGGCTTCGACTGGACGAAGGTGTGGGCGGGGCCCGGCGGTCGATTGCCCTATCGGGTGCTGCGCCGGATCGACGTGAACTACCTGCTCGCGGGCGATATCGAAGGGCACGCTCAGGGGATCGGAAACGAGGCGTATCTGCAGGCGGAGAACATAGAGGCCTGGGAGATCGGCAACGAGGTCAACCTGGGGGCTGAGTTCGGGTGGGGCACAGCGCCGGACGCAGCTCTATACACCCAGATGCTGTGCGCGATCTACGAGAAGATCAAGGCGGCCGATCCGTCGGTAGTCGTCGTCTCCGCCGGGCTGGCTCCGGTGGGACGGGTCCCCTTCGAATACAACGGCCACCAGGGGTACTGCGCGCCCGGGCTGGAGTGGTGCGGCGGCTGGTACCAGGACGAGCGGGAGTACCTGCGGGAGATGCTCGATGCCGGCGCGGCCAACTGCTTCGACGCGGTGGGCTACCACCCCTATGGGTTCCTGGCTCCCTACGATGCCGCGCCGGGGTCCTGGGAGTGCGGGGTCAACGACTTCTGCTTCCGGGGCGTGGAAGCGATCCGCGACATCCTGTACAACGAGTACGGCGTCGACAAGCCGATCTGGGCCACCGAGTTCGGCTGGATCATCGACCCTGTTGATCTGAACGAGGGCGATTGCCTCAACGATCCCTCAATGGGCGGCTTCCTGTGGATGCTCGTCTCGGAGCAGCAGCAGGCGGACAACCTGGTCGGAGCCTACGAGTACGCGAATGCCCACTACCCCTGGATGGGAGCCATGCTCCTCTTCAACTATGGCTTCTCCGACGTCCACGGCTGCAACCAGATGTCCTTCTTCGACATCAAGGGCCGCCAGGCGCAGACCGACCTGACCAGCATGGCCGAGGAGATCGTGCCCGCCCAGCCCCTCTGGTCCGGCCGAAGGGTCTGGCTTCTGGAAGTAGGAGATAGCCGCCAGCTGTCCAGCACGCTGACGGTGCGCAACGTCTCTCCGGAGCCGATGAACTGGACTGGCTCGCTGGTGTCGTCGTCATTCCCGATCACTCTGGAGACGACGTCTGGCGCCTGCCCGGACACACTGCCGTACGTGGCGGACTCTACAGGCCTGGAGGTGGGCCGTCACACGGCGACGGTGGCGACGACGGCGACGGTGGGCATCCCTGTGCCGATTTCAGACCCCGTTCAGAACGTCGAGGTCTCGATCTTCGTCGTCGAGGAGATCTTCGCCGCCTACCTGCCCCTGGTCGTCCGCAGCTACTGACGGGCCTGCCCCCGCACAGTCGATCTCACTTGTGGGCGTCGAGGTCGACGTAGGGGTCGGGGCAGGTGTCGATCACGTCCGTCGATCCGCCGATCTGGCCCAGGTAGACCGTCCAGTTGTTGACCGCGCCTGCGGTGAAGGCGAAGGCGACATCGTTGGCGAAGGCCAGGTCGAAGACCCGGTCGGCCACGGCGGGCGGGACGAGCCTCACGGGAGCGTCTCCCAGCTGGCCCAGGTAGTCCTCGCCCGGGTTGTTGTTCTGCCAGAAGACGAAGTGGCTGCTGGCCGGCACCCAGGCGACCAGGTCCAGGTTGGCGCTGGTGGCGTAGACGGCCGGGCTGCCGCCGCTGCCATCGGCGACGATCAGGTCCTCGCTGCCCGGCGTGCTCGAAGGCGCGCCGTAGGCGATGTGGGCGCCGTCCGGCGACCAGAGCCGGCCGTCCCGCACGGCGAAGAGGAACTCGCCGGTCAGCGTGGCCAGGGGAACCGCGCTGCCGGTCAGCGGCAGCTGCCACAGGGCGGCGCTGGCGCTCGGCCCGAAAGGCTCCGGCGAGGGGATGGCGATGCGGGCGTAGGAGCCGTCCGGCGCCCAGGCGGGAACGGGCCGCAGCGCGTACTCGCTGGCGGTGTTGACGAAGGGAAAGGTGACCAGCTCCCGCCGGTTCGTGCCGTCCGAGTTGACCATGGTCACCGTGTAGGGCGTCGTCACCACGATGCGGCTGCCGTCCGGCGAGTAGGCGAAGACGCCTCCCTGGGGGTCGGGCAGTAGCTCGGTGAGCGTATCCGCATCCAGGTCGATCACCCACAGGTCGTCCTTGTGCAGCAGGCCGTATCCGGCCTCGATGCGCGTGTTGAAGGCGATACCGTGGGCGTGGGGCAGCCATTCGACCTGCACCGGAAGCTGGTCGAGCAGGACGGGGGTATCGGACTCGATGGCAGTGCCCATCTCACCGGGCAGATCGGCCGGGCCGAGGATGCTGCGCTCTGCGGTGCCGTCTGAGTTGATGACGCGCAGCTCGAAGCGGTACATGCCGGCCAGGCTGGGCGGCAGCTCCCGCCGGAAGAGGATCTCGCTGCCGTCGGGCGAGATCTGGGGCCCGGAGTCGGCACTCCCTGACGTGAGCTGTACCGGCGCACCGCCATCTGTGGAGATCCACAGGTTGCCGCCCTTGGTGTAGACGAGCAGCAGGGGTGTGGGGGCCGGCTCGGTCGTCGGCGTCGCCGTCGGCTCGCCGGGCTCGGGCGTGTCGTCGCCCGGCACGTAGACGGTGGGTGTGTCGTCCGGCTCGGCGGTGGGGAGGGAGAAGTTGCAGGCCAGCGTGGCCAGGATGGCTACGATCAGGACAATCGCGATGTGGCTGGGGCTCCTGCTCATCCTCACGGTTCACCTCCTGATGGGGATGAGCAGAGTATACGTTGCCAGGGCGGCGGGTGCAAGCGCGGGCGACGGGTGCTCTAGCGACCGGGGCCGGCCGGGCTATCCCATCGTACCCACCGACTGCTGACCGCTGACTGCTGTTTGTCTTGACCGGCATCCGCTTTGTGGTAGAATCCCGCTCAGATGCCCCCATCGTCTAGCCTGGTCTAGGACACGGGCCTTTCAAGCCCGCGACAGGGGTTCGAATCCCCTTGGGGGCACAGTGGAGCACGGGGGGAGGGGCCGTGCTCCTTCTACGCTACGAAGCAACGCAACAGGTTGCCTATCTTCACCGGCAGCTCGTCGGGGCTGCGGAGGTGATGCGATACTCCGCGAGTACAGCGGCCTTTCTGGGGAGCGTGTCGCCACCAAGTGCGCCAGTTGGTGCGCCACCACGAGTACTTAGGGTGCGCCAGCTGGCAAGCTGGCTGATATGCTCGCTGACCTGTTGCTGATCCCTTTCCATTACTCTGGATACTTCAATCGCTCCATTGGGGCGGAATCGGAGTACTAAGCACCCAGTTCACCATAGTTGGACGACTTTCTTTGCATCTGGGTTATCCCTGATCCTCTTCCACTCCTCGTATTCGGGAGAGTCGGCGGCGGGCGGCGACTTCGGATAATGTCTCATGATGTGGTGTAAATTGGTGGCTTGACAAGAATGGTCACCGGG
>CAZHAX010000020.1:31965-52553 GCA_964530325.1 uncultured Anaerolineales bacterium | reverse complement strand
CGGGCCGGGCCGGCCGGGCGGATTGTACCATCCCCCGAGACGCGTGTCAACCATAGACCGGGGTTGACAGCAACGTGCCACCGTGCCTATAATACACGCGGACGCCGCGGCCGGATTCGCGGCCCACGCACCTCAGCCCAGACTGTCACACTCTTTCAGACAATGAGCACAAGACCGGAACGGAAGGCGCGTAGCACGCGTGCGGCGGCGGCGGTCGCTGCATTCGCTATCAGTCTCTGCCTGTTCTACGCCCACTCTGCCGCCAGGGCAGGAGCCGCCGCCTCTCTCCCTCACTGGCAGCAGGGCAAGATTGAGATCCTCCTGTTCGCGGCAGCCATCTGGGCCGCCATACTTGGCGCCCTCGTCACCGCCTCCTGTCTGTCCGGCCGTCCGGCCACCAAGCTGGACCAACGCCGAGGAGCCAGCGGCCGCCCCGGGGCGCCGGGCAGCGTGATTCTGGCCTTGCTCGTGATCTGCTACGTTGTCGCGTACGGTTGGTTGTCGATCGAGCGCCACAGACGATTCAACTCTACTGGGTACGACCTGGCCATCAAGGAACAGGTCGTCTGGAACACGGCGCACGGCCGCTTCTTCGCCAGCTCGGTCGAGGTGGACAATGCCTTCGAGGATCACTTCCAGCCACTGATGGCCGCCTTCGTGCTGCCATACATGCTTGTGCCGCGCCCTGAGCTCCTTCTGGTAGTCCAGACCGTCGGGCTGGCGCTGGGAGCACTCCCGCTCTATCGGCTGGCCCGGCGCGGGCTGGAGAGCGAAGCGCTTGGCCTGGCGTTCAGCGCCGCCTATCTGCTGTGCCCGGCGCTCGGATTCGTCAATCGCTTCGACTTCCATCCCGAGGCATTGGCCATCCCGGCGTTCATCGCGGCTTTCGAGGCGCTAGACCGGGACGACCTGAGATCGACCTCCATGTGGCTCCTGGTGGCGCTTCTCGGCAAGGAGAACCTCGGCTTCTCTGTGGCCACGTTCGCCCTGTACGCTGTGCTCGTCCGCAGGAAAACTAGGTTCGGCCTGGGGTGGCTGGCCATCGGGCTGACGGTCTCTGTTGTCGTGTCGTTCTGCCTGATACCTGCACTGAGGGGAGGGCCCAGCGACACTGCGGCTCGCTACGCGTGGCTGGGCCAGAACCCCCTTGAGATGCTGTTGACTATCGTCAGCCACCCCGCCCCGGTCTGGCGCAAGGTGGCCAATTCCGTCACCGCTCTTTACGTCCTCCAGCTTCTGTTGCCGACCGCCCTGCTGGCGCTCCTTGGCCTACCTGAGCTGCTCATAGCCGTGCCGGGCCTGGCGCTCAACCTGCTGGCGGAGCACTTCTGCCAGCCTACGATCTACTGCCAGTACACCGTGCCGCTTGTCCCCTTCGTGCTCATAGCCGCCACGACGGGGCTGGCGCGGCTGCGCGGCCTCCTACCCCGCGGATGGGGGTCGTACGTCGTGGCGTCCGCCGTCCTCGCCCTAGCCACACTGGCGTTCCTGGTGGACAACCCTTTCGCAGAGAGCCAGCAGCTGCCTGGGGCGCTGGCTGAGCTCACCAACAGCGAGGCAGTGTACAGAGCGCTGCCGCATGTGCCGGCCCAGGCAACGCTGGTGACGACGAATGCCTACGCTCCGCACCTGGCGCAGAGAGAGGGCCTATACATCATCGGTATTCCCGCACAGCGAGAACCCCCGCTCGACCCCGAGGCGATCTTCATCAACCTTTACGACCAGCGCTATATGACCTGCCAGCAGTACCGGGACTACTTCGAGGGGCTGGATACCACCCGCTACGGCCTGGTGTTCCGTGACTCGGGCGTCGTCGTCATCTGCCGCAACGGCGGGTCAATCGAGGCTTTCCGCGATTTCGTGGAGAACTGGACGGACTGCGCAGGCTGAGGGCTAATCCCCGGCGCAGCCAACCTCCAGCGACACCCGATCGCCAGCGGGCTCGCCTACGGCATCCAGCACGTGCCACCGCTCCCCCGTGTGTGGATCGTACAAGCCCATCTCGACCCTGTAGCAGCCGTCAGGGGGATCACCATCAAGGCTGAACTCGTGGAACTGTACAAACCGGTCTCCCGGCCGCAGCGTCGTAGGATCGACCCACAGACCATCATCACCGTCAGCCAGCGTGCCGTCCTGGGCAATCAAGTGAGCAAAGACCGCCAGCCGCGGCCCGAAGTAGACGCCGGGCGGCGGCGGGTAGGCCACTATCGGGCTGATCGGATAGTCGACATACGAATCGGCGAGCCAC
The DNA here is from genome assembly GCA_964530325.1 of uncultured Anaerolineales bacterium. GTDB lineage: Bacteria > Chloroflexota > Anaerolineae > B4-G1 > B4-G1 > CAZHAX01. The sequence continues at coordinate 50,305 of CAZHAX010000020.1, read as the reverse complement.
GTCGTGCGAAGCGTTCCGGCGGCGCCAGGCAGCGGGACACCGCCCTCAACCCATTCCGCACCGAGCAGGACCAGGTGGTTGGCGAAGCTGGCCAGCGGGTCGGCGGGCATGTCCGGCTCGCTGCACAGCTCGTAGACCTCGATCCACCGCCCGGGCCTAGCAACCAGAGACTGTTCAGCCAGATAGTCGGCAACGAACGCCCCCGGCTCCGGCCATCCCGTGATCACCACCCTTGCTGAGGAATCGCCCACCCAGACCAGCGCCCGCTCCGGGCTGAAGAGCCGAACCGCCACATCCTCCCGCCGCATGTCCAGGCCCAGAGCCAACCCGCCCCACGGATCCTGCAGCCCGGTGGCGACGGCGACATCGGTGTACTCGCTCTGACCATCCAGGTAGCGCCCAAGCTCCCTGTAGTCGGCATGGTACTGGAGGCGGACCATGCCCCGCTCCGGCCACACATCGAAGTAGTCATGCAGATCGCGCCAAGCAACCGCCCCCACTGCAGCGGCCACCACCAGCATGGTGACGGCGCCGGGCAGGCCTCGCGACGCAGCCGCGGCGAATCTTGACAGCACCCACCCCAGCAGCCGGCCCGCCTTCAGGAGGCCGACGGAGAACAAGATGTATACGACAGGCTGGGCCAGTATCGTGTGGCTCAGACTGCCAGGGGGAATGCTGACGAAGGTCGGCACCAGTCCGACTCCAAGCCAGACCAAGAGCAGGAAGTTGCGCGCCTGCCGCCAACGCACAAGACACACGACGACGCCAGACCAGAACAGCACGCCCCCCAGAAGGCCAAAGAGCGGGCGTCCGGCGATGTTGTACAGCCACTCAGGATCGCCCTGCGGATAGAACATGGCCAGCGTGCCCAGCGTGTTCTCCAGGAGCGGTAGCGGGTTCCCTTCCTGAAGCTCACGCAAGGGAGCTGCCAACTCGCTCAGCCGGGCGTCGGCGCCGATACCCAGCCGGGCGGCTTCGCTCCGGCCTTCGGCAATGGCGATCTGCAAAGGCAGCACGACGACTATCAGTGCCAACAGTGCCACGACGGCACCACGCCAGCGACCGGCCACTCTTCTCCGATGCACAAGGGCCAGATAGGCAATGAATGCAGCTGTGAAAGCGGGCATCAGCCGACCGGCAGGGTAGGAGTACCAGAGCGCTGCAGTCAGCAGACCCACACCCAGCCAGGCGGCCCAGTCCTGCCATCTGCTGCCACGCGCCTGCTGTCCGGCCGGTCGGCTCCAGGCAAGCCGCCAAGTCCAGTAGACCGTCGCCAGAGCCAGCGGCGGCACGATGATGTGGCGGATAGCTAGCCTGCTGTACATGAGCGACCAAAAGGAGGCAGCCAGCATGAACGAGGATACGACGGCTGCCCTGCGGCCAAGGAGGCGGCGCGCGACCACGTACGTCAGAACAACGTTGAGGGTGCCAAGCGCGATGGACAGAAGATGGCCGCTCAGCAGGTTGACTCCCGCTACTGCCATCAGGCCGGCATGTAGGTAGTGATAGAGCGGCTCGTGACCGGAGGCACCGGTGAAATAGAGAGGGAATCGCCCCTCCATCACCTCGCCGGACAGAGCCAGCATGTTGATCAGTTCGTCGTTTCGCCAGCCCGGGGGAACGCTCGCCAGACAGCAAAGACGCGCTGCCCAGGCTGCCAGGATCAGCACCACAAGAAGCACAAGTTCCCTCCCGCAGAGGGGCTTGCGCAGGGAGCGGACGGGAGCCGTCGTCATTCGACCCGCACCTCAACCGGCTGTAGCAAGACACTGTCGCCAGCAAGTGCGCCGGCGACGACGATAGGCAAGCGAGACAGGTCCTCCCGCGTATAGGTGCCGGCCTCGAGCGCGTACAGGCCCGCCGGGGTGTCCGCGGGCACCGCGAACCGAGAGAGTTGAGCGAAGGCATCTCCTTCCATCCAGCTCCACGAGGGAGCATCAAGCCGGTCGCACTGCGCAATGGGCATGCCATTCGGGCCGAGCAGATGCACGAAGACAACCACTTCTGGATCGACCTGCCGCTGTACACGCCAAACGGTGAGCACTTCGACTTCGCCGCCAGGATTCGCGCTGGGCACGCGCAGGCTGTAGGAGAGCAGTTCGAGCACTCCACCGAAGTCTACCGGGTAGTCGAGTTCTACGCATTCAGCGTCAGCCTCGTCAGCGTCAGACACACACGGAAGGGCTTCGTCGGTGAGAGCACCCAACAGCGCGGAGAGCGCATCACTTGCGGCAAAGCGGTAGACGTCGAACCTGCAGACCAGGTCGTCTGGCCGGAACTCCTGGCTGCGGATGAGCACGGCGTACTCAGCAAAGAGTGGCTGCAGCTCCTCGTTGATCGGGGCAATCGAGGGCACAATCACGCGCACCTCGCCCGCGGCAGGGAATACGAGAGCGTGCCTTCCATCGAACCAGCTCTGGACCAGATCATCCCTGCGCAACGCGATCTCGACAGTGTAGGGATCGTGGAAGCGACCAGGGTAGATCGATGAGAAGGCCACGGGGTCGCTCTCGGGCGCAGCGTCGAGGTAGCGCGCCTGTTCGACGAGGGTGTGGTGGTAAGCCACGCGGACATCCCTATGCTCGCCCCATGTGGTGAAGTAGTCGATTGCCGTGCGGGCGCCCGCTGCTGCGACCATGAGGCCCAGGGCAGCCACAGCAAGCGCCCCGCCCGGCCGGCCGCTCGTGTGCCTGAAGAACCGGACCACGGTGGCGCCCGCCACGGCTGCCGCGACAAAGACGGCCGGCTGAGCCGCGATCGACCGCAGCGTCGTGGCATCCGGGCCGCTTGCCAGCGCCGGCGCAACGCCGACCACCAGCCACAGCAGGACAAAGGCGTATCGTGGATCACGCCAGCGCCACAGGCAGACCAGCAGACCTCCGTAGAAAAGCGCCCCGATGCCCGCGCCAAGTAAGGGTCGGCCCGGGATGTTGTACAGCCACAACGGGTCGCCTTCGAAGGTGAACATCGGCAGCGAGCGACGCACGTTCGACCACAGAGGACCGAGATCTCCCTGCAGGGCCTGGCGAAGCGGTTCGGCAAGCAGGCCGATGCGCTGCTCGGCCTCCGGATGCGCAATCAGGTATCGCACGAGTGGAGCAGCCACCAGGGCTGCCGAGACAAGGACCACGCCTACTGCCACCCACTCGCGTCTGAAGCCTGATGCCGGAGCCTTCGCGAGTCTGAGCATGAGCAGGTACAAGAGGAACAGAAGGTACACTGACCAGACGACCCGGCTCGCCATGTACGTGTAGATGGTTGCGCCGAGTAGGACACCGCAGCACAGCAGCGAGATCCAGGGCCGCCGCGGGCGGCCCGCCACGGGATGGGATCCGGCGGGCAAGGCCTTCCAGAAGCATATGGCTGATGCGGTGAAGACCGCCGCCAGGGTAACCGCCCGCAGGCCAATCCGGCTGGTCATGACGCACCAGAACGAGACCGCCATGCATGCAGCCGCCAGCAGCCCCTCCAGCGGCCCGAACAGCCTGCGCGCAAACGCGTAGGTTAGAAGCAGGGTCGCCATGCCCCAGCACACCGTCGTTAGCCTGAGCGCAACATCGGTGGGGCCAAGCACGGCCATCACAGCCGCAGCCGAGTATGGGTACAGCGGCTCATGGCCGTAACCCACGGTGAAGTAGATTGGACACACGCCCCTCAGCACCGCAGCGGCGTCGTGACCATTAGAGGCCTCGTCATGCGTCAGGCCCGGCGGCACGCCGCCCAGGTCGTAGAGGCGCAGGGTGAGAGCGGCAACCAGGACCACTGCCAGCAGCGCCCGCTCCCAGAGGGGCGAGATGTGCAAACCAGGCCCGGCGCTGGGGGAGCACGCGTAGCTCAAGGCCTCTTCTCGGCTCTGTGACCCGTGCATACGTCTCGGCCGATCACCTGGAGAGCGCACCCCTGAAGGATACGCCGTTCTTCTCCTCAGTCCGGTCGTTGGCGGGCGGGGGCTCGATCGAGAGTGCCGAGATCTCCGCACGCCATTCGGGAGACATGTCGATGTCGAGCGCCCCAAGCGAGGGCTCCAGCTGCTCCAGGTTGCGGGCTCCAATGATCGGAGCGGTGATGGCCGGATGGGACCTGACCCAGGCCACCGCCAGCGAAGCCGGATGATGGCCCCGCTCCTTGGCGTGGGCTGCAAAGCGCTCCGCCACCTCGAAGTAGACGGAATCGCCGTATCGGCTGGCGTACAGCTCGCTCTCCACGAGCCTGCCCTTCTTCGGCCTGCGGTCCACGCCGTACTTGCCGGAGAGAAGGCCTCCGGCCAGCGGGCTGTACGATATGACACCGATCTGCTCCTCGCGAGCGAGCGGCAGGATCTCCACTTCCGCCTGGCGCTTCGCCAGATTGTACATCGGCTGCAGGCACTCAAGCCTCGCCAGATTGTGGCGGGCCGCAATACCCAGCGCCTTGGCAGCCTGCCAGGCAGACCAGTTGCTGACGCCCGGGTAAAGGACCTTGCCCTGGCGCACGAGATCGTCAAGCGCGCGCAGCGGCTCCTCGATCGGCACGGCTGGATCATACGTGTGCAGGAACAGCAGGTCCACACGGTCGGTCCGCAGCCTCTTCAGGCTCTCTTCTACCGACCACATAACGTGGCGGCGCGATAGCCCTCCGGAGTTCACGTCCCCGCCAACCGGGAAGCCCACCTTCGTGGCGATGACGAGCTCGTCCCTGTGACCGGCGATCAGCTTGCCCAGGATCTCCTCCGAACGACCGCCACTGTAGACGTTAGCCGTATCGAAGAAGTTGATGCCAACGTCGCGACACCGCCTGTACATAGCCGCCGCCGTCTTCCCGTCGGCATCGCCGCCAAAGGACATGGTGCCCATGCACAGGCTGGAGACCCTCACTCCGGTGCGGCCCAGCAGTCTATAGTCCATCGGTCGGATTCTCTCGAAAACGGAGCCCGGTTCTGATCAAGCTAGTCCTCTCTGGCGTCGCGTGGCATGGCCGTGGCCAGAAGAACCGCCGCCACGAGGGCCAGCGCGGCGCCGAAGAAGAATGGCGCCGCGGGGCCGAGGCCCTGGAAGCCACCGAAGCCCTGCCACAGCCAGCCGGCGATGAGCGATGCGGGCAGATCGAGAATGCCCAGGACGGCGTTGTAGGTACCGTAGGCCGTCCCCCGCAGCTCCTCGGGCACCACGTCCGCCACCATGGCCTTGACGGTGCCATAGGTGAGCCCGTAGTAGATACCGTACACAGGGTAGATCAGGAACACCTGGGCGCCATCGCCGGCCAGGGCAAAGCCCAGGTAGACCGCAGCATAGAGCAGCCATCCGGCAACGACCACGGACCGGCGGCCGATGCGGTCAGACAGCGACCCGGCTGGCGTGCTGACGAGCGCGTAGACGAGGTTGAAGACGACCAGGGCTGCGAGCAGACCCACAACGCTAAGCCCGCGCTCCTGAGCCCTGAGGGCGACGAAGGCGTCGGACGAGTTACCCAGTTCGAACAGGCCGACGATGAGCAGCAGAATGGAGAAGCGCCTGCCCAGGCCGCGCAGAGCGAACCTGGGAGCGGCACGCTGCGAGGTCACCGGCACGTCGCGGGCACCGAGGGCCAGCGACAGCACCGCCAGCGCAGCCGGGATCAGGCTGATGAGCACAACCCGCTGGAACGTATCCCTGCCCAGCTCGCCCGCCCCGCCCTGGGCCGCCCAGACGACCCCCAGCGCCACCGCCAGGCCGACGACGGCGCCGGCGGTGTCGGCTGCCCGGTGGAAGCCGAAGGCGAGCCCGCGGTGCTTATCGTCTATCGTGTCCGCCACGAGCGCGTCGCGCGGCGCAGTGCGCACACCCTTACCCACCCGGTCCGCCCAGCGCACGCCGGCGACCGCAGCCGATGACCGGGCCACGTAGAAGAAGGGCTTGGCCAGGGTCGAGATCGCATAGCCGGCCACGGCCAGCCACTTGCGGGCCCGCAGCCGGTCGGAGAGCCAGCCGGAGAAGATCTTGAGCAGGCCCGCCGTGGTCTCCGCCACGCCCTCGATCAGGCCTATGATCGTCGTCTTCACTCCCAGGACATTGGAGAGGAACAGGGGCACGACGTTGATGACCATCTCGCTGGAGATGTCCGTGAGGAAACTGGTGATGCTCACCGCCCACACGTTGCGGGGCAGCGCGCGCAGTCCTCGTTTCGCTCGGCCTTCGTCTTGATCGGATTTCATTTGGGGATCGGTCCTCCCTGATGGTGCACCCGTGCCATTATAGCGCACGCGAGAGAGAGTACAAGATGGCCCCGTCGTCTCATTGACACAACGCCCGTTCCCGCCTATACTTGCCGTTGGGAGGGCGGCTTGGGCGAGCGCGCAAGACGCACGGTCGTTGCATTGCTGACTCTGGGGGCGCCGACGGCTACGGCGCTCCTCTTAGCGTGGGCCGTGCCCGCAGCGGCGGGTCCGGCAAGAGCAGCGGCTCTTCCTCCAGTAACAGACACCGACGACTATGCCGGTGCGTGCTTCACCTACTACGGCAACGGACGCCCGTACCTCCCCATGGCCTACGACGCCGGTGCACGCTGGGACCGTTTCACCTTCAACTGGTGGGTGTTCCAGCCGTCGGGACCCGGCCAGTGGAGCAGCTCCGTGCTCGAGGGATATGACGCCCTCGTCAACGATCTCCGCGGCGCCGGCCTGGAGATGATCGGCATCCTCTACGGAACGCCGGGCTGGGCCTCGGCAAGGGGCATCCGCGCAGTGGACGGCCCGACTCTCGAGGACCGGCCTCCGGGCTGGTACGCACCGGTCCCAGGCTACGATCCCGAAGCCGCCGCCCGCGCGCCCAGCGCTCTGTCCTCTCCACCGTCAGGCCTCTACTACCCCTGGTACGATAGCCGCAACTACTGGGGCCAGTTCGTGCACGCGGTCGTCTCAGAGTATGGCGACAGGGTCAAGAACTGGGAGATGTGGAACGAGGTGGACCTCTGGAACTACTACTGGAGCGGCTCGGTCGAAGAGTACGCCCGCTTGCTCAAAGTCGGCTACCAGGCCACCAAGGCGGCCTGCCCGGACTGCACGGTCCTCTTCGCCGGCGTCCAGTTCTGGGCCGACCAGGCCTACCACGTATGGATCCTGGAGGAGCTGGCGAGCGACCCGCAGGCCCCCGCCAACAACTACTTCTTCGACGTGATGTCCGTACATCTCTACAGCGGCTCGGAGAACCCCTACGACATCATCAATGTGATCCACGGCAACATGACCGCCTACGGCATGGGCGACCATCCGGTCTGGCTGACCGAGACGGGAGTACCCGTATATGGTGATCCAGGAGTGCCCTACAGGCAGGAGAAGTACCAGTGGGCGGCCACGGTCGACGAGGCAGCCGCCTACGTCATCGAGTCGTACGCCAATGCCCAGGCGGCAGGCGTGGAGCGGTATCTCTACTTCCGCACTCACGACGAGTACGCCGGTATGGGAGAGTACTTCGGCCTGATACGAGACAACCGCACTCTCCGGCCATCGTATACTGCCTACCAGGTGGCCAGAACGTACCTGGCCTCCCCCACGTACGCCACGAGGGAAGTGAGCGGGACGAACGTTGCCATCAGCCTCTGGGGCACCCCTCGCGGCAAGGCCACGGTCATCTATACGCTAAGCCCGGAGCCGAGCGTCTACACCATGACCGCAGTCGTGCCGACTGCCACCCTCGTCAGCAGGTTGGGCGTCACACAGACACTCGAAGCGATCGGGGGGGAATACGCGCTCTCCTTGGCGCCAGCCACCGCCTACGAGTGCATGGATGAGCCCGCAGTCTGCGACGACCGCTACTACTTCATCGGCGGCGACCCGCTGATCGTCATCGAGTCTGAGAACCCAAACGAGCCCCCTACCTGTACCGTCCACACTCTGCCCGCGACGACCTACACGGACACCTTCACCGTCGAATGGGATGGATACGACAGCGGGATCGGCGTGTGGCTCTACGAGGTACAGGTCCGCGACAGCGAGAACGGGCAATGGACACTGTGGCAGGACCAGGTGGAGGTCACATCGTCTGTGCGATGCGGAGTCCACGACCACACCTACGACTTCCGCTGCCGCGCGCTTGACCTCCTGGGCAACCGCGGCGACTGGCCCGCCACACCGCAGGCGGGCACGACAATCGATTTGAGCGCCTCGCTCAGCTTTGACATCGGCGCCTTCTTCGCGGACGAGAGCCGGAACGACTCGTGGGACCTGCCCATCAGCTCGACCGGAGAGATCACCCTGACGGAGGTGAGGCTCTACTTCACCGGTCCTCCGGGCCAGCTGGTGGAGAGCGCAACCGCCGCCAGCAGCTGGGAGCTCACGACAACGATCATTGCCGGATGGACCTACCATCTGATGGCACTGAGCGAGGATCACATGCGGGTGCTCTCGTTCACCTGGCCCACGCCGGGCGAGACCTACACGCAGACGTATGACTACCTGGGGCTGGTACCGGCAGCCCACGCCTCACTTCCCCTGGTCATGCGCAGCTACCCCAAAGCCCCCTGATCCATTCCCGCCCGGCGCACACAAGAGTGGGCCCTGGCAGATGCCAGGGCCCACTATCCACAACTCTATCGAGCCGAACGAGCTACGATTCCTGCACGCCCGCTCCCGCTTCCGCCCGGGCGCGTGACCGCGAGTTCAGGTAGACGATGGCACCGACAAGCGAGGCCACCGACAGGAGCGCACCGATGGCGGCCGCAATGATGGTAATCGAGCGGCGCCGCCGCTTCCAGGCCTCGATCCTGTATGCCGCGTCATGCACCAGCTCGCGCCCGAGACTGCTGACGAAGGCAGCCGACGGACGTACCGGCTGCAGCGCGTCGCTCAGGCGTCCGGCGAGGCCGGCTGCGAGAGCCCGATCGCTTGCCTCTCGTGTCCGCCGGCCGGCCGCCTGCTGTTCACGCCTGCTATTGCCGTGGGCAAATAGAGACCCTGTCGCGTCTCTCTCGCTCACACTTCCTCCTCCTCATCGTCTTCGCCCGGCAGGTCCAGAGAGAACTCCTCGCGCAGCGAGATCAGCGTGCGATGGTAGAGCGACTTGACGGCTCCCTCAGTCCGCTTCATCACCTGCGCGATCTCCGCATTGCTCAGCTGTTCAACGTACTTCAGGATCAGCAGGTGCTGCCTCTCCGGCGGCAGGCAACGGACCGCTGCGAGGAGCTTGTCCTGAACCTCCTTGTCCTCCGCAACCGCCGGCGGCTCCTCCCGCCGCCCTGAAGCGGCGATCAGGTCATCGAACGGGAGTACCTGCCTCCGCTTCGTGTCCCGGTGCCAATTCGCCACCAGGTTATGCGCGATCCGGTAGAGATAGGCAGAGAAAGGAGCTCCCCGATCTCTGTAACGGCCGATGTGCTTCAGCGCCCGGAAGAAGGTCCGTGCCGTCAGATCCTCGGCATCCTGGTGGTTGCCAGTACGGTAATAGATGTAGTTGTATACGCGGTTGACGTACCGCTCATACAGTTGCCCAAATGCCTCAGAGTGCTCCTTGGCACCGGCGATGAGTTCCGCCTCGCTCACTTCCGACATACGCGTCTCGGCCAATGACGGGAGCGCGACGGCGTCTCGACATTGGAAACACCGTCGCAGCAGGTTCGTTGCGCCGCCCCGTGCGGCTGCACGGCAGTATAGCAGGGGACAACCGGCTGGTCAACCTGATGAGCCCCGGCCAGTCGTGCACGCACCGGGCGCCCTGGGGGTTGACCAAAGCGCAGCACCATGTATAATGCGTGCAGCCAAGTCGAGGGAGAGGAAGAAGCATGATCGACGTGAACGAGCTGCGGAAGGGCGTAACCTTCACCATGGACGGCAACCTCTACCGTGTGCTCGAGTACCAGCACCACAAGCCGGGCCGGGGCAAGGCTACCATCCGCACCACGCTACGCAATATCCGAACGGGCGCTACGGTTCACCATAACTTCACCTCAGGCGATCGGGTGGAAGACATCCGCATCGACCGCAGAGGCGTCCAGTATCTCTACAAAGACGGCGACCTCTACCACTTCATGGATACGGAGACGTACGAGCAGATCGCTCTGCCGGCAGTCGCCTTGGGCGAGGGCGCCAGCTACCTCAAGGAAGGCATGGAGCTCGTCCTATCCAGCTACGAGGGTGAGGCGCTCGACGTGGAACTGCCTACGGCGGTCGATCTGGTGGTCGTTGAGGCGGAGGTGGCCGTCGCCGGCGACACGGCTACGGGGACCCTAAAGAAGGTGAAGCTGGAGACGGGACTCGAGGTGAGCGTGCCGCTGTTCATTGAGGGAGGAGACACGATTCGCGTCGATACCAGGACGGGAGAGTACGTGACCAGGGTCTGACCTGGCTGCCCTCACCCCGGCTCGCGGCCACGCCGCCAGGGCCGCACCGCCGCAGGATCAAGAAACGATGATCACACCAGCCGGGACGGAATGCCCCCACTACTACGAGGATTTCCACCGGGGCCGTTCGACCCAGGAGTGCCGCCTGATTCAGAGCAATCCGCTCTCAGAGGCTTGGGAGCCCCGCCTCTGCTCGCGCTGCCCCGTGCCCGCGATCCTGCGGGCCAACAGCTGCCCCCACATGATCCTGCAGGCCACCGTGGAACGCCACTGGTTCGGCCTTTCTCGACGTGTCCGCATCTCCGCCTATTGCCGCCAGCACAGCGTAGAGGTGGAGAATCCGTACGTGGGCTGCGGACACTGCCATCCCGCAGCCGCCTCCGTGTTCGATCGAGCCGACGTAAGGGAGTGAACTGGTGCTGAAGGCGCTGCTCCTCGATCTGGACGACACGCTGCTGGTTAACCCCATGTCGGCTTTCATACCCGCCTACTTCGAGCTGCTATCCCGCCACCTGGCCCAGCTGGTACCGCCCCGGCGTCTAATCGCTGAGCTGATGCGCGGCACTGCGGCGATGCAGGCGAACGACGGCAGCGGGCCGACGAACGAGGAGGCCTTCGCGGAGGTCTTCTATCCCGCCGTCGGGCACGACGTGGAGGAGCTGCGACCGGTCTTCTTCGAATTCTACGCCACGGAGTTCGCCAAGCTGCGCCGGCTGACCCGGCCGATCGCAGAGACGCGAGAACTCATCGAGTGGGCAAGCAAGAGCGGGATTCAGTTGGCTATCACCACCAACCCGCTCTTCCCGTACGTGGCCATTGCGGAGCGCCTCAGGTGGGCAGGGGTGCCGGCCGACGAGTTCGACTATGCGCTCGTCACCAGCTACGAAACGATGCACGCCGCAAAGCCAAGCCCCGCCTACTACCAGGAGATCATCGACCAGCTCGGCAGGCGGCAGCAGGAATGCCTGATGGTGGGGGACGACTGGGAACTCGACATCGAGCCGGCGTCGTCCGTCGGCATACCTGTCTATTGGATCGCCGAACCGACCGCAAAGCTGCCTTCAGGCGACGTACCACTGATAGGCCAGGGTACGCTGCCACATCTCTGGACTGAGATCAGGGCGGGCCACCTGGCGATCTAGTCCGCGCCCCGGCCTTGTCAACGGGTAGTCTCCCCCTGCTGATCACCTCCCCCGGCTGCTCCGCGAGCGAATCGCAGCAATGAGCCGCAGCGTGCATGGCCACACAGGGGCTGCTGCTTCCCTGCAGGCCAGGTAGTCGTGGTAGTTCTCCACGCAGGAGGGATTCTGCACCGGGAAGGCCAACGACTTGACTCCGGTCTTCGTCACTTCCTGGGAGAGGAGGCGCCCCTTCCTGGTCGACCTGCCCCGGCGGGAGCAGCCCGCCAGCCGCAGGAGCCAGAAGAGAGGCGTGAGCCAGGCAGGACCAGCCTCCGCCCCGAACAGGTATGCTATCGCTCTTCGGATCGACACTTGGAGCAGAGGCCGGGGATGGCGAAGTGGCCGAGGTCGGCCTCGAAACCATGCTCCTCTGCCAGCTTCGCCTCCAGGGGCGCGACCAGCTCGTGGCCGGCCTCGATCACCCGCCCGCAGCGGCGGCAGACGAGGTGGATATGCTGGCCGTGTAGCTCAGACGAGTAGCTCACCTTCCCGTCGCCCAGGTCTGCCCGGCTGGCCATGCCCAACTCGACGAGCAGGTCAAGCGTGCGGTAGACAGTGGCAATGTTGACCGCCCGGGTCTTCTCCTGCACCCGCTCGAAGATCTCCTCGGCAGTGACGTGCCGGCCCGCGTGGGCGACCGCCTGGAGGATCATCTCCCGCTGGGGCGTCAGCCGGTGGCCGCGCGCCCGCAGCTCCGCTATCAGGCTCTGACAGGGGCTCATGGGGAACCTCACTGCAGCCAATCGCAGCTACGGAGATTGTACTCAGGCGGAAGAGGCTGTCAAGCGAGCGCCATTGAGGCAGGTGCAGCTGGCTAGGGTGGGTGCTGCTATGGCGTCGAAAGGCGGGGTACGTTCCATCACCATCTTGCGCAGTTCAGCCAGCGCCGCGCGGGCCGCAGCCCGCTCTGCGGTGGTTAGTTCCGGAGCGGCGAACTCCTCCTCGTCCAGCACGAGCAGCCCCCCCATCAGGTGCGACCCACAGATCGAGCGCCGGGTCCTCCGCCCCCACCTCGTCCTCAGTGATGACGGGGGGCCGGGTCACGTTGCAGTACCAACCCTTCAGCCCGCCGCCCCCGCTACGCATCTCGAAGATGTTGTACCATCGGCCGGGGAGTGGTGCTCGGTCCAGCGATCCCCAGTTTCGAGCAGGACGAACCCGGCGTCGAGCTGAGGGTGGGGCCACGTCGTGCGCAGCACCAGGCACTCCTCACCGCGCCGGATCACTTCGCCGGGACAGGCGGCGACCTGCTGCCCATTGTGATCGAGCTTGCGCACAGTGAACCTGCCCACCGACCCCCATTCTACCCGGCTGCCCGCCCCAGACAGGAGAAGAGCCCCTCTCGGGGGCTCCTGATTGCCTTTGCTGCGTGCGGGCGCTGCGCCGTGCTCCGGTCTAGAAGGGCTCTGCCAACAGAAGGTCCTTCGTCTCCATCGGCGCGATGTCTGCTGCCTGGAGCGCTGCCACCCGGCCGCGGATGCGCGGCAGCACGTCCGCCACGAAGACCCTGGCCAGGTCCCGCTTCCTCTCAGAGCCGCGCGCATCCTTGAGGACCAACCAGGAATTGACCACTCCGACGGCCACGTCCGCCAGGTCGGCAGCATAGTAGTCGATCACCGCTCGGTCCTGCTCCTTGAGATGATCTATGGACCGGTTCAGAAGCGCAGTTGCCTCCTCGACCCTTTCCTTGAGGCCCTGCAGCGCTTTCGCGCAGTCTAGGCCAGCCTGCTCCCTCAGCCAGTCATCGAGCGCGTGCCCCATCAGAGGGCCCGTGGCGGCTACGATCTGCAGCTGGCTCGTGCCTTCGTAGATATTGGTGACGCGGATATCGCGGAAGCGACGTTCGACGTCGAACTCCTTCATGTAGCCGGCGCCGCCGTGAACCTGCATCGCCTGGTAGCAGACCCGGTTGCCCATCTCGGTGGCGAAGTACTTGGCCAGTGGTGTCAGGACGTTGGCCAGCCTGTCCGCCTCCTTGAGCCGGGCCCGCTCGTCGTCGCTGATCGTCCCGGCGGCGGAGCGCCGCTCGTAGGCCTTCTTCAGGTCGACCCACTTACCGGTCTCGTAGATGAGCGAACGGGTAGCTTCGATCTCGGCGCGCATCTGCAGCAGCATGCGGTAGACCGCCGGCAGAGCGCTGATCTCCTGGCCGAACTGGACTCGCTTCCTGGCATAGTCGTAGGCATCCCGATAGGCAGCCTCGGCAATGCCCAGCGCCTGGGCGGCAACGGCGATCCTGGCGCCACTCATCATGCTCATGGCATAGCGGATCAGCCCGAAGCGCCTCTTGCCCAGGAGGCGGGCCGGCGTATTGTTGAACTGCAGCTCGCACGTCGGCGAGGAATGGAGGCCCATCTTGTTCTCGATGCGCCTGACGACGAGCGAACTATCCGCCTCGACAGCAAACATGGAGAGCCCGCGGGCATCGTTCGACCCCGCCTCCGAGCGGGCGAGCACAAGCAGCACATCGGCGCAGCCGTTGGTAATGAACCGCTTGACGCCGTTCAGCCGCCAGACGCTGTTTGCTTCATCGTACGTGGCACGGGTCTGCACTGCGCCCAGATCGGAGCCGGCGTCCGGCTCGGTCAGCACCATCGCCCCGGTGACCTCGCCGCTGGCGAAGCGGGGCAGGAGGTCGGCCTTCATCTCGTCGTCGCCGTACTCGGCAACCGTGGCGGAGATCTCCTGCAGGCCAAACACGCTCATCAGCCCTGGCTCGGCGCGGGATACGATCTCGATCATCATCATGAAGACGGTCTCCGGCAGGTTCAGCCCTCCATACTCCCGGGGAAGCATCGCCCCCAGCAGCTCCGCCTGCCGGAGCAGGTCTATCGCGTCGGCCGTCGCAGCCGCATAGGATACCTTGCCATCCTCCATCACGGCGCCTTCCTCGTCCGCCTCAGCTGCCCGGGGATCGACCTCGTTGGCGCAGATATCGCCCAGGATATCGAGCAGCATGCGGTAGCTGTCCTTCGCGTCTGCGTAGTGGCGCGGCGCCTCTGGGTACTCGCTGCTGTACCGGTAGCCATCTTCCAGCACGCCGACGACCTCCTCCAGGTCGAGGTTATCGAGGTGGAACTGCAGGTCCTGGTTATCGGTGAAGAAGTTGCCTGCCATCGATGCGTCTCCCTACTTCGCCTTCTCGCGGTAGGCGCGGATCATCAGGGGGATGACCTCGTTCAGGTCACCCACGATCTTGTAGTGCGCAATCTGGAAGATCGGCGCGTCCGGGTCGGTATTGATGGCCACGATCTTGCTCGATTCGTCCATGCCAGCTCGGTGCTGCACCGCTCCGGAGATGCCGCAGGCTATGTACAGCCTAGGCCGCACGGTCACGCCGGTCTGCCCCACCTGGTGTTCGTGGTCGATGTATCCAGCGTCGACCGCTGCTCGCGTGGCACCTACCTCCCCGCCCAGCACCTCCGCCAGCTCCGCTATCAGCTGGAAGCCGTCCGGGCTGCCCACGCCGGCGCCACCGGCGACGACTATGTCGGCGCCGCGCAGGTTGCACGTGGGGGCGTGTACCTCCCGATCCTCTACGGTAAGGACCAGATCGCCCTTCTCGAACCTGGGGCTGATCTTCTCGATCGTTCCCTTCCGCTCGGCGTCCGCAGGGGCCACCGGCATCACACCCTCGCGCACCGTTGCCATCTGGGGCGGGTGCTCGGGGTTGACGATCGTGGCGATGACGTTGCCGCCGAAGGCGGGACGGATCTGATAGAGCAGGTCCTCGTACTTCTCGCCCTTGCGCTCGAAATCGCCGATGCGCAGCGACGTGCAGTCGGCAGTGAGCCCGGCCCGGACGGCGCTGGCGATGCGGGGTGCCAGATCGCGGCCGACCGGGGTCGCCCCCAGCAAGAAGATGTAGGGCTTTCGCTCCACGACGAGATCAGTCGCCACCCTGGCGTAGGGCAATGTGCGGTAGGGGCTAAGCTCCCTGTGATCCGCCACCAGCACCGTGTCCGCACCGTGGTGCACGACGGTCTCCGGCACGCCGCCAAGCTCGTGGCCCATCACCAGGCCGCAAACACTGCCCCCCAGTTCATCGGCCAGCTCGCGCGCCTTAGTGAGCAGCTCCAGGCTGACAGGTGCGATATCGCACCCGTCCTGCTCTACGAAAACCCACACCTCTCGCCCGTCCAGCATTCGCTTGCTCCGCCTAGATTATGTAGTCCTGAGCCAGTTCCTGGTAGAGCTGCGCCAGTCCCTCGGCACTGGCATCGATCTCCTTGCTGTCGCCAGTCTCAAGCACGACGTAGTCGACCTTGAGCACCCTGGTGGGCGAACCAGACAGCCCCACCCTGTCTTCTTCAGCACCAATATCGTCCGCGCTCCAGACTGGGATCTTCAGCCCTCGCTGCTCGAGATAGGCGCCCAGCTTCTCCTGCCGTTCGAACTCCGGCCACTTCTCCAGAAGCTCCTCGTACTCGAGCGGCGTGGCGGCCAGCTTGCTGGCGATCGCCCGCCGGCCCGACGCCGGCCGGGGACGATTGGCTGATCCTACAACGGTGAGCAGACACGGCAGCGAGCAACGGACCGTCTCCGCCCCTCGAGTGAAGGCCCTGCGAACGGTGATCTTCCCCTTCTCCAGCGCCAGAATCGATTCGGCGTAGGTGATCTGGGGCAAGCCCAGCTTCTCGGCAACCTGCGGTCCCACCTGCGCCGTGTCCCCGTCAATCGCCTGGCGGCCGCAGAATACCAGATCAAAGCCACCGGCGTGCTGCACCGCCCGCTGCAGCGCGTAGGAGGTAGCCAGCGTGTCTGCTCCGGCGAACTTGCGGTCGCTGAGCAGGATCGCCTTGTCCGCCCCCCGATAGAGCGCCTCGCGCAGCACGTCTGCCGCCCTGGGCGGTCCCATCGTGAGCACAGTCACTTCGGCGCCGTGCTCGTCCTTCACCTGGAGCGCCATCTCGAGAGCGTTCAGGTCCTCTGGATTGAAGATCGCCGGCAGCGCCGCACGGTTCACCGTGCCATCGTCCTTCATCGCCTTGCCGGTGATGTTCGCCGTATCGGGCACCTGCTTGACCAGAACCATACACTTGAACGGCACACGCACCTCCGGGGCCTTATCGCGAAGGCCGTCAGCCCAACAAGAAGTAACCCAAAACGGCGGGAATGGTTACGGCGATACCGCCCCGACCGCCGACCGGCCCTGATTTGACATCCAGGCGTGACGTGCTAAAATAGCGGCACGCGACAGTACCGGATACTGCCCCGCGCGCGGGCCGCCACGCAGAACCGTCTATGACGGGCCGTCCTTCTGTGAGGTCAAGTAGAATAGAGCACAAGACGTAAGCGCTAGTCTAACGTCAAGCGCGATTCCTGGGCCCGGCACATCCGCATGCCGCCAGCGTGCGGGCAGTGCAGGGCCTGTTGTCGTTATATAGAGGACCTTTCAGGAGCGCGACCAAGCATGGATCTCACACTGAACGAAGACACCGTCGTCAGCCCACCACCGCAGGAGGCCTTGGCGGACGAGCGCACCACGCCCCAGGATGCGAAGCCCGAGAGCATGAGCGATCAAGACCTGGGCGCCTACCTCGGCGACTACGAGGCGCCGAAACGGGGCGACATCAGCACGGGCGTGATTATCGAGCAGAACGAGAGCGGCTTGATAGTTGATGTCGGCCTCAAGCAGGAGGGGTTGGTGCCTGCCAGCGACATAGATAGGCTGGACGAGGAGACGCGGGCAGGGATCGCCCCCGGCGGTGAGATCACCGTCATGGTCGTGCGCACATCGGGCCGCGAGGGGCACCCGATCCTATCCATCAGCCAGGCTCGGGCCCAGCAGGACTGGATCAACGCCGAGGAGATGATGAAGAACGAGGAGCTCTGGGAGGCCGAAGTGATCGGCTGCAACCGGGGCGGCCTCGTCGTCCCCTTCGGCAAGCTGCGAGGCTTCATACCCGCGTCGCAGGTCACCGGAATGCCCAGGCGCCTCTCCCCTCAGGAGAGGCGAGAGCGCCTGGAAGCGATGGTCGGGGAGCAGGTAGGAGCCAGGATCATCGAGGTCGACCGGCAGCGCCGGCGCCTGATCCTCTCTCAGAGACGCGCCCTGCGCGCCTGGCAGAACAAGCAGCGCGATCGAGTGATGGACGAGCTGACAGAGGGTGAGACACGGACCGGCAGCGTTACCAGCATCACCGATTTCGGCGCCTTCGTCGATCTGGGCGGTGCCGACGGTTTGATACACGTCTCGGAGCTAAGCTGGGTGCGCGTCGGGCATCCCAGAGAGGTGGTCAAGGTCGGCGACGAGGTGGAGGTCTACGTGCTCAATATCGACCGCGAACGCAAGCGGATAGGCCTCAGCCTGAAGCGACTGCAGCCGGACCCCTGGAGCCTGGTTGAGGAGCGCTATCCTGTCGGTTCGCTCGCAGAGGGGCGCGTTACCCGTGTACTCGACTTCGGCGCCTTCGTCGAGCTTGACCTGGGTGTCGAGGGACTGCTGCACCCGACGGAGATGATCGGCACGCCCGAGCTTTCACCGGCGGACATTCTCGAGCCGGGCGAGACGGTGCTGGTCAAGATACTCCGCACAGACGCGCGAAGGCGGCGCATAGCGCTAAGCGCGACGCGCGTTGGCCGCGACGAGTGGGAGCGGTGGGAGGCGGAACGGCAGGCGGCGAAGGAGGCTGCGGACAGCGAGGCGGCCGACGCCGCCGAAGAGGTCGCCGCGGTCGAAGCAGAGCCTGGACAGGTCGCTGGCGCCGAGGGCGCCCAGCCTGCCGCCGAGGAAGCGCCGGCCGAGGACACTGAAGAAGCCGCGCCTGGGCCGGAGGAAGAGCCTGCCCCTGAAGGCGAAGCGGAGCCAGCCGTGAAGGACGATACGGAGCAAGCGGATACCGAGGCCGCTCCTGAGGGCGAGCCTGAGC
>CAZHAX010000020.1:19126-31865 GCA_964530325.1 uncultured Anaerolineales bacterium | reverse complement strand
AAGGACGATACGGAGCAAGCGGATACCGAGGCCGCTCCTGAGGGCGAGCCTGAGCAGGCAGCGGAAGCAGAAGCCGAGAGCGAGCCTGAGCCGGCGCCGGAAGAGGAAGCTGACAAGGATGCGGACGAGGCTTCTGAAGAGGAATCGGCAGAGGCCGAAGCAGAAGCGGCGAAAGAGGACACCCCAGACTCGCAGGCGGCAGACGAGGAAGCGGCAGACTAGTATCGCCGGCGGACAGTGCCGGCTGTCGCGAAAGGGAAGCTCGGGAATCCGGGAGCAGAGCGTATGGCCAAGAAGCAAGAGCCGAAACAGAAAGAGGCGAAGATCGACGTGGAGGGCACCGTCGTCGAGGCCCTGCCAGCCACGCAGTTCAAGGTACGGTTGGACACCGGCCACGAGGTGCTCGCCTACCTTTCCGGCAAGATGCGCAAGTACTACATTCGGATCTTGCTGGGCGATCGCGTCCGCCTCGAGCTTTCTCCCTACGATCCGACCCGGGGTCGGATCGTCTACCGCTTCAAGCGGTCTGACCAGCGCCAGCAATAGTCCGTCTGGCGGTCAGGCAGACCCAATCACCCTCGCGCAGCCTGCTTCCGCACCCAAGCCCGCTTCGAGCCAGGGCCTGCTCGACGTCGCCAGCCTGCTCCTCCAGGATCCCCGTCGCGATCAGCAATCCTCCCCGGTCGACCCGATCGGCCAGCCCGTCTGCCAGCATCTCCATCACCACGCGGGCCAGGATGTTCACCACCACCACGTCGTAGCTGCCCGGAACGTCGGCCAGCGTCCCGTGGCGCACTTCGACCCTGTCCGCCACGTTGTTCACCGCAACAGCAGTGCAGGCGCACTCCGCCGCTACAGGGTCGTTGTCCACTGCCAGCACCTGTGCCGCGCCCAGCCCGGCCGCCGCGATGGCCAGGATCCCGGATCCCGTGCCGAGATCAAGCACGCTGCCTCCCTCCTGTACGCCATGCTCAAGCAGCTGGAGGCACATGCGCGTGGTCGGATGCAGGCCGGTTCCGAACGCCTGCCCCGGATCGAGCGTGATCACGAGCTCGCCCGGACCAGCGTCGTAGCTCTTCCACGACGGCCGGACGACAATGCGCTCGGTCACGTGCATGACGTCGAAGCGCTCCTTCCATACTTCGGTCCAGTCCTCAGCCGCTACGGGCCTGAACCGAGGCGAGGGAACAGGCCAGATGCGGCCCAGGTGATAGAGGGCCTCCTCGATCCTCCGCTTCCGTCCAGAGAGGTCCTCCCCGGCCGGCAGGTAGGCCCGTACGACAACCGGGCCCGACGTTAGGCCGCCGGGCCCGGCTTCTATCGCCACTCCTCGGTAGACGTACCGCGACAGCGCCTCGGCCACGGCCTCGGCTGCCTCGCCGTCTACCTCGACGCTTACCTCAAGCCACTCCACGTCGAATTAGGGCCGGGTGCTGGTGCTGCTACGCTAGGACAATCACAGCCCGAATGCCTTGCGCAGCTCATCGATGAAGCTGCGCTTCTCCTGCCAAACGGTCTCAGGATCGAGCGTCCCTCCTAGCTCCTTGAGCAGCCGCTTCTGTTCCGCGGAGAGCTTCGTAGGCGTTACCACACGGACGATGACCACCTGGTCACCGCGCCCGTTCCGCCGCAGTCGAGGCACGCCCTTCTTGCGCAGCCGCAGGATGTCGCCGCTCTGCGCGCCGGCCGGAATCGAGATCTCCTCCTCCCCCTCAAGCGTCGGCACCTTCACCTCCGCCCCCAGGGCTGCCTGGGCTACGTTCACGTTCAGCTCCACAAATACGTCATCGCCGCGGCGGTCGAACACGGGATGTGGCTCGACCTCGAGCACAACGTAGAGGTTGCCGGCAGGGCCCCCCGCCTCTCCCATCTCGCCCTCACCCGTCAGGCGCACTTGAGTGCCGTCGTCGACCCCGGGAGGGATAGTCACTGTGAGCTGCCGGGAGACCCGCACTCGCCCGGTGCCATCGCACTCGCGGCAGGGAATCGGTATCGTCTCCCCCTCGCCGCGGCAGGCGGGACAGGGAGTGACGCTGACAAAAGAACCGAGAATCGAGGGCTGGACGCGCCTGACCTGCCCGGCGCCGCCGCACTCTGCGCAGCGGACCGGCGTCGTGCCCGGCTCCGCCCGGCTTCCCCCACAGTGGGGGCACGTCTCGTGCCGAGTGGCCGAGATCTCCTTCTCACAGCCGAACACGGCCTCCTCGAAGGTAAGTCGTAAGTCGTATCGCCTGTCCGCACCGCGACGCGGCCCACGCCGGGCCGAAGTGCGAAAGCCGAAGCCCCGCCCGAAGACCTCCTCGAAGATCTCGAACGGATCGCGGAAGCCGAAGCCGAAGCCGCCAAGCCCGCTCACGCCCGCGCGGCCGAAGCGGTCGTAGGCTGCCCGTTTCTCCGCGTCAGAGAGGACCTCGTAGGCCTCGTTGATCTGCTTGAAACGGGATTCGGCATCTGGCGCGTCGCTGACGTCCGGGTGACACTCGCGCGCCAGGCTGCGGTAGGCCTTCTTGACCTCGTCCGGAGAGGCGTTTCGAGAGACGCCGAGAACGTCATAGTAGTCCTGTGCGCTGCTCATCACTACACGAAGCCATGCCGACGTCCGTCAGCGGACGGGCTAGGCTTCGCTGAATTCCCCCTCGACGACGTCTTCGTCGCCGCCATCGCCGCCGGAAGGTGGAGGTGTAGCTGGACCGGCTGCCTCATACGTGGCAGCTCCCGCCCTCTGCAGCACCTGGCTGAGCGCCTCAGCCTGTTGCCTGATCGCCGCCGCGTCAACACCCTCCAGCGCCTTCTTCAGGTCCTTGACCTTGGCCTCCGCCTCGGAACGGACGCCGGCGGGCACTTTGTCCCCTTGCTCGCGCAGGAACTTCTCCGCGCTGTAGACGGCGTTGTCCGCCAGGTTGCGCGCTTCCGCCTCTTCCCTCCGCTTCTGATCCTCGGCCCGATGTTTCTCGGCATCGCGCACCATCGTCTCCACCTCTTCGTCGGCGAGGCCGCTGGAGGGTATGATCTGCATCGATTGCTCCCGCCCGGTAGCCTTGTCCGCCGCGGAGACGTTGAGGATTCCGTTGGCGTCGATATCGAACGTAACTTCGATCTGTGGCACCCCGCGCGGCGCAGGCGGAATGCCGTCCAGGATGAACTTGCCCAGGCTCTTGTTGTCAGTCGCCATCGGCCGCTCGCCCTGGACCACGTGGATCTCCACCTGCGTCTGGCCGTCGGCCGCCGTGGAGAAGACCTGGCTCTTGCGGGTGGGGATGGTCGTGTTGCGCTCGATGAGAGACGTGGCCACGTGGCCCAGCGTCTCGATACTGAGGGTCAGAGGAGTCACGTCCAGCAGCAGCACGTCCTTCACCTCGCCGCCTAGCACGCCAGCCTGGATAGCCGCACCAAGCCCTACGACCTCATCCGGGTTGACCCCCTTGTGCGGCTCTTTCCCGAAGATCTCCGCCACCTGCTTCTGGATAGCAGGCACGCGCGTCATACCGCCGACGAGGATTACCTCATCCACTTCCTGAGGCTTCAGCTTGGCGTCGGAGAGGGCCTGTTTGCAGGGCCCCACCGTACGGCCGGTGAGGTCCTCGGTCAGCTGCTCCATCTTCGCCCGGGTCAGCTTCATCTGCAGGTGCTTGGGGCCAGAGGCGTCGGCGGTGATGAAGGGGAGGTTGATCTCCGTCTCCATCACGGTGCTCAGCTCCACCTTCGCCTTCTCTGCAGCCTCCTTCAGGCGCTGCAGCGCCTGCCGGTCCTCTCGCAGATCGATGCCCTGCTGAGCCTTGAACTCGTCGGCCACCCAGTCGATGATCCTCTGATCCCAGTCGTCGCCGCCCAGGAAGGTATCGCCGCTGGTCGAGCGCACCTCGAAGACGCCGTCGCCGACGTCAAGAATGGAGATATCGAACGTGCCACCGCCTAGGTCGAACACCGCGATTGTCTCATCCTTCTTCCGGTCCAGCCCGTAGGCGAGCGAGGATGCGGTCGGCTCGTTGATGATCCGCAGCACCTCCAGCCCGGCAATGCGGCCCGCGTCCTTCGTTGCCTGCCGCTGGCTGTCGTTGAAGTAGGCGGGCACCGTGATGACCGCCTGGGTTATCTCCTCGCCCAGAAAGGCCTCGGCATCCGCCTTGATCTTCTGCAGGATCATAGCAGAGACCTCGGGCGGGCTGTACTCTTTGTCCCCCATCCACACCCGCACGTCGCCGTTCTTGGCGGCGTTCACCTTGTACGGAACGAGCTCCAGGGCCTTCTTGACCTCGGAATCCTTGAACTTGCGCCCCATGAAGCGCTTGATTGAGAAGATTGTGTTCTCCGGGTTGACCACGGCCTGCCGCTTGGCAACCTGCCCCACCATCCGCTCACTCGTCTTGGGGTTGATGGCCACTACGGAAGGAAAGAGCCGGCCCCCCTCAGCACTTGGAATGACGGTGGGCTCGCCGCCCAGCATCACCCCGCAGACGGAGTTGGTCGTACCCAGGTCGATACCGATTATCTTGCCCATGACTGCCTACTCCTCGCTCTCTGAACTCTCGTTGCCGGCGTCTGACGGAGCAGAAGACGCCTTGGCTACCTTCACAACTGCGGGCCGGAGGACCCGCTCGCCGAGCATGTAACCGCGCTGAACCTCCGCGATCACCTGGCCTTCCTCGTACCCGGGCGCTTCCTCATAGGAAATAGCCTCGTGGTATACGGGGTCGAAGGGCTGCCCGAGGGCCTCAATCGCCGTCACTCCCTCGGATTCGAGGATCGCATCCAGCTTGATCCTCATCAGGAAGAAGCCCTCACACCAGGTCAACCTGCCCAGGTTGTCCGGCAGCGTCTCCCGTGCCCGCTCGAAATCATCTACCAGTGGCAGCAACTTGCGCAGCAGCTCGGCGCTGGCCATAGCTATCATCTGCCCCCGGTCGGCCTCCTGGCGCTTCTTGTAGTTGGCGAACTCTGCCTGAGCCCGCTGCCAGCCGTCGAGGTACTCGGCGGCCTGGGCTTCCGCCTCCTCAAGATGGCGGCGCAGTTCGGCCAACTCGTCCCCCGGTTCCTGCCCGGGCATTTCGACGTCTTCGTCGCCGGCCGCCTGCCATTCTTCAACCTCGCTCTTCGCCCTCGCCGAGCTCTTCTTCTTTCCCACCTACTCCTCCGTTGTCGCGGGCCGGTGCCTGCCGCTTGCCCCGGCTGCCGCCCTGCTATTCTGCCCCGGGATAGACCTCGTTCACCAGATCGGAAAGCAACCCGGCTACGAACCGGACGGCGGAAATGGCGCGGCCATAGGGCATACGAGTAGGTCCAACGACGCCCAGCGCGCCGGTCGCCGTCCCGGAGACGCCGTAGCGCCCAAAGACCAGGCTGCACGCCCTAAGGTCTTCCCAGCGCCCTTCGCCTCCAATCAGCACCCGAACGCTTCCCACCTCCGGGCTGAGGGTCTCGGCAAGCACCGTCTCCAGGAAGCTGCGCTCCTCCATCACCCGCACCAGGCCCAGCGCATCGTCCCCCTCGGTGAACTCGGGCTGCTGCAGCACCTCCCCCAGGCCGTGACGGTAGACGACTGCCGCCGCGTACGAGTCGGAACGGCTCATGATCTGGACCACCAGGCTCGCCACCTCAGCCTCGAACGCAGGCAGCTCCGCCGCCCGCAACTGGATCTCCTGGGCCAGCAGCCCGCTGCAGGCATCGTTGAGCCGGTCACTCGCCTCGTCGAGCTCTTGCTGGCGAAGCGGCTCCGCCGTCGTCAGAGTATGCTGCCGAACCGTGCCCCCGCGCAGCACCAGAACCAGCAGCACGACCCGTCCGCGCGTGGAGATGAGGCGCAGATGCTCGTAGCGGGATACGGAAGGCTGCGGAGATGTGACAAGCGCAGCGCCGCGCGCCGTGCGGGCCAGGACCGTGGCAGCCAGCGGCATCCATTCCTCGAAGTCGCGATAGGCCTGATAGAACTGGTGCGCTATCGTGCGGCGCTCCTGGAGCGGCAGCTCGTCCTCACCCAGCAATCTCTCCACGAAGCGCCGATACCCCATCTGCGTGGGCACGCGCCCCGCGGATGTGTGCGGATGGGTCAGGTAGCCGCTCTCTTCCAGGCGGGCCAGCTCGTTCCGGACAGTAGCCGTGCTGACGTCCAGCCCATATCGGTCGACGAGCGCCCGTGAACTGACCGGCGTGGCGCTTCTGACGTACTCGCGTACCACCAGCCCCAGAATAGTCGCCTGACGAGGTGTAAGCTCCGACATAGCCCCTCAATCACCAACTTAGCACTCGCCCAGGCCGAGTGCTAAGTCGATAGGCACAATGATACCATGCGCCAAACGATCTGTCAATGCAGTTGAGGTACCTAGGGCAAAGAAGGAGAGATGGACGTACTGCCGAGCCAAGTCAGTGCCTGCCAGCGCCTCCGCCCGAGGGTCAACCTACTGCTAGGACTGAGATGAATCCTCTTCCAGATCGAGGATCTTGACCCGCCCCTGCTCCGAGGCCTCGCCCCCGCTGGCCGCGGGACCGGTCTCGTCCTCCACGACACGCCATTCCTTGACCTGGGCACCAAGGGCGCGCAGATGCTCGCGAACGACGTCTTGAGGAGCCACCTCGAGGAAGATCTTCAGCCCCAGCAGCAGCACCGCCAGGTCATCCAGCTGGTTGAAGCCGAGGAACGGTATATCTGAGAGAAAGTCCACTGGCGACAGCACGTAGGCTATTGCCGCTGGCGGGATGAGCTTCGCCCAGAAAGGAACACGTCTGTCCCAGAAGAGCCGCCAAACGAGACGCGCCTGCCGGGCCGTGCGCCGCAGCCAGTCAAGGATGGACCTCGTATCATCCTGTTCAACGGGCACGGGGTGTCGATCTTCGCTCATGTTCTCAGTCCTGTATCGGTGGATGGCGTTCATTATAGACCGGTCGGCGCACTGCGCAAGCGGAGGGCGCGGCCGGTGCAGTTCAACTGCACGACTGCCGCGCCCATTTCTTATGCTTGACCACTCCCCGGTCTGCCCATCTGCCGGCTTGCGCAGCTGCTACCGCTCGAGGATCTTGCCCTCTTGGCGGCGCTGCTCGATCACTTCCGCCGCGATACCGTCCGGCACGACATCGTAGCGGCGGAACTCGAGGGTGAACGTACCCCGCCCCTGAGTCAGGCTGCGCAGATCGGTCGCGTAGCCGCGCGCCTCAGCCAGCGGCACCTCGCCATCCACGCAGCGGGACTCGCCCCGCACGTGCACAGCGTTGACGATGCCCCTCCGGCGGCCCATGTCCGCTACCACTCCACCGACGTGCTCCTCGCCCACACTGATGTCCGCCCGCATCATGGGCTCCAGCAGAGCCGGGCCGGCCTTACGGAAAGCCTGCCGCGCGGCCATCGACCCCGCGATCTGGAAGTCCATCGATGCTGAGTCGACCTCGTGATACTTGCCGCCCAGGAGCGTCACGCGAATGCCACTCGCAGGGAAGCCCGCGATCACACCTTTCCCCAGCGCGTCGCGGACGCCCATCTCGGTGGGGCCGACGAAGTCCCTGGGAAACTCCGAGGGCGGTGCCTCATTCTCGAAGATGACCCCGCCATCGCCGCCCTCCACAGGCTCAAGGCGCAGGACGACCTCCGCGTAGTGACCGTGCCCGCCGCTCTGCTTCTTGTAGGTGGTGACGGTCTCCGCAGCCCGCCTCACCGTCTCCCGATACGAGACCTGAGGTGCGCTGACCCGGGGTTCTATGCCGAACTCCCGTCGCAGCCGATCGACGGCAATCTCCAGGTGGAGCTCCCCCATCCCAGCCAGCGTCTCCTCCCCGGTCTCGGCGTCAAAGCTGCTGATGAGCGTCGGGTCTTCCTTGCACAGGCGCGTCACTGCCTCGCGGAGCTTGACGCCCTGACCGTTGGAGCCTGCGTGCAGAGCGATTGAAATCACAGGAGCCGGGAAGTCGAAGTCCTCAAGAGCTATTGGATGATCGGGATCGCACAGTGTGTCTCCCGTTGTAGCCGACTTTGCCCCGACGAGAGCAACAACGTCGCTCGCCGCCATGTGATCCACCTGCTCCCGCTCGCTGCCGTGCATGCGGTAGATACGTCCCACACGCTCCTTCTCCCCCGTGCGTGGGTTGAGAACCACGCCTCCGGCTTCGAGACGGCCGGAGAAGACGCGAACCCAGGCCAGCTGCCCTACGTGTGGGTCGGTGACGATCTTGAAGACGCTGGCAGAGAACGGCGCGCCGGGGTCGCTCGCGCGCTCGATTGCCTCCCCTTCGCCCCCCGGCACAACGCCGGTGACCGGCCGCCGCTCAAGCGGCGACGGCAGGTACGCGACCACCGCGTCCAGCAGAGGCTGCACGCCAATGCGGATGCGGGAGGCGCCGCAGAGAACCGGCACCAGTCGCCGCGAGCAGGTTGCCCTGCGCAGGGCGGCCTGGAGATCAGATAGCTCCGGTTCGACCCCCTCCAGCCGCAGCTCAAGCAGCGCGTCGTCCGTCTCGCAGATAGCGTCCAGAACAGGCTCGCGCATTTCGGCCAGCCGTTCCTGCAGAGAGGCAGGCACTGGCTCGACAGCAGGGTCATCTGCGCCATCCCGCCAGACCAGCGCTTGCTGGGCCAGGATGTCAACGACCCCGATGAAACCGCCCTCCTTCCCGATCGGCAGCTGAAGCGGCAGGGCGTTTGGCGTCAGGTGCTCCCGGACATCCGCCAGGGCTCGGCCGAAGTCAGCCCCCACCCGATCCAGTTTGTTGACGAAGATCAGGCGTGGCACCTCGGCGTTGTCGGCGTGCATCCACACCGTTTCCGTCTGCGGCTCCACACCCCCGACTCCGCACAGCACTATCACCGCTCCGTCGATGACCCGAATGGAGCGAACCACCTCCGCCGTGAAGTCGATGTGGCCGGGTGTGTCTATCAAGTTGATCCGATGGTCCTGCCAGTGGCAGGCCGTCGCCGCCGACATGATGGTGATGCCGCGCTCGCGCTCCTGCTCCATGAAGTCGAGCTGCGTGTTCCCGTCGTTGATATCGCCCTGTCGATGAATACGCCCGGTGTAGTACAGCACCGCCTCGGAGACGGTCGTCTTCCCGGCGTCGACGTGGGCGAATATGCCCATGATGCGCACCTTGTCTATGGGTGCTTCCTTCCTCTTGTTCATACTAGATCCCTCTTCCAGCTACCTCCGCAGGACTGCCAAAAAAACAGCGCCCAGCCAGCGAAAAACGTGGCTGAGCGCCCGTTCGCGCAATTGCTATTATACCACGGATTCTCCCCTTTGCCAGCCGGACAAGCGCGGGGAGCGGTGGCGTACGGCAGACTGCTCTGAGGTTTGACTTTCGCCCTGGCTCTCAGTATAATCACACTAGAAGTACGACCAAGCGACGGGCCAGCCCTTAAAGCCCCCTCGTGTCCCCCGGCAGGGGCTCGCTCTTCAGGCAAGGTGGAGATCTTCTGGGTCCGTTCTCGCCTGCCCGACGGCCCTGCGAGCACCGGCCGTCCGGCCAGGCCCATAAGCCACGGAGGTGTGACATGGCAAAGCTTGAAGTCATTGAGGGCATAGGTCCCCTCTACGCACAGAAGCTACGCGCAGCCGGAGTGCGAACCACTGGGGCGCTGCTTGCCGCCGGCGCGACCCCGCGCGGGCGCCGAGAGCTGGCGCAGAAGACCGGCATCGGGGACGAGTACATCATGGACTGGGTGAACCGCGCCGATCTGATGCGCGTCCGCGGTGTCGGCGAGGAGTACGGCGACCTGCTGGAGAAGGCCGGCGTCGATACGGTCGTCGAATTGGCGCAGCGGAGCGCATATCAACTCCATCCTAAGCTGCTGGAAGTAAACGCCGTCAAGAGGCTGGTCCGGCGCCCACCCAGCATGAAGATGGTGGCTGATTGGATCGTGCAGGCCAGGGCGCTGCCGCGGGCGATCAGCTACTGACGAGGTCAGTGGACATGGCCAGGACAAAGAGCCCCAAGAAGACGAAGACCAAGTCCGGCAAGCTGCAGAAGAAGAGGTCGACCGTCTCAAAGAGCGCAAAGGCGCAGGTTGTCCAGAAGGGCCAGGTCGACCTGGGCACCCTCTTCGAGAGCGCCCTCGGTCTGCTCGCCGCCAACAAGCAGCAGGTGAACGCCCTCGACGGATACAACGGCAACCACGGCGACAACATGGTCCAGAACGTGCAGCTCATTGTAGACGCCCTAAAGGGCACGGGCTCGAAATCGCCTTCCAAGGCGCTTCAGAGCGCCAGCCAGTCTCTACAGTCGCAGGGCAAGGGCGGAACGAGCCAGTACTACGCCCAAGGGCTACAGCAGGCCGCCAACCAGTTCGAAGGAAAGAAGGGCCTCGATCTGGGAGACATCGTCCCGCTGATCCAGACAGTCCTCGGCGCGATACCATCGCAGGGCCACCCGACGCAAGCCTCGGCAGGAGGCACCGTTCTGGACCAGATAGCCGGACTAGGCCAGCCCCAGACGGCTCAGGCACCCAAGGACGATGGGCTCGACCTTGGCGACGTCCTGACGACTCTGCTGCCGGCCGGGCTATCCTACATGCAGGCCAAACAGGATGGCGCGGGCACGGCGGAAGCCGCTGGCCAGGCCCTGATCGGCACACTGCTCGGCGGGCAGTCCAACCCGCTGCAGACCGGCACGCCCCGCTCGGCAGCCGGGGGTCTGATTGCCCAGGCGCTACTGCAGGCGGTCACAGGCAGGAGTTAGCGAATCCTCGCCGGCTGTGGATACTGACAACAGGGAGAGTGCAATGGCAACGAAGAAGACGACGAAGAAGACAACGACGAAGACGACGACCAAGAGCACCAGCCGGCCGTCTGGTGTTCCTGCTCAGGCTGCGCAGTACATCAAGCAGGCTGAGGAGAAGACGGACGACAAGAAGAAGCAGGAGGCGGCGCGAAAGACGGCCGCCAGGTTCGCCCCTCAGGCCGCCATGACCAAGACGGAGAAGCGGACCTATGTCGTCAAGTCAGGCGACAGCCTGAGCAAGATCGCCGGGAAGCTGCTGGGAGATGTCAAGCGCTGGCCGGAGATCTACGAAGCGAACAAGGACAAGATCAAGAACCCGGACTTGATCTATCCCGGACAGGAGTTCGTCATTCCGGAGAAGTAGTCTGCCGGTGGCCGGCAGCAGGACCGCCAGCGCCGCCTGTCCTGGCGATCGGGATCAATAGCACCCTCTGCCGGTATCGGGCGGCAACTGGGAAGTGAGGCACGGAGAGCGGCCCTGTCCGGCAACGCGCCGGTTGGGGGGCGCTCTCGCGTGTTTGGATCGACACCGAGGCGCCTATGCGCTCCCTGCGCCAGTGCCTGCTGGACGCCGACCTTTCGCACTTGCGAGTCATCGCCCGCTTCTGGGGAGTTGAGCCCACGCCGAAGCGGCAGCGAGAACTCGCCCTTCTTCTAACTCAGAAGATGCCGGAGCGGGAGGCAGTCCTCCGCTCCTGGCGCGCACTGCCCGAGGACCAGCGGACTGCGCTGGAGAGCCTGCTGGCTGCCGGCGGGCGGGCCCCAAGACGCGTGCTCGCCCGCCGCTGGGGTGACATCCATCCGGTCGGCCCCGGGCGCATGGAGCGAGAGCGGCCGTGGCGGAATCCCGGCTCGCCGCTGGAGGGGCTGTGGTACTCCGGCTTCATCTTCCGTGCCTTCGCCGCCGAGGACGAGGGCAGCCACGAAGAGCTATTCGTCCCCCAAGAGGTGATGATCCACCTGCAGGCAAAGCCCGCGTCCACGGCCTCACCCGCTATCGAGCCGGCCGGCCGGCCGGCGGTCGTACTGGCGGCGGAAGATGCACTCCTCGACGACGCCTGCACGCTGCTGTCCTACGTTCAGAACCACCGCCTCCGCCCGGAGCCGCAGCTTGGATGGCCCGACCATCATGAGCGGCAGCTAGTCGCTCGGCTTCGCGCACCGAACAGCACTCGTCTGGCCCTCCTGCGGCACGTCGCCGCATCACTGGGCTGGCTCCAGACAGCCGAGTCCGGGCACCTGCGACTCGACCCCGGTCCCGTAACCACCTGGCTCAAACAGCGAGCGGGTCTGCAGCGGGCCACGCTCGCTGCTGCCTGGCTGGACGACGCGGAGTGGAACGACCTGAGGCACGTGCCCGGCCTAGCGGTCGACGAGACAGGCGCCTGGCACAACGATCCGCTCCGCGCCCGCAGAGCTATTCAGAGACATCTGTCCGCGTGCGAGGCCGGGACCTGGTACGGAATCGCAGACTTCGTCGCCGCCATCAAGGATGCGGACCCGGACTTCCAGCGGCCCGATGGCGACTACTCCAGCTGGTACATCCGCGACTTCTACAGTGGCCACTACCTCTCCGGCTTCGAGTGCTG
This sequence comes from uncultured Anaerolineales bacterium, assembly GCA_964530325.1. Taxonomy (GTDB): domain Bacteria; phylum Chloroflexota; class Anaerolineae; order B4-G1; family B4-G1; genus CAZHAX01. Next base: position 19,581 of record CAZHAX010000020.1, on the reverse strand, counting down.
GGACCGCGTCGAAGGGGCTCTGGTGAGGTTTCTGATTACCGGCCCGCTCGACTGGCTCGGCCTGGTCGAGCTGGGACTAGAGGGGGACTCTTGCGCACCCACCTCGTTCAGGCTGACTGAGGCGGGAGCGGAGTTCATCTCCGGCGGCGAGCCCCCGCCCGACCCGCCGGCGCCCCGGCCCGTGGCCCGTCCCGACCTGACGATAGAGATCCCGGCGTCGCGCCGCTATGAGCGGTTCCAGCTGGGCCGCGTGGCAGACTGGGCGCGCAGCGGAGAGCGGTACGCCTACCGGATCAGCGGTGGCTCCCTGCAGCGAGCGAAGCAGCAGGGCATATCCGTCAAGCGGGTGCTCGAATTCCTGCGGGAAGCGACCGAGCAGCCGCTCCCCCACTCCGTCGAGCAGGCAGTGAAGGCCTGGGAGAAGAGCGGCTCCTTCGACGAGGGGACGCCCGTCG
>CAZHAX010000020.1:0-19116 GCA_964530325.1 uncultured Anaerolineales bacterium | reverse complement strand
AGAAGAGCGGCTCACAGGCCAGGCTGGAGCAGCTGATCGTACTGAGGCTGGCAGACGAGAAGCTGATGGAGCGGATCCTGGCCACACCCAGCACGCGGAATCTCGTCCAGGAGCGGATCGGGCCCTCAGCGGCGCTGGTGCGGAAGCGGGACTGGAAGCGGCTCGTCACAGCGCTGGCTGAGATGGGGCTTCTGTCCGATGTGGTCGGCATAGACGATGACGCCGCAGGCTCCTAGGCCGCCCTCACTGCCGCGCCGCTACGCCTCCACGACGACGGGGACCACGACCGGACGTCTCTTCGTCTCTTCGTAGAGGTACTTCGATAGCGCGTCCTGGAGCTGCTGCTCGACCTTCTCCGGGGCGGTACCCGGTTTCGTCTTCGCTGCCACAAGCGCGCTCTCCCCAATCTGGGCCAGCAGCTCATCGGCTCCGGGCACGAACACGAAGCCGCTGCTTACAATCCGCGGGCGGCCGACCGGCTTTCCCTTGGCCCGATCGTAACGCACGATCACCATGACATAGCCGCCCCGGCCAAGCTGCTCCCGCTCACGGACCACCCTGGGACCTACCTCGCCCACGAGCGCTCCATCCACGAAGACGTACCCGCCAGGCACTCGTTCGCCAATGTGGAGCTCATCGCCCAGTTCGAGGGCGAAGCCATTCTCCACGACGGCGATGTTCTCGGGGGCAACGCCGACCTGGCGGGCAAGCTTCCCGTGCTGCTTCAGGTGGCGCAGCTCGCCGTGAACGGGGATGAAGAAGCGGGGTCGGAGGATGTTGATCAGCAGCTTCTGCTCCTCCTGGCTGGCGTGCCCGGAGACGTGCACCTGGGCCAGTCGATCGTAGTAGACGTCGGCCCCACGTTGGAAGAGGCGGTTGATCACCCTGTGGATCATCTCCTCATTCCCCGGAATCGTGTGAGACGATAGAACCACAGCGTCGCCCTCCTCGATGCTGAGCGACGGGTGTTGACCCACGGCCAGCCTGCCCAGCACCGCCGTCGGCTCTCCCTGCGCTCCTGTGGCCAGGATCAACGTCTGGTGCGGTGGAAGCTGCTGGATCTCCCCCAGCGTCAACAGAACGTCGTCATCTACGTCGAGATAGCCCAGCCTCCTGGCCATGCGGGCGTTCTCTATCATCGTCCTCCCGGCGATGGCCACCTTGCGACCGTTCTCGACCGCCACGTCTATCACCTGCTGTATGCGAGAGATGAGCGAGGCGAACGTGGCGACGATCACTCTGCCGGGTGCCTGGCGCATGACGCGGTCGAAGGCCTGGTTGAGCACCGCCTCGGAGGGGGTCATGCCGGGTTGATCGGCGTTCGTGCTGTCGGATAGCAGCGCCAGCACGCCGCGTCCGCTGAACTCGGCCAGCTTGGCATAGTCCGTCGGCCAGCCGTCAACCGGCGTGTGGTCGATCTTGAAGTCACCGCTGTGAACGATCAGGCCAGCCGGCGTGGTGATGCCCAAGCCGACGCCGTCCGGAATGGAGTGGCAGACGTGATACGGCTCGACTTCGAAGGGGCCAATGCGGACGTTGTCGCCCGGCGCAAACGTATTCAACTTCGCCTCGTTGAGGACACCCTTCTGCTTCAGACGCACCTCGATCAGGCCCCGGGTCAGCCGGGTCGCATACACCGGCACGTCGAACTCGCCCAGGAAGTGATGCAGGGCGCCGATGTGGTCCTCGTGGCCGTGCGTGATCACTATCGCGCGCACCAGGTCCTTCTTGTCCCGCAGGTATCCCCAGTCCGGGATGACGTAGTCGACTCCCAGCATGTCCGACTCCGGGAACATGATCCCGGCATCGATTACGAGTATATTGCGGCCATACTCGACGGCGAGCATGTTCTTGCCCACCTCCCCCAGGCCGCCCAACGGCACCAGACGTAGTCTCTCGCTCATCGGATCTTGCCCCCACCGCCCTGCAGCGTATTCGCAGCGAACACAGCGGGAGTATATCACGCGGCAGAGGACTGGACAAGGGCTCTGGCCTCTCCGCGCCTCGGCCGGCCGTGTGCGGCGCCGGACTTGCGCAACCCAGCCCATTGCAGTATCCTGTGCAAGCCCTGCCAGACGCGAGGAGGCCGTCAGTGATCATCGGCGTCCCCAAAGAGATCAAGGACAACGAATACCGCGTGGCTATGACGCCTGGGGGCGTACGCCAGCTCGCCGAGAGCGGCCACCAGGTACTTGTCGAGACCCGGGCCGGTGAGGGCAGCGGCTTCTCCGATCAGCAGTATGAGTCTGCCGGGGCGACGATCGGCAGCTCGGCCCAGGAAGCGTGGCGGGCCGAACTGGTGGTCAAGGTGAAAGAACCGCAGCCAGGCGAATACCCGTTGCTGCGGCCGGACCTGGCCCTTTTCACGTACCTCCACCTGGCGGCCGACGAGAGCCTGACGAGGGAGTTGCTGAAGCGCGGGTTGACGGCCATCGCCTACGAGACGGTGGAGCGGGCCGATGGCTACCTGCCCCTGCTCACTCCCATGAGCGAGGTGGCCGGCCGTCTGGCTATCCAGGTGGGGGCCCACTACATGGAGAGGACGAGCGGCGGGCGCGGCAAGCTACTGGGCGGCATCGCGGGCGTCCGCCCGGCAGACGTGGCCATCATCGGTGGCGGTGTCGTCGGTACAGCGGCAGCCTGGGCAGCGCTGGGCATGGGAGCACAGGTCTTCGTCATAGACATCAACGTCGACCGGCTGCGCCATCTCAACGAGGTGATGGGCGGCAGGCTGACAACCCTGAGCTCCAATCCGCTCAACATCGCGGAGGCAGTGCGCCGCGCCGACCTGCTTGTGGGCGCGGTGTTGATCAAAGGTGGCAGGGCACCGAGATTGGTAACCAGGAAGATGATCGGCCAGATGGCCCCCGGCAGCGTGGCCGTCGATGTGGCTGTCGATCAGGGCGGCTGTTTCGAGACTACGCGGCCCACGACCCACTCCGAGCCAACGTACCTGGTCGACGGCGTCATCCACTACTGCGTCACGAACATGCCCGCCCTCGTCCCGCGCACGAGCACCTATGCCCTCAGCAACGCCACATTGCCGTACATAGTCAAGCTGGCAGAGCAAGGGATTAGCGCTGCGATCGGCAGCGACGAGGAACTGGCTAGGGGAGTGAACACCCATGCGGGAAAGGTCACCTGCCGCGGCGTTGCCGAGGCATTCGATCTGGAACACGACTCGCTGGAATCGCTTCTGGCGGCCCAATGAGACCGTATCTGTGACGCACAGGGCACAAGTGATCCACGTCATCCGGACGGGACCGAAACCGCCCACCTACAATAGGGCCGAACCGCCGGCAGGCCATCTAGGAGTATGACGGTGAATGCACGCGGTCGAACAAGGCTTCTACTCAGCGTAATCGCGGGTGCAGGGCTTGCGGCCGGAATGACGATCCTGCATCTGAGTTCCTGCCCCACTGCCGTGGCCGGCCCGGCAGCCTCCACCTGGTTCGCCAGCAGTTCGGGCGGCGGGGCACCCTGCACCCAGGCAAGCCCCTGCTCTCTGGACACGGCTATTGGCAGTGCTGCCGCAGGAGACACGATCTACGTCGAAGAGGGCACCTACACAGGCAGCGGGCCGTCGGTCGTCACGCTGACCAGCAGCATCACCCTGTATGGTGGCTGGGACGGCTCGCCCAGCGGCGGCATCGTGCGCGACCCCGACCTCTACCCGACGACGCTGGACGGTGAGGAGCAGCGGCGAGTGGTCTTCATCAGCGGGGCGATCTCGCCCACAATCGACGGCTTCATCATCACCCGCGGCAATGCCTCCAACGCTGGTACCGGACCGGGCAAGGGAGGCGGCATCTACAGCCTCGGGGCCAGTCCGGTCATCGCCAACAACGTGATTCGCTACAACGTTGCCTACACAAGCACTTCCGACACCGGCCGGGGCGGAGGGATCTACCTGGAGAACTTCGCCGCCAACACAACAGTCGAGGCTAATGAGGTCTTCTCCAACTCGGCCAGCACGTCCTACTACGGCTACGGCGGTGGAATTGGCCTGGGCTACGCGACGCAGCCGCTGGCCCGGGTCGTGGGCAACGTGGTGATCAGCAACACCGCCAGCATCACCGGCGGGAGAGGGTTTGGCGGCGGGATCTCGACGTACGGCTCGTCCGGTGCCATCATCGAAGGCAACACCGTTGAGCACAACTTCGCCAAGCGCGACTATGGCAACGCCGGCGCGGGAGGCGGCATCTACTGCTTCAGCTCAGGAAACGTGGCCATCAGCGGCAATACGGTCCAGCACAACACTGCCTCGCTGGCGGGCAACGGCGGAGGCGGCGGCGTGTACATATCCGGGTGCGATGGGGTGGTAGTGAGAAGCAACATCCTGCAGAACAACCTCAGCACCGCATCCGTCACCGGCGCCGGTCGAGGCGGCGGCCTCAACGCATACTATTCCCTGGACGTGGCCATAGAGGGCAATTGGGTCCTGGACAACGTCACCGGCCCCAGCACAAGCTACGGCGGCGGCCTCTACCTGGGACACAGCACTTCCTTCACCATGAGTAACAACGTCATCGCCAACAACCTGGCCAACACCGAGGGAGGTGGGATGGCCTTCGAGGCCGGGCCGGCCACTCCGGTCACTGGTACGGTGGTATACAACACGTTCGCCGACAACGACCGGGGCACAAGCGACGGTGGCCGGACCGCCATCTACATGGGTGACTCATACGTCACACTTGTGCTGACGAACAACATCCTCTGCAACCACGCGTACGGCGTCTACGGAGTGCTTACTACCAGCGCGACACTAGATCATGCGCTCTTCTACAGCAGCACGGCCGCCGATACCGGCGGAGCCGGCAACATCGTGGCCACCAACTCGATCACGGGGCAGAACCCGCTGCTTAACCCCAGCTACCACATATCGGAGTACTCGCCCGCCTTCAACGCTGCCATCGACATCCCTTGGGTAACAGACGACATCGACGGCAATCCCCGCCCGCTGCGCGGTGGCTTCGACATCGGAGCCGACGAGCGAGGCTACGCGGTCTACCTGCCGCTGGTGCTGAGGAGTTACTGAGTTGAAGCGGCGCCCATCAAGCCGGACAATGGCACCGCGCTGGCTGCCGGTTCTAGCCTACACACATAGATCGGAGGTTGAGAGGTGAACAGAAGACTGCGCTTGATTGCCGCTATGACGATCGTACTCGGTCTGATGCAGGCCGGTGCCCGGGCCACGCCTGCGGATGGCCACCCGGATATCACCTTTGGCACGGGGAACGACGTGGGCGCGAGCTCCGACAGTGTCAATGCAGTAGCACTCGGCGACCTGGACAACGACGGCGACCTGGACATCATCTCCGGCAGCGGCCCGGCTGAGGACAACACGGTCATTGTCTGGCAGAACAACGGGACGCCGTTCAGTGGCTATTGGTCGTCGAACGACATAGGCGATACAGGAACCTGGGGAATCAGCTCGCTTGCGGTTGGTGACCTGGACAACGACGGCGACCTGGACATCGTATCCGGGGACTCCTCCGGCGACGTCGACGTATGGGAGAACAGCGGCACACCTTTCAGTGGCACCTGGTCTACGATCGAAGCCGGATCGTACCTCTGGGAAGCCAGTATCGCTCTGGGCGACCTGGACAACGACGGCGACCTGGACATCGCCCTCGGCACCAGCACTACGGAAGACTACGATGTGGTCGTGCTTGAGAACGATGGAACTCCGTTCAACGGCAGCTGGCCGGATAACGATGTAGGGGACACGTTGGCTACTGTCTGGGGTATCGACCTGGGAGACCTGGACAACGACGGGGACCTCGACATCGTTACCGCCTGCGATGAGCAGGAGTACTATCAGGTCATCGTCTGGCAGAACGACGGGACTCCGTTCAGCAGCTACTGGTCGCCGAACGATGTTGGCAACATCGAGGAAGGCATGAACGCTGTCGCCCTGGCCGACCTGGACAACGACGGCGATCTGGACATCGTGACGGGCGGTGAATGGAACTCGAACAGCGTACTCGGCGCCTGGGAGAACAACGGCAGCCCATTCGACGGCACCTGGACGTTGAACAGCGTGAGAGAGAGCGGCGACGGCGCGCGTACGGTGGCAGTGGGCGACCTGGATAACGATGGGGACATCGACATAGTAGCCGGGTTCAGCAACACCTCGGGCAACGAAGTGGAGGCGTATCAGAGTGACGGTACACCGTTCAGCGATGAATGGCCGTTGATCGACGCGGGGCACAGCGACTCCGACGTGAACTCAGTCGCTTTCGGCGACCTGGACAACGACGGCGACCTCGACATCGTCTCTGGCGTCCACTCAGACGAGGACTACGAGATTATCGCCTTCCCGAACACTCTACCACCCGATTCTATACCCGTCGGTTTCCCCCAGAACGACCTTGGAGCCAGCGCCGACCACGTATACGGCGTCGCCGCAGGTGATCTGGACAACGACGGCGACCTGGACGTACTATCCGGCAGTACCTTGGGCGAGGACTATGAGCTAATCGCCTGGGAGAACGATCGCTCTCCCTTCGACGCTACCTGGACGCCGAACGACGTCGGCACCGCCGAGAACAGCATTTACGATGTGGTCTTAGGCGACCTGGACAACGACGGAGACCTGGATGCCGCCTCGGTGGGCAACTACTACGCAACCTACGAGATCATCGTCTGGGAGAACGACGGTTCCCCGTTCACGGACACCTGGACGCTAAACAACGCAGGGACCAGCTACCGCAGTGTGTGGCAGGCGGCTCTCGGGGATCTGGACAACGACGGCGATCTGGACCTGGCTGCAGTACGCGACGATGGCTCGAACGCCGAGGTGATCGTTCTCCAGAACGACGGGGCGCCTTTCAGCGGCACTTGGGCAGAGAACGACGTTGGAGAATGCGGTGCCGACGTGACCTCGGTGGCTTTGGGCGACCTGGACAACGACGGATACCTGGACATGGTCACTGCCAGCGAGTCGCTGTCAGGCTCGGAGATCAAAGCCTGGATGAACGATACCACCCCCTTCACCGGTACCTGGTCGTCGAACAACTTCGGCGACACTGGGACCGCCAGTGTGAACAGCGTTGCCCTCGGCGATCTGGACAACGACGGTTACCTGGACGTCGTGTCCGGAGGTGCGATCCATGACGACTACGAAGTGATAGCCTGGCAGAACGACAACACCCCCTTCAGTGGATCCTGGACACAGAACGACGCAGGTGCCAGAGACAACAGCCTATCCACTGTGGCCCTCGGCGACTTCGACGCAGATGGCGATCTTGACCTAGTATCAGCCGAGTATGGCGGCAGCGACTCCGAACTCATCATCTGGGAGAACGACGGGACGCCCTTCAGCGGCCTATGGGTAGAACATGGAATAGGAGTTCACGAGGCGCACCTCTACTGCCTGGCACTCGGTGACTTCGATCTCGACGGGGACCTCGACGTAGTCTCTGGAAGCGCCAACGAAGCGGCTTTCGAAATCGTAGCCTGGCAGAACAGGGACGACCTGCAGGTATACCTGCCGCTGGTGCTGAGGAGTTACTAGAGGCAGCGGCGCCTGCCAGCGGCGTGGTTAGGAGTATTATAGCACAGAAAGGATACCTGTGTAATGACCAAGAGACAGCGCATCCTGTTGAGCTTCGCGGCGGCCGGGGCGCTCCTGGGGTTCGTCCTGTGGTTTCAGGGCCCATGGGCAAGCACGGCTCACGCCGCAACGACAGCTACCGACGACTACTTCGCCAGCAGCTCCGGCTCCGGCAGCACGTGCTCGCAGGCCGCGCCATGCCTGATCACCACCGCGCTGGGTGCCGCAGCCAACGGGGATACAATCTACGTCGAAGAGGGCACATATACAGGCCACGGACCTTCCGTGATCACGATCACCAAGAGCATCACCCTATACGGTGGTTGGGACGGTGTGGGTACCGGCGGCGTGGTGCGTGACGCCGATTCCTACCCGACCACGCTAGACGGTGAGTACGACCGGCGCGTCATATTCGTCAACTCGGATATCACGCCCACAATCGATGGCTTCATCATCACCCGCGGCAGCGCATCCCAGGTGGCCCACGATACGGGCTACGGCGGCGGCATCTACAGCGACGGCGCCACACCGATCATCGCCAACAACACCATCTCCGGCAACGTCGCCCGCGCCAGCTCGAGCGAGACCGGTGCCGGAGGTGGCATCTACGTGCACAAAGAGGCGCGAGGACAGATCGTCATCAGCGGCAACTCGATCTACTCGAACACGGCCAACACGGCGGGCTATGGATACGGAGGAGGAGTCTACCTCGGCGCCGATCTTCCAGAGCCATCCCGGATCGTGTACAACACGTTCCTGAGTAATACCGCCAGTATCACGGGTGGCATCGGTTATGGAGGAGGGCTGTTCTTCGATTCCGATCGCATGCAGGTTATGAGCAATACCTTCGAGTACAACGTCGCCCAGCTGGGCTTATACACGCCTGGCGGTTCAGCGCCGGGAGGCGGCATCTACGTCAGCAACTCCAACGACGCCATCGTGGCCAACAACGTAGTCCGCTACAACTCGGCTGCGGTCGATGATTGGGGCGCGGGAGGTGGCATCGGAGTCTACAGCTCCGATGGTGTGAGTATCGTCAGCAATACCCTGCGCTACAACCACGGCGTGCGGCCGGGAGGAACGGGCTACGGAAGCCAAGGTGGCGGCCTGTACGTCACGGAGTCAGCTGATATGACCATCGACAGAAACGTAATCGTCAGCAACACCGCCCGCTACGGTGGTGGAATGCATCTCCGGTGGCGCACCAGCTTCACGATGACGAACAACATAGTGGCCGAGAACCAGGCTGACTTCGAGGGCGGGGGGTTGGCATTCACCGCAAGTGCCACGAATGGAGTGACCGGAACCATCGCCCACAACACCTTCGCCGCCAACAACTTGGGCTCCGGCGCAGGACGGAACGGGATCCAGGTGTCCGACCCCGGAATCGTACTCGCCCTGACCAACAACATTGTTTGTACACACCAGTACGGGATAGCTATCGGTGACACCGGCTCGAGTGCAAGTCTGGAGCATACTCTCTTCTTCAACAACACCACAGCAGATACGTACAGCGAGGGCACACTCGTCAACGCCAACCCACTCACAGGCCAGAACCCGATACTCGACTTCACCTACCACCTGATGGACGGATCGCCGGCGATCCTCGCGGGACTGACGCTTGGCTGGCCGGCGCAGGATATCGACGGAGAAACGCGGCGTCTGGCAGCACCCGACATTGGCGCCGACGACCACCAGTATCCTCTCGACTACCAGGTCTACCTGCCGCTGGTTCTAAGAAGCTACTAGTCGCATTCCGAATGGTCGGTTTCCACCGATTTAGCGGAAGAAACCTGTGGAGGTTGTGATGGTCCATCACAGTCAACGTGTTCTACTTAGCCTCCTGGCAGCCGGCGCCCTCCTTGTCCTCCTGCTTTTCGTTCAAAGCACTCTGACCGATCCGGTACGTGCAGAGACAGCGACGATGGACTACTTCGCCAGCTCTACCGGCTCGGGCACCCTCTGCGCAATGAACCAGCCCTGCCTTATTACAGTCGCCCTGAGTCTGGCCGGCGACGGCGACACTATCTACGTCGCCCAGGGCACGTATACCACGACGGCAACATCGGTGGTGCTCGTTAGCAACAGCATCACTCTCTACGGCGGCTGGGACGGTTTGATCTCTTTTCCTGTAACGCGCAATCCCAAACTCTATCCAACCATACTCGACGGCGAGTATGCAAGGCGCGTCGTCCTTATCAACTCGTCTATCACGCCCACCATCGACGGCTTCTTCATCACCCGCGGCAGCGCGTCTAACTCAGCCGTCGGTCAAGGCAAGGGAGGCGGTATCTACAGCAGATACGCCTCGCCCCTCATCGCCAACAACGTGATCTCCAGCAACATAGCGGATACAAGTATCATCCTCAATGGCTATGGCGGCGGAGTCTACGTCGAGGATCCGGGGGTGCAGGCAGTCATAACCGGCAACGTCGTCTATTCCAACGTCGCCAGCCTCTACCACCGAGGATACGGCGGTGGCATCCACGTTGAAGGTGGTACACTGCCACAGCAGATCGAGAACAACGTTCTGCTTTCGAACACGGCCAGTATCACCGGTGGAGAAGGAACAGGTGGAGGTATAAGCCTGATCTCGACAGATAGCGCGCTACTAAGGGGCAACACCATCGAGCACAATGTCGGCACCGCCTCGTCTGTCATCACCGACGTGGGCGATGGTGGCGGTATCTACTGCTTTATGTCCGATGACGTCGATATAGTCAGCAACACGGTCCAATACAACTCCGCCAGCCTCATCTCACACGGTGGAGGTGGAGGAATCCGCACTCTCTATTGCGACGGCATGTCTATCATCAGTAATACGATCCGCTACAACACCTCCACTGACCCAGATGGCAGCGGCGAGGGCGCCGGCGGTGGAGTCTTGGTCTACCACTCACTCGACGTAACGCTGGGCAGCAATCTAGTCATCAGCAACACTGCGCACCGAGGAGGTGGCATCTTCGTCGGGTCAGCCACCAGCTTTACCATGACGAATAACATCGTCGCCGAGAACTACGCCGGCCTCCGAGGAGGCGGTATATCGATCGAGGCCGGCACAGGCGAACCTATCACCGGAACGCTGGTGCACAATACCCTCGCCGCCAATAACAGCGGCATCGGAGCCGGGCGTAACGGCATCAACGTCCCTTGGTCTGACGTCACGCTGGTGCTGACGAACAACATGATCATCACACATCAATATGGCATAGCTATCGGGGCCAGCTCCTCCGCCAACCTCGACCATACCCTCTTCTACGGCAACACAACAGATACCTACTCCTTGGGTACCCTCATTAACAGCAACGCGATCACTGGTCAGAACCCGCTGCTCGACTCTACCTACCACCTGATGAGTGGCTCACCAGCTATTGCCGCCGGCGCTACCCTCGGCTGGCCTTCTTTCGACATCGACGGAGATCCACGCCGCTCGAGATCACCAGCCATTGGCGCTGATGCCTTCGACCTCCCATTTGAGGTTTGCTTGCCACTCATTCTCGAGAGTAACTAGGCACAGCGCTTTGAATAAGACCGGAGCGACTAGCGAAGGGGGATTATGATGCCGTCAATAGCTATCGTAACCGATACAGATGCCAGCCTGCCGGCCTACCTGGCAGCGAAGCACGGCATTCGCCAGGTGCCCATTTCGGTCCTGTTCGGAGAAGAGAGTTTCCAGACAGGGATCGACATCGACGACGCCAAGCTGTTCGAACGCGTCGATCGCGAGGGCAAGCTGCCCACGACGGCAGCGCCGGCGCCGGGCGACTTCGTCAAGGCCTTCGAGAGGGCCTTCGACGACGGGGCGGGCTCGATCGTCTGCTTCTGTGTCAGCGGGGAGATCAGCGCCACCTACGACTCGGCCCTCGTCGCCTGGGGCCTGATGCCGGAGCGGAGCATCACCGTCGTCGACTCGCGCACCCTGAGCATGGGCCAGGGCTTCATGGCCCTCGTAGCCGCCGAGGCCGCGCGGGAAGGGGCATCAGCCGACGAGATAGTCGCTCGTGCCACTTCGGTGCGCGACCGGACCTACCTCTACGCAGCCCTCTCCACCCTCCGCTACCTGGCCATGAGCGGCCGGGTGGGCCATCTGGCGGCGGGCATGGCCGGTATGCTCAACGTCAAGCCGATCCTGACGATCCAAGAAGGGAAGCTCGACCTGCTGGAGAAGGTGCGCACTCAGAAGAAGGCCTGGGCGCGGGCGATCGAGTTGACCGGAGAGGCCCTGGCAGGCCGGGCGGTCGAGCGAATGGCGATCCTCCACGCGGCCGCGCCTGACTCCGCCAGGCAGTTCGAGGCGCTAGTGAGGGAGGAGATCGACTGCCCGCCGGGCACGATCCTGGCCGAGCTGACGCCGGGGCTGTCCGTCCACGCGGGGGCGGGACTGGTGGGCGCTGTGGTCGTCGCCGCCGAATAGGCTCGCCTACTGAACGAGTAGTCTCAACGCCCCGGCGAGCACCTTTATCGCGCGCCGGTACTCGCGCACGTCGATGTGCTCGTCCGGGGTATGGTCTAGCGACGAATCCCCGGGACCGTAGGCCACCATCGGGCAGCCCCAGGCGGGACCGACGACGTTCATGTCGGATGTGCCCGTCTTGAGCTTGAAACGAGGGCGCCCACCCTGATCCCGGATGGCCCGCAGCAGCGCCCGGACGAGAGGCGTGTTCTTGTCCGCCTGGAACGGCTGATCGATGGGAGAGAAGCTCAGCTCGGCCTCTTTGCTCCACGACTCCATGTTCGCCTTCAGCTCGTCGGTATCCACCCCAGGCGGGACGCGCATGACGATCCGCATCTCCACCCCGTCGTCGAGCCCATCGCTGAAGGTACGGAACTCGTTCAACGCGGGATCGAGGGTGGTGAACCTGCCGGACTCCCCGCCATTCTGCTGTTCGGCGTGGGTCATCAAGCGGTTCCAGAAGGCGATCGCCTTCTCCGCCGGCCCCTGCTCCTCGCCAGCGCTGTGGCTGCCCGGCTGGGAACGGCGGTAGTCCACGCACATCCGCCCCTTGTACCCCAGCGTGATCCCTTCCCAGTGGCTGGGCTCGCCGATGACGACGCATTCCGGGGGCGCCATCGTACCGGCCAGATGCTTTGCCCCACGGCCGTACGACTCCTCCTCCACAGCGCCGATCACCCTGATCCGTGCGTCGCCCAACTCGTCTGCGACCCGGGACGCAGCCAGGATGAAGGTGGCCAGCGGCCCCTTGGCGTCGACCGATCCTCGACCATAGAGCAGACTGCCCTCCTGGCGGATGGGCACCTTTCCCGGCACCGTGTCCATGTGGCCGAGCAGCACGATCACCCGCTCCGCTTCCGGAGCGCCAATCTCTCCAACGGCGTTGCCGGCCTCGTCCCTGTGGGCCCGGAACCCAAGCTCTCCCATGCTCTTGACGAGGAACTCCCCTACTGCGTCCTCGTCGCCGGACGGGCTGGCTACCTCTACCAACTCTCGCAAGAAACTGACTTCGTCCATCAGGCCTCCACACCGAATTCCGTGATCTCCGCCAGGGACCGGACAGGCAGCTTGCCCGACCGGAGCGCGCGGATCGCCGCAACCGTCGCTCGCAGCGCCACCAGCGTGGTGACGTACGGCACGTGGTAATCGAGCGCTGCTGTGCGAATGCGGTATCCCACAGTCCGCTTGCTGGCCAGCGGCAGAGCCAGGCCCATCTCCTCCGATCCTTCCGGCACACTGGCGTTCGCCGCCACCCGATCTCCCTGCACCTCAGAGGGAGTATTCACCACCAGGCTCACCCTGCCCTGGGCAATCAGGTCCACGACGTCCGGCCGCCCCTCGCCTACCTTGAGGACCACTTCGGCCGGCACGTTCATGGCCAGAAGAGACCGGGCCGTCCCGCGGGTAGCCACCACGCTGAACCCCAGGTCACTCAGCTGCGCCACCAGGGCCATCCCTTCTCGCTTGTCCGTGTCCGCCAGACTGACCAGAACCGTGCCGCCTGTCGGCAGCGGGTTGCCAGCAGCCAGCTGAGCCTTGGCAAACGCCTCCGGGTAGCTGGTCCCGAAGCTCATCACCTCGCCCGTCGAGCGCATCTCCGGGCCCAGGAGCACGTCCGATCCCGGAAAGCGGCCGAAGGGCAGCACGACCTCCTTGACGGTGGAATGGACCGGCCACGGCGTGGGCGCCTGGTGAGTATCCGCCAGGATCTCGCCCAGATCACCGTTGCCCTGCGCCGAGCCCGGGCGAACCGGGAACGGCCAGTAGGGCGCCAGCAGTTCGCCGAGTGACTTGCCGACCATGACCTTCGCCGCCAGCTTGGCCACCGGGATGCCCACCGCCTTGCTGACATAGGGCACTGTGCGCGAAGCGCGCGGATTGGCCTCGATCACGTACAGCTCGTTCCCCTTCACCGCCAGCTGGATGTTGACCAGTCCCACCACGCCCAGCGCGCGTACAAGGCGAGCGGCAGCCAATTCGATCCGCTCCACCATCTCGTCCGAAAGGCTGACCGGCGGCAAGACGCAGGCGGAGTCGCCCGAGTGGACCCCCGCCTCTTCTATCTGCTCCATCAGCCCGGCGACCCAGACGTCGCTGCCGTCGGTGAGCACGTCGACGTCCATCTCCAGGGCATGCTCCAGAAAACGGTCCACGAGCACCGGGTAGCCCGGCGAGATGCGGGCGGCTTCCGCGACGTAGTGCTCGAGCTCCTCCGGCGTATCAACTATCTCTACAGCCCGTCCACCCAGGATGTAGCTGGGGCGGACTAGAACCGGGTATCCGAGAGACTCAGCCACCCTTGCCGCTTCCTCAGTCGTCGTGGCCGTCCCGTAGGGCGGGCTCTTCAGGCCAAGTTCGTCCAGAAGCGCGCCGAATCGCTCCCTGTTCTCCGCCAGCTCGATCGCCTCGAAGCCGGTGCCGAGCAGCGGCACGCCCTCGCCGACGAGCGTTCGGGCCAGCTTCAGGGGGGTCTGGCCGCCAAAGCCGACGACGACGCCGACCGGCTTCTCGTTGGCGATGATAGCCATCACATCCTCGTGCGTCAGCGGCTCGAAGTAGAGTCGATCGGAGGTATCGTAGTCGGTGGAGACGGTCTCCGGGTTCGAGTTGACCATCACCACCTCGTACCCCTCCTCCTGCAGTGCCCAGGCGGCGTGGACGTTGGCGTAGTCGAACTCAATGCCCTGGCCGATACGGTTGGGGCCGGAACCGAGGATAACCACCTTGGGACGCTCCGATGGAAGTGCCTCGTTCTCCACGCCGCCGTAGGTCGAGTAGTAGTACGGGGTTGCGGCCTCGAACTCCGCCGCGCAGGTATCGACCATCTTGTAGACCGGGGTGATACCCAGACTCTGCCTCAGCTGCTGAGCATCGGCCGCCGACCGGCCCAGGCTCTCTTCGCCGAGCTCGCGGTCCGACATGCCGAGAACCTTGCCCTCCAGCAGCAGCTCCGCGCCCAGGCTCTCCCACCCTGAGCCCTGCACGCGCCGCTCGTACTCGATGAACCTGTCCATCTCGGTCAGGAACCAGCGGTCGATGTAGGTGATCTCGTGAATCTCGTCGACGGTGTAGCCGCGCCGCAGAGCAGCGAAGATGTACGAGAGCCGCACCGGGGTTGGATTGGCCAGGTACTCCCGGATGTGCTCGAAATCGAGCTTCGGCGTCGCGTCCAGCTCCAGCGAGCGGATCGCCTTGCCCAGCGCCTCCAGGAAGGTGCGGCCGATAGCCATCACCTCGCCCACCGACTTCATCTGCGTGGCCAGCCGGGGGTCGGCGCCGGGGAACTTCTCCAGTTGGAAACGCGGCACTTTCACCACGACGTAGTCGAGAGTAGGCTCGAAGGCGGCCGTCGTGCGACGGGTGATGTCGTTGGGGATCTCGTCCAGTCTGTAGCCGACGGCGAGAAGCGCAGCTACCTTGGCAATGGGATAGCCCGTCGCCTTCGAGGCCAGCGCGGACGAGCGGGAGACGCGGGGGTTCATCTCGATGACGACCATGCGCCCGGTCTCCGGGTCGACTGCGAACTGGATGTTCGACCCTCCCGTGTCAACGCCGATCGCCCGCAGCACCTCGATCGCTGCGCTGCGCATGCGCTGGTACTCCCGGTCTGTGAGCGTCTGTGCCGGGGCGACGGTGATCGAGTCCCCGGTGTGGACGCCCATCGGGTCGAGGTTCTCGATCGAGCAGACGACTACGCCGTTGTCGGCGCAGTCGCGCATCACCTCGAGCTCGAACTCCTTCCAGCCGATGACCGACTCCTCCAGAAGCACGGTGTGGGACGGGCTCTCGATGAGCCCCTTGCTCGCCACGCGACTCAGCTCCTCCGCGTTGTAGGCCACCCCACCCCCAGTGCCGCCGAGCGTGAAGCTGGGCCGGGCGATGAGCGGGTAGCCCAAATCGTCCGCGACGGCCAGCGCTTCGGGCAGGCTGCCGATCTGTTTGCTCCGCGGAACCTCCAGGCCTATCCCCAGCATCGTCTGCTTGAACAGGTCCCGATCCTCAGCCCGCCTGATCGCCTCGAACGAGGCGCCAATGAGCTCGACGCCGTGCATCTCCAGCACCCCGCTCTGGTGCAGCTCGACGGCCAGATTGAGGGCGGTCTGGCCGCCCAGCGTCGGCAGGAGCGCATCGGGACGCTCGCGGGCGATGATGTCGGCGACGAAGTCGTGGGTCAGCGGCTCGATATAGACGGCGTCGGACAGCTCGGGATCGGTCATTATGGTGGCCGAGTTGGAGTTCACCACCACCAGCTGGTAGCCAGCACGCCTGAGCGCCTTGAGCGCCTGGGTGCCCGAGTAGTCGAACTCCGCCGCCTGGCCGATGACGATCGGGCCGGAGCCGATGATCAGAATCTTGTCGATGTCAGTCCGCCTCGGCACCGGGATCCTCCAAGGGCACTGACCGCAGAGCTCGCTCAGAGCACAGAGAGCCTGGGAACTCATTCACAGCGCGAAGTGCCCCCTTGCTGATCCCATTCAGCCTCTGCATCTCTTCCATCTCTGCGTTCTCCGCGGTTATCCTCTCGACCCTGCAACAAGCCCCACGAACTCGTCAAAGAAGGCCTTCGCGTCCCGCGGGCCGGGCGAGGCCTCCGGGTGGAACTGGACCGAGAAGGCTGGGAAGTCCCGCAGGCGCAGGCCCTCCAGTGTCCCATCGTTCAGCGATAGGTGAGTGACCTCTACCGCGCCGAAGCCCAAGGGGCTGGAGCCGACCAGTGGCGAGGTCGGCAGCAGCTCGGCCATCGTCACCGCCGGATCCGCCAGGCGCTCGTTCTCCGTCACTATCTCCCCGTTCGCCGGCTTGAAGGCGGCGTCTATCGGCCGCCAGTCGATACCCAGGCTGGTTGGATCGACGGCAAAGCCGTGATTCTGCGTGGTGATCACCACGCGGCCACTGGCCAGCTCCTTGACCGGGTGATTGACCCCCCGATGGCCGAAGCGCATCTTGTAGGTCTCGCCCCCGAGGGCCAGCCCGAGCAGTTGGTGGCCCAGGCAGATGCCGCCCAGGGGGATGTGATTGCGCAGCACGCCGCGCAGCAATTCGATCGTCCGCCGCAGCGGCTCAGGGTCGCCCGGCCCGTTCGAGACGAGCACGCCGTCCGGCTTGAGCGCGAGCAGCTCATCGACGCCTATGTCGTAGGGGACGAAGGTTACCTCGGCTGAGCGCGCCTCCAGATCGCGGATGATGCCTTCCTTGCGTCCGGCGTCCACTACCACAACATGGAACTGGCCGCTCGTTCGGTAGGAGCGGCCAGTTGGCTCTTCCGGGCTGACCTGTTCAGCCAGGTTGAGACCCAGCATCTGCGGGCTCTGCCGCACCCGCTCCAGAAGGCTCTCCGGCTCCAGATCGACGCTGGATATGGCACCTCTCATAGCGCCCTGCGTCCGCAGGTGGCGCGTCAGCTTGCGGGTGTCGATGCCCTCGATGGCCACAACACCGGCTCCCGAGAGGTAGTCTGTGAAGCTCAGCGTAGCCCGCTGGTTGAACGGCTGGCGGATGGCCCGATGGACTGCGTAGCCCGCCACCTGGATCTGGTCCGACTCGACGTCGTCCGGGTTCACGCCGTAGATGCCGATCTCCGGATAGGTCATGACCACGATCTGGCCGCGGTAGGAGGGATCGGTGAGCACCTCCTGGTAGCCGGTCATTCCAGTGTTGAACACCAGCTCCCCGAACGCCTCGCCCGGCGCTCCCACGCTCGTCCCCCAGAAGAGGGTACCATCCTCTAGCGCCAGCAGCGCCTTCCTCTCAGTCATTGCACGTCCACCTGCGCGCACTCTCGCGATCCCGGCCTGCGGGCTCCCACGACCGCCTCGCCGTACTCCTGCCAGTACAGCGCAATCTGCTCAAAGCCGCAGTCCCGCAGGACCTCCAGGTGGAAGCGCTCGCTGTGGCCGTCCTCCGTCCCTTCCCACGATTCAAGGTCCAGCCTCCGCGCCAGCAGACCGTCTTCTCCCAGCTCCGCACCGAGAGCCTCCCAATAGCCATCCCAGGTGTCGCATTCGCACTCCCGGAAAGTGATCTCCCGTCTGCTCGAGAGCTTCCTCCGGAACAGCATCTGAGTGTCAGGATCGTCGCTGGCAACGTGGTCCGAGTTGAGGAACCAGCCGCCCGGCCTGAGCACGCCGTACACACGCCGGTAGACGGCGGCGAGATTCTCGGCAGCAAGCCAGTGCAGGGCAGTGGCGGAGACAACGAGGTCAAAAGCCCCTTCATACGTCCGCCACCAGTCCGGATCGCGCAGATCGACCTGGATGAACTCAACCGGCCAGCCATGCTGCGCGCTCACGGCGCGGCCCATCGCCAGCAACACGGGGTCGCAATCGGCGGCGACGAACCGGGCATCCGGATAGCGCTCCAGCCCCCGAAAGGAGACCGACCCCGGCCCGCAACCCAGGTCGAGGATACGCACTTCACCGCCGCCGTTCAGACCGGCCAGGGAGAACATCAGGTCGAAGCGTCTCTCTCGCTCCGGGATGTAGCAGTTCTGGCTCTCCTCCCAGCGCTCGTACCAGCGCCGCCAGTCAGGGCTGCAGCCGGCTCCACCTTCCGTCTTCACGTTTCACTCTTCAAGCTTCACTCTGCGCTGTTCAGCCTTCACCGGCCAGCGCTTCACCCACCTTCTCGACCACCGTATCCACCTGCTCCGGGGTGATCACCAGTGGCGGCAGGAAGCGCATCACAGTCGCGCCGGCTGCGAGCGCCAGCACGCCCCTCTCTGCCAGAGCGGCCAGGAAAGGCGCGGACTTGCTCTTCAACTCGGCAGCGACCATGAGGCCCAGGCCACGCACCTCGCGCACCTGCGGCGAGTCGAGCGCTTGCAGGCCATCCATCAGCCGCGCTCCCATCTGCTCCGCACGCTGGGGCAGGTTCTCGGACTCGATGTAGCGAATGGCCGCCACCGCAGCCGCGCAGGGCACCGGGCTACCCCCGAACGTGCTTGAGTGCATCGTTGGGGCCAGCCCTTGGACACGCTCGCCGATCAACGTGGCCCCCATCGGCAGGCCCCCGGCGATCCCCTTGGCCACGCACATCATGTCTGGGCGCAGGTCGTGACGCTCCAGGGCAAACATGCGGCCGGTTCGACCGAAGCCGGTCTGCACCT
>CAZHAX010000019.1:0-54685 GCA_964530325.1 uncultured Anaerolineales bacterium | reverse complement strand
GGTCGATCTGGCCAGCCTCGGAGTTCAGGGCCCCGTAGGCGGGCGCCAGATCGTCGACCGCGATCGCTTCGGCGTCGGGCCTAAGCATCGGCGCGGCCTGGGCTTCAGGGGTGATTCCTTCGATGTGGTAGAGCGCCACCGCGCCACTGGCGGCCATGCTGGCGCCCAGCGTCTTCAATGCCGCGCCCGATACGGGGTCGCTGAGATCGGAGAAGACGAGATAGGGCACGCGGCTGCACGCAGCCTTGCCGACGAGGTAGCCCAGCGCGCCGAAGTCGGACAGCGAGCGCACAGGGCATGTCACGTCCACCCGTATGGCGGCCCGGCGGTTCTCGCCCAGATGTAGGCCGTAGGCGGCGGTCCTCCCGCAGATGGCGGCTGCGAGCGCGCTCGGGCCGCCCTCGCGGTTCGTCCGAGCGCCGAGCACGGAGTTGGCGTAGCTGACGGCCGACGACTCGGCCCAGGCGACATGTGCGCCCCGTGCGGGTATGTTGCCAACCAGGTACGGCGTGCACGTACAGGTTGTCTCAACGCCCATCCGCTCATAAGCGTTGATCACCTCCTGCTGCTGGCGGGCGAATGACTCGGAGAAGCCCAGCTCCTTCCAGGCCTCCAGGTCCATCCCTGCTGGGTTCAGTGTGGCCGGCACGCGTACCCGGGCGGACTGGTCCGCCCATTCGTTGAGGAAGTCCAGGCCTGCCTGGCCCAGGTTGCGAAAGCTGACTCCCGCCACCTGCGCGGAGTCGACGGGCACCAGGCGCCGGGCTTCGTAGATCTCGCCCAGCGTGACGACGATTTCCATCGCCCTTCTGGCTCCGGAGCCAGACTCCCCGGCCAGAACGGCCTGCTCATCCGCAGAGAGCTGCACCGTCATTCGAGTTCGAGGCTCAGGTCGTAGATCTCCGAGCGGCTCCATCCAGACGATTCGGAAACCTGGCGGGCAGCCGCGGGGCGCGGCGTTCCCTCCGCCAACAGGCGGGCGAGAGTTTCCCGGACCCGGGCTCTGCTCCAGCGCCCGGGCTTATCCTCGGCGCCCGCGATCACGAGCGTGAACTCGCCGCGGGGCTTTGTCTCCTCGAAGTGCTGCCGCGCTTCGGAGACCCGGCCGCGCCAGATCTCCTCGTGGACCTTCGTCAGCTCCCGACAGATGGCGATTCGCCGGTCGCCCAGCGCGTCCTCGATGTCCGCCAGGCTTTGGCGCAGCCGGTGAGGGGCTTCGAAGGCGACTAGCGTTCTTCGCTCGCCGGCTATCCCCTCCAGGAATGCTCTGCGCTCGGCCGAGCGGCGGGGCAAGAAGCCAAGGTAGATGAAGGCATCGCTCGGCAGGCCGGAGGCCACCAGGGCTGTAACCGGCGCCGATGGTCCCGGGACGGGGACAACCGTGTACCCGCGGTCGATAGCGGCACGTATCAACTCGTAGCCCGGGTCGGAGAGCCCGGGCATCCCTGCCTCTGAGATGAGGGCCACATCGCCAGTCTCGAGTGCGGCCAGCACCTCGTCCAGCTTGGCCAGCTTGTTCCCCTCGAAGTAGCTGGTCACCGTGGTGCCTATCTCGTACCGCTGGAGGAGGATGCGAGCCCGCCGCGTGTCCTCGGCCGCGATCAGGCCTACCTCGCTGAGCACGCGCACGGCGCGCAGGCTCGCGTCTTCGAGGTTCCCGATTGGCGTGCCTACGAGGTATAGAGTGCCCATTGGTGCATCGCCGTGGCACTCGGGAGAGCGCCGGTCTTCGACGGACTAGAGAAACCCAGGTGCGTATGCGTACGTGGCGGACTAGCCCGGCGCCCGGTGGGGCATGCCGCTGAGCAGCCCTTCGCGTCCCCTGAACGTATCCGTAACCGCCAGTCCCTTCGGGCCGATCTCGAAACGGCGGATCTCCTTGGCGTGACTCGAACCCCGCATCTTCAATACGACCACAGCCCGCTGCATGGTGCTCTCGATCTCGACGTGTCTGAGGACAACGACCGCATCGACGAGGAATGATAGCCCGCCCTTGAAGGCACGCCTGTATTCGGAGGGGCCTTCCTCGCCCAGGAGCATGGCGGTGACCCCCTCTCGCCGGAGGCCGTTGGTGACGCCGGTGTATACCGGTCGCAGCTCGGCCTCCAGGCTGGTGAGGCGGTCGAAGTGGGAAACGCTGTCCAGGGCCAATCGCCTTATGCCCCCGGTGAGGATCAGCTGGTTTAGCTGGCTTTCCGGCGATTCAAGGCCCGTGAGAAAGACCTCGGGCGAGGTGAACAGCATGTGCAGCTTGCCTTCCGCCTCCAGCTTGGCCAGGTCCCAGCCCAGAGATTTCGCGTCGCGGTAGAGGGAGCTAGGGAACTCCTCGAAGGAAATCAAGAGGCCGGGCTCGTTCTGCTTCGATGCCCCGTGGATCAAGTACTGGAGGGCCAGACAGGTCTTGCCGGTTCCCGGCGCGCCCCGCACCAGAATCATCGACCCGGGCACGAAGCCTCCTCCGAGCATCTCGTCCAGCCCCTTGACGCCCGTGCCTGCCCGTTCTTCAGTCACCTATCACCTCGCGATTGCCCAGCAGCAACTGGAGGCGCCTGTGGGGGGCAGCCACCTCCGGCGTTCTTCAAACCTCCGCCCGCGGCTAAGATGTCGGCGTCTCGGTAGGCGTTGGTGTTGGCGGCAGCCAGTCCTCCCAGTTGAGCGTGCAGGTCACGTAGCCCAAGGAAGTGCCGGCGTAGCCGCCGAGCGTGACCACGGTCTGCTCGGATACCGGCGCGTAGACGCCCTGATCATCCGGCATGCTGTCGAACATCTGGACCCGCACCTCCAGCGGCACGTACCCTGTGGCATCACATGCCACCTCCCAAGCCGCCTGGTTGCCGTACATGGCTACATAGAAGGGGTCTCCGCCTGCCTGGACAGCTTTCACCCCACACCCCTGGCAGCACTCGACCTGGACGTAGAAGCCCGGCAGCGGAGTGGCGTCCAGGTCTTGGACGTGGCCGGCAACGCCTGACCAAGGGCTTCCGTACTCAGGCCGGCGCCAATCGACCTCGCAGGTGAAGGGCCAGGCTGCCCGGGTCGCCCTGGGTGTTGGTGATACCGGCGTCGACGTGCTGCGGAAGGTTGGGGTCACCGTCGGCGTCTTGGTCGGAGTTCGTGTCCCCTCTGCGGGCGGTGTCTCCGTGGCTGTGGGCTCGAGCGTCGGCGTCCAGGTAGGGATATCGGTCGGTCCGGATGGGGTAGCGGTGTCGAAGTCGAGGGGCAACAGGCTGGCCCGCGTCGGCGCGGGGAACGGGTTGTTGACCAAGTCGGCGGCGAGGAGTCCGTAGTAGACGGCCAAGCACACGGTCGCGACAAGCAGCAGTCCGGTGAGGACATTGATCAGCGCGATTCTGCTATTCCTCATGCTTAGGCCTCCTCGTCGCCCTGCCGGCTGGGTGCATCAGTCAGCCAGCCGTTCGATCACCGCCTGGGCCCACAGCTGCCGGGTCCAGGCATCGAGCGCCTGTTCGTGAAGCAGGTGCAGATTCTGGGCGCTGACCGCGCGCTCCGGGTCGCGCTCGATGACCTGCACGACGTGATAGCCCTGGGAGCTGGCCACCACCTGGCCCCATTGGCCCGGCTCAAGCGCGAACACCGCATTCTCAACCTCTATCTGGACCAGTATCCCGCGGGGGAAGAAGCCCAGATCGCCTCCGCTATCTCGTGTACTGCTGTCCAGTGTGAAGGCCTGGGTGAGAGAGGCGAAGTCGGCACCGGCCATCAGCCTCGCCAGCAGGCTCTCTGCCTTCTCCCGCGTGTCGACAACGATGTGACGGGCGTGCACGTGCTCACAGATGGTCGGGACCGCGGCCACCACGCGCCCCTTCATCTCTTCCTGCAGCAGCTGCGAGCGTACTACTTGGCGGAACTCGTCGCCGGTGTACCCCCATTTCGCCAGCTGCTCGGCGAAAGCGGCCTCGCCGCCCGCGCTGGCGATCATCTGCTCCATCTCTCGATCGACGTCCGTCTCAGCGACGGCCACGCCGGCTGCCTCCGCGGCCTGGACCATCAGAAGCTCGGTGATCATCCAGTCCAGAATCCAGCCCCGAGCCTCCACCAGATTCCTCTCTCCCGCCGGGCTGTCTGCCTCAATGCCCTGCAAGTGGAGCTCAGCCTCGTATTGGGAGAGGGCTCGTTGATAGTCCGATACGTAGATCGGCTGGCCGTTGACCCAGGCCGCTACCGGCGGACCTGGCGTCGATGAGGCTGGAGGCGGGCTTTCTCCGAGAACGGATTCTGAAGGCGCGGGGCCTGTACCGGAGGCGCAGGCAGAGAAGAGAATCAGGACCAGCGCCGCCGCTCTTCCCCGGATTGCCCTCAGTCTCATCCAGCCAGGCTCCTCCCTGACGGTGCCCCGTGCCTTCGTCGGCTTGCTTTGACTTGGCAGGCCTGCTTGCACCATTGGCGCTCACCGCTCGGGAGCGGCGGGTGTTTGCCGTGCGGCGCCTCCGAGGCCGCACCGCCGGCGCCTGGACCGCCCGAGTGTGATTATACCCACAGCGTGTCGTTTTAGCAACAGCCGCGCTTGCATCTGCCCGCGCCCCCTGCTAGAATTCGCTGGTGAAACGGGCATGAGGATCGTCACACGCATGCTGCGGCGGCTAAGGAAATGGGCGCGACGGCTGGCACGCCGGTGGGCGCTCGTGTTGATGGCGGTGCTGTTGAGCTTCCTGCAGGCGGAGGGCCCTCCGCCGGGGCTGGTCACGACGCAGGTCGATTGGCTGACGTCCGGCATCAAGTTCGATTTCATCGCCTGGGAAGCGGAGTCGCTCCTGGCCAAGCTGCTCCACGGTCTGCTTTCGCCGCAACGGTACATGGACGAGGCAGAGCGCAGTGCTTTCTTGCGCGAGTACATTGCGGCGTTGTCCCACATGGGGCGCCTGACCTGGCAGATCGAGCAGGCGTACGCAAACCCCGATGTGGGTGACCCAGAGGAAGCGACCGCTGATCTGAGGGTGGAGCTGGACCTCCTGCGGGCCGAGCAGGCCTCCCGCCAGGGGCTCGCTGAGGCGATCCTGGAGGAGCAGGTCGGTTCTGTCCTGTCCCGGGCCGGCTTCTCGACTTTGGGCCACGAGCTGCCTCCGATCAGTTCGCGGTTCACTCCTCTTCCACTAATGCTCATTGTCTCGCCTCGGCAGAGGATCGAAACGGTGCACCAGGTGGCTCTCGTGCCTGGGCTCGATACAGCCGAGCAGGAGAATGTAGAGGATGTGGTCGATAGCGAACTCGATGTGTCATCACTGGTCACAGGGATTGGTGGCCTGGCGGCCTATCCGGCGATGATAATGGAGCACGATTCGCTCAACTGGCTCACGGAGGTCGTGGCCCATGAGTGGACGCACCATTACCTGACGCTCCGGCCTCTTGGCTGGAACTATCTCCTCTCCGCGGAGACGCGCACCATCAACGAGTCGGTGGCTCAGATCGTGGGTCGGGAGATCGGGCGGGAAGTGGTCGCCACCTACTACCCGGATCTGCTTCCGCCTGAGCCGGAGCCCATTGAGCCTGATGAGGAACCTGCCGAGCCGGACCCTGAGGCGATCGACTGCGGTGCCGAGATGCGCGAGACCCGGGTTCGAGTCGACGAGCTGCTGGCAGAATCGAAGGTCGACGAGGCGGAGCAGTACATGGAGGCACGCCGCCAGGAGTTTGTCACCATCTGCTGGTCGATCCGTAAGCTGAACCAGGCCTACTTTGCCTTTCATGGGTCCTATGCCGCTTCGGAAGGGGCCGCCGGGGCTGATCCGGTCGGCCCGGCCGTGCGCCAGCTCCGGGGGATATGCCCTGATCTGCACTCGTTTGTCGCGGACATCGCGAGCGTGACGACGCTGGCCGAGCTGGAGGCCCTAATCGCCGAGAAAGGGCGCTAGACAGCTCCTGCTCACTAGTCCCACACCTGATTCAGCGTACTGTGACGGCTGCAGATTGGCATTCTCAGTGGCAAGTGCTATGCTCCCATGCGGCATGGCTGGGGCGAGTGTTAGCTGGCTGGGCAGAAGGAGATCAAGGCATGAAGCGGCGAGTTGTCCGGTGTGTTCTGTCCTCTCTCTTCGGCCCGGCAACGGTCGCCTTGTTCCTGGCTGCCGGAGCGAGTGCAGCCCCTGATCTACCGGCGGTGGCGCGCTACGTCGCGCCGGCACCAACCGGAAACGACCAAGGGGGGGCCAACGACTGTCTCACTGACAGCAATCCCTGCGCCACGATCCAACACGCCATCGACGTGGCCATCTCGGGGCAAGCGCTTCGCATCGCGGGAGGCACGTACTACGGAAGCGGCGGATCGGTGGTGGTGATGACCAAGACGCTGACCATCCAGGGAGGCTACTCGCTCGATTTCTCCACCCACGACCCAGACCTCTATACGACTACTCTCGACGGCCAGCGGAACAGCTCTGTGATCAGCACCACCGCGCCCGCGACCTGGCTCTACAATCTGACGATCTCCGGAGGTGACGGCACGGGAAGCTGCCCCTACAGCGGTGGCTGCGGGGGAGGCATCTACGCCGCCAACACCGATCTCGTCGTGGGGGCGTGCATCATCACGGACAACGTAGGGTCAACGAGCGA
Source organism: uncultured Anaerolineales bacterium (assembly GCA_964530325.1). Taxonomy (GTDB): domain Bacteria; phylum Chloroflexota; class Anaerolineae; order B4-G1; family B4-G1; genus CAZHAX01. The sequence continues at coordinate 48,118 of CAZHAX010000019.1, read as the reverse complement.
CTCGGGGCACGGAGGCGGGATCTACGTAGACAACTGGCCCTCCTCGAGGAACGTGACGGTGTGGGGGAGTCTCATCGCCAACAATACCGCCAATGCAGACGCGGCCTCGTCCAACTATGGCACGGGAGGAGGTGTCTTGGTGCAGAGCGGCTCAGCCACGCTGGTCAACAACACGGTAGAGGGGAACCTGGCTCACGCCGCGGCTCCTGGGATTGGCGGTGGCATCTACCTCGCGTTTCTGGATGGTGCGGACGTGCTGACGAACACGATCCGCAACAACGTAGGGGCAGATGGCGCGAGCACGGCTGGCTACGGTGGGGGTATGAATGTCGACTACTGCTCCTCGACAACGGTGTCGGGCAATGTCATCGAGAGCAACTATGCACACAGCGATCCCGCGGGCTATGGCGGCGGAATGTACGTGGCTCACAGCGACCTGCACATCACACGCAACTGGATCGTCGGCAACCACGCCTTCGGCGGGGGCGCAGTGCACATCGAGAGCCAAGACGTGGTTACGCTGAGCAACAACCTGATTGCGGACAACACCGCGCTCGTGGCCGGCGGAGTGAACGTACAGCTGGGAAGCCCGAGCGGGAGCCGAGCTCTGCTCGTCAATAACACGATTGCGGACAATGACGCGGCCGGCGTCGCCGCTTCCTGGTATGCCGTCGTCACGCTGACCAACTGCATCATTGCCGGCAACGACCAAGGTATTCAGGTAGGGGGTGTACTGACCGGCGGGATCTTCGCAGACACGAATCTCTTCTGGAACGCGTCCGATCCGATCACCGGGACGAACGCCATCGTGCAGGATCCGCTGCTTTGGGGCTCGTACTACCTGCGGGAAGGCTCGCCGGCTGAGGACGCCGGGCTCGATATCGCCTGGCTGACGACCGACCTCGATGGAAGAGTGCGTCCGTCCGGCGCCTGTGACCTGGGTGCCTTCGAGGGCGTCAGACTGGGGGTCTTCCTGCCCCTGGTGCTGCGGTCTTGCCCCTGAAGCACCTCGTAGGGCGCGACGACGCCTAGCTGCGGATCAGGCAGGCTCACGCTGATGCGTGAGCCTGCTGCTCGTCCACCGCCCAGTCGCTGCCTTCGCGCATCAAGCGCACCACGAACAGCGATACCAGGACGATGAGCACGCCGGCCAGAAATGTGTACTGGCCGCCGACCCTATCCCACACCCAGCCGCCGACGACGGGGATGACTACAGCGGCGACGTGGTTGAGCGTCTGGCCCAGGGCGATGTTGGGCGTGATCTCCTCCGGATCGAGCGCGATCCTGTGGAAGTAGGACTGGGTGGCGATCGAGAAACCGAACAGCATCTGGTCCGCCACGAATAGCGCGTACAGAGCCGGGAGCAGGGGCACGAACGCGTAGCCCAGGAAGACGCCTGCGAGCAGCGTCAGGCTGACGGCGAGTACCCGTCGCTCGCCGAAGCGGGCTATGATCACCCCGAAATGGCGGAAGAGGAAGGCTCCCATCAGGTTGTTGAGCGCAAACAGCACAGCGATCGTCTGGGCTGGCACGTCGTACTCCCTAACCAGGAGGTAGATGGCGAAGGTGGAGAATATGTGGCGCCGGCTGCCCATCAGGAACTCGAGGGCGTAGTAGCCCCAGTACTCCCTGCGAATGGTCGTGCGCGTCCTCTCTCGTCTCGGGCGCGCTGGCTGCCGCGAGAACGGCTGCAGCACCAGCCCTCCTGCTACGAGGATAGAGCCGGTGATGGTGAACAGGAGCCGGAAGCCTGCCGCGTCGAGGGCGAAGAACACGACCGCCGCGGCGGCCACCGCGCTGGCGGCGTTTACGCTGCTTAGCCGGCCCAACGCGCGCGGAGCCTCATCCCGCCCGCAGACGTGGAGGACGGCCGACCAGCTGGAGGAGACAAACACGTGGAAGCCGGCGCTCATGACGAAGGTGCTCAACAGGAGCGCGGAATAGGCATCCGACATCCCGGTCATGACGATGCCTGCGCCCATCACCACGATCGAAAGCCCGGCGAGCCGTACCTCGGTAAGCGCCAACGCCATCAGGCCGACGCCCGCGCCGAGCAAGCCCGGGACCTCGCGGATCGATTGGGCCCAGCCGATTTGCTCCGCAGTGGCGGCGAATTCGAGCACGGCGAAGTTGTTGAACAGCGATTGCCAGACCCGAAAGCCGAAGGAGTTGAGCAGGCTGCCCGCCGTTATCGCCCCCAGGGCGCGGCGGCGCAGGGAAGAGTGCGCCTCCGGCTGCGCGGCGGCGGGATGGATATCCTCCATCATGTCTGGCTCAGAAGGGGCAGAGATCGGCGGCCTGCCAGATCGGGTTGGCATAGCCGTAGCTGTTGAGGAATTCGAGGACAGAGCTGCCCGCGCTCGCGGCGGCGACGATTGCCGAGCAGCCGGCTGGCACTGAGTCGGCGGCGGCGTAGGCGGTCCAGAACGTATCCGCCATCACTGCCACGTCGTAGCCCGGCCGGCCAGGGAGGTACTCGGCTTGCAGCAGCTCGTATTCAGACTGCGCGCTCGCCGGATCGCCCATCTGCAGGCGCGTCAGCAGCAGGCGCCAGCGGGCGAAGGCGGCGAGCCGGGCACATTCTTCGGCTTCGCTGTAGTAGGCATCGAAAGGCTCAAGAGCCTCATCGCTGATCACCATCTCGTAGGCGCCGGCGGCGGATAGGTAGTTCCCTTCGAGTAGCGCCCGGTCCCCGTCGAGCAGGGCGTGGTAGCGGTAGACCGGCTCTCCCCAGAGCTCTTGGGTGACAGTGAAGATGCTGCCGTTCCACTCCCAGATCTCGAAGTAGTCGCGCTGTGGCTCTGCGCCAACGGAGCCGATCCGGCCGCTTACGGCGTCGATGCGGCCGGCTGACACCGTATAGGCGGGATAGGGCATCTCCAGGGGCCCGCCCATCAGGTTGCTGAAGGCGGCACCGTTCCAGCCCAGGATCCTGAGGCTGACCAGGCAAGTGTGGGCTCCGCAGGTGCTCTCCGTGTAGGAAACGTCGGCCACACCGTCCAGGTTCGTGTCCGCCACCTGGATGACCCGTAGCTCCAGGCCGTCTGTCGTCTCCTCATGCAGAGTGACGTATTCTCCAGCCTGGCAGCCGAAGATGTAAAACCCGCCGGAGGGGAATACGTAGCTCGAGGTCGGATCGCGCAGGGCGACGACTATCTCGTCGACACCGTTGCCTGTGGCGTCTGCGGCTTGGACCTGGCCCCCGTCCCCTGGCAGCGCGTCCCATGAACCCAGCAGTCCCTCCAGGGCTCCAACTGCGCCTCCTGCGCTGAGGAACTCGCGCGAGGCCTCCACGTATCCCGTCCAGTCTGAAGGCTGCGCGGGCAGCGGCGGCGAGCTGGGAGCAGGGCAGGCCGGTGGTGCGGGGCTGGGGGTATCCGTGGCGGCCGGCGGCACGTTCGTCATCGTGGGGGCATAGACGGTAGGTGTCAGCTCGTGCGGCTGCGGCAGCCAGCCGCAGGCCGCGGAATAGATGGCGAGCGCCGCAACTGCCACGAGCAGCACCGGCCGTGCTTGAAGATCCTTTCTGCGATCGACTGGGGTTACCATGTCAGGCTCCACGATGCCGGAAGAGTGCAGCCCGGCATTCAGCATCAAGCGTACAGAGCGTTCACCGCGCAGCATCGAGCACCGACCGATGAGTATATCATCCCGGTAGGGCCTGTCAAACCTTGACATACGACTGTAATGCGGTAGAATTCGACCACGCGGGGGGCTGTAGCTCAGCTGGGAGAGCGCTACAATCGCACTGTAGAGGCCAGGGGTTCGAATCCCCTCAGCTCCACCATCGGAAGCGACGCGCAGGCAGCGCAGACTCCGACCGGCTTGGGCCCGTGGCGCAGTTGGGAGCGCGTCTCAATGGCATTGAGAAGGCCGAGGGTTCGAGTCCCTCCGGGTCCATCTGGCTAGACCAGCACATAGAGCAAAGGCGGAGAGCAGGAGCAGTAGGCTATCCCTTCAGCGAGCCGGGAAAAGCCAGGTGGAAGCCCGGCAGATGGTGCCCCAGGGGAGCGCCGACTCAAGGCCGAACTCGCCTGTGAGCTGCGCCGGTGAGATCGCCAAGCGCAAGCGGCTAGCCGGCGCCGGACGGCCACCGTTGTCAGGCCTGGAGAGGGAGGCATCCGCAGCGTGGGGATGTCCTCCAATCAGGGTGGTACCGCGGAGTGCCCCTTCGTCCCTGAGGCGAGGGGGCGTTCTTCGTAGTAGGGTAAGTGGTGTCGATAGCCAGGGAGGGAGACGTGGCCGATCGATACGTGGCGCAACAGATAGAGCCCAAGTGGCAAAAGAAGTGGGAGCAGGATCAGCTCTATCGATCCCTGATCGACGAGTCGAAGCCGAAACACTATGCTCTGACCATGCTTCCCTACCCCAGTGGTGACCTGCATATCGGGCACTGGTATGCGATGTCGCCTTCCGACGTCCGGGCCCGCTACATGCGCATGCGTGGCTACAACGTGCTCTTCCCCATGGGCTTCGATGCCTTCGGGCTGCCGGCTGAGAACGCGGCTATCGAGCGAGGGGTCCATCCCCACAAGTGGACGATGGCCAATATCGACAACATGCGCGCGCAGCTCAGGACGATGGGGGCCATGTTCGATTGGGAGCGGGAGGCGGTCTCCTGCCTGCCGGGATACTATCGCTGGTCGCAGTGGTTCTTCCTCAAGCTGTATGACATGGGTCTGGCCTACCGGAAGAAAGCTCCGGTCGATTTCTGCCCCAAGTGCAACACGACCCTGGCCCGGGAGCAGGTCTGGGGCGATGACCGCCACTGCGAGCGGTGCAAGACGCCCGTGGTTCGCAAGGAGCTGGAGCAGTGGTTCTGGCGTATCACCGACTACGCGGACGAGCTGCTCGACTTCTCCAAGATCGACTGGCCCGAGCGGGTCGTGACCATGCAGACGAACTGGATCGGCCGCAGTGAAGGGGCGGACGTTACCTTCCTGTCCGAGGAAGAGGATCCAATCGTGGTCTATACGACCCGGCCGGACACGCTGTGGGGGGCGACCTTCATGGTGCTGGCCCCCGAGCATCCGCTCGTAGACAAGCTGACCAGGCCGGAGCATCTGGACGAGGTGGAGAAGTACAAGCACCAGGCCGCCCGCCAGAGCGAGATCGAGCGCCTGTCGACTGAGAAGGAGAAAACGGGTGTCTTCATCGGTGCCCAGGCAGTCAACCCGGTCAACGGCGAGCGGATTCCGATCTGGATAGCCGACTACGTGATGATGGGCTACGGGACGGGGGCCATAATGGGCGTTCCGGCACACGACGACCGGGACTTCGCGTTCGCACTGCAGTTCGGGCTGCCCATCATACCGGTGATCGACCGGCCCGACGGCGCGGCCAGGTCTCTTGTGTTGAAGGGCTCGATGCAGAAGGGCTTCCCCGAGGCGCTGAAGGAGGCCGGCATCGAGTTCGACAAGAAGGACGGCCACCTGCATGTGACCATGGAGCGAGAGCAGGTGGAGGGGTACCTGGAGCTCGCCCGGTCGCACATCAGGCCCGGCTTCTGGAACGAGGTGGTAGGCGCTCGCTGGGCATTCGTCTTCGAGGACGGTGTGCGGGAGCTGGACTCGGTCCAGGCCGATCGGGCGATCCTGGAGCGCTGCCAGGAGCTGGAGCCAGCCGTCAAGGACAAGCGGACGGTGATGGAGATGCTGTGGGGCCAGCCCTTCTACGGGGACGTGCTGATCCACACCGAGTACGGGCGCATGATCAACTCGGGCGAGTTCAGCGGCACGCCCGGCGACGTGGCCAAGCGGAAGGTGATCGAGTGGCTCGAGGAGCAGGGTGCCGGCAGGTTTGCCATCAACTACCGGCTGCGAGATTGGCTGGTCAGCCGGCAGCGGTACTGGGGCGCGCCTATTCCGATCGTCTACTGCGATAAGTGCGGCATCGTTACCGTGCCCTACGAGGACCTGCCGGTGCTGCTGCCGGAGGACGCCGAGTTCCTGCCCACGGGCGAAAGCCCGCTCAAGCTGCACGATGGGTTCCTGAATACGACCTGCCCCAAGTGCGGCGGCGCCGCGAAGCGTGAGACGGACACGATGGACACTTTCGTCTGCTCGTCCTGGTATCAGTATGCCTATCTGAGCCCGTACTACCGCGAGGGGGAGCCCGCCAGGCCGGATTCGATGCCCTTCGATCGGGAGGAGGGGCGATACTGGCTGCCCGTCGACCTATACACCGGCGGTGTTGAGCACGCCACGATGCACCTGATCTACACGCGCTTCTTCACCAAGGCGATGCGTGACATGGGCATCGTCGGCTTCGACGAGCCGATGATCATGCTGCGCAACCAGGGGATCATCCTGGCCGAGGATGGCTTTCGTATGTCGAAGTCGAGAGGGAACGTCGTCGCCCCTGATGACCTGGTGCAGACGTACGGCGCCGACACCGTCCGGGGCTACCTGATGTTCGGCTGGCGCTGGGATCAAGGCGGACCCTGGGACGCGAACGGCATCGAGGGGGTGTCCCGCTGGCTGCAGCGGGTGTGGACGCTGGTGCTGGAGTCCGGTCACAGCGGAGGCGGTGCGGAGGAGACGGATATCGCTGACCTGCGCCGGTGGACGCACAAGACGATCCGCCGCGTCAGCGAGGACATGGAGTCCTTCAGCTTCAACACCATCGTCGCGGCGTTGATGGAGTTCACCAACGCGCTGCAGAAGGCGAAGGGGACGGCAGTATGCGGGGCGGAAGCCTGGCGAGAGGCGATCGAGACGCTGCTCCTGCTGCTGGCGCCGTGCTGTCCGCACATCGCCGAGGAGCTATGGGCGCGAACCGGGCGCACCTACAGCATCCACCAGCAGGCCTGGCCGGAGTTTGACGCCGAGCTGGCTGCGGAGGAGGTGGTCACGCTCATCGTGCAAGTCAACGGCAAAGTGCGGGGACGGATCGAGGTGGCGGCGGACATCGGCGAGGAGGAGGCGAAGGAGACTGCCTTGGCCGATGAGAACGTCCGGCGGCACCTAGAGGGTAAGGAGATCCGTCGGCTGATCTACGTGCCGGGACGGCTGGTGAATATCGTGCTATAACAGCTCCCTGCCTCGTGACCCACGGATGGCAAGAGACCCGGCCTCTGCCGGAGGCCGGGTCTCTTCTTATCGAGGGAATCGTCTCTAGGGGAACTCGTCCTCGTCCCTGCCACGCCAGTGAATGTTGGGCACGACGCGCACAAGGAGATAGGCCGACAACAGGAGCGCGCCGGGACAGAGGAGACCTGGCTGGGCACCCCACGGCCCCTTCTCCGCCACGAGGCAAAGGTAGGTGCTAAGTGGTGTCAGAGCCAGGAAGGCAAAGGCCAGATCCAATCCCGCCGGCTGCTTCTCCTGCCGGCGTCTCTGCTCGGCCAGAAGCCAGACTCCGAGGATGGCTCCAGCTGCCAGAAGCACGACGCTCAGCTTCGTCAGCACCGGGCGGGCAGCGGACAGAGGGTACGGTCCCAGCCCGCGCCAGACCGCGTTTGCCCAGAGCGTCAGCGCCAGGAGCGCGAACTCGAGGCCCCACATGAAGCAGAGCAGCATGAGAAGCGATTCCCGCTTGGGTCCTGCATTCTCTTCCATCTTCTCTCTCCCTCGCTACTCCCGGGCCTGGCTCGCGGTCACTGCCGAGATCCGTTCCGCGATGTCCGGCTCCCGGAAGAGGCGGATGTTCCGCCGGATGAACTGGGCCAGCAACTCCCTTCCCAGGGGCGTCATCTCGTAGTAGCGGCGCTGGGGACCGGTGGCGGAATCCTCCCAGGTGCTGGAGACGAGCCCCATGTCCTCGAAGCGGCGCATGGCCCGGTAGATGCTGTTGTCGTCGGCAACGATCGTGCCGCGGCTGGCGGTGGCGATCTGCTCGCTCATCTCCAGGGCATACATGGGCCGCTCGTCGAGCAGGAGCAGAGCCCAGAAGGTCAGCAGGCCCTTCTTGTAGCTCTCCTCCCAACGCGCCAGCAGCTGGTCGATATCTTCCACGAGAGGTATCCGTGAGCGTAGTTACCCACAGGTATTATACCATAGGATGGTATGCTGGTCAATAGATTGCAGACGCGAAGAAACCCGGCTTCTGGCTAGAAGGCGGGTTTCCGAGGGGTTTGCTCAGCTGAGCTTCAGGCCGGGTCGCAGTGTATGGACCGGCCCGCGGTTGGCTTTCGAGGCAGCCTAGCCTTTCTCCAGCCGGCTGCGCACCTGGCTCTCAGCATCGGCCATCTCGATCCCTTGGGCCGCTGCGAGCTCCCCCACCAGGAGAGACATGCCGTCCTCGAAGATGCGCTTGCCCCGAGTGGTCAGGCTGCCTTCCTGCTGCTGGCGCCAGCTCATGTCGCGCACCGCTTCGGCGATCTGCAGCACGTCGCCCCCTTGCAGCTTGTCCTGGACCAACTCGTACCTCTTCTTGTGATCGGAGGGCAGCGACTCCGGCGCGCTCCGCAGGATACGCCAGACTCTCCCTAGCCTGGAGCGGGCGATGGCCCGGCGCAGGCCCAGCGTGCCCGCTGACCTGGTAGGCACTATCAGGTTCGATGCCGGCTGCGAGAGCAACTTGATGCGGTAGTACTGGTCGTTCCGACCACCTACGTCGCGTTCCTCGAGTACCTCGACCACGCCGGCCCCGTGGACCGGGTGTACAACCGGATCTCCAATCTTAAACACGGACGCTCCCTTCCTTGTTCCTGTGCCGAGGCCGCTGCGCCCTTGACTGGCGGGCCGCCCGGCGCTCTGCAGCCCTATGCCTGGCGCCGTGGTGTTCTGCGAGCGCCACCCCCGCCCACGCCTGCGGTCTGTGCCACCGGCTGCGCTACCGGGCGGGCAAGGCCTTCGCTCGCCAGCAGTGGCTCCTGTGACAGCCGTTCCACCGTCGCATCCAGCCAGGCTGCCTCAGCTCCCGCCATCGCCAGACCGTATTCTATCGCCAGCTTGCGCTTCGGGTCGCACCCCTCGTCGAGCGACGCGGCGAGACCCTCCAACAACACTCGGTGGGACGAAACCTGCTCCCGCCTCTGCTCCAGGTCAGCCATCAGGCGGGCGCCGCTGAGGTTGCTGGCCAGTACCAGGCGCTTGATGAAGGTCTTCAGCGAGGCATCGGGTGCCACAGGCTGATCCAGCCATCTCTGCAGCGTGGATTCCCCTTCGTTGGTGATCTGGTAGATCTTGCAGGCCGGCTTGTCTGCGCGCAGAACAATGTCAACCGAGACCAGGCCATCCCTGAGCAGCTGCCGCAGCGTGGGATATAGGCTGCCGAAGCTGGGGCTGTCGACCAGCCACTTGAGGCTGTTCAGGTAGCGCTTGATGTCGTAGCCGGACATAGGCTGCTGGGCCAATAGGCCCAGCACAAGATGGCGAATGGATACGTTGGCCATACTCATGGAGGATCCTTCGGCGGCGACGGCAGCCCCTCACGCGGTGTGTATATCTGGGCGCTATATATCTGGGCGATATAGTACCACGCCTGTGACGAACTGTCAAGCCGGCTGAACAGCCGAGGACTTGCGCGACCCCCTTGAACATGCTATAATGTGCGCATCATAGCAGTGGCCGCGAGAAGTGGGCAAGTCCCACTTCTCTTCGTATTAGCGGGGCCGGAAGCGGCTCCGCACGTGGGTGTAGGGCCCTGCCGCTGCGGCTGATGAGCCCGGGCTCACGAGCGGCAGGTAGTATTGGCGACCGGTGGACCGGGACTGCGGCTGCGATGAGCCGCGGGCTCGGTCAGCGGGAGAGGGATCATGAAGTCGGACTTGGAGCTGGCATTCAATCAGATTTGCAGCGATCGCAGCCTCTCGAAGGACGTCGTTCTCGGCGCTCTTGAGATGGCGCTCGTCTCTGCCTATCGGCGGAGCATCGGCGCCAGCGCCAACATGAACATCACCGCCAGTTTCGATCTGGATACCCAGCAGGCGAAGATCTACGTCCACAGGGAAGTGGTGGAGGATGTGGAGGATGCCGAGCTCCAGATCAGCCTGGAGGAGGCGCGTGATCTGTCGCCGGACATCGAAATCGGCGGGACGGTGGTCTTCGAGGACGAGCCTGGAGAGTACGGCCGTATCGAAGCCCAGAGCGCCAAGCAGATCATCCTGCAGCGCATCCGCGAGGCGGAGAGGGAGGCCAGGTACGCCCAGTACGTGCAGCAGGAAGGCGAAATCGTGCACGGCACGGTGCAGAGCATATCCCCCGCCGCGGTGACCCTTCACCTTGAGGGGACGGAAGCTATCCTGCCACGCCGGGAGCAGGTGCCTGGCGAGCGGTATACCATGCATCAGCGGCTGCGCGCGTACGTGGTTGAGGTGCGAAAGGCGAGCCGCGGTCCGCAGATCATCGTCTCCCGGGGTCACAAGAACATGCTCCGGCGCCTGCTCGAGTTGGAGGTACCGGAGGTCTTCAGCGGAGCCGTCGAGATCAAGTCGATCGCCCGCGAGGCGGGCTCGCGTTCTAAGGTAGCGGTGGCCGCGCGCCAGGCCGGTGTCGATCCGGTCGGTGCCTGCGTCGGCATGCGCGGCGTTCGCATCCAGTCCATCGTCAACGAGCTGAACGGCGAGAAGATCGATATCATCGAGTGGAGCGCGGATGCCGGCACGTTCATCGCCAAGGCGCTTAGCCCGGCGAAGGTCTTGAGCGTGCAGCTGGAGGAGGATCCCCACGAGGGGAAGACAGCCAGCGTTATTGTACCGGACGATCAGCTGTCACTGGCCATCGGCAAGAACGGGCAGAACGCCCGGCTGGCGGCGAAGCTGACGGCGTGGCGCATCGATATCCAGGGTGTGACGGAGGCTGCCGCCTGGTCGCTGCAGCAAGTGAACGAGGACCCGAACGTGCTCCCGGCGCTTGGAGCTGTGGCGGAGCACCTCCCATCGGTCGCGGCCGTTCTCCGACAGCACGAGCAGGAACGCATGCCGTACAACAGCGAGGAGCTCCTCCTCATGCGGCAGGTCATCCAGGGCGTGTGGGGGCACTACGCGTCGCTTCGCAACGCCGAAAGGGCCCGCACGATGGCGGAGGAGGCTGCCCGCCAGGCGGCGATCGACGCTGCCGAAGCCGAGCGCAAGGCTGCCATCGCCTCTGCTCAGGCTCTGATCCCGCCCGAGGCCTACGAGGTCCAGCTGGAGGACGCCGGGATCAGCACGCGCGTGCTTGGCCATTTGCAGAAGGCGGAGCTGGAGAACATCGGGCAGGTGATGGAGCGCCTGGCCGAGGGCGACGAGGGCCTGCTGCGGGTCGAAGGCGTGGGCCCGAAGAGCCTTGGCGAGGTCAAGGAAGCCATCGACGGGCTGGAGCTGCCTGAAGTGGAGGGGCCTGCCCCGGAGGGGGAGGTCGCCGAGGCCGAGGCTGCCGAGCCGGCCGAGGAGGTAGCGGCCGAAGAGGCTCCCGAGGCGGTGGTGGAGGCTGAGGTTTCCGCCGAGCCCGTTGAGGGAATCGCAGCTACACCCGAGCCCGAGCTCGCGCCAGAGGAGCTGGTAGCAGCTCCGGCCGAGCTGGCTGAGATGCCTGAGCTCGAGGAAGAAGATGTGGAGCTCGAGGATGGCTTGGAGCCGGATCTCGACGAGAAGCGCAAGAGAGATCGGAGCAAGCGCAGGGAGCTCGTTTTCGACGAGGACCTTGGTATTGTCGTCAGCCGCCGCCGCCGCAAGCGGGGCTCGGGCGAAGGCGAGTGGGAGGACTTCGCGGGGTAGCCAGGCATGGCGAAGAAGCCCCAGCGGCGGAAGCACGTGCCTCACCGCACCTGCGTGGCCTGCCGAGCGGTCAGGCCCAAGCGGGAGCTGGTGCGAGCGGTGCGGACGCCGGATGGGGAGATACTGGTAGACGAGACCGGCAAGCTGAACGGCCGCGGCGCCTACCTCTGCCGTCAGAAGTCTTGTTGGGACGAGGCGCTGGCGCGCGGAGATATCGATAGAGCTCTCAAGACCAGGGTACGGGGCGAAAGTAGAGCTGCGCTGCGCGCCTACGCGGAAGGTCTGCCACTGACGATCGAGCCACCATCAGAACCGCAGCCGGCCGAATCGAAAGGGTAGGGGACAATGGCGGAAGAAGCACAAGTGCTGGAAGAAGACGCACCGGAAGGCCAAGTGGCGAAGGAGCAGGAGAAGGGAGTGATTGAACTCCCGGAGTTCCTGACGGTGCGCCAGCTGGCGGAGCTGATGTCTGCCAGTCCCATCGACGTGATCAAGCAGTTGATGAACGCCGGGGTGATGGTCAACATCAATCAGCAGATCGACTACGAGACCGCCGCCATCGTCGCTCAAGAGATGGGGTTCGAGCCTCGTGAAGAGGCGCCGTCGATTATCGAGGAAGGAGACCAGGAGGGTCCCACGCTGCTCTGGGAGCGCCTCTACGCCAGCGAGGATCCCAAGAAGCTGGAGCCCCGCGCGCCGGTCGTGACGGTGCTTGGCCACGTCGATCACGGGAAGACCTCGCTCCTTGACGCCATACGCCATACTGAGGTGCAGGCCGGCGAGGCCGGAGGCATTACTCAGCACATCGGCGCCCACCAGGTTGAGCACGATGGTCGCGCCATAACCTTTCTGGACACACCTGGTCACGAGGCCTTTACCGCCATGCGGGCCCGTGGAGCGCACACCACGGATATCGCGGTACTTGTGGTCGCTGCGGACGACGGGGTGAAGCCGCAGACGGTCGAGGCAATCAACCACGCCCGCGCTGCCCGCGTGCCCATCATCGTTGCCTTGAACAAGATCGACAAGAAGACCGCGGAGCCGGAGAGGGTCAAGCAAGAGTTGGCCGATCTAGGTTTGACGCCCGACGATTGGGGAGGAACGACGCTGTGCGTTCCGGTGTCCGCCAAGAAGGTTACCGGGCTGGATGACCTGCTGGAGGCGATTCTGCTGGTAGCTGATTCGACGGAGATCAAGGCGAACCCGGATCGGCCTGCAGTAGGTACGGTGCTGGAGGGCAGACTCGACCGGTCTCACGGTGCTACGGCGACGGTGCTGGTACAGAATGGCACGCTCCACGCGGCAGACACTGTGGTTGCCGGCCTGGCCCACGGCCGGGTGCGGAAGATGCTGGATGAGCACGGCAAGGCCGTAGAGGAGGCGCCTCCCTCGACACCGGTGATGATCCTCGGGCTGTCCGGCGTCCCCGAGGCGGGCGAGCTGTTCAGAGTTGTTCCGGACGAGCGCACGGCTAGGGCGATTGTGGCCAAGCGGAAGGAAGAGATGGCGGCCAAGGTGGCCACTCCGATTAGATTGGTCACGCTCGACGACCTCGCGGGCCGCATCAAGGCTGGCCAGGTCAAGGAGCTCAACCTGCTGGTCAAGACTGACGTACAGGGGTCGATCGAGCCGATTGTCGGATCACTCGAAAGGCTGGGGGACGCAGACCTAAAGGTGCGGGTAATCCATGCGGCTGCAGGCAACATCAACGAATCGGACGTCAACCTGGCCATAGCGTCCGGTGCCATAATCATCGGCTTCCAGGTGCATCCCGATCCGGCGGCGCGTAAGATGGCTGAGTCTGAGGGAATCGAGATCCGCACCTACGACATCATCTACAAGTTGGTGGAGGAGGTCGACCTGGCTCTCAAGGGCCTCCTCGAACCCGCCTACACAGAGATCGCGGTGGGGATGGCTGAGGTTCGCGCCACATTCGACATCCCCAAGGTGGGCACGGTAGCCGGCTGCTACGTGACGGAGGGGAACGCCCGGCGCAACGCCAGGGCACGCGTGCTGCGCGGCGGCGAGCAGATCTACGAGGGCCACGTCTCATCGCTCAAGCGCTTCGCCAAGGATGCTCGTGAGGTTCGTACGGGCTTCGAGTGCGGGGTGGGGCTGGAGGGCTTCGACGCCTTCGAAGAAGGCGACGTCATCCAGTTCTACGCCGAAGAGCGCGAGAAAGCGAAGTAGGGGAGGTCCCGCTATGGGGAAGAAGCGTCGGCGTCGGGTCTCGGACATGGTACGCACGCACCTGACCGATCTCCTGAGCCGGAAGGTAAGCGACCCCCGACTACGGATGGTGACCATCACTGACGTCGTCGTCACCGTCGATGCCGTTCGGGCCGACGTTCACTACAGCGTGCTCGGCGACGACGAGGAGCGGGCCCGCGTGCAGGCGGGCCTGGAGAGCGCGTCAGGTTGGCTACGGCGCGAGCTGGGAAGCCGTGTGCGGCTTCGCAACACCCCCGAACTCTTTTTCCACTACGACCCCTCGCTGGAGCGTGGAGAGCACATCGTCGGCATCCTCGATGAGTTGGAGCTCGGTGACAGCGAAGAAGACGGCACTGAAGCGGGCTAGCGAACTGATACGCACCTCGCGGCGGCCGCTCCTGGCCTGTCACGTTGCCCCGGACGACGATGCAGTCGGCAGCCTGACCGGCCTCGGGCATGCCCTGACGGGGATCGGCCTGCAGCCGACGATGGTCTGCTCCGATCCAGTCCCCCGCCACCTGCTCTACATTCCTGGCGCGGAGCGGATCGTGCAGGAGCCCGGCGCACCCTTCGATCTGGCGGTCGCGCTCGACTGCTCCGATCTGCGCCGGCTAGGGCGCGTGCCCGAGCTACCCGGCTTCGACGACGTGCTGCTGGTGAACATGGATCATCACGTGACCAATCCAGGCTTCGGCCATGTCAATGTGGTGGACGCCGGGGCCTGCTGCACGGCTGCGGTTGTGCTCGGCCTCCTCGACGCCATGGAGGCGCCGGTCGACGAAGAGACGGCGACCAGCCTCCTGGCCGGGGTCGTTGGTGACACGCGTGGCTTCCGGACGAGCAACGTCACCGTCCAGCTGATGGAGACCGCAGCACGACTGATGAAGGAAGGGGCGCCGCTTGCTCGGATCGCCTACAACAGCCTGGATCGAAGGGATCTGCCGGCCCTCAGATTGTGGGGGGCGGCACTGAGCCAGATCAGAATCGAGGATGGTCTGGTCTGGGCGGTGATACCGATGGATCTCCGGCGGGCAGCCGGCTTCGACGAGCCGGGCGACGCCGGGCTGGCCGGCCTCCTGGTCAGTGCCGAGGAAGCGGACGTGGCGGCCGTGCTGGCAGAGGAGGAGGACGGCTCGGTCGAGGTGAGCCTACGCGCTTCCCCAGGATTCGACGTGGCGAAGGTGGCCACGCGGTTCGGCGGAGGGGGGCACGCGTTGGCTGCGGGCTGTCACCTGCCCGGTCCCCTCGAAGACGCAGAGAGGGAGATTGCCTCCGCCTTGCGATCCGCCGCCGCAGGCGGAGAAGAGCTACCGAACAGGGCCTAGGAGCGCGGCGCAGGCGGCCGCGCTCCCTCTGCGTTCAGGCTCGTCGTCCTGCGAGGCGCCGGCCAGAGCGGTACTCCCAGTACCCCCTTGCTCTCATGGGTCTCGCCGCGCTTGGCCCCCTACCGCGCCCGACGGCTAATCCTCGTCGTCCTTGACCAGAGCCGAAAGCACCACCGTGACCGCGCTGACTATCAGCGAGCCCAGCAGCGCAGCCCAGAAGTTGTCGACTACGAAGCCGATGTCGGCCAGCTGCGCCAGCCACGAGGCGAGCATCAGGCTCACAGCGTTGACCACGAGTGTGAACAGACCGAGAGTGAGGATGATCAGGGGGCAGGTCAACAGCTTGAGAAGCGGCCGTACGAAGGCGTTGACCAGGCCGAGGATGATCGCCATCACGGCATAAACCCACCAGGCGCTCCCCTCGACGTGTATGCCTGGGATGAGATAGGCGGCTGCGAACAGCGCCAGACTCGAGATTACCCAGCGAACCAAGAGTTTCATCTGTGTCCCTCCTCCAATTGAATAGTACGTAGAGCCATCTGCCAAGTTGCGGGCCCGCCGGCCACGCCTGTCCCATCGACTCGGCCCGGACGGCAGCCGCCGGTCGGACTGCCCCTCAGCGTCTCTCGAAGCAGGAGACGCTTTCCACGTGATACGTCTGTGGAAACATGTCCACCGGCTGTGCCTCGCGCAGCTGGTAGCCGGCATTCCCAAGTCGCTTGGCATCGCGGGCCAGCGTGGCCGGGTCGCAGGAAACGTAGACGATGCGCTCGGGATTGTGTGCCGCCAGCGCGTCGAGCGCGTGCCGGTCGAGGCCGCTGCGGGGCGGGTCGACGACCGCCAGATCGGGCGATGGTTCCAGGTCTGGCAGCGTGTCCGCCAGCGCTCCCTCGACGACGTGAACGTTCTCCAGCTCCGACGTGTTCTCCATCAGGTCTTCCACCGCCACCGGCGAGAGCTCTACCCCGATCACCAATCCGGCCGTCTCCGCCACGGGGGTGGTGAAGAGGCCCACTCCACAGTAGCCGTCCAGAACGGTCTCGCCACCCCGCAGATCCAGGTAGGCAAGCACTTGCCGCACCAGCGCGGCGGCCTGGGCCGAGTTGACCTGGAAGAACGACGGCGCCGAGATGCGGTACGCCCGCCCTTCGACAAGCTCGTGGATGTAGTTGCTGCCGACGAGATTGGCGTGCTGGCCGTCGGAAAGCAGCTGAACGCAGGAGACCGGCAGGTCCAGCTCCAGGCCCGGGGGCACGTCGTCCTCCGTCTCGAAGATCAGCATAGTCTCCCCGGTGGCCGTGCCGGCCCGCAGCGATAGACGGGTCAGACCAGGCAGATCGACGTCGAGCGCGCTGTACAGCTCATCGAGCAGCGTGTGGAGCGCCAGGCACTTGTCGATGGCAATAACCCTATCGTCACCGGCGCCGCGAAAGCCGAGCCCGCCCTCTGGCGCGGGGTGCAACTGGGCGTGATTCCTGTAGGTCCAGCCGGTGGTATCTGCCGCTGCGGGGAGGACTACCGCATCGGCGATACCTCCAATGCGAGAGAGCTGATCGGCGACGATCTGGGACTTGAACCGCAGCTGAGCTGCGTAGTCGATGTGCTGCCATTGGCAGCCTCCGCAGCCCTGGGGGCCAAAGTAGGGACAGGGCGGGGCGACCCGGTCCGGGGACTGCTCGACCACCTCCAGCAGCCGTCCATAGGCGTACCGCTCCCGATCGTCGCTGATCTCTGCCCGCACCGTCTCTCCAGGGAGGGCGTAGGGGACGAAGACGACACGCCCCTCGTGGCGGCCCAGCGCCGGGCCACCGTTGGCCATGCCGGTCAGCTCCAGAGTGAAGGGCTCTGTCACCCTCAGCTCCCTCCCTCGCGCCCCCTCACGTTCCGGGCGCAGACGGTGGCGCTCATGCCAGCCCGCCGGCGAAAACCACAGTAATCGTGAGCAGGAACCAGTGGATCAGGAACGGGTACAGGAACGAGCGAGTGCGCCAGGCGACGTATCCAAAGGCGCTGCCGCCGAAGATGCAGCTCAAGGTCTCCAGCTCCGGCTTGCCCAGGTGTAGGAGGGCGAAGGGGACGGCCTGCAGCACGATGGCGTATGGTCCGCACACTCGGTAGAGGGCAAAGAGGAGGAAGCCCCGGAAGATAAACTCCCAGCCAAAGAGCTCGACCGCGCTGTCGACGATCAGGTCTCCCAGCTCCACGCTGCGTGATCCGTAGTAGCTCTGCAGCGAGCTGGTGCGGGCCAGCAGGGCCATCACGATCGCGATCCCCGCGCAGGCTGCCGCCGTGAGCAGCAGGCCTGCCCTCCAATCGCCCAGGCGGAAGCCGTACTCGGATGGCGACTCGCGGTAGACGATGATCACGAAAAGCAGCGGGATCACGAGCCAGAAGAGCAGCCCGTTGGCGGGCCCGTAGTCGATTACTTCGTGATGGCATTGGAGGATGAGGACCGAGGTTGAGACGACAATCGACGCCACAACCTTCCAGTCCACCTTGAGCTCTCTGAGTCGCATCTGGCATTCTCTGCCGCGTCACCCGCGCTCGCGGCAGGGGTAGGCAAGGCCCGCACCGGCCGACTTGAAAGATGACCTCAACCCTGGTAAACTGCTCCTGACGAGGGTGGAGAGCCTGCGCAGGGGGCTGTAGACCAGCCGGATTATACACGCTTAGAGCTGTCTTGTCACATCCCAATGGCTAGAGCAGAAAGCAGGCCGGCAGATCCGCTCGTTGCAGGGGCCCGCGAGCTGGGCATACCGATCACGGACCAGCACGTGGCGGCCTTCGAGACCTGCCACGACGAGCTGCTGGAGTGGAACCTGAGGTTCAATCTGACGGCCATCACGGACCGGCAGGGCGTTCTCGTGCGCCACTTCCTGGACTCGCTGTCGTGCCTAAAGGCGCTGCCTGCGTCGCAGTTGGCGGCAGGCGCCCGGGTGATAGATGTAGGCAGCGGCGCCGGCTTTCCCGGATTGCCGCTCAAGATCGTCTGCCCGGAGATGCGGCTCACCCTGCTGGAGGCAACACGAAAGAAGGTCTCCTTCCTGGAGCATATCGTGGGCGTGCTCGGACTCAATGACGTCGCCGTCGTCCACGGGCGAGCCGAGGAGCTGGGGCACGACCCCGCCCATCGTGAGGCCTACGACTGGGCAGTGGCTCGCGCGGTGGCGGACATGCCTACTCTGGCCGAGTATCTGCTGCCGCTAGTTCGAGTCGGCGGCGGCGTGCTGGCCCAGAAGGGCAAGGACGCCCCGGCCGAGGTGCAGCAGGCAGAGAAGGCGATCATATCTCTGGGGGGCAGGGTGCGCCAGCTGGTCACGGTCGAGCTGCGTGGCCTGGCGGAGACGCGCTACCTGGTGATGGTGGACAAGGTGGCTGCCACCCCGAAGGGCTATCCCCGCCGGCCGGGCGTGCCCAAGAAGAGGCCGCTCGGCTGACCGGGCCCCGCCTACGAGGCCGGGCTCTGCGGCAGCACCAGACCGCCCCGTACCTCCCACAGCACCGCTCGCCTCCGGAAGTCAGCGCTGAACATCTCCGGATCCGTAGCTGTGAGGATCGTCTGCTCTGTCCCATCTACCTGCGCCAGCAGATAGGCGCGCCGCGCGGAGTCCATCTCCGCCATCACTTCGTCTAGCAGGAGAACGGGCGTCCTGCCGCCATCCTTCATCCACTCCAGCTCGGCCAGCTTGAGGGCAAGCACGGCTGTTCGCTTTTGGCCCCGCGAGCCGAACGTGGACAGGTCGACCTGGCCTGCCGGGTGGGCAGCATCGCTGGCGATGAAGCGGAGCTCGTCCCGGTGGGGTCCGGTCAGGGTCATGCCGCGGGCGATCTCCCTGCGGCGGCCGGTGAGCAGCCGCTGCCGGTATTCGGCAACTGCATCGTCCCCATCTTCGTCCGTGCCCTCCAGGCTGGGCTGATAGCCGAGCTGGAGCTGCTCTGCGCCTGCGGTCAGCCGCCTGTGCACTCCGTCGGCGCGCTGTGACAGCTCCTGGATGAGAGTCGCTCGCCCCCGGGTTACATGCACTCCGTGGCCGGCCAGCGTCTCTTCGAAGGGATCGAGCTGGCGCGGATCCCCGGTGCCATCGCGAAGGTGGCGCAGGGCGGCGTTGCGCTGGCGCAGCGCGTCCTGGTATCGCTCGAGAGCTGTGCAGTAGGCGGCGTCGAGTTGGCAGAGCACATCGTCCAGATGACGGCGTCTGGCGGAGGGCGGTCCGGAAACGAGCGTCACATCCTGCGGCACGAACAGAACCACGTTGAGCAGGCCGGCCAGATCGGATCGCCGCTTCCTAGTCCGGTCGATGCGGATCGTCTTCTGCGTGCGCTCCCGCCCGTTGGATAGCACACGCTTCTCGACGACGACCTCGATCTCGTATGAGCGGCCGTCCTTAGTCACTTCACCCCGCACCCGGGCGTAGGGCAGGCCGTCCTCGTCAGCCTGCCAACGGATCAGCTCCCGGTCGAGCGAGGTCAATGGGGAATGGCCCGCCGCAAGGACATAGATAGCCTCCAGCAGGTTCGTCTTACCCTGGGCGTTGGGGCCATGGAGCAGAAGGGGCCGGTCGGGCATAGTCAGCTCGAGCCTGGCGTAGTTACGGAAGTTGGTGAGACCGAGCGTGCGGATGCGCATGAGAGATCGATCAGGCAGCCGCGCGTCCCGACGCCGCCGGCCGACGTCGATGAGCAATGCCTGCGCGGCAGCGGGTGGGAGCGGGCTACCCATCCAGATTGGCGATCGGCACGGGCTCGATATCCTCGACCAGGTCGAAGCCCAGGACCCGCGAGTAGAAGTAGAGCTCCGCTTCCAGCGCCCGCTTGATGCTCTCGGCGCGGCGAAAGCCGTGCTGTTCGCCCTCGAACGGTATGTAGGCGACGGGCAGGCCTCTGTCCCGCAGGGCCTGAACCATCGACTCGGCCTGGCTGGGAGGAACGACCTTATCCTCCAGCCCCTGGAAGAAGATGACCGGGCAGCGGAGGCGATCGCTGGCGTGGATAGGCGACCTGTCGACGTATACGTCCTGCTGTGCCGGATAGGGCGCCACCAGGCGGTCCAGATAGCGGGACTCGAACTTGTGCGTCTCCTTGGCCAGCGCCTCCAGATCGCTGACGCCGTAGTAGCTGGCGCCGGCCCGGAAGACGTCGCGAAAGGCGAGGGCGCTGAGTGTCGTGTAGCCACCGGCGCTCCCGCCGCGGATGATCAGGCGCTCGGGATCGACCTGGCCTTGCCCCACCAGGTAGCGCGCTCCATTGGCGCAGTCGTCCACGTCCACGATCCCCCAGCACCCGTCGAGCCTCTCTCTGTAGGCACGGCCGTAGCCGGTGCTGCCGCCGTAGTTGACGTCGAGCACGGCGAAGCCCCGGCTCGTCCAGTACTGCGTCCCCAGGCTGAGCGCGCTGCTCGTTGCGCTCGTCGGTCCGCCGTGGCTGATCACGAGCAGCGGCGGCTTCTCATCTGCCGGGCCGGCGTAGTCCCTGTTCGCCGGGGGGTAGAACAGCGCGTGCGCAGTCACGCCACCCTCGGTGGGGTACTCGATCTGCCCTGGGGTGGATAGATAGCCCGCATCGACATCGAGCGCGATCGAGCGGCGGAGCACCTCGGAGCGGCCGGAGCGCAGATCGAGCAGGACGACGGAGTTCGGCTCCGTGGGCGAGCCGCCCAGGAATGCAGCCCGGCCTGGCGCCGCGTGCAGGGCGGATATCGAGGTGTAGGCTGTGTCTATAGAATCGAGCTGGCCGGAAGAGGTGTCCAGGCTGGCCAGGTGCGAGCTGTCCTGTGCGGTGTAGCTGCAGACAATCCGCTGCGGTGACTCGAAGCCGTAGGTGGACAGGCCGAAAGCCCACTGCGGCAGGCCAAACTCCGCTTCCATCGGCGCTAGAGGCTCGATGCTCCCATCCCGCCAGCGATAGAGATTCCACCAGCCGGTCTGCTCGGAAATGAAGTAGAGGACACCGTCGGCCGACCAGGAGGGCTGGAAGACGGAGTCGCCCGCTCCACCGGCGACACGCTCTGCGGCGCTGACTGTACCGTCCTGTGCGATCTCCCCTACCCACAACTCGGCCGAGTCCCAGGGCATGTCCGGGTGATTCCAGGAGAGCCAGGCCAGGCGGGACCCATCCGGGCTTAGTCGAGGCGCGGCGTAGAAGTCATTGCCGGAGACGATGACCTTTCCGGGATCCTCTGCCTCAGGGTCAAGTGTGACGATCGTGTTCACCGGCTCGCCGCCGGCGGAGTGATCCTCGCGGACACAATGGATCAGGCCGCGTGATGCGTCATAGACGCCGTCCGCGTAGCGCAGGTCGGCCTGCGGGGTGATCGGCCGAGGAGCGGCGCCCGGGTCGAGCCGGTACAGGCGCTGGTCGGTGAAGTTGGAGAAGTAGATCGTGCCACCCGACACGAGGAAGGAGCCACCCCCGTACTCATGCACGCGGGTACGGGAGTTGAAGGGTGGGGGGAGGATGTCTTCCGGCATGGCGCCGGGGGACCTGCGCACGACGACGCACCTTCCGCCTTCCTGCGGGCGCATCTCCCTCCAGTAGATGTCGTCGCCCTCGAGAGCGATCTGGCCCAGCCCCACCGTACCGGCCGCGATCAGATCTGCCGTGATAGGCGATTTCCAGGAGCCGAACGGGGCGACTTCTTGCGCGGGATTCATCCGCCTACCTCTGGAGTCCTGCGAGTCCGGTTGCCGACCCCTGCGGCGTTTTCCGGCCCGCCGCAGGCCCTCTCACTGCAGCTCCACCTCGACCACGACCATGCGGTGGTCGGAGGCCAGAGAGCTCAGCACCTCGGCGCCTGTGACCTGCAGGCCGCGCACCCAAACGTGGTCGATGCGGCGGGAGGGCTCGATGGCCGGGGAGCTCGGCTCAGGCTCGAAACCGCCGACGATGAAGGGGTCATCAAACCCCTCCGCGCGGAGGCGGGCGTAGGTGGCCGAGTCCGGAGTGGCATTGAAGTCACCGCCGAATACAGCGGGGGAGGCGTCCCCTATGAAGGCGAGCGCGCCATCGAGCTGAAGCGCTCGCTCATCCGGCTCCAGGCCCATCCATACCCCGTATGCGTGAAGGGGCAGGCCATCCGGCAAGAGACGCGCGTAGACGATAGCGGTCTGTTCCAGCCGGCTGGCCAGGATCTGCGTATCCGAATCAGCTATGGGAATGCGGGTGAGAAGGGCGATGCCGGAGAGCTCCTCCAGCGCCGGCCCGTAGACCTCCTGCATGCCCAGGCGGCGGGCCAGCCAGAGTGCGTCGTCAACCCCGTAGCTGGTGATGCGGCAGGCGTCTACCTCCTGCATGACGATGATGTCGACGCCCGCATCTTCGATGGTGCGAGCCTGATCCTCCAGGCTCAACTGCCAGTGCGTGTTGTACCCGTAGTGGATGTTGTAGGTTCCCACCCTCACCGCTCCCCCTTCCCACCGGTCGAGCTGGGGCGGCCAGGCGAAGGCAGTAGTGGCCAGGATAGCGACTGCGGCGGCCACCCAGTGCCAGGCGGCCGTACTCGGCGCCCCTACCGCTGAGTGAGCATTGCCCCTGCGCAGGGCCGGCAGTGCGGCGAGAAGGGTGGCAACAAGGACCACAGGCAGACCCATGTCCCGGAACGCGGGGACGACGTAGGCATAGGTGAAGGCGAAGGCGAGGCCGAAGCTGAGCAGCAGCATCACGATCAGCCCCAGCGCCAGCGCGCGCCCGGATCTGGGCGACTCCCCGCCCTCGGCGGATCGGAGAAGTACCATCATCAACAGAACCTGTGCAAGGAGCATCCCCGCCAGGGCGACGGCTGGCCCGGCCAGCCGTCCGGCAGCGACCCCCAAGGCCGCCACAAGCAATGCGACCAGGCCGCCCAGCCGGCTGTTGCCAAGGCGGTGGGCAGCTTGGCGGAGTGGAGGCAGGGAGGGTAGCAGGGTGGCGGCCATCAACAGGGGCGCCACCACTTCATAGGCGACGCCGCTCCAGCGGGAGAGGGCGTTCGGGAAGCCCAGCAGGGAAGTCTCCAGGAAGAGAAGAGCGCCGATGGCCAAGCTGTCGACGGTGGAGATGCCACCTGCGGAGGAGGGGGCGCTGTCGCTATCTGCTCTGGAGCGCGCGAATCCAAGCCAGGCCACAAGCGACGTGCCGAGGGAGAGAAAGATCTGAATGGGCAGCCACCACTCTCGCAGCGCGAGATCGTAGGTGTTCCCGGCGGCGCGGAGGAGCTGGTCTGCGGCGAAGGCAAGGAGCAGGCCGGTGGTCAGAGCCCGGGGGCGGAAGCGGGATAGGGTGGCGGCGTAGAGGGTGGCGGCCGCGATAACGATCAAGCTGCTCCATAGCCTGACGGAGGCCTGGTTGACCGTGACCGCGATGCGGGCGCCGGCGGCCACAACCGCCGCGGCGAGGAGCAGCGACCGCCACTTGCGCCGCGGGGCGGCCAACGGCGCCAGCAGCGCCGCGACGACGAGAAGCATAATCACCCCTAGCGTCGTGTAGGACAGCGTCTCCTCGAAGAGTGTGTCGTAGATGAGGCCGAAGAGAACGGAGAACAGGACGCGGATCGACTGGACGAGAAACAGCAGCACTGCTGCAGCTTCCAGGGTACGCATCGGCTTCGCTTCGCTCATCGGCCGACTCCTTCCGGGGTCCCGCCCCAGGTGGGATTGCCTGCTGGCACGGATTGTAGGGGCAAAAGCCTGCTGAGTCAAGAGGCAGGTGTGGCAGAGGCGGCCAGGGTCTTCAGCGCTCGCCTGGCAGGCGGACGAGGCCCTGGCTCACGGCGAGGGCGGCCGCCTGGGCTCTGTTTCTGGCGCCGAGCTTGCTGAGGATACTGCGGATGTGGTTCTTGACCGTATTGCGGGCGATGCCGAGCTCCGCGGCTATTTCCCGGTTTGAGCAGCCGTCGACCACCAAGGCGAGCACCTGGCCTTCCCTTGGCGAGAGCTCTTCCGAAGGGGCCGGCACGGCGCCCGGCCGGTCGCGGCGGGCCAGCTCCTGGAAGAGCTTGCCGGTCATCGTTCGCGAGAGGGGCGCTTCGCCCTGAGCCAGGCCGCGCAGCTGCTGGAAGAGCAGTTCGGGAAGCAGATCCTTGAGCAGGTAGCCGTCGGCGCCGTGGCGCACGGCAGCGGTGAGGTCGTCCGGATCGTCCGACACGGTGAGAACGACGACCTGGGTCTTGGGCAGGTGGGCCTTGATCCGACCAGTCGCCTCGAGCCCATCCGAGCCGGGCATGCGGATGTCCATCAGCACCAGGTCGGGCTCGAGCCGGCGGGCCATCTCCAGCGCTTCCAGTCCGTTCTTCGCCTCGCCGACCACCTCGAAGTCGGGCTGACCGTCGAGCAGTCTGGCCAGCCCCTTTCGGAAGAGGAGGTGATCGTCGACCAGCAGCACGCGCAGGGGTCCCATTGCCTGTAGATTATACTAGAATCGCGGGTGCGGGGAACTGGAGAGCGGCCGGAGGAACGGCGCCGGCCCGGCTAGAGCATACGGACGACGACGGAAGCGTCGTGCCACAGGCCTTCCAGGTCGTAGTAGGCTCGCATCTCCGGCGTCAGGAGGTGGACGACGACCCCGCCGTAGTCGAGCACGACCCACTGGCTGGCTGTGTCGCCGTCGACCGTTCGCGGGATCTGGCGGAGCCCCTTCTTGGCGCGCTTCTTGATCTCGTCCAGAATCGCCTGGGCCTGCCGCTCGCTGGTGGTCGTAGCGATGACGAAGTAGTCGGTAAGGATCGAAAGCTCGCTGATGTCGAGGAGTAGGACGTCCTCACCTTTGTTTTCGGCGATCGTATCGACGATCTGCCGGGCCAGCTCGAGCGGGTCCAGTAGCGTGCCTCCCGGGGGTAGATTGAGGTCAGTATACCACCAACGGGCTGGGGCGTCCACTGGTGCGGGGGAGGATTGACCGCAGAGAACGTGGAGTGCGCAGAGGCTCAGGGCTGTGGGGGCACGGCATCCCGTGCCCCCACTACAAAGACTGAACTCACGCAGCCTTCCTGATGCGCACCAGGAAGACGTCCGGCCGGCAGTAGACCCGCATGGACGGCGATGCAGAGCCAACGCCGGCTGTGACGAAGAGATGCGTCCCTTCGACCACGAAGTGGCCGTGGTCGAAGCGCCGGCCGTACCTGGATGGCACGACGATAGGCCCCAGCAGGGGGATCCTGACCTGCCCGGCGTGGTAGTGGCCGGCGAAGGCGGCGGCCACCCCGGCGCGACTGAGGCGGTAGATGTTGTCCGCTGTGTGAGTCAGCGCCAAGAGGAGTTCACCGTCGGGGGCCGGCGGCGGCTGCCAGCGGCGTTCTGCCCAGGGGTCGTCGCATCCGCAGACGAGTACTGTGTTCCCGTTGACCTCGACCCGCCGGCAATCGTTCTCCAGGAGGACGAGGCCGGCGTCGCGGACAGCTCTGGCGACCGTATCAGCCCCCGCCCAGCAGTCGTGATTGCCCAGCACGGCGAAGGTGCCCAGTCGGCTCTCGATTGGCGCCAGCAAGGCTCCCAGGCGGGGCACGAAATCGAGCTCGGTGATGAAGTCGCCGGTGATGAAGACCAGGTCTGCCCGGGCCTCGCTCACCCGCTGCACCACAGCCTTGTAGTATTCGGCCGGGATCCTATCGTTGACGTGGAAGTCGCTGACGTGTGCGACGAAGAGCTCGTGGCCCGGCCATGCCGGCAGGTCGATCCCGTAGTGGGCGACCTGGAGCTCGGTCGTCGTCAGCGGCTGCCCGAGCTGCAGCCCCGCATTGTCCCGCCACAGCGGCGGGGAGCCGCGGAGGCGATGCCTTAGTACGGCCCGCCTCGCTTCTCCCGCGGCGACTGCCGCCAGCATAAGGGCGGGCAGAACCAGCCAGAGGGACCATCCCGCGCGATAGCCGAGGATGGCCGACCCGCCCAGCAGGATGACGAACGTGGCCGCGATTATCCGTCTCTTGAAGGCTCCGTCCTTGATCAGGATGAGCCGGCGGTTGAGGAGCAGCAGGAAGAGGCACAGCGCTGCGGCCATCCACGCTGCGGCGGTGAGAACGCCCAGGAGCGGCGTGGCTAGTAGATCCATTCGTCCACGCCGGTCGCTTCGGAGGCCGAGCCATCGGCGTCGAATAGAACATCCCAGGCACCACCGTCTCCGGCCAGCGGGCCTGCCCGGCAGCTGAACTCGATGCGGAAGCGGTCCGGCCCGATAGGCGCGGCCGAAAGCTGGAAGCCGAACTCCTCGCCGGTGAAGAAGATCGTATCCAGGTCAGTCCCCGCATCCAGCTGCTCGTTCAGCAGCTTGACCGCGATGCAGTGCCGATC
The DNA here is from genome assembly GCA_964530325.1 of uncultured Anaerolineales bacterium. GTDB lineage: Bacteria > Chloroflexota > Anaerolineae > B4-G1 > B4-G1 > CAZHAX01. The sequence continues at coordinate 21,686 of CAZHAX010000019.1, read as the reverse complement.
CTCCCGGATGGCCCGGATGAAAGCTGTGCAGCGATCATGTCCAAGGAGCTTGAGGGCTTGCCTGGCGCGCTTCTCTCGTTGTGTTGTCACCATCAGTGCTCTGTCCAGACGGTTCCACGGGAGCTGGTGGGCAACGATGGGCGCGCAGGCTGCAACCCGATGCGCTGCGCCAGCGCTGCCAGGTCTAAGGTCCGCTCAGAGCAGGCCTGCACCTATCAAGCCACTTGCTCGGCGCGTCCCAGGAGTGGATAATCACATACTGCTTGCGGGTCTCGACGCCAACGCCGGGCCAGGTCTCTGCGTAGGCGCGCAGGGCCTCCGTTCCCGGCTCCCAGTCCTCGCCGTTGATCCGGCAGTCTGCCATCACCGATGCATCCGCTGTTCGCGCGGCATAGACGCGAATCCCGTAGAAGGCATCTCCTGCGAGAAACTGCCTGAAGGCCTCCATCGTCTTCGTCAGCAGGCAGCAGGGGCAGAAGGGGTGCTCTGGATCCTCTGGCGTGTTTCTGTCCGTGACCAGCCTGGCCGGCGGGCCGAGCACAACGCGACGGACGCGGCGATCGCCCTCATTGGCATCGGGAAGGCCCATCTGCAGCGCCGTGCAGTGCTCCAACTCATCGCGAGCCGCGTCCAGGAAGACGACGAGGTCGAGCTCCGCCCATCCCTGCAAGCCGGCGATCACCGAGGCTGTGGTATCGCTCCCTCGCGAGTGCTGATACTCAAAGGCCCCGTCCGGTACCAGCTGCGGGTGATGAACCTCGACTGTTGTCGTCGTTCGCACGCCCTTCGTGTGACCGGGTTGCAGCTCCACGAATCTCGGCTGCAGGATGAAGCCGGCATCCAGTTCGACGAATCCGGTCCCTGTCCTGTACGCGTGGCCCTTTGAGCTGAGAACCGAGGATAGGCAATCGACGAGATTCACCGTTTCCTCCCAGGAACGATCGCCATCCGAGAACCCCGCCCGGAACTGTGCTCCCTTGCCCGGGTTTCCCACGGAGAGCGGCGGAGGAGTGAATTCGGAGCGCAGTCCTTTGAACATAGCCTTCCCCTTCCCCGGCGCCCGCGCGCCGTTGACCCGGCTGTCGTGCCGCTCGTCTCTGCTTGCAGGGCAGCGGTGCGGGCGAGCGATGCCCTCTGTTGTCGCAGCAAAAGGCCGTCCTGCGGCGCGGGGCGGCCCGAGCTACTGTATCAGGGGTCGGGCAAGAGCGCAACTTGCCCGGCGATCAGCGCCGCGGTGGGCGCGTCCGGCTGGCCTTCGCCGTCGCCTTCCAGCAGCAACGCGGGCGACAGCTGCTTGACAGGTCGAGCGGAATGGGTTATAATGATAACCGTCGGGTATTTCAGGCAATCAATCCCGAGGCGGGACAATGCGGATGGGCGGAGCGATGCTCAAGCAGTTGCGGCAGAAGCAGTTGGCCACGAGTGAGTCCGTATCTGTGGGCGGGCCTACGGAGTGTCAGCAGCAGGGGATCAAGAAAGGAGACGACGGCAATGGCGAAAGTAGCGCGCGAAATGGTTGAGAAGGCGGGAGTAGACGTTGACGTATTGCTCGACTTGCTGATCAAGAATGCGGCAGCCGAGCTGACCACATTCTACTACTACACCATCCTGCGGGCGAACCTGATCGGACTGGAGGGCGAGGGGGTCAAAGAGATTGCGGAAACTGCCCGTATCGAAGACCGCAATCACTTCGAGGCCCTGGTGCCGCGCATCTACGAGCTTGGGGGCAAGCTGCCTGACGACATGAAGGTATTCCACGACATGTCGGCCTGTTCGGCCGCGCGGCTGCCGAAGGACCCGACCGACGTGAAGGCCATCCTGAAGGTCCTGGTGGATGCGGAGCGATGTGCCGTACGCGGATACTCTCACATCTGCAACATCACGGCCGGCAAGGATCATCGCACCCATGCGCTGGCCCTGGCGATCCTGAATGAGGAAATCGAACACGAGTCGTGGTTCTCCGAGTTCCTGGGTGAAGGGCCGTCGGGCCACTTCTTGCGCCGCGGACAGACATCGCCCTTCGTGCGTCCATTCATGCCATCAGAGTAGACGGCAGACAGCAGAGAGCAGAGGTCGAGGGAGGAGACCTTGCTGCTGGCAGGGTCTCCTTTCGCGCGCCGATCCGCTGTGACCGCCGATAGATGGCGATCCAGCGGCCCGGACTAGCTGCCCTCGGCGAACTGCAGGACCAGCTCCGGCCCTTCCCCGTATACCTCCCCGCCGTATCCGCCCCAGCGGCCGACGACGTCGAACCCATGGGCAGCAGCCAGGTTCTCCAGGTCGTCCGGATAGTAGCATCTCACGACCAGCTTGAGGACGGTCTCGTCTCTCAGTGCTTCCTCCTCGTAGCGCCGGTAGACAAGCTCGGGATATAGGATGAGCTTCTCCGTGTCCATCCTCGGGCATCGATCGTGGCAGGTGATCCTGCCGCCTGCGAGCGTCACTTCCCAACAGAGCTCCTCGCTCTCTCTTGTCCACTCCCGGCGCAGGCGCTCTCGGTCTCTGTTCGGATTGAACGTATTCAGTATGCAGGCGCCGCCGGGAGCGAGGTGGCGGCGAATGGAGCGAAAGAGGCCGTCGACGTCGGATTCCAGCTCCAGGTTCTGCAGGACGCGGAAGGGGGCGATGATCAGATCGAAGGTACGTCCCAGGCCGAAATCGGTGATATCGCCCACCGTGACCTTCGCCTTGCTGGGAGGGATGCCCGCCTCCGCCAGCTTTGCCTCGCATATGGAGATCATGGCCGGCGAAAGGTCGATACCCTGGATGAACCGGCAGTGTCCTGCCAGGGCCAGGGTGACGCGGCCCGTGCCGCAGCCCAGTTCCAGCAGGGCAGATTCGGGCGAGGGAATGCGGTCGATGTAGAAGGGGATGTCATCCGGTGCGGTCGGATTGTAGTCGTAGTACGCGGCGGCCTCGTCTCGGATGTCTACTTTCATCGTGCGTCGTCGTCCCAAGGTGAGGGCCGGCCCAGCCCGGTTCCCCCTGCAGCTAGCGGTGCCCGCGGCCCTCAGCCAACCCTCGCCTGGACCTGTTTCATTGCTTTCTTGGCTGCGCCGCGGACAGCACCCTTCTTGTCTTCTGCTGCTTTGGCGAGCGCCCCCAGCGCGCCCGAATCCCCGACTTCGCCCAGCGCCTCCACTGCCATCTTCCGCACCGTGGTATCCTTGTCGTTGAGGAAGCCAGCGAGTGGCGGAACAACTTGAGGGCTCGCTATGGCCGCCAGACAAGAGACCGCTCTCTCTCGAATGTAGCGCGCTTTGTGCCGGCTCATGAGTCCGAGCTCCGCTACGACCGAGTGCCGTCCCTCGCTGAACACGTGACGGCCAGGCAGTCCCCGGAACCGGCGCAGGCCGCAGAGGGCATATCCTGCTCGGGTGCGCTCTCGTCTATGATAAGGAAGTTGCCTGACGCTATTCCCTACCTGCTCCGCAGACGGCCCAGGATTCCTGCCAGGAAGTTGACCCTGGGCACGGATTCCATGTAGCGCCTATATGCGTCGCCGAAGCGGGCGACGTTCTGCAGTTCGCCCTGCAGGATGAACGAATAGACGATGGCGATGTTGACCAGCGAAATGAGCAGCATGATCCAATGTGGGCAGAAGAAGAAGAACGAGGCGAAGAGGATCATCGCGCCGACGTACATCGGATGGCGGACGATGCTGTAGACGCCGCGCTCGACGAGACCTGCACCCCGATTCCGCACCAGGGCGGCGATGGAAAGCGCAACCAGACAGAGACCGATGGCCAGGAGCACCAGCCCGACGCAGCTGAGAGGCTGCAGGGAAGCGGGGACCCCGAGAGCGGAGACCAGATACCAGAACAGGGCAATCGAAAGGCCGTTGACCACGTAGCCGGCGGTCTCCTTTGTTCCGTGTCGCACTTGTGTGCCTCCTATGTCGCCAGCCACACGGCCGGCCGCTGCTATGCGCTGCTGCTTGCCGACTGGGGGATCAGCTGCGGGCGTTCTCCTCGATCCTGGCCCGGACGAGCTTGCGCACCAGGTCGGCCGGCGGGGGCTGCTGCGGCTGAAAGCGGATCGTTCCCTTGCTGGTGTCGTAGCCCTGCAGCTCGTCCGTGTGCGCCTGCACCGTCGACGAACTCATGAGATAGAGCGCGCAGTGGTTCGCCGTGGCGCCGAAGCCCACCAGCATCCTTCCGTCCACACGGAAAGCGGGCAGACCGTAGCTGATGCGCTCCTCGGCCTGGGGCACGGCAGCGCTGATCGTCCTGCGCAGCTGCTCGAGCGCAGCTCGCCTGTCGCCGGGCAGGGCGGCCAGGTAGGCGTCGACCGTCTCAGGTTTGCCTGCCACAGTTGCGCTCCCCTCGGGATCGGCCGCATCTCCCCGCCAGTGCGGCGCCTGGCCGGCCCGGGCATACTGTAGCAGCGATCTGCGGCCGGCGCAAGCGCCGCGGCCCGAGGTCGAAGCCCCGAGCCGGCGCCTGCGGCGGGCTGAGGTGGGCTTGCGCCGGATGGGCATGTGGTGGTATGATTCCGTCTCTGTGCGCCGGCGCAGCGGCGGCCGGATTCGCCGAACGGGGGTGGAGGAGGCGACATGGTGGGCTGCTTGCCGGATCTATCGGGGGCGGTCCGCGAACCGCCCCAATAGGACCCCACCGACGGGTCCCGCGCAGCGCAGGGGGGCGGATGGCGGTGGAACGCCGTGCCGCGTGTCGGGGCGGACCGCCGCCCCTGCTATCCCAGCACCCTCTTCAGCGCGCCAAGGGAAATGATGTCGCTGATGCTCTCGACGAACCTGATGTTGTCCGCGTCGTCGCTTCCCAGCGCGCCGCGCAGGATGATGGGGGTGAGATCGAGATCCTGCGCGCCCCGATAGGTGGACAGGACGCAGTGCTCCGCGCTGAAACCGGTGATGATCACCGTGTCCACGCCGAGCTCTCGCAGCTCGTGCGCCAGCGGGGTCTTGGTGAAGGAGTTGCCGTAGGTCTTGTGGATGTGCAGGTCGGTGGGGAGGATGGCCAGCTGATCGGGGACGTCGAACCCCTCCTCACCCGCCACGAGCCTCCTCTTCTCGTTTAAGTGCTGGACGCAGATGACGGGGAGGTCCTTCTCTCTGAACAGGGCGATCGCGGCGTTGATGTATTCGATGGCCCGTCCCAGCGTCTGGGCGATCGTCGGTGTGGCATCGACGAACTCCTTCTGGACGTCGATGACCAACAGCGCTGTTCTCGTGTCGACCTCCTCAGTCCGGCGGTGCCGCGCCCGGCGCTGATTGGCGCATCAGCGCTGTTGTCGGCCTGCGATCGCAGCCATATCCCTAGCCCACCTGCCGGATCCACAGGTAGCGGTTGCGCAGCAGGGTGACGTAGATCAGCGCGAAGAGAATGCGCCAGCCGGCCACGGTACTGCCGCACTCGAACTGCACGCTCTCCCGCTCGCTCACGGAAAATGCCGCGGGCTGGCATCCGCACTGATCGAGGCGCAACTGGATGGCGTGACTCCCGGGAGAGACCGGAATGGAGATCGACTGCCCGTCTTTGATCTCGGCGACTTCCTTGCCATCGACCAGCACCTTGTACGCTTTGAGGCTGTCCGCGAGCATCGAACGGCGCGTCAAGAGCACTCGGGTCCCCGAGCTCGTATCGTCCCGTTGGGCAGCCTTCTCGGGCGCTTCCTTCCTCCCCGGCACCAGAACCTGCGGCCACTGCAGCCCCTCATCTCTGCGCAGCCGATCGAGCAGCACCAGGCCAAGCGCAGACGTGACCAGGCCAGCCAGCACCGCTGCCCACAGACCGTCGCCATAGCCGACCAGCAGCATGATCGTCAGGTCCCGGGTGAGGTTGTGCCAGAAGTGGGTCCATCCAACCAGGGGTATGCTCTCAGTGTGATACCATATCCACCCAAAGGCGGCCCCAAACAAGACGTTCGACACAGCCAGCTGAAGTGCGATCACGACCGCGGCTCCCAGGAGTTCCAGTGGCGTGCGCTCGCCCGCAACGACCTGCATGATGACCGGGATGACCACGACCGGCCAGTGCCACAAGCCGCGGATGACGCCTGAGATGATCATCGCCCGCGTCTTGCCGGCGGTGGGGGATAGAAGTGGAAGCAGGTAGGCGCACCAGCCAGTCTCTTCACCCATGCCCGAGACCCAGCCCAGGGCCAACATCACAGCGATGCTGATCCACATGTAGGGCTCGATGGGTGAGACAACCGCGTCGCCAAACAGGAGCCCGGTCAACCCGGGCACTGTCCAGAGAGCAAGCATAGCCAGCGCGACCCACGCGTAGTACTTCGGAAGGCTCCACTTCCAGGGGGGCGGCGATTCTTTGTGATACACCCGCCACATCAAGAGCGCGGCCAGGGCCGGGCCCAGCATTCCTAGTGTGTGGCCAAGGAGTACGGACAGCCTAGCCGCAGCTACATTGCCCTTCTCCGAGAACATCGGCTCCAGCCAGGCGTCGGCGCAGAAGAACACGGGCCACGAGTACAGGACGATCATTAGCGCGAACAAACCCACGGCGCGCGTTGCTTTGCTCTTTGTCATTCCTTGTCTCCTTGGTGTCATTGGTGCAAGCGCGGCATCCCTTGCCAGCCGTCCGCCCGCCGGCGTCTCGTGCGGCGGGGGCTGGCAAGCCCGCGCTACTCTACCATCCATCTGCGGCAGGCACAAGTCGACTGTGCCCGCTGTGCGGGACACGGCGCGGTTCGCCAACCGTCGACAAGAGAGGGGAGGCCAATGCCGTGCATCCGGCGCAGGAACGGGGTCGCCTCGCCCCTACCACTGTGCTCCGGTGCCGGGCCGCGGACGGCCGTCCGCCCCTACGCCAGCGCCTTCTTCAGGGCGCCCAGAGAAACGATGTCGCTGATCTCTTCCACGAAGCGGAGTCTGTCCGCGTCGTCGCTGCCCAGCGCGCCCCGCAGGATGATCGGGGTTAGGTCCAGGTCCAGCGCGCCGCGGTAGGTGGAGAGGACGCAGCGCTCGGCGCTGAACCCGGTGACGATCACCGTGTCTACGCCGAGCTTGGCCAACTCGCTGGCCAGCCCCGTCCTGGTGAAGGAGTTGCCGTAGGTCTTGCGGATGTGCAGGTCGGCCGGCAGTATGGCGAGCTGCTCGGGGACGTCGAACCCCTCCGCGCCCGGGACGAGCCCCTTCTTCTCGTTCACGTGCTGGATGCAGACGACGGGAAGGCCTTTCTCCCTGAACAGGGCAATGCCGGCGTTGATGTAGTCGATGGCCCGCCCCAGCGTCTGGGCGATGGTTGGGGTGGCGTCGACGAACTCCTTCTGCACGTCGATGACCAACAGGGCTGGCTTCATGTAGACCTCCGTGAGCAGGCCGCACGGCTTGTGATATAGACGTAGTGCAGAAAGCCGTCGCGGTCCGGCCGGCTGTCCTGCGCGGCGAACCCGGCGCTTTCGGCCAGACGGCGGGATGCGACGTTGTTCGCCTCAATGCCTGCCTCAAGCCTGGCCGCCGACCTTGCCTCGGGACGCGCAAGCAGGTCGCGCAGAATCCGTGTGCCGTAGCCGCGCCCGCGCAGGTCCGGCTCGACCACGACGGCGACGTAGCCGGCGCCGTCGTCGTCGACGTCGAGCTGCACTTGGCCTACGGGCCGGCCCTTCTCACGCACCATCCACGCGTGCACTCCAGACGTGAGGCACACGTACTCGAGCCATTCGGGTGCTGGTGGGCTGATCCTGCGCGGCAGTTCCTCGTCCACGAACCAGGACTGGTATGCGCGGAACGCTGAGCCGTCCACAGATACGAATTCCAGACTGGCCACGGCGCTCACCTCGCCTCGTCGGCCCGCGGGCTGACGGGGGGCTGAGTTCTAGAAGACTGCGGCAGCGTCCTTGGGCAGAGATCTGATCCGCTCCAGGTAGGCTGTGACTCTGGCATCATCCCCCTGTGGATACTCAAACCGGAAGTGATCTGCGACCGCGAGAGCAAGTGTCCTGAAGAGCTGACCCATCGAAAGCAGGGCATCCCACGAGTGCTCGTAGCCGGCGTCCGAGTAGGTCTGCTCGAACAGAGCCCACAACTCCGGCTCCAGGTATCGTTGCAGGTACTTGCCGAACTTGCCGGGGTTCCTGGAGAAACCCGTTCTCACGCCCACGTACCACCCGGCCATCCTCGTGAGCTCGTCCCGCAGCACCCGATCGAGCATCGTTCTGGCGTAGGGGAGCTGTTCCCTCCACAGCCCCTTGGCGACGTATGGGCCGACCCACCAGAACTCGTTGCAGCAATCGGCGAAGGCCTTGGGGGTGGGTGGTTGAGGCAGGTAGTCCTTCTCGCTGGGGGGTGGAAGCGGTGGGATGATGCCGTCCTTGTCGAGGAGGACGACGGTGAGGCTATCCCCAGTACGTGCCTCGACGGCGGAGAGGGGATAGATGCCCAGGTCGATCCGACTGCCGTCCGTGAACTGCATCAGGTAGGTGAAGCCGCCGTCCTTGCTCGGAGGCGGCGTCTGCATTTCCTCGGGGACCTGCATAATCATGATCTCGCCAAAGCGGTCGAGCCACTCGCGATTCCTATCGAACGGGGCGACGTCTGTAACGAGAAAGACGACGTCGAAATCGCAGAACGGGTCGCGCGGGGCATTGGGGTTGGCGCGCGAGCCGTTGAGGATCACGGCACGGATGCGCTCGTCGCTATTGGCTGTCTCTAGAAGGAGGGCGACGATCTCTTGGTCGCTGCGCATCGCTGCCTCAGCCGAGGGTGCGGGCTGATGGGCGTTATCTGTGGTGGCTACACCGCGCCGGTGCCGGCTGACTCCGCCTTGAGCTCCTCCAAGTCGCTCCGAAGGCGGATCAGTTCCTGCCGGGTGAGGGCGAAGAACATGGCCAAGACCGCGATAATGCCGTAGCCCAAGCCGCCGTCCAGGTGCCTGAACAGCGACAGGAAGAGACAAGCGGCGATGAACCACACCACGAGCGCAAGCCAATCCCTGCCGGAGTAGCGGCCGAAGACTGTATCGAACATGAGATGCCTCCCGCCCCGCTTTCTTGTGACGAGTATACAGGAGGGCAGGACAGGCGTCAACCCTTGGGGCAACGGGAGCGCGAATCGGTGGCAGACAATCCGGGTGCCCGGCCACGATCAGCCCTGCGCCCCACTCTCTGGGCTGGTCTCAGCCCCGCCCTTATGGGCACCTCCGGCAGACGCGACGTCCGTCCGGCGACCGCAAGTGCCTTCCAGGTTATCTCGGCGGGTCGGATCAGCGAATGCTGGGACGGCGCCGGTGCCGTTACGTTGTGCCGAATTCGACCGATTCGTTGTCGTGCCAAGACACGTCCCTGGGACCGTCATGCTGGCGGAAAAGGACGGATCCGACGTAGGGGCGGGGTTACCCCGCCCCTACAAGACGAATCCCTGTGGGTCACGTCCAGGGCATGGTCAGGTCGTCGACATGGGCATCCGCCCGCCGGAGCGACGGGTTCCGGGATGGGGCGGGGGTTTCCTGCTGCCAGTGTGGGTGCGATGGACGCATGATGGGCGACGATGCCAAACGTAGGGGCGGTTCGCGAACCGCCCCTACGGGGACGCCACCGATGGGCGCCGGCTGGCGTAGCGGCGAGGCCATCATTCGCCTCGCTGGCGCGTGCCACGCTGACCTGGGGCCGCAGACAATGGCAGCGTCGCAGCTCTCCTCTTGCCTGTCCTCTCAACCTCTCCGCGGGAAGCCGAAGTAGCGGGGCACGCGCCTCATGTACTCCCGATAGGACTCCCCATACTGCTCCAGGCAAGCTTCCTCTTCCGCCAGGATGCTGTAGTGCTGGATGACCCGGGAGATGACCAGCGTGAGCAGCGCTGGCCAGGACCCGATCGCCAGCGTCATGCCCAGGAAGGCGACGAACAGCGCCACCAGCTGGGGATGGCGGGACACCCGGTACAGCCCCGCCCTGACCGGCTCCCCGACCGGCGTCTTCCTGAAGTCGAAGAGAGCCACTACCAGCCCGGCCAGGCCGAGGGCATAGATCAGCATCCCGACGTAGAAAAGGGGCGAGCCGGTCTTGAGCGGCGTCAGCACGATCAGGACTAGGCAGGCGAGCGAGAACGCCTTGCCGACCGCGGTGATCACCGCCTGCCTCGTCGTCCACAGAGAGCGGTCGAGCAGCCTGGCTCTGACCTCGTCTGGGAAGAAGCGCAGCAGCGCCCCCTCCACAAGGACCAACACGAGATAGGGAATCCAGCCGTTCAGCCAACCGATTTCCAGAGCAGGGAACAGCTTCATCTCCAGTTCTCCTTGCATCGTCACCGGCTACTGCCGCGCATCCGCCTCCGTGCCGGGCGAGTGCAGTTCATCCCGAGCCGCGGTCAGTACAGGAAAGGGATCAAGCGCCAGGAGTGGCGGCAGTAGGCTTCCCATTCCTGGCCGAACTCCCGCTGCAGCAGCGCTTCCTCGTCTCTGATCCGGAACAGGAAGACGGCGACGGCTGCGAGGCTCAAGGTCAGCCCGATCCAGGAGCGGAATACCAGAGACAGGCCGATACTGAGCAGTTCGGCTCCCAGATACCGCGGGTGCCGGATGTAGCGGTACAGGCCACCTGTGACCAGCCGGTGTTCCTCTTGAATGGTCACCTCGCCACTGTATAGCTTCCCCAAGGCAAGCCCTGACCAGAATACGAGCCCGCTGCCGAGCCCAAACAGGGCCACACCGGCCCAACGGGCTGCGGAACCGTCTGTCATCACGCCGATGCTGCGCCGGTCTGCGGAGGCCAGGAAGACCAGGGCGGCAAACAGGAGGAGTACGAGTGCCAGGCGGATGACGCTTTGGCGGGGCACGAGCTTGCCCTTCTGTCCTCTCCTCCCCGTGATCCCTTCCGGTGCATCGAACGCCTGATAGCCGACGGCAATGCCCAGAACCCCTACCAGCAGTCCATAGGCCAGTCGCTGGTTGAGCGAGAAGAACCCCGAGAGGTCGTCAAACCCCCAACCCAAGAGGGGCAGGCCAAGGTACATCAGGACGGTATTGACGAAGAAGCCGAGACTGCGCAGAGCCCTCAATGATCTCCCTCCCTCACGTGGTTTCACACGCTCGCCGGAACGCCCTTACCGCTCCGCGCGTGAAAGGAAAAAGGGCGAGCGAGCCGAGCAGCGCCACTATGCAGGCCGCAGGGGCTTGCTGTCCTGACGGCGGCGGCAGCGACTCTGCGGCCGCCGCCGTCAGAGTGGGCGCCTACTGGGCTGCGCGCAGCACGAGCGGCAGGTAGACGCGATGAGGTATGGCCTTCAGCCAGACCTCGTCCTGGTCATCCGGGATTCCCTGGCCAAGGAAGTCGGAGTCGCTTCTGAAGGCCAGAACCGTCCCGTCGCGGCTCAACCTGCTGTTGCTGCTGCCCCGACTGGAGTCGGTAGCGCTGGTGATGCGGGTGAAGGTCAGCGTCGTCGTGTCGTAGAGCCAGACCTCGAACACATTGTCTGGGACGCCCTCACCCAGGAGGTCGGAATCGCTATGGAAGGATAGCAGGGCGCCGTCGGCACTCATACTGCCGAGGTAGCTGTCTCTGTCGGCGCTGGATGCTGTCGTCAATCGGGTCACGGTCAACGTCGAAGCGTCGTACAGCCAGATCTCACCCTGGGCATTCGGGATTCCCTCGCCGAGGAAATCAGCGTAGCTGGAGAAGGCGACGAGCGTCCCGTCCTCGCTTATCCAGGCCTGACTGCTGTCTCGGCCCGCGGGAGTTCCCGTCGTGATACGCGTGTAAGTCAACGTATCTGTGTCGTAGAGCCAGATCTCGTTCTCGCCGTTCGCAACGCCCTGCCCGAGGAGATCGGAGTCGCTCTGGAAGACGACGATAGTGCCGTCGGAGTTGAGCTTCGGCTGCCAGCTATCTCGGTCCGATGCTGAGGCAGTGGTGACTCGCGTGTAGGTGAGGGTGGACGTGTCGTACAGCCAGACCTCCATCTGTTCATCGGGGATGGACTGGCCCAGGAAATCGGAGTCACTGATGAAGGCGACGACCGTGCCGTCGGCGCTGATGTGGTAGGCCAGGCTGTCCCGGTTAGCGTCCGAAGCTGTGGTGACGCGAGTGTAGGTCAGCGTAGTCGTGTCGTAGAGCCATACCTCAGTCTGCTCATCCGGGATGGACTGGCCCAGGAAATCGGAATCGCTGGTGAAGGCGACGATGGTGCCGTCGGCGCTGAGCCAGGGATCGTCGCTGTCTCTGTTGGTATCCGAGGCCGTGGTAACGCGGGTGTAGGTCAAGCTTCTCGTATCGTAGAGCCAGATCTCATACTGGTCGTCCGGGATCCCCTGGCCGAGGAAGTCGGAATCACTGCGAAAGGCGATTACGGTCCCTGAGGCATCTGGGCTGGGAAAAGCGCTGTCACGGCTGGAGTCGGAGGCGACGGTGATACGGCTCAGGCTGCTGGTGCTCTGCGCTGCGCCCACACTAAGGATCAGGATGACCAGTAGACCGGCCAGCAGAGTCGAAAGGAGGATACGGCCAACTGGCTTCAACGCAACAGCTGTCTGCTCTCTCGTTGGTAATCCCTCCTATTACTGGCTTTTCAGCGAGAACGCCCCCAGTCCGGCCAGGGGTTCAGCAGATTGGTTGCGAGGCGGCCCGACAGACTGGAGGTACTCTATCACAGCTCAGGAGCAAAGGCAAGCCAGCGGGTGTATCTATCGAATGGCAGGCGGGCGGCGGTGATCCCACACGAGGTGCGGAGATGGAGGTCCGCTGTGGGGAGCAAGCTGTGGCTCGACGCGCACTGGGCGAGGGGGCGCTTGCTGCTGCCGGCTTCAGGGCGGAGCTCAGCCTTCGGGGAGAGGCGGAAGCCACTGCGTGGCCGCCGCCCTCGGCGCAGCTCAGGTCTCGGGTACGCCCTCCAGCTCCCGCTGGTTCTCTTCCTGCGAGACCCAGATGAGGCTGATGACGAAGCCGACGAGCATGATCGCCGCTCCGCTGAGATAGGGGTAGTCCACGTTGACATCGAAGATGAAACCGGCCCAGAGCGGCCCTACGATGCGGCCCAGGTTCATGAAGGAGTTGCTCAGGCCCATCGTGGCGCCCTGGCCCGAGGTCGCCCGCTTCGAGGCGAGGGCGATGATCACCGTGCGCAGCAGCGTCTTGGAGAGGATGAACACGCCCGTGGCCAGCAGCACGCCCGGATAGGTGGTCGCCAGCAGTAGAACCAGGAATCCCAGCGAGCTTGCGGCCAGGGAGACCTTGATGATCGGAGGCTCGCCCCACCGCTTCGTGAGCGGGCCGATGAGGATGGCCTTGCCCAGCGTGGAGACGAGGCCGACCACCGCCAGGATGGTACCCACGCGCTCCGGGCCATATCCAAGCTCCTGCGCGGCGTAGAGGCCGAAGATGGACTCGAAGTTGGTCAGTGCAAAGCTGACCAGGAAGAGCAGGAACATCAGCAGGCCGATCGGGCCGCGCAGCGCGCGCCACAGGCTGCCCAGGTCGATGGTCCTAACCCTTCCCGCTTGCCCCCGCGCCTCCGCGGGAAGCGACTCCGGGAGCCAGAGGGCGGCCACCAGCAGGGCGAGCAGCGAGGAGCCGGCAGCGATGAAGAAGGGTAGGGCGAGGGAGTCGCTGCCCAGCCAGCCGCCGGCTGCCGGGCCGAGGATCAGCCCCAGCCCCGCCGCCGCGCCGAGGATGCCCATCCCGCCGCCTCGATCCCGCTCCGAGGTGCTGTCGCTGATGTAGGCCAGCGCGGTGGCCGACGTTGCGGACGAGAGGACGCCGGAGAGCGCCCTGGAGGCGAAGAGCATCCACAGCTCGGTGGACAGCCCGAACAGGAGCGACGACAGGCTGTACCCCAGCAAACCCAGAAGCAGGATCGGCTTGCGGCCGACGCGGTCGGAGACGCTCCCCCACAGCGGGCCGAAGAGCAATTCCAGGAAGGCGGACGTGGCGACCAGCAGGCCCAGGTCGCTGCCGCCGGCCCCCATCATCTCGATGTAGAAGGGGAAGAGCGGTATCACCATCCCGTAGCCCAGCATCACGACGATGAGGGCGAAGGATAGAATGGCGATTCGGCGGCGATTACTGGCACCCATATGGTCCTTACCTACTGCAGGATCTCCACGGTTCCCCGGCTGCCCGCCGTGCGCAAGCTGTGGCCGGCGCTCAGGAGAGGGTGACCGTCCCCTCGCTGCCGTCGACTGTGATCGTCTGCCCGCTCCGGATGCGGCGCGTGGCCACGCCCGTGCCCAGCACAGCCGGGATGGCGTACTCGCGGGCGACGATGGAGCCGTGGCTGAGCGGGCCGCCGACGTTGGTGACGATCCCGGCCGCCATGGCGAAGAGGGGCGTCCAGGCCGGCGTGGTGATGTCCGCGACCAGGATGTCGCCGGGCTGCATCTGCTCGAAGTCCTCCGGGCCGTGGAGCACGCGCGCGGTGGCCGTGACCCGGCCGGGGCTGCAGCCCACGCCCTTGAGGCGGTTTTCGGTCTGCTCGTCGGCGCTCACCGGCATGAAGGCATCCATCTTGATGCCCAAGACGCGCTCCTTCTGCGGCAGCTGCCCAGGCGGCGTGACCTGCTTCTCGGCCCGCCACTTTGTCCTGCGCCTCTCGACGCGCTCAGAGGAGCTCTCCGGCTTCTCCCCGCCATCGAGCGCGGCAGCAGCCTGCTCCACCTCGGCCAGCTCCAGCCAGAAGACGTCGCCGGCCTCATCTATACTGCCGGCCTCGGCCAGACGGCGGCCCAGCTCCAGGAGCATCTCGCGCAAGGGCGGATAGGCCAGGCCGATCTCGAAGATGCTGTCCTCGCGCAGCGAGGTGTAGGTCTGTGCCCAGCGGAGCGTCTTGTCGAAGAGCTTGCGCTTGAGCCCGCGCGTGCGCTCCCGTACAGCCGCGATCGCCTTCTCGCGCTGGTCCGCCAACCGCTGCTGGCGGGCGTATGGGTCGCGCGCCTCGTGGCCGATGAACAGCTTGAGCGTCTGCAGCAGTGGCGGGGGGTCGTGAGCCGGGACCGGCTTGGCGAAGTCCAGGTCGTAGATACCGTGCCCGTATCGATCTAGGTGGGCTCGGAAGCGCTCCACCCACGCCCGCCAGGCTTCCGAACCGACTTCGTCGGGAACGGCCTCGCTGTGCAGCTCGTCGGCAAGCTGCGCGGCCGGCGTCCGCAGCAGATGTGCGGCCAAATCGTCCTGCCCGCGGCACCAGCCGGCCAGATCGAAGAGCGCCTTCTCCGACTGGATGGGCAGGCTGTCCGAGCCGAGCAGATAGGTGGGCGCGGGCGGATCGCCTTCTCGCCTCACGAGCTTGTCGTAGACGTTCGTGAACAGCGTCTCCGTGCCGGCGGCGATGCCCAGGGTATCCAGCTGCAGGGTGGTGAGGTATAGGCCCATACCGTCCGTCAGCGCGGCTGCGCCTTGCAGCAGCTCGCCGGCCCTCATGCTGTCCGGCTCTTTCTCTTCCCAATCCGCCACTGCCTGGGCGTAGCGGGGATGGGCGACCTCCTCCCAATGGCTGGCAGCCCCCTTCATCAAGCGCGGCAGCGCGGGCAGCATCTTCGTCAGTACCCACCAGTAGTCCCGGCCTTGGAGATCGAAGGAAAGATAGGCGTAGTCGTTGACGGTGACTACGTAGTTGTCCAGGAAGCTCAGCGTGCCGCCCATCGTCTCGCCCAGCATGCGCTGCATGCCTTCGCTGATGGCCGGGAGCGCCAGTGTGCGGAAGAGCGGCGTCAGCGGGTCCGGCATGAACTCGACGATGCTGCCCCGCATGTAGTGGCCATCCGGATCTGGCATGGGCCACTCGTCGGGCGGCTCGCCCCCTGGCTCCGGCAGCGCTGTGATGGGCCGCGCCTGGAGAATGGCGAACGCGCCGTCCGCCAGCGCCCACTCGATGTCGCGCGGTTCGCCGTAGAGCTCCTCGATCTCCAGGCCCAGACCGACCAGCTCGGCGGCCTGCTCGTCGTCGAGCACAGGCGCCCGGCGCAGATCGTCCGGCACCGGCTCGGTCCGGGTGCCCCCTTCAACGGGCACAGTCATCACGCTCTTCTCGGCGATCTGGCGCTCGACTACCTCGCCCGTCTCCTTGCGCACTCTGTATGAGTCCGGCGTCACCTGGCCGCCGACGACCGCCTCGCCCAGCCCCCAGGCCGCGTTGATCACGGCCTCGCTGCGCCGCCCGGTCATGGGATCGGCGGTGAACATGATCCCGGCGGCCTCGGCGGGGATCAGGAGCTGAACCACCACGGCCAGGCTCAGTCCTTCGACGCCGATGCCATGCCGAGCCCGGTAGCCGATGGCCCGCGCCGTCCACAGGCTGGCCCAGCAGTGCCGGACAGCGTCCAGCACGGCGGAGGCGCCCTGCACGTTCAGGTAGGTCTCCTGCTGGCCGGCAAAGGAGGCCTCCGGCAGATCCTCGGCGGTGGCCGATGACCGCACGGCAACCGTAGGGCTCTGGCCGGCCAGCTCCGCGTAGGCCTGAGCGATGGCGCCCGCTATAGCCGGTACCATCTCTCCCTCCGCAAAGAGCTGCCCAATTGCCCGGGACGCGGTCTCCAGCGTGGATGGCTGTTCGGGATCGGCGGATTCCAGCTCCGCCAGGATACGCCCCTGCAGGTCGTTCGCTGTCACAAACTCGCGGTAGGCAGCGGTGGTGACGTGGAAGCCATCCGGCACCGGCAGCCCGGCCCGCACCATATCGGTCAAAGCCGCGCCCTTGCCGCCGGCCGTCTCCAGCGTCGCCGCCGGATCGGTCAGGTCGACGACGTAGTCGGCCGCTTTCGTCGTCATATCAGCTCCCCCTGCTCACCACTCGGAGGTCGAATCGAATCGAGTCCACCTCGCTCGAACCCGGCGAGTGCTTGCTCAGTCACTGCTCAGGATCTCCACGCTTCCTTGCCCGCCGTCGACGCGGACCCGGTCGCCGCTGCGCAGGCGGGTGGTCGCGTCCCCGCAGCCCACGACGGCGGGGATGCCCAGCTCGCGGGCGACGATGGCCGCGTGAGACAGCGGCGCGCCGACGTCGGTGACTACCGCGGCGGCGCGCGGAAAGAGCGGCGTCCAGCCGACGTTGGTGGTCACGGCGACCAGGATCTCGCCCGCTTGGAGCTGCTCCCCCTGCTCCGGGCCATCGAGCAGGCGGACCAGACCCTCGACCCGGCCGGCCGCGCCGGCGAAGCCGCTGATCGTGCTCGACGTCGATAGGGGCGTCGCTGCGGTGGCATCGTAGACGTCGCCGCGCCGGTTCGGACCGGCAGCCCAGGCAAATGGCTCGAACCGGCCGCGGATGATCATCGGGTAGGGTGGCAAGGCGCGGTAGCGGGCGTAGGTTTCCTGGCGGGCTGGGATGTAGCCGACGGCTGCGTGCTTGCCGGCCAGAAGGTCGAGCACCTCGTCGACGGTCAGCAGGAAGACGTCGTCGCCCAGGCCGGCAAGCTCGCCGGCGCGCAGGGCCCAGGCCCGCTCGACCCAGAGGAAGCGGGTCGCCTCGTCGCGGACCGCCTCGCGCATGCGGGCGGCCGGAGCGACCTGGTCGATCTGGCGGCGCAGCTTGGGCGCCTTCTCCGGGTAGCGGGCCTTGAGCCGCTGCCAGGCGGCCTCGAAATCGGCGCGCCGGTTGGCCAGGAGGGCGTCCACATCGACAGGATCCTTCTCGTAGTCCGCTAGCTGGTCGTCCAGCCAGGCGGGATCCTCGGCCGGGCGGGGCAGGGAAACCTCCGCCTCGTGCGGCCCACGATGGCCGTAGGCTTCCACGTACTCGGCGCGGCTCATCTTGCCCTGCGCCAGGCGGGCCAGGCCGACCACCGGCCCCAGAGAGGCCAGCAGATCCTCCTCGCTGCTCAGGCCGGAGAAGAGGGCGTTGGCGTCCGCCTCGCCGACCAGCTCGTCCAGCTCCTTCTTCAGCTTCATCTTCGTCTCGAGAGGCGCGGCACCGCCGGCCACGATCCACATGGCATCGAGCAGCCAGTCGATCAGCTCCTGGTGGAAGAAGGCGATCAGCTCTTCTGGGGTCTGCATCTCCCCAATACGGCGGCGCATCTCCCGGCAGCGGCTCTTGTTCGTTGCCAGGAACTGGGGCACCTTGCCGGCGCCGCGCTTCTCGTTGAGGCCGGCCTTGATCATGCGGGGCATTGCCGTGATCATGGTCCACCGGGATAGGGGTATCGTTGGGACCTCTAGTCCTTCCGGCACGTTGCCCAACATGCCCTTCGTCTGCTCGAGAGCGTCGTCCAGGCTCTTGCCCAGCGCGGTCAGCATCGACACACTGACGCTGACGTTGGCATAGTAGCGGCCGCAGATGTTGCCGGACATGCTGTAGCCCGGCAGGAAGGTGACCATGCTCCAGACCTTCTCGCTGAGCGAGTAGGTGAAGGGGCTCATCACGTCCGGCCGGCCTTCCCCGAAGTTGTTGCGCGACCAGAGGAAATCTCCGGTCAGGCTGTCGTTCCAGGCGCCTGTAACTGGGTCGAATCCCTGCTTCTCAGCCATTCTCTGCCTCCTTCGTGCTGCCCGTGCCCACGCGGCGGACGGAGACGAGCGTCAGGTTCAGATCCCAGAGCTTGCACAGTATGCCGCGCAGGGCGGCCTGGTCCATGGGGCCGACCAGCGTGGTGAACGGCGGGTCGCCGGTTCCGTTGAGCACGGGGACCGCCAGGCCGCTGAACCAATCCGACCAGTGCTCGTCCAGCTTTCCCTGCACTGTGATCTGGTAGACCGCTCGCTCGTCGAAGTCGCCCGTCTGATCAGCCACGTCCTATCTCCTTGGTCCTTTGCGCCCCCAGTATACCCCGTAACCATGTAGGTTGTCACCCCCCAAAGTGGGTGGTTCGGGTGGGTGGTTGGCAAAGAAAAGCCCCCATCCAGCGGGACGGGGGGCGGGG
This sequence comes from uncultured Anaerolineales bacterium, assembly GCA_964530325.1. Lineage (GTDB taxonomy): Bacteria > Chloroflexota > Anaerolineae > B4-G1 > B4-G1 > CAZHAX01. The sequence continues at coordinate 2,925 of CAZHAX010000019.1, read as the reverse complement.
ACGGGAGTGTGCGATTCGCCTAGAGCAGGCCGAGCTCGCCGGCCCGCTGAACGGCGTCCGACCTCCGGTGGACGTTGAGCTTCTGGTAGACGTTCTTGACGTGGAAGCGGACCGTGTTCACCGAGATGCACAGCCGCTCGGCGATCTCCGTGCTCGAGAGGTGGGTGTTCAGAAGGCGAAGCACCTGCAGCTCGCGCTCGGTGAGCGGCTCGACGAGCGCAGCGGTGGGGGGAGCTGGGGCAGGGGGGCGTTCAGGCTCCTCCGGCTCCTGTGGGGCGAATGAAGCGAGAAGCCGGCTCACGTAGTCGGGAGCGACGGAGCGCTTCGCCGCCTCCCGCAGCAGATCCGCCATCGGCTCCCCCTCGTCGGCAAAGACGCGCACGTACTCTTCCGGCTCGGCCAGGGCGAGCGCGCGCTCGACGGCGGCCAGCGCCCCTTCGAGATCCCCCTGAGCCTGGAGGGCCAGCCCCTGGAGGGCGCGGATCTCGATCAGCATCCCAGGCCGGCCGCGCCACTCGGCTATGGGCACCAGCGACTCGAGCAGCTTCAGCGCCTGGGCCGATCGTCCCTGGGCTGTGAGCAGCCGGGCGAGGACGAGAAGCTCGTACTTGCGCATGCGATGGGTGACCGAATCCCCTGCCTCCTCGTGCAGGGGCGTGTCGACGTACTGATACAGCTCCCGTTCCTCGGCCCAGCGCTGAACCGGTTCGAGATCCCCTTGGACAACCCAGAACCAGGCCTGGAACATAGCCACGGAGAGATCGTCCAGCTCGGTGAGATCGAACTTCACCGCCAGCTCCTGTGCCTTGCGCAGCGCATCCCAGCTGCGGTCCTGATCCCCTTGCGCCCAGCGGACGCGGGCCAGGGAGATGTAGGCCTCGAGAGGGCCGACCTCCGTCCACTGCTCGGCCAGGTCGATACCCTCCGCCAGGTAGCTCTCCGCTGAGTCGAGATCGCCCGATTCCCGCGCCAGCTCTCCCAGGCCGATCAGCGCCTGGCCGGCGATGGGGATTCGCTGCCCCTTGGCGTCGGTTCCCAGCTGCAGCGCCTTTCGATAGGTGGCGGCAGCCTCCCTGCGCTGGCCCTGCCGCATCAGAAGCTCGGCCTGGTTGCATAGTATCATGACGGAGAGCATCACGTTGCCTGTCCTCTGGCTCGAGCGGAGCACGTCGTCGAGTATACGGTCATCGACGCTGCTGTCGCCGCTGGCCCGCTGGCCCACGCGCAGGATCCAGGTGGCAAACGTGCGCACGAACCGATCCTCCGGCGGCAGCTTCTCCAGCGCCCGGCTGGATAGCTCGATGGCCAGCTCCGTCTGGCCTCGGAGGCCGGCCAGCACCCCCCGCAGGGCGGTCACCCGTGCGGACACGCTCTCGTCTCTCTGCTCTGCTTCCTGGACGAGGGACTCGATGAGCGTGAGGGACTGGCCTTGCCAGAGGAGCATCCAGGCATAGAGGACGCACAATCCCGGACGGGCGCGCAGCAAAGCGTCCGGGAGAGCACCGATCCAGTGCATGAAGGTGGCGATCTCGCCGCGCATGAGGGTTGTCTCGGCTTGCGCCTCGATCAGCCCCGCCGCCCGCTCCAGATCCTCTGCTTCCAGCGCGTGGTCAATCGCCTCGCCCGCCAGGTCATTCCGCTCCAACCACTCGCTCGCCCGGTGGTGCAGGCCCGGCACGAGATGCGGATGCATCTGCTGCAGCCGCTGGCGGAGCAGGTCGGAGAAGAGGCGGTGGTAGCGATACCAGCGCCGCTGGCTATCGAGCGGGAGGATGAACAGATTGGATGCTTCAAGGTGCTCCAAGACGGATCGAGCGTCCGCCGGGGACTCCGGTTGCGAATCGCCGATAACGGCATCACAGAGAGGCGCGCAGAACCGATCCAGGACGGAGGTCTGCAGCAGGAACAGCTGGACCTGGTCGGCTTCGCGGCGCAGCACCTCTTCGAGCAGGTAGTCGAGTATGTACCGGTTGGAGCCGGTGAAGGCGGCGATGAAGTGGGAGACGTCCTCCTTACCCTGAAGAGAAAGAGCCGCCATCTGCAGGCCGGCGATCCAGCCCTCGGTGCGGGAGGAGAGTGCTGCGACGTCGTCGGCAGAAAGCGAGAGCCCCATGGCCCGCTGGAGAAACTCGGCCGCCTCCTGGGGGCTGAAGCGCAGGTCGGAGAGGCGCAGCTCGGTCAGCTGGCCCAGGCCGCGCAGCCGGGCCAGCGGGAGGGGCGGATCGGCCCGCGTGGCGATGACCAGGTGCAGGCTATCCGGCAGATGATCGAGCAGGAAGGCGAGCGCGTCGTGAACGGGCTGGGCGGTGATCAGGTGGTAGTCATCGAGCACCAGGATCAGGGGGTCCGGCGCGGCGGCGGCCCGGTTGATCAGCGCGGTCAGGAACGGCTCCGCAGCAGCGGGCGTGCTCACGTCGGCCGGCACGTCGCCCTCGATCTCGACGCCAACAGTCCGCACCGCTCCGGCCAGGTAGGCGGCGAAGCGGGCCGGGTCGTTGTCCCCCTCGTCCAGCGAGAGCCAGGCGAGGGGTCTGGCACAGCCCGCCGCCCAGGCGCTGACGAGCGTTGTCTTGCCGAATCCGGCGGGAGCGGAGACGAGCGTCAGCCTGCGCTGGAGGCCCTCGTCCAGCCGTTCGATGAGGCGTCGCCGCGCGACCAGGTCCGGCCGGACGGTGGGGACGTAGAGCTTGGTGGCCAGAAGGGGCGTCGACATGGCAGTACAATCGTACCACAGCTTGCGGGTAGCTGGAAATGGGGAGGTGGCCGGCCGGAGTGACTCCCTGAGCCTGCTAGCTCCGGATGATGGCCGCTGCGCCCGGGGCCGTCTGCACGAAGCTTCATTGGGGCTGTACGATGGCTATCGTACGCAAACGGCGCTGGTCGGGGAGACCAGCGCCGTCTAGCTTGTTCTGTCCCCAGGCTTCA
>CAZHAX010000018.1:0-58792 GCA_964530325.1 uncultured Anaerolineales bacterium | reverse complement strand
CGTGGGAGCCAGCGGGGCTGACCGCGGACCCCGAGCTGGAGAACTCCTCCAGACTGCCCACCGGGTTCACGGGCACCGTCGGCGTCGACATCGAGCCTGACAGCGACGGGTTGAGCATCACGTGCGGCTCGCCGGCGCGCAACGGAGGCGTCGATCTGGGCGCGGCATACAGCGGCAGCGTCAACAGCGTCTCCAGGCCATATGGTGCGGGCTGGGACATCGGGGCCTACGAGCATGGGTCCGGGTTCAAGCTGTACGGCTCGCCCGGCGACGAGATGATCTACCTGGATTGGACCATCTGTGATCCGCTGCCGCATACGGCTGTGTGGCACGTCAGCTACTACAGCACGACGGCGGCCTCCATCGTGGTGGCTGCCGATTCGCTCACCCACACCGCCCGCGAATACGACGTGGTGGGCCTGGCCAACTACGCCTGGTACACCGTGACGCTGAACGCCGTCGACGCCACGCCGTTTCTCACGGCCACTGTGCGCGTCATGCCGACTGATATCTTCGTGTACCTGCCCCAGGTGCTGCGCGGCTACTGACGGGGCCCGGCAGGCGTCTTCCCCGGTCGTCTGCATACGAACCACTGCCGGCGGGGAGCGACCACCGGGAGGAGGAACCGATGGAACCGGAGCCTGAGCTCTCGTTCGAGGAGATCATTGAGGCGGACATCCCCGAACTCACGACCGTGATGGCCAGCGCCTTCGACGACGACGCGCAGAATCATCTGCAGCAGGAGAGGGGCGGCCCTCCTGGCTACGACGATGGGGGCTTCTTCCGCGAGTGGCTCTTCGCTTACGAGCAGAGCGTGGGCTACAAAGCCATCGTCGACGGTAAGATCGTGGGCGCGACTATCGTCTGGATACTCCCCCGCGGTGAGAACATACTGGGCACGATCTTCGTCGATCCCGCCCACCAGGACCGCGGCATCGGCACGCGTATCTGGCGCTTCGTCGAGGAGACCTATCCAGACGCCAGGAGCTGGAAGCTGTACACTCCTCCCTGGGCGACGAAGAACCACTATTTCTACGAGAAGAAGTGCGGCTTCCACAAGGTGGGCGAGGAGGAGGAAGGGCTCCTGTACATAAAGGAGATGCGCCAGGTGCCCTCGCAGCCCGGCGGCGGCCTGCGATAGGATTGCGCATGCCTGCTGACCACGCGAGCCCGGCACGAATTGGGCGAAACGAACGGGGCCATTGAGGGTTCTCATCTAGTAGAGGAATCGCTGCTCCGACGGCCCCATGCGGCCCGCCCGCTGCCGGAGCGGGGGCCAGTCGAGCACGACGTTGAGCACGCTCTCTGCTGCCGGCTGTGCGCCGCGGGGCCCGGAGAGCTGAGCGCCTGTATTGGTTGGGGCATCCCATAAGGAGGAGGGCCAGCAATGGAATTCAGTGCTCCCAAGCGGCTTGTCTGGTGGATCTCCGTGTTCATCTTCATCTTCGGCGTCATGGGCGTGGTCGTGGAGGGCATCCTGGACGTTCTTGGACCGTTCTTGCTGGTCGTTGCTTACGTGGTTCTGGCGTTTGCCACGCTCCTGAAGCCCCGGGAGCGGGGCGAGTAGCGTCTGTGGGCCACATCCCTGAGGGCGGCCCCGCCCGGGATGTGGCCCTCGTCTGTGCGCTTCGCCTCTATTCCTCCCGTCGGGTGCTCTAGCCACGCAACGAACAGCGCCGGTAGGGGTTATTATGTGTGGAGGGAACTGTGGCCTGGCGGCCGATGTGCGCCCGCCTCGCCGGCCACTGTACGGGAGGTCGTGAGTCTCAGGGGGCTCTCTGTGGCAGGCACTGGCGCGGGGCCAGCAGATGCGGCCGGCTGGAGTCGGTGAGGAGGCAAACCAAGGAGGGCAGGACATGAAGCTCAGTGCACCGAAGATGTGGACCTGGATCATTGCAGTAATCATCGCTGCGCTCGGCATAGCAGGCTTGATCTTCGACATCCCCTTAGTCACAGATAACGGTTTCTGGGTGGAGTTCATCGCCTTCTTGCTGCTCGCTATCGGCACATTGTTCAAGGGCATCTAGCCCGAATCACGGTTGCGGGCCGCATCCCGGAGGGCGGCCCCGCTCGGGATGTGGCCCTCGTTTGTCTGGAGGGGACCTCACAGCTGCTAGAGCGCGCCCCGCAGGGCATGTAGAGCTGGACCTCTCCCCGTAACTTGCGCGACTTCCTCTGCCCGCCTCGGCATGCCGAGCGGACCGAACTTGCCCCTCTGCGCAACTGCACTATCATAGTGGTGTGGGCAGCCTGCACGACGCACGCATGCGTCTGTCGCCAGGCGACGTGAAGCGCTGTGAGTGGTGGACGGGAGGTGCCTCGATGATCTCAGCCAGGGACTGGCGCATGATCGCGCGGCGCGCTCTGTATTGCGGTATCGCCTGCCAGGTGGCCCTGCTGGTGGGCCTGGCCCTCGATACGCTGCGCCTCTACGAAGTGGGGTCTGATCTCTCGGATATCAGGCTGGCGGACGTCGTCTTCGCCACCCTGCCCAGCGTCGGCATGTGCGTGGGTACGGCGCTGGCCCTGCGCAGGCCCCGCCTGGTGCTCCTGGCCATAGTAGTCGGCCTGGCCATAGGCTTCGTCGACGAGCTGGTGGCGAAGCAGATCCTGTGGATGCTCCAGCCGAGCGACGCCGTCGTCGAACTGGCCGGCCTGGGCCCGGTCATCGATCGCCACTACAGCATCATATATGGCTTCACCGGCGGTGAGCTGGCCGGCGGTTTCCTGGCCAGCCTGCTCGTGGCCCTGTTCTGCGCCTCGCTCGCCGGCCAGTGGCGGGCCATCATCGGCGGCTTCGCAGGCGGGCTGGCTGTATCACTGCTGGTGCTGTTGCTCTCTATCCTGGTGACACAGAGTCGCAACCCGGGCTCGCTTTTCGTCTGGCCCTTGATGGTGTTCTCCTTCTTCGTCTACGGCTTCGCGCTGGGCGGTGGCGTCGCCTGGGGGGAGAAAGTGGGCGGGCAGCTTCTGCGGCGCCGAGCTCGGTAGTGGGCGGCGAGCAGCGATTGTCGGTACCCGGACCTCGGCGCCAGGCCGGGGTCAAGTGGTGTCCTGCCGGCGGTCTGGCCTACCATACTGGAGGTGTGCTATGACTGGAGATCGTCTGGTCCGCTGGGTCAACGTGGCCGCGCTCGTCGCCGCCATAGCCGTTAACGCCCTGGCCAACGCACTGCCGCTGAACAACCTCACGACGGGCGAGATCTCGGACCGCTTTGAGGTCTACTTCGTCCCCGCCGGCTACGTCTTCGCCATCTGGGGCCTGATCTACCTGGCGCTGGCTGCTTTCGTCGTCTACCAGGCGCTGCCTGCCCAGCGGGACAATCCGCGCCTGGCCCGGATCGGCTACCTGTTCGCGGCGAGCTGTGTGGCCAACGCGGCCTGGCTGTTCCTGTGGCACTACGAGCGGTTCGGCTGGACGCTAGTGGCGATGCTCGCTCTGCTGGCGTTGCTCATTGCCATCTACCTCCGTCTGGGCATCGGCCGAGAGCAGGTCTCTCCGGCCGAGAAGTGGCTGGTCCACGTGCCTTTCAGCATCTACCTGGGATGGATCACTGTGGCCACGATTGCGAATGTGACCTCCCTGCTCGACTACGTCGGCTGGGGCGGCTGGGGCATAAGTGCGGCGGCGTGGACCATGATAGTGCTGGCAGCTGCGTCCGGTATCGCGCTGCTGACGGCCCTTACCAGACGCGACGTGGCCTACCTCTTGGTCTTGGTTTGGGCCTTGGCTGGCATTGCAGTGAAGCACTCCGATGTGGAGCGCGTAGCCACCGCGGCCTGGGTTGCCGCGGGCTTCGCCGGTCTGCTCGCTGCAGTCAGCCTGGTGCACAAGGCACGCGCCGGACCACGCAGAGCCTAGCGGGTCGGCGTGAAAGCGGCCGAGTAGCGATCGCCGGCCTGACAATCCACCGCCACACCCGCCCGGCTGCCGCCGAGCGGATGCTAGTTGGTCTGGGTGGGCAGTGCCGGCAGGGTGGAGGACAAGAATCAGCATCTATCACCTGAACTGCGGCAGCCTCGACGCGCCACTGGGTGTAGCGCTCTTTGGGAACGGAGGGCTCTTCAAGCGTGCTCGCGCAGTGACTCACTGTGTGCTGGCCGAGACGGAAGACGGGCTGCTCCTGATCGATACCGGCTTCGGCACCGCAGACGTCATTGCCCCCACTCCCTTCATGAGGCTCATGCTCACTCTGGGCGGTGCCCACAGGAAGCTGGAGGAGACCGCCGTCAGGCAGGTTGAAGGCCTTGGCCACCGTGCAGAGGACGTTCGCCACATCGCGCTCACTCACTTCCATTATGACCACGCGGGAGGGCTGCCAGATTTCCCCTGGGCGCAGGTCCACGTATACCGGGATGAGTATGAGGCGGTGACCAACCCGCAGGATATGACGGAGAGGCTGCCCTACCGCAAGGAGCACTGGGCGCACGGGCCCCGGTGGGCGATCCACGACACGGACGGGGACAAGTGGTTTGGCTTCGACTGCACAGCGCCCGTAGAGCTGGGATCGACCGAGTTTCGCCTGGTGCCGCTGCCAGGCCATACTCGCGGCCACTGCGCCCTGGCGCTGCGCACTGACGTTGGCTGGCTGCTCCACTGTGGTGATGCCTACACTTTCCACGGCGAAGTCGATGTGGAGAATCCGCGCCGTGCACCCTATCAGCGTCTCATCAGGCCGCTGTTCAATCTGAACAAGTCGTTCCGCCGGATCGGCGCCCACTCACCGCGGCTGCGGGAGCTGTTGCGCACCCACGGCGATGAGGTGGTGCTCACCTGCTCGCACGACCCGTACGAGTTCGACAAGTTCGCCGAGCAGGGCTGAGAGCGCGCATCTACGGAGGGCAAGATGAGCGAGACACAATCGGCCGCCGGCCTGGAGCCGGAGGACCGCCGGGCGATAGTGAAGTGGATCGTTCAGGCCGTCTTCGGCCTGGCCGGCTACGCGATGATCATTTCCCTCACCGCCGGCGCGCTCGATTGGGTCTGGGGCTGGGTCTTGGTGGCCGTCCTGGGCGCGGTCCTCGCCACCCATCCCTTGCTGCTGATACCGATCAATCCGGACTTGCTGGTAGAGCGCGGCAAGGGTATCTTTGACGAGGGGGTCAAGAGCTGGGACCGGGCCGTTTCCATGTTTGCCGCAGGGTTATTCCCCATGGCGGGTTGGATCGTGGCCGGCCTGGACTATCGACTTGGCTGGACCAGACCCCTGTCGCTGGCCTGGCACCTAGGAGGTCTGCTCGGGATGGTGCTCGGCTTCGTGCTCTTCATGTGGGCCATGGTGGCGAATGCGTTCTTCGCCGAGGGCGTTCGTATCCAGCGCGAGCGAGGGCACACCGTCGCCACGCGCGGCCCCTACCGCTTCGTTCGGCACCCGGGCTACCTGGGGGCGATCATCGCCGAACTGGCCACTCCTGTGCTGCTGGGCTCGGTCTGGGCGCTGATACCCGCGGTGGGCTCGGCGGCGATGTATGTCCTGCGTACCTTTCTGGAGGACAGGACTCTGCAGGCCGAGCTGGAGGGATACTCGGAATACGCCGGGCGCACCCGCTTCCGGCTTCTGCCCGGCGTCTGGTAGCCTCTGCCATGGGCACCGGCTCTGCTCCACTGGAAGAAGATGGCTGAGGTAATCCGTCACATCCTGCTGGGTCTCTCTGTGGCAATTCCCCCCGGACCCGCTACCGTGGCCATCGCCGAGGCTGGCCTGCGGCGAGGCGTTTCGCGAGCCTTCCTCACCGCCGCGGGCGTGGCAATGGCCGACGCTACCTACGTGTTGGTTGTCTACTTCGGCCTTTCCGGAGTGGTACAGATAGGCTGGGTGAGGGCCGTCCTGCTGTCGATCGGGGCCGCGGTCTTGCTCTACCTGGCCTATCAGAGCATCAGAGGAGCCGGCCCTCAGGTGCTGCGCGAGGCGGCCCCGTCCGGGCAAGCGAGGAGCCCTCTACTGGCCGGGTACCTGGTGAACATCGCCAATCCGATCGCAGTCCTCTGGTGGGCGGCTGTCTTCGGGTCGATGGTGGGTGGCGAGGCGGGCGAGGCGGCCGGGCCCCTGGTACTGCTCCGCGGGGCGGCGATCATTGCCGGTATCCTATCCTGGCATTCGACGGTGGCGCTGCTGACCAACTGGGGGCGGAGACTGCTCAGCGAGAGGACGTTCCGCGTTCTCTCGCTCGTCGCCGGATGCGTGTTGATCCTGTTCTCGCTCCGATTCGCCTACGATGCGTCGCAGGTGATCTTCGGAGAGGCGGGTTCTCGGTGAGCGACCGGAGACTGGTGGATCGCAGGGACAAGAACAGTAGGTGAATGAAAGGAGAATGAAATGAGCATGGACTTCGCTGTCTCGGATGCTGCCGATATTCTCTCAGACCGCAAGTTCAAGGGGCTGAGGCGCTTCAACGCCGCAATGGGCTTCTTGCACCTGGTGCAGGGCGTCCTGATGATCCTGTTGAGCAACGACACGACCTACCCCATCTACACCAACTACCTGCGCTTCGATCTCTCGACGTTCTCGCTTACTCCAGACCCGAAACTCGCTTACGAGCTCCGGTTTGGGCCGGCGGTGGCTGTCTTCCTACTCATCTCCGCAGCAGCCCACTTCGCGCTCTCGACGTTCGGCTTCCGCTGGTACGTGGCCAATCTCAGGAAGGGTATGAACCCGGCCCGCTTCTACGAGTATGCCCTCAGCTCCTCGCTGATGATCGTGCTGATCGGCATGCTCGTCGGCCTGTACGATCTGGGGGCCCTGATCCTGATCTTCGGGCTGAACGCCACGATGAACCTGTTCGGGATAATGATGGAGCTCCACAACCAGACCACCGCCCGTACGAACTGGACGGCGTTCATCTTCGGCTGTATCGCCGGGATCATTCCCTGGGTGGTCATAGCGATGTACTTCCTGGGGTCGCTGTCCTCGCCGGACGCTGAGCCTCCCGTCTTCGTCTACTTCATCATCCCCACCCTCTTCGTCTTCTTCAACATCTTCGCCGTCAACATGCTCCTGCAGTACAAGAAGGTGGGGCCCTGGCGCGACTACCTGTTTGGCGAGAAGGTGTACATCATTCTCAGCCTGACAGCCAAGACCGCTCTGGCCTGGCAGATCTTCGCCGGCACGCTGGCGCCCGTGTAGCAGGAGCGAGCGGAAAGCGGTGCGGCCCTGCCGCTCTGTCACCAGAACAACAGAAGAGCCGCTCCGCCAGCTACGGCGGAGCGGCTTGATCTTGCAGTAGCGAAAGGCGTGGCCTGGCGCAGGGCTAGCCGGAGAGACCGAACAGCCAGCAGCCAAGAGCCACGAGCTCCGGCAGCCTGTCCTCCGCCACGAACACCCAGCCGTTCTGCAGGCGAAGAAAGAACCACCCAGGGTTGTCGTAGCCCCGCGCTGAGAGAGGGGTGCCGTCGGATCGCTCGGCTGCCCACACGTGGGTCTCCACGAACCAGAGGTGTGGAAAGACGCTCTCGTTCGCATACACGATGTCCACCCTCTCCATGTCGGAGTAGAGCTGGGCGACAAGTGCCGCGGCTCCCTCCTCCGGGGCTGCGTAGACGGGATGCTCTTCGAGTGCCCGTGTCTGTGCCCAGGAGTAGGCGGCCAGTGACGCGCCGCACACGGCTGGCACAAGCAGCAGCAGGGCAACCATGCGCTTGCGCTGGCGCCGTCCCAGCGACACGAGGATGCCCAGTATTGGGCCGGCAAGCAAGAGCGCGGTCAGCAGCAGGAGCAATGGGACGGCGGGCGAGGTCTTGTCATGATCCAGGAGCCAGTCCCGCCAAACCGAGTTGAGCAGCCACACCAGCCCGGCGTTGATCAGCCACAGGATGGCTGTTGCTGCAGCGCGGTCCCGCCTTGCGCCCCGGCAGTAGAGATGCATCAGCAGGCCCATTGCCAGCCCTACAGGGGCTGCGAGGAGAGCTACATCAAGCCGGTTGAAGGGGGCGTAAGTGGCGGCTTGGCAGAGAGATAAGCCCATGATCGCCGCCTGGGCAAGGCTGACCAGACCTGCCTTCTCACTCCCCCTCACCGCTGCCAGGAGAAGCACGGCCAGGTTGGCCAGTACCAGCAGTATGCCGGCTATCGATTCGACAACCGGCGAGAGCGCCAACGTACCCTGCTCGGCCAGCTCCTCGGCGGCCGTCTGTGCCCCCAGCAGCAGCATGATCACCGCCGCGCCGGCCCACGTATACCCCCAAGTTGGCAGTCGCCGAGCTGCCGCCATCACTCCGCCCACGACGATGACCGCCCAGGGCACGGCCATCAGCGCCAGGCCAAGGACGAGCCGCCAGGTAGGTATGGTGTTCCACGGCCCGCCCATTACCAGGGCCCCCGCGGCGATGCCCAGACCGAACACGACCGGCGGCGCGGCCGTTAGTAGAGCCTGCCTGCGACCCTCAGTTGGCAGCACTCCGATTGTGATCGAGGCCGACATCATTCACCTCCTGTGTAAGCTGGATATGCATAATTATATTATCGGTCGTGCGGACTGTCAAGTGGAGGGCGGCGCAGCCGGCGCTGCCGAACGCCGCGGGAACCTTTCGGCTGCCGGCGGCGTCCATGGGTCGGCGCAGAGATCAACACGGGTGTGAAAGGAGAGAGATGAAGCTGAACACGAGTTCGATACTTGCGGTGGGCCTGATAGGCGTGCTGCTGGGGGCCATCGGGTGCCAGGCCGAGGCGACGGATACGCCTGCCGGCCCGCCGGGCCTGGCTAATCCCGCCTCCGTCTACTGCACAGGGCTAGGCTACCGGGAGGAGACGCGCACCAACGACGCCGGGGAGTACGGCGTGTGCATCTTCCCCGATGGCAGCGAGTGCGATAGCTGGGACTTCCTGGCCGGCCGTTGCGGGCAGGGGCAGAGCTACTGCGCACAGCAGGGAGGCACGCTGGAGGAGGGCGCAGGCAATATCGGCGTCTGCCGCTTCGACGACGGCTCGTCGTGCGACGAGTACGAGCTCTTCAGCGGCGACTGCGAGCCCGGGAGTCAGTAGCAGCAGGCACACAGCCCGGCCGGCCCGGCCGGGCTGTGTGCATGGCGAAGCGCCTTCAGAGGTGCGGCGGCCAGCCGCCCGCAGCCGAGACAGGGATCGACCGCGAGGTGGAGGACCGCCGCACTGGCCATGGCTGCCCGGCCGGCGTATACTCGAAGGTGGGCAGCGACAGCAGGCGGGGCGAGAGGGGCACAAGAGCCCGTATGCACGAGTTCGCTCGGTGATGAAGGAGAGCCTGCAAGAAGAGAGGCTGACGATGACGGACACGGATTGGATGAGGCGATGGAAACCACGCCCGGGCATGTCCTAGGCTACCCGCCCCCTTTGGGAGGCTGCAAATGAGAGCGATGGTGCTGCGCCAGGTGACCAGCCTGGAAGACAGCGACGCCCCGCTGGAGCAGGACCGGCTACCCGATCCGGTCCCGGCAGCGGGCGAGGTCCTTGTCAGGGTCTTGGCCTGCGGCGTCTGCCACACTGAGCTGGACGAGATAGAGGGCCGCACCCCACCACCGCACCTACCGGTCGTACCCGGCCACGAGGTCGTCGGGAGGGTCGAAGCACTCGGCCCGAAGAGCAGCCTACACAGCGTCGGTGACCGCGTCGGTGTGGGCTGGATCTACTCATCGTGCGGCAAGTGCGAGCACTGCCTGGCTGGGGAGGAGAATCTCTGCCCCCGGTTCAAGGCGACGGGCAGAGATGTGAACGGCGGGTATGCGGAGTATGTGGCTGCTCCTGAGGGATCTGCCCATCCGATTCCCGATTACCTTTCGGACGCGGAGGCGGCCCCGCTGCTCTGTGCCGGGGCGGTTGGATACCGGGCCCTCAGCCTGACCGGACTGCAGAACGGTCAGAACCTGGGGCTCACCGGCTTTGGCGCTTCCGGACACCTCGTGCTCAAGATGGTGCGGTTCAAGTACCCGGACGCTCAGGTATTCGTCTTCGCCAGGAGCGCGCTGGAGAGGGACTTCGCCAAGGAGCTCGGCGCAGTCTGGGCAGGCGACACGGCGGACGAATCGCCTGAGAAGCTGCACTCGATAATAGACACGACCCCGGTGTGGAAGCCGGTAGTCGAAGCGCTGACGAACCTGCGGCCCGGCGGCCGGCTGGTGATCAACGCTATCCGCAAGGAGAGCGTGGACAAGGAGGAGCTTCTGCGCCTTGACTACGCTCGCCACCTGTGGATGGAACGGGAAATGAAGAGCGTGGCCAACGTGACCGCGAGGGACATAGCCGACACACTGCAACTTGGGGCCCAGATGGGGATCAGGCCGGAAGTGGAGGAGTATGGCCTGGCGGAGGCGAACCGGGCGCTGATGGAGCTGAAGGCGGGGAGCCTTCGCGGGGCCAAGGTACTAAGAATGGCCTGAGCTGTGCGGCGCGGGCCGGCTTGACACAGCCCGGTTTGTCTGGTAATGTAGGCCCGCTCGTCACCCCACCTGAGAGGCGCTAGACGCCTGCCAGGAGCGGCACGAGCTAAATGAACCCATCCGGGAGGGGAGATACATGGAGAGCAGGGAAGGCACGTTCCTCAGAGCAGCTGGCATCGGCGCAGCGGTCGCCTTCATTGCCGTCTCGCTCATTGCGCTACTTCTGGTGCTGGTGCCGGGCGCGTTCAGCGGCACGGTCCAGCAACGCCTGGCATACATGGTGGACAACAGCCTGGTCGCTGCACTGCCCTGGTTCATCGCCTGCATCTGGGCCGCAGCCGAGGTCCCGGTGGCGCTGGGACTGCATACCCTGGCGCGCAAGAAAGAACCAGGTGCTGCTGATTTGGGAGTGGTGTTCTATCTCCTGGGGATCTGCGTGCGCTTCATCGCCAGCGCCATGCTGCTGGCCATCGTCGGTGCAGTGGGTTGGGCCGGCGTTACCGTCTCCACCTTCGGCCTGGTCGATGCCGTAGCCGTCTGCCTGGCAGGTGCTGGCCTTCTGCTCACGAGCGTCGCCCTGCTCCTCATCGGTTTCCCTCTGACGAAGGAGAAGGGCTTCATACGCTTGGTGGCCTGGCTTCTCATCGCCAGCTCCCTCTCTCTCGTCGTCGGCGGCTTCTTCAAGGTGCTTGCCCTGATGGGGGTGGCCATCCCGGTCGCGCTGGACATTATAGCCGCCGTCCTGCTCGGCCCGGTCGCCATGCTGACCACCATTGCTGCCCTGGCCCTGCTGGCCTACGCCATCTGGTCGAGGTTCGCGGCCGGCCCTGCTGCGGCGTGACCGGGCTCTGCAGCCGACGATTGTCCACGCTGCCCCTGCCTTGCGTGCGCGCAGGGGCAGTGACTGAGAATAGGCCATGTCCGACGGACAATGCACCAGTCCATAGATAGAAGCTGCCTGCGCAACTGGGTCGCCGGCTTCGGTGCCGCAACAGTGACTTTCGCCGTGCCCCACTTCGTCGACGACTTCCTGTACGGGATGCCGGCCGAGTTTGGGTTGAGCGAACCAGAGGCACAGGTGCTCGGCGGCCTCTTCTTCGGGGCCATCGCAACCGTCCTGGTCCTGGCAGGCCGCGGCAGCAGGGCGGGCATGGCTGGCAGCGTCGTTGTTGGGCTACTGCTGGCCGCCGCCGTGATCCTTAAGCACGTCGGTCCAATCCTCAGGCCAGGCCCATACTGGGGAGGGGCCCTGTCCGAGCTATCGATCCTCGGGCTGGGCGCCAGCAGTCTGGCCTGGGCCATCACGTCTCTTGTCGCTCTGCTAAGCGATAGGTCGTCGGGCCCGCGCTGTGACCGAGGCGATGGCGAGTTTGATAGCTGATCCGCCGGGCGAGCACCGCTCGTCCAGGGAGGAGTAGAAGGACATGAAGAGAAGAGTGGCACTGGTCGCTCTAGGACTGCTCACGCTGCTCGTTGCCGGATGTGCGTCACCGGACAGAGGAGAGCCGGCGGCTGGCGGGGCCCTGGTGCGGGATTCCATATCCAGCGAAGAGCCCGGTACGAACATACCTATCACCATCGAGGGCGTGCAGGCCGGCGAGATGATCGGGGTTGACTTCCGCGGTCACGTCTACACAGGGACGGTGAGTCTGCAGTTCCTGGGCCCTGAGGGTGACGTCATCTGGGAGGACAGGGTCGATTCGATCGGCCCCTTCGTCGTCAATGACGTCGTCACTGCCACCTCGTCCATCAGCCATCAGCTCGGCCTGGCCTGGGAGGCCGAGCTGACGACAAGCTACGACTTGGCCTGGCAGCCCGGCGAGTTCGAACAGCCGTTTGTGCAACCGATCGCCGCCGTGAGCGGAGTTGGATTCATCGCCCTGGCCGTCGCCGCGGTCGTCTACGCTGCTGTACGCAAGCTTGGCTGGCAGTCTCTGGGTCTGGGAGCATTGGTCTGGCTGGGCGCGTATTTCCTCGAAATCATGCTGGACGGAACCTTCAGCGAACTCACAGCTGACCTCGCCGGATCGCTGTCGCCAGAGCTATACGCGTTGCTGTGGTATGCGTACGTCGGTGTTGCGACTGCTCTGATCGAGGTTGTTGCGGTCTACCTGCTAGCTCGGTATGCCAAGCTGGGCGAACCCTCCCTCAAGGGCGGCACCGCATTCGGCCTTGGCTTCGCTGGCGGGCAGGCGTTGGTGCAAGGAATGCTGGCCCTGGCCTTCGCTGCGGTCGCCCGCGCGCAGCCTGATAGCGTGCCGCTTTCGATTGCGGATGTATACGTGCTGAACAGCCCGCTATATGGTATAGCTTTGATCGTGCAGCAGGCGGGAAGGATGCTGGTGCACCTGTATGCAGTGCTGCTCATCTTCTATGCCCTGGCTGCCGACACAATCCAGCCGGTTGTGCAAGCTTCTGGCTACAAGGCTGCCATGGGCCTGCTGTTCGCCGCCGCTCTGATCATCGGAGGGGGACAAATCGCGATGAACTGGGTTGCTGCGATTGGCCTGGCGCTCTGGGGCGCCCTGGGAGTGTTCGGCTGCATCAGGCTGCGAGATAGCTATCCGGCGTAGCGGGCCGCTGATTCTCTAGGCAATGTCAGGCGCCTGGCCGGGCGGACGCTCGGGCGGCAGAGGCAAGCTCTTCGCTCCTGCCTCCCCAGGTGCGCCGGCATGTGCTATAATGTACCAGGCGTAGGGCGGCAGGGGTCTGTGGAGAGATGACTTCAATACCCAACTGGCTGCGCAGGGCGCTGGGGTCGGACGAGAAGGTTTCCGATCGAGCCGGGCAGCAGCCCGCCGCCAAGAGACCACCTGAGGCAGCCACGGCTCGGCCCCCGGCTCCCCCGGCAGCGCAGGCCAGGCCGGCTGGCGCCGATCCACATGCCCAGGCCCGGGCCTACCTGCGCAAGGTGCGGGCGAAGCTCAATCAGCTCGCCGGGGACTTCAACGCTGGCACTATCAACCGGTCCCAGTTTCAGAGCCTCTACAGCCACTACCAGCAGGAGATCAGGACGATCGAAGGCTTGATCGAGACCGCTCCCGCCAGCGACTCATGGAAGGGCGCCATTACCGAGGGCCAGAGCATGCTGATCCGCCGCCAGCACGCGGCCCGCGCCCAAGGGTACGCCATCTACGAGAACGATTCTGGAATGCCTCTGAGCACGCTGGGCCGTTTCGAGCTGGACCCGGCCTTGGTGATACCGATGCTCTCATCGTACCGGGCAGCCGCGGTTGAGATATTCGGCGCAGGCATGCGCTCGACCGAGATCGAAGGAGGCCGCTGGCTCTGTTTCGTCCCCGGCGAGTTCACCACGATGCTGGCCGTCTTCACCACGGAGCCGGCCGCAAAGCAGCTCGAGTTCCTGGAGGAGCTACACCGCGTATTCGAGCGGGCCAACCAGCGTCTCCTGGAGAGCAGTCCGGTTGAGCCCGGCGGTTTGCTGTTCCCCCACGAGTACTTCTTGGGCGAGTGGCGCCGGTGATTAGCTGATGGCCGATCTTCCCCTGCTGAAAGTGGTCATCGCCGGCGACGGCGCCGTCGGCAAGACGTCACTCATCCGGCGCTACTGCGAGGGCAAGTTCCAGGCCTCGCGGGTGGCCACGATCGGTGTAGACTTCGCCACCCAGCAGGTGCAGCTCGAGACTGGGGCGGTCAAGCTCTCCATCTGGGACATGGCGGGGCAGGAGCGCTTCGCCGTGGTGCGCGAGGGCTTCTACAGAGGAAGCCGGGCGGCGGCGCTAGTCTACGACGTCACGGACCCGCAGTCGCTCACCGATCTGGCACGCTGGCGCAAGGAAGTGCTGCGTAGCGCACCGGGCCAGAAGCTGGTAGTTGTCGGCAATAAGGCCGATCTCCCGCGGACCGTGCCCGCCAAGACGGGCCAGGCCTTCGCCGACTCCGTCGGAGCCAACTTCGTCGAAACGAGCGCGCTGAGCGGCGGAGGGGTCTCCGCCCTCTTCGAGACACTCGCCAGGCTCGCTTCCACCTCTGGCCGTGAGAAGCGCTGGTGGGAGTCGTAGCCGCCGCCTTCAGCGTACTCTCTTCTCTTCGTTCCTGCTGCCTGACCCAGGGCGCTCAGTCCTCGCAAGAGATAGGCAGCCTGTCCACGCTGGACCAGCGCGGCTGGCTGCGGTTGTGTCGCCTCTGCCGTTGGACTATAATCGCCATGGAGGTCGCACGGACAGCGTCACGCCGGTGGAAGTGATACTGACTCACGAGAATGCTGATTTTGATGCCATTGCCAGCTTGGTGGGCGCAAGCAGGCTCTTTCCAGCTGCCACCCCCGTCCTGCCTCGCCGCGTGAACCGCAACGTGCAGGCCTTCCTGACGCTGTACGGGGCCGAGCTCTCGCTGGTCGGTGCGGACGATCTGCCGTCTGCCAGGATCGAGCGGGCCCTTCTCGTCGACACCCAGAGCCTGACCACGCTCAAGGGCATGGCCAGGGATCTTCCGGTGGATATCATCGATCACCACGAGCGTGACGAAGACCTGCCCAACCACTGGAACTTCTCGGGTGAGCCCCTCGGAGCTACCACCACCCTGCTGATAGAGGAGATGTCGAATCGCTCCATCAATCTGACGTCGATCGAGGCCACGCTCCTGCTACTCGGTATCTACGAGGACACCGGCTCCCTATCCTATCCCAGCACTACGCACCGGGACATGCGCGCTGCTGCCTGGCTGATGGAGAGTGCCGCCAATCTCGCCGTGGCTAACGAGTTTCTGCACCACCCGCTCGCGCCAGCACAGCGCGATCTCTACGAGCTCCTGCTGGAGCAGAGCGAAACCCACGAGATCGAAGGGCACGCCGTCATCGTAGCCTGGGCCGACGCAAAGGGGCTGGACGAGGAGATCTCAACCCTGGCCCACAAGCTGCGGGACCTGCTCGAACCTGCCGCGCTGTTCGTACTCGTCGGCCTCGACGGCCGCGTTCAGCTCGTGGCCCGCAGCACGACTGACGACATCGACGTCTCCAAGGTGGCGGCGCACTTCGGCGGCGGAGGACACAAACGGGCATCTGCAGCGCCGATCCGCGGCCGGTCCCTGGAAGAGGTGCGGGCAGACCTACTCGATACCCTGCCGCGCGTCGTCGAACCGCGTACGACGGTGGGTCAGATTATGTCGCGCGGCGTGCAGGTGCTCTCGCCGCAGGACACGGTTGCGGACGCGGCCGAGCGTATGCGGCGCACGGGCCACGAGGGCTATCCAGTTGTCGATGACGGCCAGGTCGTCGGGTTGCTGACACGGAGGGCGGTCGATAGGGCCCTGCAGTTCGAGATGGGCAATGCAGCGGTAGCCCAGGTTATGCAGGCCGACAACGTCACCATCGGGGTTCGAGACTCGGTTCCCAGTCTCCAGCAGCTGATGATAGAAAGCGGCTGGGGCCAGATACCGGTTGTCGACGGCACGGACGTTGTCGGCGTCGTCACGCGAACGGACCTCATGGCCCTGTGGGGCACGGCCCGCGGCCCGTCGCGCGGCCGGGGGGTGGCCGCGCTATTGGAGCGGGCTCTTTCCCCTCCCGCGCTGGCGCTCATACGCCGAGTATCGGGCGCCGCGCGCGCGATGGGGTGCGTGCCCTACTTCGTCGGCGGCCTGGTGCGCGACGTGCTCCTGGGCCAGCCGATCCTGGATGTGGACCTGGTTATCGAAGGCGATGCGATCGCCCTCGCCGGGCAGCTAGCGATGGAGCTGGGCGGCCGCGTGACCGCTCACCGGCGCTTCGGTACGGCGAAGTGGATGCTCTCCCCTCAGGTCTGGCATTCGGTGTCGGCGGACCCGGGCACGGAGAACCTGCCGCCCAGCGTCGACTTCGCCACCGCCCGGACGGAGTTCTACACGCATCCAACCGCCCTTCCACAGGTCGAGCGAAGCTCTATCAAGCAGGACCTGTACCGCCGCGATTTCACCATCAACACCCTGGCCATTCGGCTCGACCCGAACCACTGGGGCGACTTGCTCGATTTCTATGGTGGCGAGGCGGATCTGGAGAGTGGGGTAATCAGGGTGCTGCACAGCCTGAGTTTCGTGGACGATCCGACGCGCATGTTGAGAGCAGCACGCCTGGAGAGCCGGCTGGGCTTCCGCCTCGACCCACGTAGCGAGGAGCGCCTGGTTGATGCATTGCCGCTTCTGAAGCGGGTGAGCGGCGACCGGGTCCGCCACGAGCTCGAGCAGATCTTCTCCGAGGCGGAGCCGGAGCGGGCGCTGACGCGCCTGAGGGAGCTGGGAGTGCTCCAGCACATACATCCTGCCCTCAAGTGCGATCGGTGGCTGGCGGCGAGATACCGCGCGCTTCGACAAGACCTGGATCGCCAGGCCTGGGAGTTGGTAACGGAGGAGGATGTCTTCCTTCACCTGGCCCTGCTGCTATATCGTCTGGACCCCTGCAACAGAAAAGATGTCTGCAAGCGACTTCGCGTGTCGCGCGAGGACAGGGACGACCTGGAGCTGATGGCCAGTCTTCACGATACAGTGCCGCTTCTGGGCAGGGCGCGCCGGCCGAGCACGGTCTACCGCCTGCTGCAGCCCTATCCGTGTCGCCTTCTGGCGGTAGCGTGGGTAGCTACGGACCGGAAGCGGGCGCGGGAGCACCTGTTCCGCTATCAGACCGACTGGCGCCTGGCCCACCCTGAGCTCACCGGATCGGACCTCAAGTCTATGGGGTTGAAGCCGGGACCCCTCTTCGGCGATCTGCTGGGCGCGCTGCGTGACGCACAGCTGGACGGGAAGGTCGCCACAAGAAAAGATGAGGAGGAGCTGCTCCGGAAGCTGGTCAGCTCCGGCCGCGCCATCTAGACCACGGCCGCCGGCGCCTTCCTGCGAGCATCGCTGGCCGCGTACCTGCCGCGCGCAGGGCCAGTCGCCTCTGGCTGCACAACCACCCCTGTGGTATAATCAGCCGCACACTTCCAGAAGGAGGAATGGATGAGGCCACCGGTCGACCCCATACTCATACAGATCGGGCCCAACTTCGCTGTTCACTGGTACGGCGTCCTGCTCGTCTTGGGCATCATCCTTGGCGCCTACTACGCCGCAAGGCGGGCCGCGCAGGATGGCGAGAATCCGGATCACGTGTGGAATGCCCTGCTGCTAGCGGTTGTTCTGGGCATCATCGGGGCCCGACTGTACCACGTCTTCTCCGAGCCCTCGGGTGGATCAGCGGGCTGGAGCTACTACCGTGAGAATCCGCTCGAGATACTGAACATCAAGAGGGGCGGCCTGGGCATCTACGGTGCCATAGCAGGCGGTGCGCTCGGCGCGATCATCTATGCTCTGCGTGCAGGGCTCCGCCCACTGCAGTGGCTCGACTACGGCGCGCCAGGATTGGCCCTGGGCCAAGCGCTCGGCCGCTGGGGCAACTTCATCAACCAGGAACTGTACGGCCCGCCCACCAACCTACCCTTCGGCGTAGTCATCGACGAGGCGAACCGCATCGCCCCCTACAGAAACATGACCCTCTATCCTCCGGACACTCTGTTCCACGCTACCTTTCTCTACGAGTCCTTGTGGTGCCTTGTCGTCTTCGTCTCCCTGGCCCTGATCTCCAAGAGGCTCAAGCGTCGTCTGCGACATGGGGATATCCTCCTCGGCTATTTGATCTTGTATCCACTGGGCCGGTTCTTCATTGAGTACCTGCGCCCCGATGCCTGGATGGTCGGCCCGATCGCAGCGGCGCAGCTCTTCGCCTTGCTGCTGATCGTGGGGGCGACGATAGCCCTGGTGGCCCGCCACCTGAGCGGGCGCAGAGGCGGCGGGCCCGCCGCCAGCGAAGCCCAGCCAGCAGCGGAGTCATCCTCCTAGTCTGCGATCAGCGATGGCACATACGGCCGGCGCGCTGCTCCACTTCGGATGGCACGGTGCGCAGGCCGCGCGAGCCTGATGCCTCTGGCATCGGGCTCTTCTTTTTGTCTCTAGACCGGGGGAACAGAGTATGACGAAGCCGGAAGATCTCTATCGCCTCCAGCAGGTCGAATCGGAACTGGCGGAGACGCGCCGGAATCTGAATAAGGTGCAGGCCGAGCTCGAGGACAGCGGGGCGGTGCAGCATGCGCGCGCCGGGCTGGAGCAGGCTGAGGAGACGCTGCAGGTGGGGTCCGGCCAGCAGCGCAACCTGGAATTGGAGCTGAAGAGCCTTTCGGAAAAGGCGAGGACGGCGGAGCAGCGGCTCTACAGCGGCGTGGTCACCAACCCCAAGGAACTGGCAGACCTGCAGGCCGAGGTGGCCGCACTTGGGCGGAGACGTCAGTCGCTGGAGGAGAACGTGCTGGAGGCGATGATCCTGCGAGACGAGGCCGAGAAGGCAGTCTCGGGCGCGGCGTCGCGCCTAGAGGCCACAGAGCGGGAGTGGTCAGTCGGGCAAGAAGACCTATCCTCCGAACGGGATCGCATCAGCGCCGAACTGGCGGAGCTGGAGCGCGAGCAGAAGGACCTACTGCCCAGGATCGACGAGGATGACTTGGCAGCCTTCCGCGCACTGTGGGACAGGAAGGGCGGCTTCGCCGTAGCCCGGGTGGAGGCAGGCGCCTGCTCAGGCTGTGGCGTGGCGATTGCTCCGAGCCTGGAGTGGCAGCTGCGGCAGGGCAAGGTGGCCAACTGCAACAACTGCGATAGGATGCTCGTCCGTCTGTAGGGTGCAATTCGCAAAGCGCCGCGGCCCCCTCTGAGGGAGGAGGCCGCGGCTTGCGAAAGGAGGGTAACCACCAACAGCCTTTGATGTGGGTTCCGGGGGGCGGGGACCCGTCCCATCATCGTCCACATTCTAACCGATGGTCCAGGGAGCGTCAATAGTACGGATGTACCACAAAAGAGGCCGGCTCCCCGATCCGCGATTCCCACGACGAGCCGCACGCAACAACTACTCGCAAGTGATGGTACACCGGAGCTAGCTGGTGCGGTTGACATCAGCGCCAAACCTGGCTATCATACTCCGCTGAAGCAGCAGGCGGCCCGCGGTCCTACGGGTGCGGTCGCTTGCATAGAGAGAAACAGTGGCGCACATGGCTAGTTCGCTCTTCATAGTAGCTGCGCCGGTAGTGGCGCCCGCGCCGGACCTGAGCCTATGGGTCTTCGATCTCGTCTCGGCGGTGATCGGGGCGGGCATAGCGATCCTCGTTTTCGGCCTCCTCCGTCTGCTGCGCCAGCCTTTCATGGCAGCTCGGAACGCGCTTGTGGAACGGGCAGCGCAGGCCCGCAGCCAACTCTCCGCCAGCGGTGAGGATCGCTACTCCAAAGCCGTCGAGCGCTGGGCCGACTATGCGACGGTCGCCCCGGAGCTGGCATCGCTGAGCTCCCTATTCGTCGAGCCCGAGCTGCTCACCCCAGTCCGGCCGCCAGAGTCGCTCGCCGAAGTGGAACTCGGTAGCCAGATGTACCGGGAGCTTAGGCTCGACATGATCGCCGAGGGCCATCCACAACTGACGATCGTGGGCCCGCCTGGCTGCGGGCGCACCGCGCTGCTGGCGCATCTGGCCCTGGCAGCGAGCCGCGCCGAGAGCGATGCCGAAGGCCCCGGCGGCGATGGCACGGCTGGATCGGGACGAGTTCCCTTGTATGTTCCTCTGCCGGTCCTCGATTGGGAGTGGATCGCCGAGAACGCGTCCGCGGAGCAGCGGGGTGCGGAGGAAGCGGGGGGGGCGGCCAAGGACAGCTGGGAGGTGGAGGCGCTGCTCGCCGCTTCGCTTGACGCTGTCGGCGCCAAGAGGGTCCTGGCAGCCGTGCTGCGCGAATGCCTCAAGGAGGGGCGGGCTCTCGTCTTGGCCGACGATTGGTCCGAGCTCTCTGCCCGGCAGCAGCAGCTGGCCACAGGTTGGCTATCTCGTCTCGCCCAGCTGGTGCCGGACAACGTCTGGATCGTAGTCACGGGTACACGCGGCTATGCCCCCCTGGCTGATGAGGGCTTCGTGCCTGTCCGCATAGCGCCATGGGATGCCGGCCGGGCGGGGCGGCTGGCCGCGCGGTGGGCCGAAGCAGTACAGGACGATGATCTCGAGGGCGATCTGGCCCAGCCCTCCAGGCTGGCCGCGGAGCTGCAGCGAGCGGCTCAACTTGGGGTGCTGCCCTTCGATCTGATGCTGCGGGCGATGGTTATCACCAGACTGGGCGGAGCGCCGTCGGGCCGCGCCGCGCTGTACGACAGAGCCTTCGAGCTGCGCCTGCCGGAGGAGACTCCCCCGTGGCTGCGGGCCGCCTGCCGCGATGCTCTAAGCCGCATCGCTCAACGGATGTTGGACGAGGGCGGCTCGTTGGTCTCCTGGGAAGAGATAGAGTTGGCCGTGGAGGACTCTCTGGCCCACCTGGAGGAATGGCCTTCAGGTGCTCTGACAGAGGCCCGGACGGCGCTGATCGGGCCGCAAGCCATTCTGCGTAGGGTGGGGCCGGACCTGTATTGCTTCGCTCACCCTTTGTGGCGCCTCTACCTTGCTGCCCGCCGGCTGGTGGACCTGGGTCACGATAGCCTTGCCGACCGCTTGGAGGAGAGCCGCTGGGACGGGGTGCTCTCGTTCTGCGCCGGCCTAGCCGATGTGGCCTCACTCATCGCCGGATGGCTGGGCAGCCCGGATGACCTTTTCCAGATCAGAGTGCGGAGCGTGGGGGAGTGGATAAGAGAGGCGCCAGCCGACGCAGCATGGACCGGAGGTGCGATGGCGCTGCTGGCACGATCGTTCCTCGCATCCCGGTGCCCCGTATCACTGCGCATATCGCTGGCCGAGGCACTGGCGGCAACCGAGACGACAGGAGTGGGTTACCTCTTCCGCAAGGCCGCCGAGCATGCCGACCCCGAGGTCAGGCTGGCTGCGGTGCACGGGATGACCAGAATGGCAGACGTGTCCGACCTCCCGGCACTCACGGCTGCGCTCCGGGACAGCCACCTGGCCGTGCGAGAGGCGGCCGTACTAGGGCTGGGCCGCGTGGGCGTGGGCGCTGCCCGGCAGTTGCTGGAGGACCTGCTGATCGAGCAGGACGACGATTCGCTGAGGCCGGCTGCTGCTGAGGCGCTGGCCAAGAGGGGAGAGAGCGACTTCCTACGAAAGGTAGCCCACTCTGGAGACGTGGCTGCTCGCCGTGCAGCTATCTTCGCCCTGGCCCGCCAGGGCGATCGGGACGCGATTCACGCGATGGAAGAGGACAGCGAATGGGCGGTTCGTTCAGCCGTCGCCGCCGCGCTGGAGGACCTGGACTGGCTGGAGACGAAGGGCGTCGAGCCTCCGCCGGATATCTCTCAGCTGCCCTGGCTCATATCCTGGGCGGCGACGCGTGGCGAGGGGGTAGGTGCAGGGCAGGCCGCCTTGGCCTCGGCCAAGCGCGCCTTCGCTGAGGGGGATATCACCGTGCGGCTGGCTGCTGCGCAGGTGTTGGCGCGCGCGGGCAGGCCGGACAGCATCGAAACCCTTCAGGCTGCCCTGTCAGACGCCAGCCCTGCGGTCGCCAATGCAGCCTTTCATGCCCTCGTGGAGATTGCCGACCGGCACGACGTCCGGGTGCAGAGAGCGGCTCCGAAAGCAGAGCCGCCTGCTGGCAGCCAGGCATCGCAGCCACTCGCCGCAGCTCAGTCCTGACGCCCGGTTGGGGCGCGCCCCAGTCCGAATGGGCAACCCTGACTAGGCGCCGCCGTGGCCCTTCGACATAGCGAACACGGATTGGATGTGGACGGCGGAGACGCCGGTCACCTGCACCCGCTTCTGGCGTGAGGTGAGGCCGGAGACGATTTGCACCGCCTCAGCCACAACCCCGAGTCGCTCTGCCAGAAACAGCTCCAGGGCACGATTCGCCTTTCCCCTTACGGGCGCCGCCACTACTCGCACCTTCAAGGCGTCCCCGTGGATCCCTACCACCTCATTCTGCCGGCTTCGAGGCGTGACATGGACGCGGAACGCGCACCACCCATTGCCCTCGTCTACGTGGAGTCCCATGCTCGCACCCTGCCCTACAACAACGCCAGCGCCATCGCGGTGACCAGGCGCTCGATCGCCCAGAGCAGGAAGAGTGCCACGAGCGGAGTGTAGTCGATGCCGCCGGCTGGCGGAAAGGCTCTGCGAAGTGGGCCGAGAACAGGCTCTGTCACTCGAATCAGGAAAGCCATGACCGGGTGGCGGTAGCCCACTCCGAACCAGGGCAGCAGGGCGCGCACGATAATCAGCAGCCGGTAGGCCCAGAAGATGAAGCTGACTAGTCTCAGGACAGTCGCTGCCACAGAGGCCTCCTCTCTACGGTCTGGTATCACCGAAGACGGCCCGGCCGATGCGCACCAGGGTGGCCCCCTCCTCCACCGCCACCTCGAAATCGTCTGTCATGCCCATGGAGAGATGGCGCCAATCGCCGGCCGGCCAGCGCTCTCGCAGGAGATCGAGCAGTGCGTGGAGACGGGCGAAGACCGGACGTACGTCCTCAGCGTCCGTAGTCAGCGGGGCCATGGTCATCAGGCCCCGCACCGCGATACCCGGCATCTCGAGGATCTCGGCCACCACACTCAAGAACGCATCGCGCTGGACAGCCTCCTCCTCCCAGCACGCCACTTCGAAGCCATACTTGCTCTCTTCGCCGGAGACATTGCACTCGAGGAGCACCGGCAGGATGCGACCCATCTCGCGCGCGAATCGCTCGAGACGGCGGGCAACCTTCAGCCGGTCGACGGAGTGGACGTAGTCGAACAGCTCAGCCACGTCCTCCGCCTTGCGGCTCTGGATGTGGCCCACCATGTGCCACTCTGGCTGGCTGCCCCCGATAGCCGCTCGCACAGCGGCCATCTTGCCACGAGCCTCCTCCACCCGGTTCTCCCCGAATCGGCGCAGACCGGCGTCGAAAGCCTCCACGACGGATTCAGCGGGAAACCCCTTGGCAACCGCTACCAGCGTTATGTCAGAGGGCTCGCGGCCCGCCCGTAAGGCGGCCGCCCCAATCCGCCGTCGCACAAGCTCGACGTTGCGACGCACTTGACTCATCCAGCTAGTCCAATCAGGGCCCCGAAGCGGCCGGTGCGCCCCCGCTCGGCCCGATGGGAGAAGAACTCGTCGACATGGCACGCCGTGCACAGCCCCGCGTTCTCGATCTCTGTGACCCCCGCCGCCCGGACCTGTCCCTCGACCGCGGCGGGCAGGTCGACGAAGGTCCGCCCGCCGGTGCGTCGTACGACCTCACAACCGGGCGGGCAGGCCGCCTCGACCTCCCACGCCTCGTCCGGCGCTACCTCATAGCAGCAGGCCCCGATCGCTGGTCCTATGCCGGCCCACAGCCGTGAGGGCTCGGACCCCAGGTGCTCCACCATACCTGCGACCGCTGCCGGAGCGATACCGGCCGACAACCCGCGCCTGCCGACGTGGGCCAGCCCGATGGCCGGCCCGGCGGCGTCGTACAGGAACAGCGGCGCGCAGTCTGCGAATCGGAGCAGAAGAGGCAGGCCTGCATCTGTCGTTACCAGCCCGTCAGCCGACGGCAGTACGACACCAGCCTGGGAGCGCGTCACGTGCTCTACACTGGAGCCATGTACCTGGTACGGGCTGACCTGGCAGCCGATCGCCAGGCCGAGGGCGGCCAGGGCGCGGCGAAGGTTCTCCTCTACCGCAGCTGGCTCGTCACCGACGGAGTTCCCCAGGTTGAGGGTGTCGTACGGGCTGTGGCTGACGCCACCCAGCCTGGCGAATACTGCATGAATCAATCCAGGGGCCTGGGCAAGGCGCTCGAACTGGTAGTGAACGATGCCGTCCGTGCAAAACCGGATCAAGCCGGGCTACTCCCAGCCGAATCGGCGGCTGAGCGTCCGCCGAAGGTCGCCCATTGCATCCTCCAGATGGGGATAGGCGAGCCAGATCGTGGCGATCCCCGCCAGGCCGCCGGTGATAACCCTCATCAGCGGCGAGGTCTCGTGCGGCTGTATGGGGCCGCTGGGCCAGGCGGCGGCCAGCATGTAGGACAAAAGCTGGTACCCACCGTCGAGTGCCATTGGCACGAAGAGGCCGACGTAGGCCCACCAGGGAGCCGGGCGTATGCTGTGTTTCCGATTAAGCGCGGCGTAGGCTATGCCGGCAGCTGCGATGGCCAGATGCATGCTCGTGCACCTTTCACATAGGGCGATCTTGTAGCCGAAGGATTCGCCGCCGATGAAGCCGCTGTCCCAAGGATGAGTGGGGGAGCCATCGTCCGGGTGCGCTGTCAGCTCTTCGATAGTGTACGACGCCTGGGGGCCGAACAGGAACCAGGAACGCTGCGGCAGCTGGTTGCACAGAGGAGCGTAGATTGCATACAAGACCCTGCCCGGGCCCGTAAGGCCCACGTGCATCAGCACCGGCGCCAGTATGGGCAGCCCCACGTATAGTACGGCCACCGTGTTGGCGATGACCAGCCAGCGTTTCGATATCCAGAAGAGGAATCTATCGGCGGCCAGGATGATCTTCCGCTGGCGGCCGGTGGGCCGGGGACGGCTATCGGCACGGCGACGCTCGACCTCCGCTAGAATCTCCGCCGTGGTCGGCTCCGTTTGGCCCTTGCCTTCAGCCACGCCCATCAGCTGCTGTGCTCCGCCGCCCTACTCCTGCGCGCCTGGCGCTTCCTCTACTTCGTCCTCCTCCCAGCCGATGATCCAAACACACAGGCCGGCCAGACCGATCGTGGCCACGACAAGGGCGATGCTCTGCCCAAGCTCCAGGCCCACATCTCGCGCGGAGTAGAGAAGGATGGCGACCATACCAATCGCCAACGCCACCCAGGCCACCAGACGGGGATGCTGCGAAACGAACGCCTTCAGGGTAGACATGGACACCTCCAGACCGATCCTGTCGTAGGTCAAGCCGTTTCCTGCATCACAGAGGGCGGGAGACCGGCGACTCCCGCAGGCGCTTCAACAGCAGCGTCTCGTTGTCTCCGACCTCCACCTGGTAGGCTGCCTCCCGCCACGGCCTCGGCAGGTCCAGAACGAGCTCCTCCTCATATCCGAAACCGCTGCAGAACTCGACCACAGCGGGAGGAGCCGACTGAGGGAGGAAAAGGAGGGCTACCTCGCACTCGAGCTCGGCCGCGGCGCGCTCCATTTCGGAGAAGAGTGCAGCTCCGACCTGCTCGCGTACGCTGGCCGGCCAGATGAGCAGGTCCGTGACGCTGACAACGAGGTTCTCTGCCTGCCAGCACACCATCCCGGCCAAGGTACCGCCCCGCTCGGCCAGCAGGAACCCTACGTTGCCGAAGCGCTCGATGACGTCTACCTCATCGACCTGGCTTCTCCCCTGTGAAGCAGTGGAGACAAAAGCAGCGACGGCCCCCGCGTCTGGCACGCCGGCGCGCCGTACAACTACACGCTGCTCATCACGCATATGATCCACTCCAGACAGAACGCCGAGCCCTGCCTCCAAGCGCCCGGATCAGAACGGTGAAGCCCCACCTGCCGCTCGGCCAAGGCACGGATTGGCCACCATTATACATCCAAGAGTGCTCAGCTTCAAGGCGAGGCCGGTGCACGGGCTGGCGCCGGCGCTTCACAGTCGCAGCCCGGATCTCCTCAGGTCAGCCCAGGCGGCCTCCACTTGAGACCTGGTGTGAGACAGCGATACGGAGGTATCGATGACCACATTGGCTCGAGCGACCTTCTCCTGCTGGGGAGACTGGGCCTGCAGGCGCCGCCTGGTTTCGGAGCGTGTCCAGCCACGCCCTTCCACCACTCGCTTGAACTGCAGCTCGACCGTACAGATGGTTACCCAGACTTGATCGCAGCGGTCTGCCATACCCGCCTCGACAAGCTTGATTGCCTCTATGACGAAGACGGGCGCGCTGCTGGACGCAATCCGCTCTTCAATAGCCTCGATTGTGGGGGGGTGGACAATCGCCTCCAGGCGCGCGAGCGCGTCCGGATCGGCGAACGCCTGCGAAGCGAGGCGCGCTCGGTCGATCTCTCCGTCACGGGTCAGGATCCCCGGCCCAAAGGCCCTCACGACGGCCTCGCAGGCGGGCGTGCCAGGGCGGATCACCTCGTGCCCCACCTTGTCCGCATCGACTGTCTCGGCCCCCAGCTCGGCGAGCATTGCAGCTACGGTCGACTTGCCCGTGCCGACATTACCGGTCAGACCAATGAGGAGCGGTCGCCTCTGACTCACGATTGCCACCAGGCGCTCCGTGCCGCAGTGACGAAAGCGGCCGGCCCGGCCGCTGCCGGCTTCCTTCCGAGAGCGCGCTGCAGGATTATACCACGGGCGCGGGCTCTGCCAACCTTGTGAGGGGCAGTGAAGCGTGGTAGACTCTAAGAGCACTCCATTTGACCAAGGAGGAGATGGCTTGACGCGGGAGCAGATAAGGCTGACGGCGTTGACCAGCGCGGCCGGCTGAGCGGCCAAGAGGGGGCCTGAGGCCCTGGCGCAGGTGCTGCGCCCGCTGGAGGACTTGATTCGCGCTCAGGAGCGGCCCGAGCTGCTTGTGGGGCTGGCGGTGAGCGACGACGCCGCAGTCTACAAGATCGACGAAGAAGTCGCCGTCATCCAGACGCTCGACTTCTTCCCACCTGTGGTCGACGATCCGTATGACTACGGTGCGATCGCTGCTGCCAAC
This sequence comes from uncultured Anaerolineales bacterium, assembly GCA_964530325.1. Lineage (GTDB taxonomy): Bacteria > Chloroflexota > Anaerolineae > B4-G1 > B4-G1 > CAZHAX01. Next base: position 31,917 of record CAZHAX010000018.1, on the reverse strand, counting down.
GCCATGAGCGACGTCTACGCCATGGGCGGAGAAGTCGTCCTGGCCCTGAACATCGCCGCGTTCCCGGCCGATCTCCCGCCCGAGGTGATCATCGAGATCCTGCGGGGCGGAGCCGAAAAGGTGGCGGAGGCAGGCGGCGTGCTTGCAGGAGGGCATACGCTCGACGACAAGGAGCCGAAGTACGGCCTGGCAGTGATGGGCTTGGTCCATCCCGACCACGTGCTCACCAAGGGCGGCGCGCAGCCGGGAGACGTCCTCGTCCTGACCAAGCCCCTGGGGGTGGGAATCATCACCACCGCGCTGAAGGGCGAGGTGGCTGCGCAGCAGCACGTCGAAGCGGCCGTGGAGAGCATGGGGCGCCTGAATCGCACTGCAGCCCGGCTCGCCAGGAAGGTTGGCGTCCACGCCTGTACAGACGTCACCGGGTTCGCCCTGTTGGGTCACGCCCAGGAGATGGCCGAGAGAAGCGGCGCTCGCCTGCGGTTCTGTGTAGAGGACCTTCCATTCCTGGCAGGCGCGCAGCGGTATGCAGAGGAGTCGCTCTTCCCGGCCGGGACCTACCACAACCGGGATGCCTATTCGCCCAGCACTACGTTTTCCTCGCGTATCTCGGAGGAGACGCAGATGCTGCTCTTCACTCCGGAGACGTCGGGTGGATTGCTCGTCGCCCTGGAACCGGCGAAGGCGGATCAGCTGGCACAGATGTGCGCTGCCGAGGAGCAGCCTTGCTGGATCGTCGGTCGGGTTGTCGAGGGCGCCGGCGTCGAGGTCGCCTGACGCCCTGTCTGCTGCCGCCTAGTCGGGACCGAGGGCAACAATGACCTCGTCGGCCATGTTGTCGTCCGCGGCCACGACGATTGTCACACAGTCCTCCCCCCGGACGGCCAGCACTACCTGGTCATCGCTCGCCCACAGGCGGCGATCCACCTCCCCCACAAGCTGGTCTACACGTTCGGAGTATTCGGTCCGGTGACGCATGTAGACCTCGTAGAGAGCCCAGAACTCGTCTACTTCATCTCCGTCGTCCCAGCACGCCTGGATCGCCAGCACGTAGGGTCCGTCGTCACCCTGCTGCAGCAGCACGTACCGATCTCCGCCCCAGCCTTCCGCCGCGAGCTCCGCGGCCGCGGGGCCCTCGTGCTCGGAGAGCATCAGCATGATTCCAAGCTCGCCGAGGACATCGTTGTCCAGCTCCTCCCAGCCATCCCCCAGCCCGGCGGCCAGATCGGCTAGAGAGACGTCAACCGGCTCCTCTCCCCTCCTGTATGCCTCGGGGTGGAGCACCTGCTCGGTGGACATTGGGGGATTCGCGTAGGCGGCGTTGACCGCTTCCCAGCCGCCGCTGTCGTAGAGCGTCATGACGAAGTTCAGGCCGGCCACGTAGGGGAACATCATTGCCTCCTGGATGAAGGCCGGGCTGGCATCGTAGACGTCGCTCTCGAACCCGGCCGCGTCGGAGTACGACTGGAGCTGATCGAACACAGAGACGTGCTCATCTGAGTACAGCAGCATCGCCAGCGTGGCGTCCCCTTCGTACAGCGCGCTCACGGCTGTATCCTGATCGTCGTTCAGGCCCTCAACCAGGGCATCAAGGTCGAAGTGCTGGTCCTGCAGGGCGTGTACGTACTCATGGGCAATCGTCATTTTGTCCAGGCCTGTCTGCTCTTCGGCCTCCACTACGTAGAAGGCCTCTTCCTCGCTATCATAGAAGCCTGCAGTCTGCTCCGAGTAGAGGTCGATCATGAGCTCACCCAGGTCGACTTCGGGCCCGATGACACCCAAGAGAGTGAGTAGGGCATCATCCGCCTCGACCTCTTGCTCGTACTCCTCGTCGATGTTCGCCGTGAGGCGATCCTGCAGTTCATCCTGTGTCGTAGCGTTGTAGGGCACGGTGTACAGAGGATCCAGTCCCCGGAGTTCCGCGGTATCGCTCTGCACTTGGAGCACGGACGCTGTCTCGTCGGCCACCAGTGTAGTGAACTCCATGCTCGAGATCAAGCCCATCACGTCTGTGAGGCCGTCCGTATACTGCCTCATGTCATCCAGGGCGAGTTCAGCCCTGAACTGGGGCTCGCCCCACTGCTCGAGCTCGACGACGAGGCCATTATCGATTGGCGGTTCCACGCGAGGCAAGACAGGCAGGCAGATACCTGTGACGGCGAACATGAAGATGGCCACGGACTCCGGATCGTCCTCTCCGCCTATCTCCAGAGTGATGGTCAGCGTGCGGCCTTCGCTTTCATCTCCCTCATCCAGGTTCATGTCCGGCTCGAAGCCCGTGTCCGCCAGCTCCTCCAGTGCCTCGTCCAGGTCGGACAGAGCTTTCTCCTCGGTAAGACTGTACCCCTGATTGAGCTGCTCGATCAGTACCTGGATGTTCTCCAGATCGGTCGTATCGCCCACCAGCGCCAGGAAGGTCTCCAGTTCATCCTCGGCATCGGAGTAGCGTCCCAGGTCGCGATAAGCCAGGCCCAGATAGAGACGCGGGAGGGGGGAGTCCGGCTCGTCCTCTATCACGAGCTCCAGAAGCTCGGCCGCTCCGTCGGGGTCGTCCTGGCCCAGCCGGGCGTAGCCAAGAGTCAGCTGGGCCTCCGTGTCGTCTTCGTCAAGCGCGTAGGCCTGCTGGGCGTGTTCCAGGGCCTTGTCCAGCCTGTCGTCTGCCATCCAGGCGTCGCTGAGGCCGATATGGGCGGACGGCGTGTACGGGTCTAGCGCGAGCGCCAGCTCGTACTCGACCTTCGCGGCGTCCAGATCGCCCTGCACTGCATGGAAGTCTCCTAGATAGGTGTGCACTCCGGCTCCTGACGGCGCCAGCCGCAGCGCATCTGTGTAGGCCTCAGCAGACTCATCCCAGCGTCCTTGAGCGCGATAAGCGAGGCCAAGCGCGAACGGCGCCTCGCTGTTGTACGGCTCCAGCTCAGCGGCGCTGCGGAAGCACTCGAGCGCGCCGGAGATGTCGCCACCGCAGAGCTTTGCATAGCCCAGCATCGTCTCCCCGTCGGCGTAGCGGGGCTGGATGTCGACTAGGTCCGCGAACTCACGGGCTGCCCGGTCGCAGTCGGACTCCAGCAGATAGGAGTAGGCGATGCCGAAAAGCGCCCCATAGTCCTCTTCGTCCGCTTCCAGAACCTCCTCGAACTTGTCCCGGCCATCGTCGTATTCCTCCTGGCGAAGCAGAAGGTAGCCCCACGATATGGCCACACGATTGGACTGAGGAGCGAGATCGGCCGCCTGCTCGAGATATGCCTCAGACTGATCGTAGTCCATCTTGTCCAGGCTCACGGCCGCCAGGCCCCCGAGGGCATCGACATACCCCGGCCCCAGCTCCAAGGCCTTCTCAAAGCATGCTGTTGCCTCATCGTACCTGGATGCACTCCTCCAGAACCATCCCAGGCTGGCGTGCCAGGGGGCGAACTCTGGCTCGAGCCTGATCGCCTCCTCGCGGGCGGCCCGCGACCGCCCGTAGTCCGCACTGCTTTCGTAGTAGACCGCCAGTGCGTCGAGCACGTCCGCCGACTCCGGGTCCAGGGTGTAGGCCTCCTCCACCGCTTCCTGCGCGTCTACGTACTCCCGGTCGCCCAGGTAGGCCATTGCCAGAGCGGCCTGAGCGAAAGCGCTCGATTCATCAAGCTCGACACCTTGCTCAGCGGCGTCAACGGCGTCTTCGACGGCATCGGCGGTCAGGTAGGCCAGGGCTAGCACGGCATGGGCCATGGTGCTCTCCGGATCCGCCTCCACCGCCTCCAGCGCCTGAGCCATAGCTTCGTCCTCGAATTGGCTCTGCCACAGGTAGACCTGGCTCAGGCCTACGTGAGCAGGAGCGTACACCTCGTCCTCGTCCAGTCCGTCGAGCACTTGCCGGAAGGCGGCCTCGGCCCCGACAAAGTCGCTCTGCTTCAGCAAGCGGTACGCCTCTGCTATCCGGTCTTCCAGCGGCACCGGAGTGGGCCCTCCGCAACCCACCATCAGAGACGCGACAAGGTAGACTGTGAAAGATGCCAGCAGCCATCGGCGTTTCTCCATCGCAGCATTCCTCCTTAGTCCGCTCCGATTCCAGCCATAGAGCGCGACCTTCCGCGCACGCCGGAGAACTGGCCATCATCGCCTGCCCCGCTGTGCCTGCGGCTGCAGAAGCAGCAACTAGTCAAGTCATGCAGGCCAGATTCTGCGGCCTCCGCCGGGCGGGGTGACGGCGTCGACATATGCCAGATCCTCGGAGCTGAGAGGGTCCAGCTGAGCTGCAGCCACGTTAGCGCGCAGCTGCTTGTCGGTCCTCGCACCGGGTATGACTACCGATACGGCTGGATTGGCCAGGACGAACTGAAGTGCCAGCTGGGCCAGGGAGCGCCCGTCGGCCAAGGGGCGCAGCTTCTCCACCTTCGCCAGGTCGTCCAGGAAGATCTTCCGCTCGTCCAGGTTGTCCTGCCATCGCTGCCGGAAGTCGCCATCCGCGAACGAATGATCTGCGTCGAACTTACCTGTGAGGATCCCCATGGCGAGCGGCCCGCGGACTATGGTGCCTATTCCGTGCTCCTGGCAGTAGGGAAAGATCTCTGCCTCAGGCGTCCGGTTCAGAATGCTGTAGTCGATCTGCAGCGTCTCGCACCCTCCGTGGGCATTGAACGCCTTCAGGTGGTCGAGGTTGCCAGTGCTCAAGCCGTAGTGACGGACCTTGCCGTCCCGCTGCAGTTTCCGGAACCCAGCGATGAAGTTCTCCATGTTGCGCTCGGGAAAATCGATGTGGTACTGGATCACGTCGACGTAGTCCGTCTGCAGTCGCTGGAGGTTCGTTTCCACCCCCGAAACAACCTTGTCTACTGTGTCGTAGGCGCTGCGCTTCTCCTTGTCGTCGAAGCCCTGCCATCCGATCTTGGTGGCGACAATGAACCTATCTCGCCTTCCCTTCATAGCCCGGCCCAGCAGCTCCTCGCTGTGACCGTCTCCGTAGACGTCGGCCGTATCGAAGAAGCTGATCCCAGCGTCGACGGCGGCGTCGATTGCCCGCAGGGACTCGCTATCGTCTGATTCGCCCCAGAAGCCCCCGCCGATGGCCCAGAGTCCAATGCCCACGCAGGTGACTTCGATTCCGGTCTTGCCCAGCACGCGTGTTGGAATGGCTGCACTACCCATGGCTACTCCTCCCCAGATGATGATTCCGGCTCCGCACGTTTCACCAGGAGCCGCAGTCCTTCGACGGCAACCACCTCTACACGGTCACCCGGCACTACAGGCGGTTCCTCGGCGGAAGCGGTCCACTCCTCGCCGGCAATCCAGACTGTCCCCGCGGGATCGAGCGGGGCCTTGACCACGCCCTGGCGGCCAATCAGCGAGTCTGCCCCGGTCGCCGGCCGAAGCCGCTGGACACTCAATCCCGCTCCCACCACGAAGGCTGCCAGGCCGCCGATGACAAGCCCTGTCACTACGACGAGGGGCACCGAGATCTTTCCATACGGAGACACGAATCCGGTGTTGAACAGCATCAGAGCTCCGGCGATCAACGTGGCCACGCCGGCGAACGTGAGCGCCTCGATTCCTGGGTTCCGCAGGTCGAGGGTGAAGAGCGCAAACGAGATACAGAGAAGCACCAGCCCCAGCCAGTTGAGGGGCAGAACGCGCATGGCGTAGGCTGCCAGAGCCAGACATACGGCTCCCAGGAAGCCGGCCACCCAGCCACCCGGCACTTGAACCTCGACCAGAATCAGCTGAATGCCCAGCGCCACCAGAATGAAGGCAATATTCGGATTGATCAGAGCGGATAGCAGCCCTTCGATAGCCGACATAGGCACCGAACGCACAGATGCTCCCGCCGTGTTGAGCGTAGTCTGTCCCACGCCCAGCGGAACGGTCCGGCCGTCCAACCGGGTCAAGAGGTCGTCAAGGTCATCCGCGATCAGGTCGATCAGCCCCAGCTCGAGAGCCTCCTCTTCGTTCGCCGTCGCGCTCTCTCGGATGGCGCGTTCAACCCAGTCTACAGCTTCCTGGCCCCTGCGTGCGGCGAAGACACCGGTGTGCTCGACCAGCACGTTGACCAGCTTCTCCACGGAAACCGGATCGATCTCTGCGTCTCCCGCGGCGACCGGATGGGCGGCGCCGATCGTCGTGCGCGGCGCCATAGCCGCAGCGGATGCTGCCAGCGTGATCATCGTTCCGGCCGAGGCAGCCATTCCGCCGCGCGGCCAGATGTAGACTATGACGGGTATGCTGGAGTTCTCCAGTGTCTCCATGATCTTGAGAGTGGTGTCCACATAGCCACCGGGGGTATCCAGGAGTATGACGGCCGCCTCCGCCCGTTGAGTTTCTGCCAGGCGTATGACCCGATCGACGTAGTCACCGGTAGCGGTGGTGATAGCGTCGTCAACCGTCAGTACGAAGACCTCGCCCGGCGATTCTGCGAGCGCCGCTGACTGGAGAAGAGACAGGGTAAGGGTCAGGCTAAGCAGTAAGCCAGGTCGTCTCACGCTTGTGGAGCCCCCTTCCGCTGCCCTAACATTATACAGGAGAATCGCCCGCGCCGCACCCGCCGGGCACATCCACCTTGACACGGCCGGTGGCGTGTGCTACACTCCCGGCGGCACGAGGGCGGCCCGGCCACCGCCTCCCGCACTCGGCGCCGAGCCACGAGTGATGCCGACACCCATAATGCATCTTGACTTGGCGGACACTATCATCCGCCGGGGCGATCTCGAGCCCGAAGTGCAGCAGCTGCTCGCGGAGCAGCGGGGTCCATTCCTGCTCGGCAACACCGCTCCGGACGTGAAGTCGGTCAGCGGACAAAGGCGCCAGGAGACGCATTTCTACTCGATTCATCACAATTCCGGTGCGCCGGCGGTGCAGGCACTCCTCGCCGCCCACCCGGCTCTGCGCGAGCCAGCAGGGCTGGCCCCCGCCCATGCGGCCTTCGTGGCCGGCTATGTGGCCCACCTGACCCTGGACGAGCTGTGGCTAGAACAGGTCTACAGGCCCTACTTCGTGGGGAGCACGGCTGAATCGCTGCGCCAGGGAGCGTTCGCTCACAACGTGCTGCGCACCTGGCTGGACCGAAGGGCTCTGGAGGGCCTGGACCGAGGAGTAGCAGAGGCGCTCCGGCGTGCTGAGCCTGACAGGTGGCTGCCCTTCACGGAGGACTCCCACCTCCGTTCCTGGCGCGATTGGCTGGTCCAGCAGCTATCGCCAGGCCACTCTGTGCAAACTGCTGCGGTCTTCGCGGAGCGGATGGGGGTGCCCGTTGAAGAAGTAGAGGCCGTTCTCGGCTCGGAGACGGGAATGGAGGAGCAGGTCTTCACCCGTATGCCGAGGTCGGCCGTCGCAGCGTTCGAGGTAGCTGGCTATGAGCGTTGTGTTGCTCAGATCCACAGCTACCTGGGTGTAGGCACAGCCGGAGGGCAAGAATGAAGGTACTCGTGACCGGTGGCGCTGGCTACGTCGGCAGCACCGTCGCTGCGGAGCTGCAGCGCGCGGGACACGAGGTAGTGATCTACGACAGTCTTGTCCGAGGCCACCGCGCGGCTGTTCCGGAGGGTTGCCGCTTCGTGCAGGGAGACGTCCTCGACCGGCAGGCATTGGACGGCCTGCTCTCGGAGGGCGGCTTCGAGGCGGCGATCCACTTCGCTGCCTTCATCGAGGCGGGGGAGTCGATGCGCGAGCCAGGGCGCTTCTTCCGCAACAACGTGGTCGGCAGCCTCACTGTGGCTGAGGCCCTGGTAGCGCATTCCGTGCCCCGCCTCGTCTTCTCTTCGAGCGCGGCGGTGTACGCGAGCAAAGATTCGCCCCTCGTGGAGGGCGATCCACTGGGCCCGGCGAGCGCCTACGGGGAGACGAAGCTGATCGTCGAGCAGATCCTGGCCTGGTACCAGCGCATCCACGGCCTGCGGTATGCCGCGCTGCGCTACTTCAACGCCGCAGGCGCCGCGCCAGGCGGAGAACGGGGAGAGGATCATCGTCCGGAGAGCCATCTCATTCCGAACGTCCTGAAGGTCGCGCTGGGCCAGCGGGATGTCTTTACGCTGTTCGGCGACGACTACGCCACTCCAGACGGCACCTGCATCCGCGACTACGTTCACGTTGTCGATCTGGCGTCGGCACACGTGCTGGCACTGGAGGCACTCGACAAACGCGAGCAGCTCATATGCAACGTAGGCAACGGCAAGGGATACTCGAACGCGGCAGTCCTTCAGGCAGCACGGCAAGTGACCGGGCATCCCATACCGTCGAAGGTCGCGGCCCGTCGCCCCGGCGATGCCCCTGTGCTGGTAGCCCAGACCTCGCTAGTCGCTCGTGAGCTGGGCTGGGAACCAAGGTACCCCGATCTTCCCACGATAGTGGCACACGCCTGGGAGTGGCACCGAAAGCACCCGAACGGGTACGAGCGTTGATACGCGTCGCGGTCAGCGGCTGGTTCTGGGATAGGCCCGCGACGGGGAGCGGCCAGTACACCCGCCGTCTCGTCGAGGAGTTGGCTGCTCCAGGATCGGGCGTGGAGGCGGTCGTCGTTCGGCCTGGCACCAGACGCTCCAACCTTTCCAAGGTTTGGTTCGAGCAGGTCACCTTCCCTCAGTCCTGCCGGCGCACTGGTGCCCGGGTGGCCCACGTACCCTACTGGGCGCCGCCGCTCCGGCCTGCCGTGCCTACAGTGGTGACGATCCACGACCTCATCCCTTTGCTGCTGCCCGATTACCGCGGTGGCCCTCTTGTGCGGCTGTACACCGGGCTGGCGAGTGCGGCGTCTTCCCGTGCGGCGCTCATACTCACCGACTCGACAGCATCGCGGGAGGATGTTGTAGATCGACTCGCGGTGGCTGAGTCGAAGGTACGCACGGTCTACCTGGCGGCCGGGCCGGAGTACAGTCCGGCGGCCGGTCCGGACGACCCCGCAGTGCGCCAGCGGTACCGCCTGCCGGAACGTTATCTGCTCTACCTGGGGGGCTTCGACGTGCGCAAGAACGTGAGCACGCTTCTGGCGGCCTATGCTCGCGCCGTGCGAGACCTGGGGAACGCCTGTCCCCTCGTAGTCTGCGGGCGGCTGCCAGCAAAGGACAGCTCATTCGAGCCGGACCCGCGCCGGGTGGCCGGGGAGCTGGGGCTGGGCGGCGCCTCGATCCACTTCACCGGGTTCGTCGAGGAGAAGGACAAGCCCGCCCTCTACAGAGGAGCCGCGGCCCTCGTCTTTCCGAGCCGTTACGAAGGCTTTGGCCTGCCGCCCCTCGAGGCAATGGCCTGTGGCACGCCGGTGGTCAGTAGCTGTGCCGCCTCGCTGCCTGAGATAGTGGGCGAGGGAGGTCTTCTGGTCAAGCCGGACGACGTGGCAGGCATCGCCCAGGCCCTGGTCAGGCTGGCCCGCGATGGCGCATACAGGGCCGAGTTGAGCCGTCGGGCTCTGGAGCAAGCCGGGCGGTTCTCGTGGCGGAGCACGGCCCGGCAGACGATCGAGGCCTATCAGGAAGCGGCCCGCCGCTAGCCGATGCTTGTCGTCAGCGTACCGTCTGGCGCTGGGTGGCCGTCCTGTTTGCGCATCTTGCCGCCCTAGCGGCCGAGTATGAGGCCGCCCAGTTCGAGCCCCCAGAGCAGCGTGATCGCCCCGCCCGCGACAAGGTAGGGGCCATACGGAATATGATCGCCCAGCCGGCGCACGCGCGTGATTACCAGGAGCAGCGTGATCCCGGCTCCCGTGACGATTGTCACGAAGAGGGCCAGGACTGCGAGGGGGAAGCCGGTGGCCAGGCCTACAAACGCTGCCAGCTTCACGTCCCCGTAGCCCAGGGCTCCCCGGCCGAACAATGCGTTCCCCACCGCGTAGGCCGCCAGGAAGAAGAGATAGGCTATCAGGCCACCCCAGACGGCGCTCGCGAGGGTGGCGTCCGGCCGGACCAGGCTGGCAATCAGGGCGAGCAGCATTGCCGGGTAGGTTACCACGTCCAGGATCAGCCTGCGCTCGATATCCGTGATGAGCACGAGCGTCAGTATGGCAGCATACAGGCAGAAGAAGGGCAGTTTCACAGAAGGCCCCAGTGCGATCCAGAGATAGCCATAGGCTAACGCCAGACCGATCTCGACGAGTGCATGGCGCAGCTTGATCGGAGCGCCACAGCCGGGACAGCGAGCGTGCCAGAGGAGGAAGGAAGGCAGGGCAGCCCACTGCCGATAGGGCCTCGTACGCGAGCAGTAGGGGCAGTGCGGCTTGGTCAGATGCCGGCGAGCCGGCAGGTCCGAACCAAGCTGGTTAACCAGGCCGCCCACGAGGAGGCCTAGGATAGCCATCAGGAAGACCATCGCGAAAGATTATACGGTCCCGGGCGGCAATTGGCAAACCGCATCCGGGCCCTCGTCAGCGGCTCGGGGAAGAGCTGTTCAGGCAAGTACTGCGCGCCTTTGACTTTTGCGCTGGCCTATGCTAAGATTGGATTGTTGGGGCTGAGAAAGCGGCGCGCGAGTGTCGCTAGCCCTGGTTCCAGGCACTCATTTCACAATCGTTCGGTTCTGATCGTTCCACCTTGGTCGCCGCCGAAGGGTGAGCGCATAGCGCGTAGGAGGGTTCCGCACTACCCGCTACTGGTGGTTCGGTCTTCGCTGTGAACTGGCACGAAACGGGTGAGCGCCTGGCGGGCGCTGACCCGCTTTGTACATCTGGGCTGGGTGTCCCCGACGAGAGGAGAGTCTGGTGAGCGCGGATTTCTCTGCTAGAATTGCCGGCATGGTCCTCTTCCTTGTGGTGGGGATCTTCGGCGGTCTCCATCTGGCTGCCACGCTGGGGGAGTCACCATACCGGTATGCGGTGATCTTCATGCTTCTCGGCGCCTTGACCGGACTCGTCTTGACGCCATATCTCACTCTATGGCCCTTCCGCGCATTGCGAAGGAGCGTGCGCAAGGCGCCGGCACAGCAGCTGTTGGCGGCCGTAGTGGGCCTGGTCGTGGGCCTGATAGTGGCCGCCCTGATCTCCTTTCCGCTTTCGCTGCTAGGACCGCCGCTGGGCCAGATACTACCCTTCGTCGCCGCCATCGTCTTCGGCTACCTGGGTGTGATGATAATGACCATGCGGCAGTTTGACATTGTCGAAATGGTGCGGGGGCAGATACCGAGCCGTAGCGGCGATAGCCGGCGCAACGGAGGCAGGTGGCACAAACCGGTGCTCCTCGACACGAGCGTCATCATCGACGGCCGCATCGTGGATATCAGCCTGACCGGCTTCGTCGATGGGGAGATTCTGGTGCCGCGTTTCGTGCTCAACGAGCTGCAGCAGGTCGCGGACTCCTCGGACCGGCTGCGCCGCCGAAGAGGACGGCGCGGGCTTGAGATGCTGCATCGCCTGCAGAGCGATTCTATTGCACCGGTACGGGTCGTCGACATGGACATCGAGGATGCCCGGGCTGTGGATGACAAACTGGTGCTGCTGGCCAGGAGGCTCAGCTGCCCGATTCTGACAAATGACTACAACCTGAACCGAGTGGCGGAACTGCAGGGCGTGAGGGTGCTGAACGTGAATGCGTTGGCGAACGCCGTAAAGGCGGTCGTTATTCCCGGCGAGCCTTTGACCGTTCAGATCGTCCGAGAGGGCAAAGAGCCAGACCAGGGTGTGGCCTTCTTGGACGACGGCACGATGATTGTGGTGGAGGACGGCAGTGACTCCATCGGCGAAGAGAAAGACGTCATCGTCACGAAGGTGCTGCAGACCGCTGCAGGCCGGATGCTCTTCGCTCGCCTGGAGAATAGCGTAGCAGGCGGAGACTAGCGATGGCCCTACAGGTCTACAACTACTTGACGCGCGAGAAGGAGCCCTTCAAACCGCTTGAGAAGGGATACGTCGCCATGTACACCTGTGGGCCGACCGTGTACGATCACAGCCACCTGGGCCACGCCAAGCTCTATGTGGCCATGGACGTGATTGTCCGCTACCTGCGCTACAGAGGCAACAAGGTCCGCTATGTGCAGAACATTACTGACGTCGGACATCTGCTGGATACGGGCGAAGATCGCATCGTCAAGGGTGCCCGGCGGGAGCGCGTGGAACCTATGGAAGTGGTGGAGACATACGCGCGATCGTACTTCGAGGACATGGATGCCCTCGGCGTCATCCGTCCCAACATATCACCGCGCGCCAGCTGCCACATCCCGGAGCAGATCGAAATCATCAAGGTGCTGCTGGACAAGGGCTACGCCTACGAGACAGCCGCGGGCGACGTCTACTACTCGGTGGAGGAGTTCGCTGACTACGGCAAGCTGGCCAGGCGGCAGTTGGACGACCTCGAGCCCGGCGCCCGAATCGCAGTGCGTGACGACAAGCGGCATCCTGGCGACTTCGCGCTATGGAAGCACGCCGAGCCAGAACACCTGCTGCGCTGGCCCTCTCCCTGGGGCTGGGGATACCCCGGCTGGCACATCGAGTGCTCGGCGATGGCCACCAAGTACCTGGGCGACACCTTCGATATCCACGGGGGCGGCCTGGAGAACATCTTCCCCCACAACGAGTGCGAGATCGCCCAGTCCGAGGCGGCGACCGGCAAGCAATTCGCCCGCTACTGGCTCTTGGCAGGCTCACTGACCGTGGACGGGGCTCAGATGAGCAAGAGCAAGGGCAACTCCATCACGATCAAGGATGCTCTCAAGCTCTATAGCCCGGAGGCGATCCGTTTCTTCATCCTTTCCGGCCACTACCGCAGCCCAATGGATTTCACCCGAAACGCAATGCTGGCGGCGGTGAAGGGTGTCGACCGGCTTCACCACACAGTCCGCCGCCTACGCTCAGGCGTGCGCTCCGCCGTGCCGTCTGGGACGACCGATCTCTCGTACGTCAATGGCCTGGATCGGCACCGTGAGGCCTTCGCGACGGCGATGGATGACGACTTCAACACACCGCAGGCAATTGCAGTGCTGTTCGACCTCAATCGAGAGGTCAATCTGCTGCTGGAGTCAGAGAATCCGGTGAGCGGAGGGACGCTGGCAGCTATCGACGGCATGTATCGGACCCTCGGAGGCCAGGTGTTGGGCATAATCCCAGACGAATTCGAGGACGCCGCCGGGTCCCACATGGTCGAGGGACTGATGGATATCATCCTCGGCGTGCGGGATGACTATCGGTCCGCCGAGGATTGGGCGCAGGCGGACGCGCTTCGGGAGCGCCTGGCGAAGCTAGGGATCACCGTAGAGGATCGGCCCGAGGGGGCGGCCTGGCGGATCGAACCCGTAGAGGAATGAGCGAGGTCCTGTACGGACGAAACGCCGTTCGTGAGTCGCTCAGAGCTGGACGTCGCAAGCACGGGCGGCTTCTGGTAGCCGAAGGCGTCCGAGAGGGCGGCGTAGTCGACGAGATAATGGCGCTGGCCCGGCGAGCAGGCGTTGCCGTCGAGCGGGTGGGGCGGCCCGATCTGGGAGTCGCTGGAGACGGCAGCAGCCAGGGCATAGCTCTGGAGACGAGTCCCTACCCGCTCGTTTCGCTCGATGAGATCACCGGCTACGCCAGCTCTCGCCGCGAAGAGCCGCTGCTCCTCATACTCGACCTGCTGCAGGATCCCCAAAACGTGGGCAGCCTGCTGCGCACCGCCGAGGCTGTGGGCGTTCACGGTGTGGTAATACAGCGCCGTCGGGCGGTGGGCATCACACCGGCCGTCGTGAATGCCTCGGCCGGCGCGGTGGAGCACCTGCTCGTGGCGCAGGTGACGAATCTGGTGAGGGCAATGGCGGAGCTCAAGGAAGATGGCCTGTGGATCGCTGGTCTGGAGGCGCTGCCCGGCGCGCAGAGCTACCTGCGGGCCGAACTGAGCGGACCGCTAGCGCTAGTCATCGGCAGCGAGGGGCAGGGCCTGCGGCGCCTGGTGAGAGAGCGCTGCGACTTCCTGGTGCAGCTGCCCATGCATGGTGACGTCACGTCGCTGAATGCCTCCGTGGCAGGCTCCGTGGTGCTCTACGAGGTGCTGCGGCAGCGGAACGGGAGTGTGCGGTGAAGAGGCGCTGGCTGGTTTTCGCGCTGGGTATCGTCATCGGAGGAGTTCTCCTCTGGTACTCGCTCCGCGATCTGCAGCTGGCCGAGGTGTGGACCACCGTCCGCCAGGCAAACTACTGGTGGCTCATTCCCGCCGTCGCGGTCTACTTCATCTCCGTCTGGTTCCGCTCCTGGCGCTGGGGTTTCCTGCTGCGAGCGACCAAGAAGGTGTCTCCGAACCGCCTCTTCCCCGTCGTCGTGATCGGCTACATGGGCAACGATATCCTTCCCTTCCGTCTCGGGGAGGCGCTGCGAGCCTACGTCCTATGGAGACGGGAGCAGATCAACGTGGGCACGGCACTGACGACGGCGGTGCTGGAACGACTGTTCGATGGGCTGACTATGGTCCTCTTCGTTCTTGTTGGCCTCCTCTTCGTGGGACTTCCTGAGGATCTCAGACCCTGGGTTGCCGCTGCGGGTGGGGCATTCCTGGCCGCGCTCGCGCTCTTTCTCGTCCTGGCATCGCGGCCGGGCTGGCTACTGAGGCTGGCGGGCTTCTTCATCGACCGCCTGGCGCCAGCACGATTCCGCCCCCCACTCAACAGCTTCGTGCAGGGCATCGTAGCCGGGCTGCAGAGCCTGCGCAGCGGCCGGGATGTCTTCGTCCTCTTCGGGGTTACGCTCTGGGTCTGGATTCTGGAGACGCTCAAATACTGGCTCGTCAGCTTCGCCTTTCCGGGCCTCCAGCTTACCTACCCGACGATCCTGCTGATGGGAGGAATCGTCAACCTGGCGACCGCCCTGCCGTCGCCGCCGGGGTACGTAGGCACCTTCGAGCTGGGCATCCCCCTCCTGGAGTCGATCGGCGCGCCGCATAATGTGGCCGCCGGCTACGTCCTCGTGCTCCACGCCATTCTGCTGGTACCGGTGACCCTCCTGGGGCTGATCCTGATGGCCCGGGAAGGGGTTCACTGGGCGGACGTCTGGCAGGCCGGAGAACGTGCGGCCGAGAGGCCGAAGGAGTAGCCGGGTGAACATCGGGATCGTCGGTGCCGGGCTCACCGGCCTCACGGCAGCCTTCGACTTGGCCGGGGAGGGCCACACGGTCACTGTGTACGAGGCCCGGTCGTACGTCGGCGGACTGGCGGCTGGTTTCCGGGATGAGCGGTGGGAGTGGCCTGTGGACCGCTTCTACCACCACTGGTTCGCCTCGGACGATGACCTGATCCGCCTGATTGAGGATCTCGGAGCAAGCGACCAGCTCTTCTTCCCCTGGCCGACGACCTCCATATATCACAACGGCCGCATCTATCCGCTCGACAGCCAGGTTCCTGCCCTCAAGTTCCTGCCCATCTCCCAGCTGCACAGAGCAATCAGGGTTCTGCAGTTCTCGCCCCTGCCGCTGATCGACCGGCTGCGCGTGGGGCTCTCCGCCTTCTACCTGACTCTGACGAAGAACTGGCAGGCGCTGGAGGACGTCACCGCGGACGACTGGATGCGCCGCAACGCCGGCGAGCGGGCCTACAAGCTCTGGTGGAGACCACTGCTGATCAGTAAGTTCGGCGAGGAGCACTACCGGGAAGTGAACATGGCCTGGATGTGGGCCAGGGCGCACAAGCGGACGGCCCGCCTGGGCTACTTCGTCGGCGGCTTCCAGGGCTTCGCCGACCTCCTGGCCGAGCAGGCCACGAGACGGGGCGCGGAGATCCGCCTTCAGTCGAGTGTGAAGACTGTGCGGAAGACCGCCCATGGTAAGCTGGAGGCAAAGACCGGTGCCGTCACCTTTCAGCACGACGCAGTGATCGCCACCTGTTCGCCTCAGCAAATGCTGGAGCTCGCGCCGGACCTCTCGCCGGAGTATCAGGGCAAGCTGGCCGCCTTGAAGTCGATGTCCGCTGTCGTCCTTGTCCTGGCGCTCGACCGCTGCCTGACCAAGAACCATTACTGGATCAACATACCCTCAGGCGAGGGACTGCCCTTCATGGGCCTGGTGGAGCATACGAACTACATCTCGCCGGAGCACTACGGCGGCGACCGGATCGTCTACTGCGGCGACTACCTGCCGCCCGATCATCCCTACCTCCGCTACAGCAAGGATGGGCTGCTCGAGACCTACCTGCCCGGCCTGGCCAAGATCAACCCCGACTTCGATCCCGGCTGGATCAGGGACAGCTGGATGTTCACAGAGGAGTACGCTCAGCCTGTGCCCACGCTGAACCACTCGGAGAACATCCCCGCTCTGAGAACGCCCGTCCCCGGCCTGTGGCTGGCGAACATGAGCCAGGTCTATCCCTGGGACCGGGGCAGCAACTACGCGATCGAGATGGCCCGCCGCGTGGCCAGGCTTGCGGTCCAGTTTCCGGCGCCCTGACGACGGCCGTCTGAGCGGGCTTGCGGAGGGCGCACCACAGGGTATAATTCCCTCAACATAGACAGAGGTCCTTCTCCGACCCGCGTCCCCTAAGGGCAAAGCCTACGGGGAGTGGGCGACAGGGTGTGGCCGGAAACGGCCCCGCCTCCCGTGCTTGGAAAGGAGGAGGATGGTTGGCCGTGAGCGTGCCGGCGTCCATCCCTTTCCGGGTGGACGCCGCTGTCGTTGTGGGCACGGCCGCGGTGACTGCCTGTTGCCTTCGCGTCTTCGCGGGTCGGGTGGACCTCTGCGGGACTGTCCCCATCGGCAGCCCCGCTCACTATAGGAGGGGGAGGCAACATGAATGAGTCAAGCAAGTTGAGGTTACGGTCTTCCATCGTGGCAGTTGTCTTGGCTCTCGTTCTGGCGTCCTGTGGAGGGCCGGCGGATACCGGCGGGGATGACGAGCTGGCAGGAAACCTGATCATCTTCCACGCTGGGAGCCTTACCGTTCCGGTGGACGAGCTCGCCGCGGCGTTTCGTGAGCAGTACCCCGGCGTGACCTTCGAGGCGGAGGCCTCCGGGAGCAACGCGGCTGCGCGGAAGATCAGCGAGCTGGGGCGAGAGGCCGACCTCTTGATGTCGGCCGACTACACCGTGATCGACAGCCTGCTGATACCGGACTTCGCCAGCTGGAATGTTCGATTCGCCCGCAACACGATGGTCATCGCCTACACCGAGGAATCGCTCTACGCCGGTGAGATCACGGCCGGCAACTGGTATCAGATCCTCACGCGTGATGGGGTCATCTACGGACACTCCGACCCGGACGCTGACCCCTGCGGCTACCGCACCTTGATGGTCTGGCAGCTGGCAGAGAACTACTACGACGAGCCGGGGCTCGACGACCTCCTCGAGGAGCACTGCCCCCCGGAGAACGTGCGCCCGAAGTCGGTGGAGCTGATCGCGCTCCTCGAATCAGGGGATATGGACTACGCATACGAGTATCGCTCCGTGGCCGTGCAGCACGGCCTCGAGTACATCGAGCTGCCCGAGGAGATCAACCTGTGCTGCGTCGAGCACGCCGACCTCTACGCTGAGGCAGAGGTCGAGATCGCAGGTGCTGAGCCGGGGACTACGATGACGATGGTGGGGAAGCCGATCGTCTACGGCGTCACCATTCCCCACGGCGCGCCCAGCCCGGAGCTGGCGCTGGCCTTCGTCCAGTTCCTACTCGGTCCTGAGGGACAGGCTATAATGGAGGGGCAGGGACAACCGCCGCTAGTGCCCGCCGTGGTGGGTACCGGCAGGGAGGTACTGCCCGAGGAGCTGCTGGACCTGGTGAACTAGAGGCGGTGCGCGGAGCGTGCCCCCGCCTGACAGGCGCGCAGGCGGGGCCGCGCCCACCGCTCAAGGCCTTCAACCTGGTGCGGTATGAGCTTGAGACGTCTGTTCGCGGACAGGATGCGCCTCCTCTTCGCCGCGTTGGGGGCGCTGCTCGTCGCCTTCGTCGCCTGGCCGCTGCTGACGACGGTCCTGGCCTCCAGCCCGGCTGTGCTGTGGGAGACGCTGTTGGACGAGGAGGTGCGCGGGTCCATCCTGCTCACCTTCTACGCGTCACTGCTGGCCACCGCGGCGGCGTTCCTCTGCGGCGTGCCCCTGGCCTATCTCCTGGCCCGCACAAGCTTCCGCGGTAAGTGGCTGGTCCAGGGCTTGCTCGACGTCCCTGTTGTGGTGCCCCACTCGGCTGCCGGCATAGCCCTGCTCATGGTATTCGGGCGGCGGGCGCTCGTCGGCCAGGCCTTCGACCTGGTGGGCGTCAAGTTCGTCTCCGCTCTGCCGGGCATAATCGTGGCCATGCTCTTCGTCAGCCTGTCCTTCCTGGTCAATGCCGCGCGAGTGGCTTTCGAGGCGGTCGATCGCCGGCTGGAGCGGGTAGCGCGAACGTTGGGCGCCTCTCCGTGGCAATCCTTCCTCCGCGTGTCTCTCCCGCTCGCGTGGCGCGGCATACTCTCGGGCATGATCCTGATGTGGGCGCGAGGGCTGAGCGAGTTCGGGGCCGTCGTCATACTCGCCTACCATCCGATGGTAGCACCGGTGCTCCTATATGAGCGGTTCGAATCCTACGGGCTTGCGTATGCCCGGCCGGTGGCTGCATTGATGATTCTGATCACGCTGGGAGCATTCGCCGCGCTGCGGGTGACCGCTGGGCGCAACAGGAGGACAGGGTGAAGAGCACCCCTGGCGGGCTCCAGGTGGTGGGGCTGGCCGCGGACATCGGCGAGTTCCGGCTGCGGGATATCGATCTCGGGGTCGCCGCAGGCGAGTACTTCGTCGTTCTCGGTCCCACCGGAGCTGGCAAGACCGTTCTCCTGGAGGCGATCGCTGGGCACTTCCCGCTTCGCCAGGGCGCTATCGCCGTGGACGGGGAGGAAGTTGCCGGGTTGCCGCCGGAATACCGCTCCATCGGGTTCGTCTACCAGGACTACGCGCTATTCCCCCATCTCACGGTGGGAGGGAACATCGCCTTCGGGCTGAAGCTGAGGAAGGTGGGGGCAGCCGAGGCGGACAGGCGTGTCCGGCAGATGGCTGGTCTGCTGGGCATCGAGGATCTGCTCGAGCGGCAGCCCGATACACTGAGCGGCGGCGAGCAGCAGCGGGTTGCGCTGGCTCGGGCGCTGGCGATCGAGCCACGCCTGCTGCTGTTGGACGAGCCGTTAAGCGCGCTCGATCCGGAGACTCGCGAGGAAGTGCGGCGCGAACTAGCGCGTCTCCACAGCGAGCTGGGAACGACGACCATCCACGTGACCCACGACTTCGAGGAGGCTGTGGCTCTGGCCGACCGGATTGCGGTGATGCAAGATGGTCGCCTCGTCCAGGTGGGCGCTCCGGACGAGGTCTTCCGCAAGCCGGCCTCCGAGTTCGTGGCCCGCTTCGTGGGCGTGCGCAACGTCTTCCGGGGAGCGGTCTGTCACACTGGAGAGGGGGAGAAGACGATCGAGGTCGATGGAACGAGCATCGCCGCCGTCACGGACTTGCTGGGGCCGTCGCACGTGTCGATCAGACCAGAAGACATAGTGATCTCCACGCAGCCGATCGCCTCCAGCGCCCGCAACTGCCTGGGTGGCCGCGTCGTGGGACTGGTGGACGCGGGCCCCGTCTTCTACGTGACGGTCAGCGTCCCTCCCGATTTCGTCTGCCTGGTGACTCGGGCATCCGTGGGGGAGCTGGGGCTGGAAGAAGGGCGGCGCGTCTATCTGTCCTTCAAGGCCTCCGCCGTGCACGTTTTCTGAATGCCGATGGCCTGCAAGGATGCATACAATCGCCCGGTGAGCTACCTCCGCGTCTCGGTGACCGACCGGTGCAACCTGCGCTGCGTCTACTGCATGCCTCCTGAGGGGGTCCCCTGGCGCCCTCACGACGATATCCTCCGCTACGAGGAGATCGAGACGGTGGTGCGGGCAGGGGCTGAGCTCGGCATCACCAAGGTGCGGCTGACAGGCGGCGAGCCGCTCATTCGGGAGGGGATCGAGGAACTGGTCGCCATGCTGGCAGCGATTCCGGGCATCGACGACCTGGCGATGACGACGAACGGGGTCCTGCTGGCGGCTCACGCAGCGACCCTGGCCCAGGCCGGGCTCCAGAGAGTGAACGTCAGCATCGACAGCCTGATTCCGGAGCGGCATGAGCAGATCACCCGCGGCGGCCGGCTGCAGGATGTGCTGTCCGGTATGGAGGCCGCAGCCGATGCCGGGCTGGTGCCGATCAAGATAAACACGGTGGTGATCAGGGGCACAAACGACGACGAGGTGGAGGCCTTCGCGAGAAAGACGGTCGAAGCAGGCTGGCATGTGCGTTTCATCGAGCTGATGCCATTGTGGAGCGAGCAGGCGATGGTCGACGACTGGCGGGGCCGGGTGGTGACTGCGGAAGAGATCCGCCAACGTGTGGAATCCGAACTGGGGGAGCTGAAGCCGGCGACTGCCCCCACAGGAAACGGACCGGCGCGATACCGCACCCTGCCCGGCGCCTCGGGAACGGTGGGCTTCATCACTCCTATCAGCGATCACTTCTGCCGCCGCTGCAATCGCCTGCGGCTCACGGCGGACGGCGGACTGCGGCCCTGCCTGCTCTCAGACACCGAGATCGATCTGCGCACGCCTCTGCGAGGCGGTGCGGCAGCCGCACGGATCAAAGAGATAATACAGGAAGCGGTGCAAAGCAAGCCTCTCCGCCATCATCTTGCCGACGGGCAAGCCGCGCAGGGCCGCACGATGTCGGAGATCGGCGGCTGAGGCACGCCGCCGCCCAGGGAGGCACGGTCAGAATGGGTCACGTTGGCGAGGACGGTCGCGTACGGATGGTGGACGTCGGGGACAAGGACGATACTGAGAGGGAAGCAGTAGCCAAGGGCGTCGTGACCATGCGCCCGGAGACACTCCGGCTGATCTCAGAGGGGAGTGGGCCGAAGGGTGACGCTCTGGCAACTGCACAGGTAGCCGGTATTATGGCCGCGAAACGGACGCCGGAGCTGATTCCCCTGTGCCATCTCCTCCTGCTCTCCAATGTTGACGTCCGCTTTGAGGTTCACGCGGAGGCGGGCACGGTGGAGATAACCTCTACTGTCCGCTGCCGGGGCAAGACCGGCGTCGAGATGGAGGCCCTCACTGCCGTAAGCGTCGCCGCGCTGACGATCTACGATATGGTCAAAGCGATCGACAGTACGCTGCGCATCACGGACATACGCCTGGTGCGGAAGAGCGGCGGCAAGAGCGGCGAGGTAGTTCTCGAAGAGTAGGCCAATGGGCGAAGCGATGCACATCCAGGTGAAGGTCTTCGCCGCCCCGCGCGAGGCGCTGGGCCAGGGAGAACTCGTGGCCGAGCTTGCGTCCGGCGCGACCGTCCAGGATCTGATCGACCACTTGCAGGCGTCCTACCCAGTCCTGCGAGCCTACACGCGCTTTCTCAGCGTCGCAGTCAATCGCTCCTACGTCGGCATGCAAACCGAGCTGCAGAACGGGGACGAGGTCGCTCTTCTGCCACCGGTTGGCGGAGGGTAGGCGATCGCCATGCTCGGGCCGGTCTGTGACCGAGCCCCGGGAACACGAGGGCGGCACGGTCTGGAGAGCGCGCTCTGCGGTAGATTCCGGCGGGAGCAACAGGCGAGGGAAGTGAGCGAGTACAGAATCACCACTGAGGCGATATCGCTCGACGACGTCGTCGCCGGGCTGGGCGGTCGCGCTATCGGTGCCGTGGCCACTTTCGTCGGCGTCGTGCGCGGCAAGACTGGCGGCCGGCGGGTGGACCATCTCGAATACGAGGCCTACTCCGACATGGCGGAGGAGACGCTGCGCCAGATCGGGGCGGAGATCCGCGAGCGCTGGCCGTCCATTCAGGGCGTATCGATCGTCCACCGGACCGGGAGGCTCGAGGTAGGCGAGACGGCGGTCGTGATCGCCGTCTCCGCCGCCCATCGGGTCGATGTCTTCGACGCTCTGCGCTATGCGATCGACCGCCTCAAGGAGGTGGCGCCGATCTGGAAGAGGGAGGTTGGGGAGGGCGGGGCGCAATGGCGCAGCGAGGGTTGACCACGCCGGCGCCCTCGCTCGTCTCCAGCCTCAGCTTCCCGCCGACCCAGACTGCTTGTCCGCAGGCAGCCCTGCTCCGAGCAAGGCCCCGCCAGAGCGGGGCCTTGCCTTCTCTGCAGTTGGTGGGTACAATCACCATCAGGGCTGCTCAGGTCCTGCCCCTGCAAGCGCCTGCCGGCGGCAGGAAGCGGCTTCGGGGCGCCGGCCCATTGCCAGGTACAAGAGGGAGCCATGGCCGGAGAGACGATTCTGGTCGTCGACGACGAGACGAGTATTGTCGAACTGGCGCGCCTGTACCTGGAGCAGGAGGGCTTCCACGTTCAGTCCGCCGGCGACGGAGCCGGCGCCCTGCAGTCGATAGCCAAGAAGCCGCCGGCGCTACTCATTCTCGATCTGATGCTGCCTGAGGTCGACGGCTGGGAGGTCTGCCGCCGCGTCCGCTCCGGCAAGGCTGCGCCCGATCTCCCCATCATCATGCTTACGGCTCGGGACGACGACGTGGACAAGATCGTGGGCCTGGAGCTTGGAGCAGACGACTACCTCACCAAACCCTTCAACCCCCGCGAGCTGGTCGCCAGGGTGAAGGCCGTGCTGCGGCGGACCGTCCGGGCCGTCCGCGGGGAGGCGCCGATCCGTGCAGGCGACGTGACTATAGATCCGGCACGGCACGAGGTGACCATAGCCGGTGAGCCCGTTCAATTGCGGCCCAAAGAATTCGACCTCCTGCTGACGCTGGCCGAGCACCGGGGACTGGTGCTCAGCCGCGACCAACTGCTCAGCCTGGTCTGGGGGTATGATTTCTACGGTGAGACGCGTACCGTCGACGTCCATATCGCCCAGCTACGCAAGCGGCTGAGCGGATCGGATGTCGAGGTGGAGACAGTCGTCGGCGTCGGATACAAGCTCGTCGCCTGAGAATCGCCATGTTCCGCAGTCTCAATACCCGGCTGCTGCTCTCCTACGTCGCCCTCATCATCGTCTGCCTGGTGCTGGTGGGCCTGGGGCTGCTCCTCTTCGTGCGCCCGGCGTGGACTCACGCTGTACACCAGGATCTTCAGCGGTCACTGCAGGCAACGCTGCCCGCCCTGCGGCGCGCTACCGAGACGGGCGAGATCGAAGCCCTGCTCGCCGACGCGGCCGAGGACCAGGGCGTGCGCATACTGCTCGTCGACGGAGAGGGCAACGTTCGCTTCGACACAGAGGATACGTGGACCGGTGAGCAGATCGCCGAGCTGGCGGGGACGGAAGGCCCCCCGGCCCGAACACAGAGCACCTTCAGCGCTCCTGTTGGGCCCGCCGGTGGGCTTTGGGTCTACGTCAGCCAGTTGATCGCGACACCCGAGGGGCTGCGGGCGACCGTGGTGTTTACCTCGCAGCATCAGCGGCTGCTGGCGCTGGCCTGGCTTGCCGAGTATCTGCTGCCACCGCTGCTGCGGGCGGGAGCGGTGGCCCTGGTCCTGTCCATACTCCTGGCTCTGCTGGTCAGCCGTTCAGTGGGCAAGCCACTGCGGCGGGTCTCGAACGCCGCGCTGGCAATTGCCCGTGGTGAGACTGGCACCAGGGCGCCGGTTTCCGGTCCCACCGAGGTGCGTGATCTGGCGCAGTCCTTCAACTCCATGGCGCACCAGGTGGAAGCCGCCCAGCGATCGCAGCGGGACTTCGTGGCCAACGTCTCACACGAGCTGAAGACGCCGTTGACCTCGATTCAGGGCTTCTCCCAGGCCCTGCTCGACGGCACTGCAGGCGACCCAGAGGCAGCCGCGCGCTCCGCCCGGGTGATCCACGAGGAAGCGGAGCGAATGCGCCGCCTGGTGGATGATCTGCTCGTGCTGGCCCGCATCGACGCCGGCCAGATCGTGATGGCTCAGAATCCGGTGGACCTCCCCTCCCTCCTGCGCGGGTGTATCGAGAACCTCGAGCCGCAGGCGATGGCCGCAGGCGTCGCACTGGAACTGACGGCGCCCGAAGCGCTATACGTCAGCGGCGACGCGGATCGGCTGGCCCAGGTATTCACCAACTTGCTCGACAACGGCGTGGCGCATACGCCTCCAGACGGGAGGGTGGCCGTACACGTGCAGAGGGCGGACCCAGGTCAGTGGATCGAGGTCACGGTGACGGACACGGGCGAGGGCGTGGCGGCCGAGGAGCTGCCTCGCATCTTCGAGAGGTTCTACCAGGTGGACAGGGCCCGCCGCCACAGCAGGGGGGCCGGGCTGGGCCTGGCCATCGTGCGGGAGATCGTGCTGGCCCACGGCGGCGGCGTCACTGCTGAGAGCGTCAAGGGCCTGGGCAGCAAGTTCGCCGTCCGGCTCCCTGCCCGGCCTGGAGATGACTCCACGACGGTGGTCAGGAGGCAGCAGCCGCCGGAGTAGTCTCACTGCAGACCGGGCGTTGCCCAGGCAATCGAAAGCCGGCACCCGCGCTAGCGCGGGTGCCGGCCGTACTCCACGAGCCAGCTAAGATGCTACTCGTATGCCAGCGCTTGCCGCACGCTGATGCGCGATGCCCTCCGCGCAGGCATGAAGCTGGCCGCGGCGGACACTACAACCGCGGTAGCCAGCCAGACCGATACTCCCACGGGCGCGAAGGAGTACTCGATCCCCGTACCCATGAAAGCCGCTGCCAGGCCTTGGGTGAGAAGATTGCCGATAGGGAGCGACAGCAGGGCCCCTAGCGCCCAGCTGATCAGGCCGATGAGCACCCCTTCCCCGACGACTATGCGCCACACCGCCCAGTTGGAGGCGCCGACGGCACGCAGTATGCCTATCTCGCGGGTCCGCTCGAGCACGTTCAGCCCCATCGTCGCCGCCAGCCCCAGGCCGCCGACGACGGCCAAGAGGGCGGAGATGACGAGCAGCAGAAAGACGATCAAGTTGATCTGGTTCTCATTGGAGGCGCGCACCTCCGCGATTGTGGCCGAGTTGAGCACAGGCAGACCAGCCTTCTCGTACTGCTCCAGCAGCTGCCGGGCAACCGTCTCTTGAGCTGAGGGATCGTCCCGTTCATCGATGATCACCGCCGCCAGGCTGACCAGGCCCTCCATATCCGCTGCCCGCGCCAGCGCCGGCCCGTTGACGTATCCGCCCTGATCCGTTGCCAGGTAGATTCCCACGAAACGCCAGGACGACTCGCGTCCGCCGATTGAAAGAGTGATCTCTTCACCCACCGCAAGATCGGCCTCAGCCCGGGCGTAGCCCTGGGAGATCACGATCTCGTCTTCGCCTTCGGGCGAGAGCCACCTGCCCTCAAGCAGCACAGCGTTCACCGTCTCCTGGTCCGAGGGTGGGCCGAAAAGGCCGATGGTGGATCCCATGCTCCCATCGCTCCTTACCCGGTTGGGCATGCTGACGATCCAGCTCTCCACCCGGGCGATGCCGTCGACCAGCTCCGCCTCCGCTTCGACACTCTCGGCCGGAACGGGCGCTGCGAACGAGATCTGCACGTCGTAGCTGTAGAGCTCCAGCATCTCTTCGAACACACCGGCCATGGATTCCCTGGTGCAGAATACGCCGATCAGGATCGCCCCCGCCAGAGAGAGAGCTCCCAGCGTCAAGGCGAGTCGCATCCTGCGGCGGAACGTGTTACGCAGGCTGAGAACAAGCGGCCGGGGTAGACCGCGAATCCGGCCTGCCAGCCGATCGAGAGGCCCGGGTCTCGCGGTGCTGATGCCGTAGTCACTCACCGCCTGGTGCACCGTCTTGCGGGTCCCGGCATAGATGGGCAGGAGGGCAGCCAGCGCGGGGACGCCGATCGACATAGCCCCCTGCAGCGCGAGCACCCAGGGCACGAGCCGGAAGTCGATATCGTAGTTCATTACCCCGCTGCCAAAGCCAGCGAACCAGATCCCGCCGGCCTGGCCGAGGGGAATAGAGACGAGCAGCGCAAGGCCACCGTATACTACGACAGTTCCGAGGTAGAGCCCGAGCACCTGACCCCTTCGGGCGCCGACGGCTTTCATCACCCCGATCTGACGGGTTTCCTGGGCCAGAAGGGCCATCACCGTGTTCACCACCAGGAACCCGCTGAGCAGCAACGAGAGCGCGCCTACAGCGCCGAGCACCAGCATCAGAGCGGAGAAGAAGTCGTCCGCCCAATGCTTGGCCGGCCTGGTGAGGAAGCTGTCGTGGTTCAAGACCCGATAGCCGAGCGCGTCCAGCTGCATGGTTGCTTCCTGGCGGACCTGATCCCTCTGGCTCATGTCAAGCTGATCGTCGCTGATCGTGAGGTAGAGCTGGTTGTATAGAGGCTGCAGACCGAGCGATTCGATCGTGTCCATGGTGACGAAGCCGCGCGCCTGGCGGCTGATGTAGGAGGAGAAGTCGTTGAACTCGTGCGCGAACCCTGCCAGACGCAGCTCCCTCTGCTCGCCGCTGGGCATCTCCACCATCAGTGCATCCCCTACTGCTGCGCCGACCAAGACGAGGGAGGAGCGCTCCAGCAAGATCTCCTGCTCTGGCGGCGGCCAGGCGCCGCTCTCCGGGCGCACTACGCCGATGCGCGAGTCGTCGTAATCGGCCAGGACGGTCAACTCCAAGGCGACCCAGTCATCCGCCGCGACCCGCAGGCGAGCGCTGGCGACATGGCGTGCCTCGGCATCCTCGATACCCGGGAAGTCTCGCACGGCGGGCAGCAGGTCCTCCCCAAACGGCTCCGTGTACAGTCGTATGTGCGGCGGGTTGTTCGCCCAGTAGCCGGCGTACATGTCCTCCATGGCGATCTCCCGGCCTTGCAGCACCATCCCGAATGTCGAGACGCCTACGGCGATGGCCAGGACGACGAGCATGCTCCTGGCCTTGTGCCTCCAGAAATCGCGTGCCACCTTTGCCCAGCGTACCTTCGACATCATTCCCTCCACTTTCTTGTGCTTGCGCCCCAGGCCGGACGCTCCTGCTACCGCCCGCACCAGGACTATCCTATCTCTGCGCCCCAATACGTATGCCAGGCACTACTCGTAGGCCAGTGCTTCCCGCACGCTGATCTTCGTCGCCCCCAGCGCTGGCCAGATGCTCGCCAGCGAAGAGAGGACGACAATGGCCAGCAGCCACAGGAGCGCGCCCTTCACAGAGTAGCCGAACTCGAGCGGCACGCGGATCAGCGTGTCTGCCACCGCGTTGCCTAGGAGCTGCGCGCTGGGGTAGCTCAACGGCACCGCCAGCAGCCAGCTCAGCAGCCCGAGGAAGACTCCTTCGCCAATGAACAGCAGCGCCACGACAACAGAGGTTGCACCCGCAGCGCGCATTACCCCGATCTCCCTGGCCCGGTCTACGACGTTGATGGACATCGTGCTGGCCAGTCCCAGGCTTCCCACGATCGCCGCCAGTGTCGCTCCTACTAGGAGAATGTAGACCACCCCCTCGAACATGGACTGGTTGCCTTCGCGCTCTGCAATCGCGCTCTCGATGGAGGGGGCGCTGACCCCGCTCGCCTCCAAGGCCGCAGCCAGGGCGGCGGCCACAAGCTCCTGGGTGGCCGGATCGTGCACGGAGGTACGTACGAGCACCAGATTGCCTCTGCCACCGTGACCCGCTTCCCGGGCCACAGCGCCGAGTGGCACGAAGCTCTCGCGCCCACCGTTGCGCATGCTGATTACCAGGCCCACTACGTGCCAGCTGGACTGGTGCTGGCCTACGAGCAACTCAATCTCGCCACCTACCTGGACACCTTCTTCCTCGGCGATCTCCCGATTGAGCAGAATAGCGCGCCCATCCTCCGCAACCAGATTGCGTCCCGCGACGATGCGCGGGGCAAACATCTGCGAGGCCGGGGGCACACCCCACAGATAGGCCTCGCGCAACCTGCCCTCTGGCAGGGATACGGCAGCCCAGGAGCCACTCCAGATCTCTACGAGTTCCGTATCCGGCAGCCCCTGCGCTGCCTCGTGCAGCATGTCGGCCTCGTATGGCCGGTCCAGCTGGGCCAGCACATCGTGCCCTAGATCGGAGAAGAGCGTTTCGAAGGTGTTGTCCATCGAGTCCTTGATGCTGACGACCCCCAAGAACATCGCGCCGCCTAGCACGAGTGTGGTCAGTGTCAGCGCGACGCGGGCCTTGCTGCGGAAGGTGTTGCGCAGGCTGAGCACGAGCGGCCGCGGCAGGCCCCGCACGCGGCCAGCCAGCCTGTCGACCAGGCCAGGGCGGCCGGCTCCGCTCATCCCGCGCGAGCCGATCGCCTGATGGGCGCTCTTCCGCGCCCCCGCGATCACCGGCACGAGCGCACCGAGCAGAGGAACTGCCAGGCCCACCGCGATCTGGACAGCAATCGCCCCCGGCGCTACCTGGAAGGAATCGAGGGGCACGTTGAATGTGTCCAGAGTCGAACTCGATACCACATAGGCCACGACGGCGGCTGCCGGCACGGCGATCAGCATGGCCAGCAAGCCGAGGATTATAGCCGTTGCCAGGTAGGTGCGGGCTACTCGTCCGATCGTTGCCCCGCAGACCTTCATCACACCCACCTGCCATACCTGCCGCACCATAATCGAGCTCATCGTGTTCACGATCAGGAAACCGCTCAGCACCAACGAGCCAACGCCCATCATTCCCATGATCAGCAAGATCGTATCCACCTGTTCCTGGGCCCAGTGAACGTCCGGGTCCGTTATGAAGTAGCCCGCACCGGTCATGGACAGGCCCAGAGACTCCATCTGCCGGCTGAGGCGCAGGGCAGCCTCCTCCGCCGCCTCCGGGGTGAAGGCTTCCAGCTGTACCATTAGCTGGTTGAAGCCCCCCTGCAGGCCAGTGAGCCGCGCCGCTGTCTGTGGCGTGGCGTAGAACGTCCCCTCGCCTGTGTACTGAGGAGGCGGGACGATCTGGCCCCGGGCCACACCGGCGACAGGGAGTCGGCACTCGCCCTCGCCGCACTCGGCGATTATCACCGCGCCAGCGGAGATGCCGTAGTAATTGGAGGTCAGCCGCTCCACGACCAGCGCGTCTTCCGCCGGCCAGTCACCTTCGATCAGCTCTGTCCTGTTCATTCGCTGCGCCTCGAAGTCGGGACGCGCGATCAGTCTCATCTCATGCCACTCGCTCTCTTCCTCAAAGCGCCAGCGGGTCGCATCCTGGCTGATCCCCTCCACGTCTGCGAGCTCTGGATCGGCGACGATCGCGGCGACCACGGCCGCATCGAACCTGCTCGCCATCCACAGCCTGATGTGCGCCATCACAGACGCCTGATGCGTCTCGATCAGGCGGGTGCGGGTCAGCTCGGACATACCGAACGCCATTCCCACGGCGAAGATGCTGATCGCTGTGGCAGCTGTCACCAGCACAGTGCGCGTCTTGTTGCGCGTCAGGTCGCGCCATACCTTGTGCCAGGTTACACTCATCAGGGCTGCCTCCTCTGCGATTCACCAGGCGGGGTGGAGACCGCGGCCGCCGTTCTGCGGGGCCGCGGGTCTCTCGCCCCTTCCGAGTGAGTGCTGCATATCAGGTAACTTGTTGCGGTGCCGCTACTCGTAGGCCAGCGACGCGCGTACGCTGACGCGGGCGGCTCTTGCCGCCGGCCACAGGCTCGCCAGTGCCGATAGCACGAGCACGATCGCTAGCCACATCGCCACTCCGCTCACCGAGTACTCGAACTCCAGCGGGAGGCCGACGATCGTCTGCCCGATCACGCCGGTGAAGAGCGATGCGCTGGGGATGCTCAAGGGTACGGCTATGAGCCACGATATGAGGCCCAGGAGCATCCCCTCGCCGACGAACATCCCGGCGATCGATGGCGAGGAAGCACCCACGGCCCGCATCACGCCGATCTCGCGCAGCCTCTCCACGACGTTGATCGACATCGTGCTCATCAGCCCGATGCTGCCTACGACCGCCGCCAGCACGGCCATCGACATCAGCGTGTAGGTAAGAGTGCTGAACAGGTTGTCATTCTGCTGGCGGCTTTCGCTGGACCCGAAGGAGCCGGTGACGTTGATGCCGTTCTCAGCGTAGGCCTCGGTCAGGTCTTCCGCGATGGCATTCTCGGATTCGATGCCGCGCTCCTCTACCGTGACCTTCACGATGTGGATTCGATGGGCCGGCTCGGTCTCGGAGGCCAGCGCCTCGAAAGGCACGAAGAAGTTGGGGGCCTGGCTGGAGGTGTCGACCGTTGCTCCGGCCACAGTCCAGACCGAGTCGGAGCCCAGGATTGTCAGCGTGATCGCATCGCCGGCTTCGACGCCGTTGTCCTCTGCGAAGACGCTGCTGACAAGAACAGCGTGGTCAGCTTCCGCCTCCAGCCCGGTTCCACCAGCGACGCGCGGTCGGAACATCGAGCTTCTCGCAGGTACGCCTTGCAGCGTCACCTGCTGCCTCTGCCCGCTGTCCAGCGGGGTCGTAGCTGCCCGAAGGCTCCATACCTCAGCTGCGGTCACACCGGGCACCTCTCCCGCGATTTCAGTCAGGGCACGCGGATCATACGCACGATCCGTGTACAGCGTGATGTCGTCGCCGACCATGTGGAAGATCGCGTCGATCGTTGCGTCGAAGGAACTGTCCACGGTGAGAATCATCGTGAACATAACGCCGCTCAGTATGAGTGTGATCAGGGTCAGGGCCACCCGCACCTTGCGGCGGAAGGTGTTGCGCAGGCTCAGCGCGAACGGGCGCGGCAGAGCCCGGATCCGGCCGATGAGCCGATCCAGGCGGCTGCCGCCGAAGCCGTTGCCGATTCCGTGCCGGGTGATCGCCTTGTGCGCCGTGATGCGCAAGCCGCCCGCGATCGGCAAGAGCGCCGCCAGCAGGGGCACTGCCAGCCCGATCAAGATCTGCAGGGCCACCGTGCCGGCGTCTACGCGGAAGGCGCTGTGGTCGATGTTGAGCAGGTTGAGCATGAAGACGGCCAGGCCGTTCGCCCCCAGCGCCCCCAGGGGCACGGCGAGGAGCACGGCGAGCACGCCGTAGATCAGCGCCGTCATCAGGTAGCTGCGGATCAGCTGAGCGTAGGTGGCTCCTACCGACTTCATCACCCCGATCTGCCACACTTGCTGAGCCAGCAGGGCGTTCATGGTATTGACGATGAGGAACCCACTGAGGCCCAGGGACATCACTCCCAGCACCGTCCAGACCAGGAAACAAGCATCGATCATTGCCTGCTGCCAGTGCACGTCCGGATCTGTGAGGCCGTACATCTCCACCCGATAGCCCGCCAGCTCCAGCTGATCCTGCATTCGCTGGGCGGCTGCGCGCGCAGACTCCTCCGTGTAGGAGTGGAGGCGAACGCGCAGCTTGGTGAAAGCGATATCCATTCCGGTGATCCAGTCCGCCGTCTCGGGCGTAGCGAAGAACACGGGCTTGCCTCCCCACAGCGGGGGAAAGACCATGTGCTCACGCATCACCGCCACGATCGGCAGGCTGTGCTCGCCTTCTGCGGTCTCGACGACGATCGAGGAGCCGCCGGGGATGCCGAAGTGGGCGGAGGCCAGCCTCTCCACTCCGAGAGTCCGCCCGGAGGGCCAGCTCCCCTCCACGAGCTGGACGAGGTAGGTGGTCTGGTTCTCGTAGTCGGAACGGGCAATCAGGTCACCATTATGCCAGCTATCCTCGCCCTCCAGCTTCCAGCGTAGAGATGCGTACCTCTCGCCTTCCACTGCGGCGACGTCGGGCTGCCCAAGCAGGGCCTTCACGGCCGCCTCGTCGAAAGGCCCGCCGTAGAAAGTGATGTGGTCCGGCACCACCGCCCGGTGGGCTTCGGTCATCGCCCGGCGCATGACGCCGGTGAGTCCGAAGGTCAGCCCCAGGGCGAAGACGCCGACGGCCGTGGCCAGGACGGCTAGGACCGTCCTGGCCTTGTTGCGCGCCAGGTCGCGCCACAGCTTGCGCCAGGTCACGCTCATCTGGCCTGGGCTCCGCTGCCGTTCGCCTGGTCACGGGCGATCTGGCCGTCGTAGAGGTGGAGTACGCGCCCCATCCGGTCGGTGAGACTGCGATCGTGGGTCACGACGACCAGGGTCTTGCCCCGGTCCACCAGGTCCTCGAACAGCCCAAACACTTCGTTCGCAGTGCCGCTGTCCAGGTTGCCGGTGGGCTCATCGCCTACGACGACGGGCGGATCGTTGGCCAGGGCGCGGGCGATCGCCGCTCGCT
>CAZHAX010000017.1:0-62364 GCA_964530325.1 uncultured Anaerolineales bacterium | reverse complement strand
ACCTGGTGGCGCTGGGAACCCATCAGCCGATGAGCGAGGAGGCGCTGCTCCGGCTAGTGGGCATCACGGCGGAGGAACGGGCCACGACGTTCGCAGGACTCGGCCTCTCCAACCACCATTGGGACCTGCCGGATGCGCTGGTCACGCTGGGCGCGATCACCGCCGGCGAGACAGAGCAGCTCTCGGAGGGGCTGCTGGCCGGGGACGTGCCGGTCAGGATCAACCGGCTCGTCCAGAAGTACGACCGGCTGGTAGTCTGCGGCCCGGTCTTCCCCCACGAAGTCGTGGGCTTCTCCGGCGGCAACAAGTACTTCTTCCCCGGCATCAGCGGCCCGGAGATGATCAACTTCACGCACTGGCTGGGCGCGCTGAGAACCAGCATGGAGATCATCGGCAGGAAGGAGACGCCGGTCCGCGCGGTGATCGACCGGGCAGCGTCGCTCATCCCGGTGCCGAGGCTCTGCTTCGCCCTGGTGGTTGTGGAAGGCGGGCTGGCAGGCCTCTTCGCCGGGACGGCGGAGGAGGCCTGGGATGCGGCGGCCGACCTCTCCGCCCAACGCCACATCGTGTTCGTGGAGAAGCCGCTGCAGAGGGTGCTCTCCACCATACCCCAGATGTACAATGACCTGTGGACGGCGGCCAAGGGTATGTACAAGCTGGAGCCGGCGATTGCCGACGGCGGCGAGGTGGTCATCTTCGCCCCACACGTCAGCGAGATCTCGTACACGCACGGAAAGCTGATCGACGAGGTCGGCTACCACGTGCGCGACTACTTCGTCGAGCAGTGGGATCGCTTCAAGCGTTACCCTTGGGGCGTGCTGGCCCACTCCACGCATCCAAGAGGAAGCGGAACGTATGACGCCACGAGCGGACTGGAGAGCCCTCGCATCAAAGTGACGCTGGCAACGGGCATCCCCCGCGAGCGCTGCGAGCAGTCGGGCTGGGATACCAGGATCCGGACGGCATAGACCTGGCCCAATGGGAAGGCCGGGAGGACGAAGGGGTCCTCGTCGTGCCCAAGGCGGGTGAGATGCTGTATCGTCTGAAGCGTGAAGAGTGAAACGTGAAGAACTGAAGGCGGGTTGGTGCTGGCCAGGGGTTTCAGGAACTGGCAGCGGCGCCGGGCGGCGCAGGCTTCGCATCTGACACCTGACGGAGGGATTCGTAATGAAGAAGGCGGATATCGGCGTGGTCGGCCTGGCGGTGATGGGCGAGAATCTGATCCTCAACATGGAGAGCAGGGGATTCACCGTGGCCTGCTACAACCGCACGGTCAGCAAGGTGGACAGCTTTGTCGGGGGCCGGGCCAAGGGGAAGAGGATCATCGGCGCGCGCAGCGTGGAGGAGTTCTGTGACGCACTGGCCAAGCCGCGCAAGGCGATGCTCATGATCAAGGCCGGCCAGCCCGTCGACGACTTCATCGAACAGCTGCTGCCCCACCTGGACAAGGGGGACATCGTCATCGACGGCGGGAACAGCTTCTTCGGAGACACCATCCGGAGGACAGACTACCTGGAGAAGAAGGGACTGCTGTACATCGGCACCGGCGTCTCCGGCGGCGAGGAAGGGGCGCTCCACGGTCCCAGCATCATGCCCGGCGGCAGCCCCGAGGCCTGGCCGCATGTCAAGCCTATCCTGCAGGCTATCGCGGCCAAGGTAGCGGACGGCACCCCTTGCTGCGACTGGGTTGGCAGGGATGGCGCCGGCCACTACGTCAAGATGGTGCATAACGGCATCGAGTATGGCGACATGCAGATGATCGCCGAAGCCTACTTCCTGATGAAGCACCTCCTGGGGATGGCGCCGGCCGAGATGCACGAGGTGTTCAGGGAGTGGAACAACGGTGAGCTGGACAGCTACCTGGTCGAGATCACGGGCGACATACTGGCCTATGTGGACGAGGAGACGGGCAGGCCAATGGTGGACGTCATCCTGGACACGGCGGGCCAGAAGGGCACCGGCAAGTGGACCAGCCAGAGCGCGCTCGACATGGGCACGCCCGCCCCTACCGTCGCCGAGGCCGTGTTCGCTCGCTTCATGTCGGCGATCAAGAGCCAGCGCGTGGAGGCGAGCAAGATCCTGAGAGGCCCCGCCCCGGCCTACGATGGGGACAAGGCCGTCTTGATCGAGGAGATACGTCAGGCACTCTACGCCAGCAAGATCTGCTCCTACGCCCAGGGATTCCAGCTGCTCAAGATGGCCTCCCTCGAGCACGAGTGGGACCTTAAGTACGGTCGCGTTGCCCTGCTGTGGCGGGAGGGGTGCATCATCCGCGCCCAGTTCCTGGAGCGGATCAAGGAGGCCTTCGACGCCAGGCCGGACCTGGCCAACCTGCTGCTGGCCCCCTACTTCAGGGACGCGATCGACCGCTGCCAGGATGCCTGGCGTCGAGTCGTCGCCCTGGCCGTGACCAACGGCATTCCCGTCCCCGCCTTCGGCAGCGCCCTGGCCTACTACGACGGCTATCGCAGCGAGCGCCTGCCGGCCAACATCCTCCAGGCCCAGCGGGACTACTTCGGAGCCCACACCTACGAGCGCGTGGACAAGCCGCGGGGCGAGTTCTTCCACACCAATTGGACCGGTGCGGGAGGGACCACCGTCTCCGGCACCTACGTGGTCTAGGCTGCAGGGCCAGGAGCGGGCTCCCACCATCGCGAGAGGTGTGAAGTCATGACAAGAGGACCGCGAAACGTCGTCGTCGCCCAGAGCGGCGGGCCCACTCCGGTGATCAACGCCTCGCTGCGGGGTGTGGTGGATGGCTGCCGCGAGAACCCCGACCAGTTCGGCACGGTCTACGCCGGCTACCACGGCATCGAGGGCGTGCTGGGGGAGAAGCTGCTCGACCTATCGGCGCAGCCTGAGGAGGAGATCGCTCTCTTGAGTACGACGCCGGCGGCAGGCGCGATCGGCACCTGTCGCTACAAGCTGAAGCCGGGCCAGGAGGAGGACTCCGAGCGGATCGTGCAGGTCTTCAAGGCTCACGACGTGGGCTACTTCTTCTACAACGGCGGCAACGACAGCATGGGCACCGCCCACAAGGTGGCCCAGCTGGCCGCCCGGCGAGGGCTCGACCTCGTGGCCGCAGGCGTGCCGAAGACGATCGACAACGACGTGGGCGATTCGGAGTTCAAGCTGATCGATCACACGCCCGGCTACGGCAGCACCGCCCGCTACTGGGCGCTGACCGTGCAGAACGCGAACGAAGAGAATGCCGGCTCCTGCCCCGCCGACCCGGTTCTGGTCATGCAGGCGATGGGCCGCAAGATCGGCTTCATCCCCGCGGCGGCCCGCCTGGCCGACCCGGGCCGCGAGATGCCCTTGTTGATTGCGATGGCGGAAGCAGGCCTAACGGTGGAGGATCTGGCCGACGCGGTCAGCGACGTCGTGCGGGACCGCAAGCGCTGCATGCTGGTGGTCAGCGAGGGATTCCCGGTGGGCGGCCTGGGCGAGCGGCGGGATTCCTTCGGCCACGTCGAGTTCTCCTCCAGCCAGCTGACCGTCGAGCGGGTGGTGGTCAATCACCTCAACCAGGTCGGGCTGCCGGCGAAGGGAGCGGCGCGGGGCAACGTACCCGGCACCGATCAGCGCCACAACATGATCTACGCCTCGACGGTCGACCTGGAGGAGGCGTATCAGGTGGGCCGGAAGGCGGTGCAGATCGCCATCGAGGATGGTTCGGGCTACATGTCGACGATCCTGCGCGATGCGGGGCCGGCCTACAGCGTGCGCTACGACAAGGTGGCGCTGGAACTGGTCGCCGACTCCGAGCGTACGTTCCCCAGCCAGTGGCTCGCCGCCAGTCGGCTCGACGTGACCGACGACTTCGTCCGCTACGCCCGGCCGCTCATCGGCGATTCCTGGCCGGCGATACCACTGGAAGACGGACGGCAGCGCTTCGCCCGGCTCCAGCCGATCTTTGCCGGGCAGAAACTGGCCGCCTACGTGCCACAGGCGGACCGGAAGTAGCACTGGCGCCTATAGCCTGCCCGCTGGCACAGCAGCCAGGTGGTGGGGCTCGCGGACCAGCGTCATTACGTTCTCGCTATCAGATCCTCGGTGGGAACAGGCGCCAGGTCAACCTCTGCCCTGGAGGATCAGGAAGCCCCGAGCAAGAGAGCCACGATGCCGCTGGCGAACAAGTTCGTCGCTATGTGACCTACTATCGAAGGATACAAGCTCCTGGTTCGAATCAGCGTGTAGCCGAATACCAGCGCGCCCAGGAAGGCGCCGAGGCCGATCACAGTGGCCGGCCCCAGGTAGCCCATTCCATGCTCCTCAACGCGGGAGACAACGTGAGCTATGCCGAAGATCGTGGAACTGGCGAGCAAGCCGGCTCTCTCCCCCAGCAGATGACCCAGCCTCGTCTGCAGATAGCCGCGGTAGTAGACTTCCTCCGGTAGGCCCACTATGTAGAGTTGGCCGACGAACTCAACGAGCAGGTTCTCCGGCGGCGCCAGGTGATAGGGATACCCGCACAGGTATCTAACGCCCATCACCACCAGGGCCAGCGTCCCCACCTGGCTCACAAAGCAGAGGAGGGCATACCAACATACTGGCCAATCCTATCCTTCTCCCATACGAATCCGATCGATGTCAGGCTCCGTCTCTCGACAAGCAGGACAATGAGGATGGGAGCAATGAGGAACAGGAACAGGGCGGAATAGACCAGCCTGCTGACGGCGAAGACCAGGAGCGCGACCAGGGCATAGACGACGACCCTCCGTCTCGGCGTTTCTGGGGACATCCGATCTCCTCCTTCGGCTGCAGCCGCTCCAGCGATCCCTCCCCATACCTCTGTACGTAGCAGGATTCACCAGCAGCCCTCGCCAGCGTTATGTAGACTGCGTCCGACGGGGATCGGCGACAGAGGCCTCTACTCAGCCTCCTCGGGCGGCCTGGTAGCCTGCACTGCCTGTCTATAGATGTCGGAAGCCACTACCCTACCCATCAGCGATTCCGCCATCCTCGTTCTGGTCTGCGGATGGCCCTTCAGCACGCGCCGCAGCTCATCGGCCAGCCGGTCGTACGACTTGCCTTTTCCCTGCAGCGGCTCGTAGTGACCGATGAAGCCGCGAGGCTCTTCTCCGAAGGTGACAGGAATGACGAGAAGGCCGCACCCAACCGCGGCGCCGATCTCCTGCTGCGTCCACTCGTTCTCGTAGAAGCCCTTGTGAAGCAGGGCCACCAGCGCATCGGACGAGCGGAGCTGGTCCATCACGTTCTCCTGCCACTTGGGCGTTCGCTGGGCGCGCGCGTGGGCCACGAACCCGGCTACGTCGAAGGCGCTGAGGGCGTCGCGAAGCTTGATGGCGGACGATTTGTACTCGGGAAGGTGGACTATGAAAAGCTGGAAGCTCTGCTTGCCCGTTGAATGCGAACTCGGTCTGGCTGGTGCTGGCATACTCGCTCCTTGCTTCAGTGCTCGAGACGGCCCGGGCCGGAGAGGGCGGTCTGTCCAGGGCCGGGCCAAGCCGGCCGCCTCTTGTTTGGTCTGGCCTGCCTGCCGGCGCTGCGGTCGCGCCCGCTCCTCAAGTGTACCCTCAGTTCTCCCCTGCGACAAGGCCGGGTGCCGGCGACAGCAGACGGCCCGCCGACACTCGTCCGCCGTACCCCTGGCCCAGGAGCCGACCAGGGTGACGGCTTGGATGTCCGCCCGAGTCGCCCCCCAGGAGGTGAACTCGCTGACGAAGCGGGCCACGCGCTCCGCTCGTCATTGCTGCTAGACGCACGAACGGCGAGATCCGCTTTCAGTGGAGCCGCCTGCTCCTGCGAGCAGAGACCAGGGCTTCAGCGCCGGGGCCGTCTTGGAACGAGCATGCCGGTGTGCTCCTGGTAGCTCAGATACTCCTCACGAAAAAGCTCTACCAGCACGCGCTCCTCCTCCCGCGCCTCGGCCATCAGCGTCACCGCCACCGCCAGCAGCCCCGCCAGCAAGGCGTACGACCTGAGCAGCAGAAAGAACCCGAGTGCGATCAGGATCAGCGAGAGGTAGAAGGGATGCCTGACCAGGCGGTAGGGACCTGTCTTCAGGACGTGCTTCACTTCTCCCCTGGGCGACACCGCCTGTTTGAACGCCTCATGAGAGGCATAGCCCAGCAGACTGCCGGCAATCAGCGCGGCCAAGCCAAGGGCTATGGACAGCGCAGACACGATTCCATTGGCCCAGAGGCAGGGGACGCGCAGCAGCTGCGGACTGATCCACACACAAGCCGCCACATCTATGGCGACGCTTCCCAGCAGCATGATGCCAAAGAGCTCTCCACCGTGAGGTCCCCGCTTTTTCACTTGCCAGCCTCCTGTTACTCAGAGATGCCCGTCCAGGGCCCTCGGCCGCTCAGCAGACAAGCACGCAGGCGACCGGGCCGTTCCGCCCGTTCCGAGCCGGGATCGGCCAGCTGTCGCTCGCGCCACAGAGCGAGCGTAGTCTGCCGTAGTTCGGTCCCCAGGCTCTGGGGCGGACAGCGCCAGGCACCCTATCCCGCATCCGTCTCCGCCAGCTCGATGCTTCGCGGATCGTTCGTGCCCACCCCGCGCCTGGCCGCTGCCTCCAGCCAGCCGCTGGCGAGCCGTAATGTCGCTTCGGTGCTCCGCCCCGCCGACGTGCGCAGACCGATGCACAGCTGCAGCCCCACCGCATCAATCGCAACGGGGTCGAAGCCCATCAGAATCGATTCCTCGAGCCTGTCGCTGCCGAAGTTGAGGTCCAGCGCATCGGCGACGATCAGGCGAGTGCGGTCCCTGATCGGCGGCAGTGCGTTCAGGCCCCCTATGCCCTCGGCCAGCCGCGGATGGTGATATGCGCTGGGCTTGTGGAACGAGCCGTAATGGTTCTTCAGGGCACAGGAGATGCCGGCCATCGAGTGGGTCTTCAGGACCGGCATGTTGATGAGCGCATCGCAGCTCATGAGAACCGAGTTGAGCATGACGGCCTCGTCGACGAGCGTCCATTCGTAGGGATCGTAGCCGGCGTCACCGTAGCAGCGCACCCCGGGCCCGTCCTCGTTGATCGGGAAGCCGGCAATCTCCAGCCTCGTCGTGTGGTCCTCGTAGATGACGATCTTCTCGGGAGGAACCCCCGCCTGCTGGAGCCGCTCAGTCACGGCCATGACCAACGGCGGGTGAATGCCGGACCAGCCTGCGTTGACCTTGATGGCGACTCTCTCCTCCGGCGCGAACAGGGCACCCCAGGCTTCGGACGCTTCGTAGAGGCCGGTCAGCTCGGTGATCGAAGAGTCGAGCATCTCTCGCAGAGCGGCCGGGGACAGGCTGCCATCCTGCGATACGCCGGCATGTCTGGCGCGCACGACCTTGCTCGGGACATCCGGGTAGAATCGGACCACCTCCGGGCGGCGCGCCGCCGCGGTCGGCTCGGGCGTGGCGCTGGCTGCCGGCAGGCCGGTCGCAGCATTCCCGCCCGTCGCCAGGGCCGCACTAGTTGACTCCCGAGCGCAGGCAGAGAGCAGCCCGCCCGCCGCGGCGGCAGCGCCCAGAATCATGAATTGCCTTCGCGTCAGCTCGGGCGTCACCTGCTCATCTCTACCCATATCGGCGTCTGTGCTATCAGCCGTCGCCTTTCAGCGACACCAGGAAGCGACAGCGGTCCGATCCTTGGAGAATCGTCGTCTTCAGAGCCACAGTCACCGGCACGCCCAGAGCCTGCTCGAAGTTCTCCTGCAGGTTGTGGGCTGAGCACTCGCACAGCAGCGGAGAGGCGGTCAGGCCTTGCTCGACCAGGTCACAGGCGCAGGAAGCGTACTGCACCCTGATCTCCCCAGGCCCGAGCATCTCGTACGTCGCCCCCGGAAAGCGCTGTGCCAGCGCGGCCAGAAAGCTATCCAGGTCTCCGGCGCCCCTCTTGGCCTCCCTGAAGACCTCGGCTGTGAACGATCTTGCGCAGGCCTTCCCGCACTCGCGCAGGATGGCGGCGCGGGCGCGCTCGTCCACGCCCTCCAGCCCAGCCATCAGCCCGGAGACCCAGTGCTCAAGGAAATGCCTCAGGCCTTCGTCCAATTCAGCTATGCCGCCTGCTCCAAGAGTGCACCATGGCACGTCGCCTGGTCAGCGTGGCGCCGCGGTGCAGTGTACCCCCACTCCTGGCCCGCCGCAAGGCAGACCGGCCGCGTGAAGCTGTCCTATTCGGATCCTTCGTAGGCACAGAGCACGGTGTCCGGCGCCCTGATGCCCCGGAAGTGAGGACAGATGGACGTGTCCTTCACGGCGCACTTGTGGATAGTGACCTTCTCCGCCTCGTTCCGGGGGCACAGGTCCCGCACCCAACCCAGCCCGTCGTTGGGAATCAGGTCAATATCCATGTTGCCGCCGCGAAGCTCACGAATCGAGTCGTTCATATCCTCCAGCCCTCTGCCACCCAGAGACCGTGCGGCGAGCGGTCCCGCTGCCGTCGCCGTGAGTATGGCAGCAGAGCCGGGCCCACGCCGGCCCGGTCACTCGAGCGCCAGGGCCATGTGGTGGGAGGTCACGCTTTCGCCCGAGTGACGGAGCGCGTCCGGCTCCGTGCCCCAGGCGCGGAACCCAGCCCGCTCGTAGAGCCTCCTGGCCGTCGCGGCCTCCGAGGTCACGCTGAGATGGACCCACGAGACGCCAGGTAGTGTCCTGGCGTGGGCTATCGCAGCGCCGACAAGCAGCGCTCCGAGCCCTTGGCGCCGACGACCCGGCGCCACGTACATGCCGCAGAGATGCGCTTTGTGAGCGTACTTGATGCGCTCGTCGCGATGGAGGCCCACAACGCCGACCAGGCCGCTGCCGAAGGCGCCGATGGCCACCGAGTCCGGCGCCTGCCGTAGCCGCTCGCGGCAGACGTCGATAGAGAGCACCGGGTCATCGTCCGGAGAGCGGGCGAACGAGAGCGGCGAGTCGAGCAGCGCCTCGCGCCGCAAGGCTACGTACTCCTCGGCATCTTCGGGCCCCAGTTGCCTTATCATGTCCCCCCCATTCCCCCCGCATGCGCACCGCCGCTGAGCACGGCGGCCACACGCGGCGGAATCGCTACTCAGGTCGTCCGTGTCACCTTGCGCAGGCCGCGCGGGTGATCCGGGTCCAGCCCCTTTGCCAGCGTCAAGCCCAGAGCGAAGAGCTGGCCAGGCACCACGCAGACGAGCGGCGATAGCCACTCCGGCACGCCCGCCGGGATCGCCAGCGGCGTGCGCGCCAGGGCAAGCGCCTGGGCCAGGGCGGATATCACGATCAGCCGCGCACCTCGCGAGCGGAGGTCGCTCAACATACGCACCAGCTCTGGCGCCATTGGACCTTCCGCCACGACCACAATCACCGGAAAGCCCTGCTCAATGAGGGCAACAGGGCCGTGCTGGAAGTCGGCAGACGAGTAGGGCTCTGCCAGAACATAGGCCAACTCCTTGAGCTTCAGAGCGATCTCGAATGCGGTGGCGTAGTTGTATCCCCGGCTGATGACGACGCAGGCGTCCGTGGCAGCGTACTGCTCCGCGGACCCTATGATCTCCTGCGCGGATGAGACCACGCCGGAGATCAACCCGGGCAGCTTCTCAAGATGGCCCGGGCTGTCCGGGTCTGGCTGCAGCGCTGCCCCCAGCATGGCCAGCGCGAGGAGTGATGCAGTGTAGGTCTTGGTCGCCCCTACGCTCCGCTCCGCCTCCACGTGCAGATCGATACAGTGGCTGGCGGAGCTTGCCAGCGGCGACTGCGGGTCGTTCGTCACGGCGATCGTCAGCGCGCCGCTGCGGGTGCCCTCGGCAACGACAGCTGCGATGTCCGGTGACTGGCCCGACTGCGAGATACCGATCACCAGCGCCTGCTCCAGCCGAAGTTGACGCTGATAGATGGTCACCAGCGACGGCGTCGCCAGCGCTACCGGCAGGCCGGTCAGGCATCCGAATAGGTACTGCCCATAGCGCGCCACGTTGTCCGAGCTGCCCCGGGCGGCGATGACGATGCTGCGGGGCTCGGCCTGGCGGATCAGCCCCGCCAGCGAGGAGACGTGATCAAGCTCGGCTTCGAGCAGCCTCCTTAGGACGTCCGGCTGCTCCAGTATCTCGCGCTGCAGATGCGAAGCGGACACAGAAGCTCAGTGCCTCCCTCGGCTACGCCGCAGACAACATGACGCTACGATGCAGCAGCGGACCCGCCGGCTGGCGCCTTGAGAGATCCGGGCAGGGTCTCATCGAGCCTTTCACGTCGTTCCCCCGTCAGCTCCACCCCGCACGAGTCGAAGCCCATTAAGGCCGCGCCGACAACCGGCTCGTAGCGAGGGAGCAGGATGCGCGCCCGCGGCGCCTCCTCGTGCACCAGGCTGCGGACGGTGTTGATCAGCAGGGAGCCTTCTCCCCTGAAGACGCCGTCGGCCAGAACGACCTCGACTTCCTCCGCCGCCAGGTCCAGGCGCCGGATGAGCGCCACTGCAGTGACGGCTACCTCCGTACCCATGCGCACGACCAGCTCGCGCGCCGCTTCGTCCCCCTCTGCAGCAGCCCGGAAGAGCAAGGGTACGAGGGCGAGGATCATTACCTCAGCGACCTGGCCGTGATACAGCCTGGGAACAAGCGCCTCGACCGAAGGGGCGTCCAGTGCGCGGAGGACTAGCCCCGTCAGCCTCGTCTCCTTGCCCCTCCCGTCCCAGGCCCGCATGACCAGGCGTATCATCTCCTGAGCGAGCTGACCGCCGCCACCCCAGTCGCCTGATATCCAGCCCAGAGCCGGGAGCACGATCTCCTCGCCCGTGGGGGCGCGGCCGGCTGCGTTGAACCCGGCGCCGCAGACGACCCCCACGCCCCAGGACGAGGTCAAGCCCGCTCGCAGCGCGGCGAGCGCGTCGTTCTTGAGGACGACACTGCGGGCCAGGTTCAGGCCTTCCAACGCCTCCTGGAGCATCGAGCGGTCTTCCGGGAGATCGGCCCCGGCCAGGCAGAAGCAGCCTACCTCGATCGAGCCCGGCTCCAGCCCGGCTTCCTCGACCGCGCTTCTGGCCGCACCACCGATCTCTTCGATGGCATCGTCCAGGCCGCACACCTGGTGATTGCTGCCCCCCGCCTGGCCGAAGCCGAGGACGCGACCGCTCTCGCCGACAACGAGGGCGTTCGTCTTGCTCGCACCACCATCTACGCCCAGAACGGCACGCATGGTCACGTTTCGCCGAAGAACTGGGGCAGGTATTCCCGATGGGCCTGCAGGAGCGCTTCCAGCAGCCCCTGCGCGGTCTGGAACGAGCGGATAAGTGGATGGGCCAGGAGGGCCTGCAGAGCAAGGCGTCGATCTCCCTCTACCGCCGCCCGAACGGTCAACTCCTCGAAGGCCTTGACGGCTTGCACCAGGCCGCGAATCTCCGGCTGCAGCGGCGCTGTTCG
This sequence comes from uncultured Anaerolineales bacterium, assembly GCA_964530325.1. Lineage (GTDB taxonomy): Bacteria > Chloroflexota > Anaerolineae > B4-G1 > B4-G1 > CAZHAX01. The sequence goes on along the minus strand of CAZHAX010000017.1, from coordinate 51,028 downwards.
CTCCGGTTCGGCGCCATCTGCGCCGACCAGGCAGGGCACTTCGACGACGGCGCCGGCGGGCAAGTCGGGGATCGCCCCCCGATTGGGTGTGTTGACGATGTGCAACTCTCCCTTGTCGTTGGCGATGGCGGAGATGAGGGCAACGGCGGCCTTCGAGTAGTAGGCGCCGCCCCGCTCCTCGAGCAGCTTCGGCTTCTCGCTCAGGTCCGGGTCCGCGTACATCTCCAGCAGCCGGGCCTCGATCTCCTGCACTTCCTGCGCCCGGGATTTCTCCGCGGCTCGCTGCCTGGCCAGCATCTTGTCGTGGTTGTAGTAATAGTTCAGATAGCCGCAGGGGATCATGCCAAGTGTCTCCAGGAGCTCGGCGGAAAAGGTCCAGCCGTCTTCTACGCTCTTCCGCGCCAGCTCTATCGCCCCGGCGAAGACCTCCGGCCACACGTCCCTGCCATCGATAGTGACCCCACGAGTCCAGTTGAGATGGTTGAGCCCGACCCAATCGAGGCGCACCCGGCCGCGCTCGACTCCCAGCTGCTCGGCGACACGCATCTCCATGCCGATAGGCAGGTTGCACAGGCCGATCGCCTGGACAGCGGAGTGGCGCTGGAGGGCCTCGGTGATCAAACCGGCGGGGTTGGTGAAGTTGACCAGCACGGCGCCCGGCGCAGAGACCTCGACGTCGCTGGCAATGCCCAGGACGACGGGGATGGTACGCAGCGCCTTGGCAAAGCCGCCAGGGCCGGTAGTCTCCTGACCGATGACGCCGAAGCGCGGCGGGATCGTCTCGTCCAACAGGCGTGCATCCACTCCGCCAACGCGAATCTGGGAGACGACGAAGCGGGATCCCTCTATGGCCTCCCGTCGTTGCAGCGTCTGCTCGATCCTGATATCGACGCCCGCCGTCTCCACCATGCGGCGCGCGAGGCCGGCGACTACGTCGAGCCTGCGCTCGTCGATGTCCATCAGCGTGACCTGCGAGACGGGCAGGTCCGACCAGCTCTCGACGAAGCCCTCAATCAGCTCCGGCGTGTAGCTGCTGCCTGCGCCGATGACACTCACCTTTATCATCTCGCCACCCAAAGCATGTACCTGCCCTCGGCAGTCACAGGCCCCGCCGCCTATTCTAGTGACCTTTCTCTCGCAGCAGGCGATACACGCCGCCGGCGACGCCTGGCAGGCGCAGCAGCCAGCGCCCATCCTCTTCGACCCAGGCACCGTCCCTGCCCTGAAGCGTTTCCGGCGCCGCAGCAAGCAGCCCCTCCGGCATGGGAACCTCGACGGCGTTGGCAGACGGGTTGACGGCCACCAGTACGTCCTCGTCGCCCTTCGTGCGCCGGTAGACGAAGGGGCACTCGCCGGCCACGGCGTAGACCGGTGCGAAGGCGCCGCTGGCCTGCAGCGCCGGGTGCGCCCTGCGCAGGGCAACAATGCGCCGCACCCGGTTGAGAAGCGAATCCGAGTCGTCTTCCTGAGCGGCCACCGTAGGCCGGTCCGGCCGCGGGTCTATCGGCAAGTACAGCTGATCCGCGGGCGCAGTGGAGAAGCCCGCATTCGGCGAATCGTCCCACTGCATCGGCGTGCGGACCTGGGTACGCCCGTAGCCGCCCTCCTTGGAGGGCAGCCCGTCGACAGAGCGCATACCGATCTCGTCGCCATAATAGATGAACGGCAGGCCAGGCATGGTGAGGAGAAACAGGAATGCCAACTCCAGGTCGTCCGCCTCCCGGCCATGGCTCAGGCGGGGGATAACGTCGTGATTGCCGGAGACGAGCGAGATGAAGCCCTGGCTCTTTGTGGCCTCGTACTGCCGCAGATACTCGTCCAGAAACTCGCGGACGTTGCCGTGCCCGCTGCGCTCGAAGAAGCTCCAGCCGTAGGGATCGGACCTTCCCAGGTCGGGGAAGCGTTTCCGGAAGAGCGACCCTGCCCCGGGCACGCCGAAGGGGAGGTAGAAGTCGGCGTGAAAGCCGGCTGGGATGGCTAGTGACGGGGCGGCCCATTCGGCAACGAGCGCCGCTTCCGGGTAGTCGCCCTCGAGCCAGGCGCGCGCTTCGCGCCAAAGCTGCGAGGTCTCCCTGCCGTCGAAATCGTTCTTCACCAGCGAGCCGGCCATGTCGACCCGGAAGCCGCTCGCTCCCATGTCGAGCCAGAACTCCATGACCTTACGCATCTCCCGGCGCACCGCCCGCGGGCCGGGTGCATCGACGGGCTGCTGCCACGGTTGGCGGCGGTCGGGGCTGGCGAACCCGTAGTTGAGCGCGGGCTGGAAGTAGAAGAAGTTGGCAATGTAGGCAGCATCCCGCTCAGCCATGCCGCCCACGGCCCGCAGGCCCGGCACCAGGCTTTCCCAGACGCTGTTCGTCCACACGTACCAGTCGCTGTACTCGTTGCGCTCGTGGCGGCACGACGCCTCGAACCAGGGATGCTCGGTGGACGTATGGCCCGGCACCAGATCGAGTAGAACGCGGATGTCCCGCTTGCGGGCCTCGGCGAGGAGGCGGCGCAGGTCGTCGTTCGTGCCGTACCGCGGCGCCACCTTGTAATAGTCGCTGACGTCGTAGCCGGCGTCGAGAAAGGGCGATTCGAAGCAAGGGTTGAGCCAGACTCCTTTGACGCCCAGCGACTCGACGTAGTCCAGCTTCTGCTGGATGCCCGGGATATCGCCGACACCGTCGCCGTTCGAATCGTAGAAAGACTGGGGATAGATCTGGTAGAAGACCGCCTCTTCCAGCCAGGCCGGCGTAGCGGCATTGCTGCGCGGCATAGTCTGAACCTCCATTCGGGTCCCCCACCCGATTCTTGCCGGTGGGATGGCGTTCATCCACGGGCCAGGGTGCTGGTGCGAAAGCTCGGCCGGCGCTGACTACCAGTGTACCATGCTTCCCCGTGCTGGCGCAAGGACAGGTGCAGTTCGGGCTGGCATGCGTACGCCAGCTCTGCCCCCCTGCGCTGCACTGCGGTCGCGCCGGGGCCAGGTTGCTCGGCAGCGCCCCGAACAGCGACTGGCACACCTGACGCATATTGTCACCAACATGTGTTAGTATAGCGATGCTTGGCGGTGCTTCGGGGCTGGGCCAGGGAGTGGGAAGTCGGAGCAATGACACGTTAGGAGGCTTGCATGAGTCAAGCGATGGGCACATTGGTGCGCCAGGACACCGTGATGTTCGAGTACGACGTTCACGATATGCGCCGGGCAGTGGGGTGGTACAGAGACGTCTTCGGGTTTGAGGTCATCTTTGAAGGAGGTGGCTGCCACACCGAATTCGCGCTGCCTGTGGAAGGCGCGCGCCTGGCTCTGAGTCTAGCAGATGAGGACAGACCGATACGCAAGGGGGCAAGGCTGTTTCTCCGGACCGAGGATATCCGCGCCGTCGAGGACTACCTCAAAGCCAAGCACGTCAAGGCCAGGCCAATCGAGAACGTGGAAGATGTAGTGCTGATCCTGTGGTTAGAGGACCCTGACGCAAACCATCTGGCCTTCGAGCAGCGGACCGGCTAGCAGACTTGGCAGCGAAATCGGCTGCAAAGCGCGGCGGCAGCAGCCGAGCCCAACTACGCAGCGAATGTGGGAGAGACGGCGCGGCCGCTCCGCTCGCTGATCAGATCGCCGAACTGGGTCAGAGCGGGAAGCGCAGCCTCGCCCTGCCTCCTCGTGCCCCACTGAGTGCCGTCTGCGAAGCCGACCTCCAGCCGGTAAAGGTCGCCGCTCGCCACGGTGGTTGTGACCTGCCGGATCGCCACCACTTTGGCGTATGGATATCGCCGCACCGGCCCGCCTTCGCCTTTGACGAGCAGCGCGCGGTCCTCGATCCGCAGGCCAGGAAGGCCGTAGAACGTCGCCAGATCGAGGACGGCAAACAACACAGGCGCAGAGAGAACGAGCGCGATTGCGCCGAGAGCGATCGCCAGCCAGGGCTGGAGCCCAAAGCCGATGGGCACCAGAAAAGCCAGGAAGAGCAGCCACGTCAGCAGCAGCTTCAGCCACAGACGACCCGCGGCCATCCGTGCCGGCTCCCCGGGCAGGATCTGCATTGCCCCGTGCCCAACGACGGGTACGGATATCGAAAACAAGCGGCGGAGCATCTCTCGCATATCCCCTGTCCTTTCCTTGGCCATTGAATGCCGGCTGGCGGGCCGGCGGCCGGGCGCGACCCACCGATCTCCCGCCCGTCAGCAGTCGTCGGCGCCGGCCCTCCCCACCACGTTCCCATCCGCATCGGTTGACAGAAGGCCGTTGCTCGCGTCCAGGAGCACCAGCTCGTTGCCCCACGGATCATCGACCACAGCGCAGCGCCCTATGGCGATATCGAATGGCGGCACCACGACCCTCCCCCCGCCTTCCCCGATCTGCTGGGCTGCGTCGTCCGCCGAAGCCACCAGCAGGTCAACCTCTTGCCCCTCGTCCTCTGTCTGCAGCACAATCTCCGCATCCGAGTCGCCCATCCGCAGGCCGACAGCGGATGCAGTTCGCCAGACAATCGGATGGCCCAGGCGGTCCCGATAGAAGGCCAGACCCGCCTCCAGATCCGGCACGTGGAGGCGGATGCAGTCGACCCTGCGAATGAGCGGCCCAGATCTATCGCCATCCACCGGCAGCGCCCTCCTCGGGAACCTCAGTCGCTGTAGCCCCGCATGGCCCGGACGACTCCTCGTATTGTAGCAGCAAACCCCAGAGACGAAAGCGCCTGCTTTCGCCGCGGCGGCTATGGCCGGCCGACACGGTCTGCCCACGTGTACGCCTACAGGCCGGACGAGCGGCAGGGCTGCCCGCAGCCACCGTCAGTGCAGCCTGCCCCCGATCGCCTTGCGCATGGACGCTTCCAGCACCAGCTCGGCAGCGACGTACACAGGCATGCGATACTGTATGGTCAGGTGCGGCATCCGGCTCATCAGCAGCTCAGCCTCCAGCAAGCTCGGCGGGTGGCCTCCGTGGTCCCGTTCTGCGAAGAGCTGATAGTGGTACGCTATGTCATTCAGCGACGCCAGCACGCTCCGGTTTGCGGTCTTCGCAATCGCGATCTCTTCGTAATGGCTGATCTCTTCCTCGGCCGCCTCGGGTGGAAAACCGAGCGCCGACATGAGGCCGTCGACGCGCTGAACGAACCTGCGTATGAGCTGCTCCAGCGGACAGGCAGGGACCGCGACGCTCAGCAGTGTCGTCTCGCTGGCGAAGGCGATCAGGTCCCCCGCTGCCGTTTCCACCGGCTTCGCGTACCAGTGTCCCAGCAGATTGGGCGGATCGGGGACCTCCTTCAGAGCAGACGCTCCCAGAAGGTCGAGCAGCTTGCGCGTGCATCTGATGGCTATCACATACAGTCTAGTCCTGATTCCCGCTGCTGCAGGCCCGCCTTGCCAGGCCTACTGCAGCGGTGGCAACAAACGCACAGCCCGTAGCCCAGAGCATTCATCATCTCGAGCGCCCCGGCGCTCCGCAGCGCCAGCCACAGCATCTTGGCGCCTCTTGGCCCGTCGACCCCGCGTTGAAGGCCTCCTTGGCGCCCGCCCCACTGTCAGCCGCTGCCAGGTCTCCCCGGCTGCGCCGCCCATCAGTCGATCTCGAGGACCACGACCGACTTCGCCGGCAATCTGACCACCAACCCGGCCTGGGAGAGCGTTGCCCCTTCGAATGACTCCGGCTGCAGCGTCTGGGGCTGGTCGAAGGTGTTGTGGGCATTCATCGCCTCGGCGGTCAGAACGCGTCCGGCCACGTGGGAAGGCGAAAGGCCGCGGAACTCGCACAGGATGCTCATGTCCCGCGCGTGATCGACGTTGCACAGCGAGAGAACGACCTTGTCCTCAGCGTCCCGCGAAGCGGAGGCGCTGATGGCCCCCACCTCCTCGTCGCCGCACTCGTAGGAGTCGCAGGTCAACTCAATCGGGAGAAGCACGCCGTCCTGGTGCCGGGCGTACATGTCGAACACGTGATAGGTGGGGGTCAGGGCCATCCGCTCCCCCTCCGTCAGCACCACAGCCTGCAGCACATTGACCGTCTGCGCCAGGTTCGCCATGTGAACGCGCTGGCAGTGGTTGTTGAAGATGTTGAGCGTCACGCCCGCCACCAGCGCATCTCTCAGCGTGTTCTGTTGGTAGAGGAAGGCCGGATTGGTGCCCGGCTCGGCGTCGTGCCAGGCGCCCCACTCGTCGACGATCAAACCGACGCGCCGATCCGGATCGTAGCGATCCATGATCTCGGAGTGCTTGGTGACCAGCTCGTCCATCAGCAGCGCCGTCTTCATTGTGGCGAACCACTCGGTCTCGCCGAACTGCGTGGCCGAGCCCTTGGCCGCCCAGGTGCCGGGGACGGTGTAGTGATGCAGGGACAGACCATCCATGACGCTGCCTGCCTCGCGCATGAGAACCTCGGTCCAGTCGTAGTCCGCCCCGCCCGCCCCGCAGGCAACCTTGTACAGGCGGTTCTGGCCGAGGTCACGGCAGTAGCTGGCGTAGCGGCGGAACAGGTCGGCGTAGAACTCGGCCCGCATCCCGCCTCCGCAGCCCCAGTTCTCGTTGCCGACGCCCCAGAAGCGAACGGGCCAGGGATCCTGTCGGCCGTTGGCCCGGCGCAAGTCCGCCAGGGCGCTGCGGCCGCCGTAGGTGAGATACTCCAGCCAGTCCTGCATCTCGCGCACGGTACCGCTGCCCACGTTGGCGGTGACGTACGGCTCGCAGCCCAGCTGCTCACACAGATCCAGGAACTCGTGCGTGCCGAAGTGGTTGCTTTCGGTGACCCCTCCCCAGATGGTGTTGACGCTCGCGGGTCGCCCTTCGCGAGGTCCGACCCCATCGCGCCAGTGGTAGTCATCCGCAAAGCAGCCGCCCGGCCAGCGCAGCACCGCCGGCTTGATCCGCCGCAGCGCCGCGACGACGTCGCTGCGGATGCCGCGCGTGTTCGGAATGCCCGCTTCGGTGTCCACCCAGAGGCCATCGTAGATGCAGCGGCCCAGGTGCTCCGCAAAGTGGCCGTAGATGTACCTGCTGATTGTATGTTCACCCTTGTCTGCGCGGACGATCAGCTCGTTGACCATGCCTGGGTCCTCCTTCTCCTACCCGCGCTGCACAGGGTGGCCGTGACGCTGGCTGCAGGCCAGCTCCCCGAGACGCACCAGCGGTACCCAAACGGCACCTCCTCCGCCTCCTCCAGGTGGCACAAGGCATGAAGCCTGCCCGTCGCCTCGTAGCCGCCAGCATACCTGGTGATCCCCGCCGCAGCCTGGACGTCCAGATAGGGGGGCTCTCCGTCAGCAGCATCGTGGGTTGGCTGGCCTATCTGTTCACTTCCGCGCAACCCTCCCTTGTCCGCCCCATAGCGCCGGCCATCTGTAGTCATTGCGCGTCTGCCCGGCGGGAGCGGGCCTGGATGGCGGGGCATAGTCATCGACCGCCCAGTTCCGGCTGCATCTCGATATCGTGAGCGAAACCGGCCACGAAGGTCACGAGGAAGGCTCCCAGGGCGACGAGCAGCGAGATGAGCATGACGGCGAGAGCGGTGTCCGCCTCGCTGACGCCGGGCACGATGCCCGTCGTCGCTATCCAAAGAGTGCCGATCATCAGCGCTGCGCCGACGCCCAACGTCCACGGCCAGACCCTGGCCAGCCATCCTCGCACGCCTGGCGGCAATACCTTTCGCCACCAGGTGAGCGGCTTGTTGATCCGAGTGGCGACGGCCCAGGTCATCGTGAAGAACAGCACCTGCGCCACGCCTCCGCCCACCAGGAACAGCAGGACAAACAGAAGGAGGAAGACCAGCGGCCCCCTCCTGGTGGTGATGAAGCGGATGGACCAGACTATGACCGCAATACTCACAGCGATGGCCAGAACTCCCGTCACCAGGAAGCTGGGAATCAAGGTAAACGCGTACTCGTTTCCATGCTCCCACATCCTCTGCTCCTGCCCGATGGCGGATATGAACATACCCTCCGTGGGCGCATTGCCCTGCAGAACCTCGAAGAAGCCGTGGCTCATCCCGGACACGGCAAACACTATCCCCAGCGTCGTAACGATTCGTCTCGTCGCGGTGTTCATACCTTTCTCCCTCTTGGGTTCTTGAGACCCGTCTTCAGCTTGTTGGTCACCTCCCGCTTCACCCGTGCCGCCAGCGCATCCTGGTGTTGCTCCAGAAACCCGGCCACCGCACCCGGATCGTGCGCCACCAGGGAGCGCAGGGCCCAGGAGAGCGCCTTGAGCACAATGTCGTCGTGATCGTGCACCAGGAGGCTGCATATCGCGAGCGTCTTCTCTGTGTCCCCCATCCCGCCCTGCGACCTCGTGTTCAGCGCCACCGTGCTGACCAGCGCCGCCCTCCTCCACCACCGATCTCCTGAATGAGCCCACTTCCGGATCAGCTCGTCGCTCACCTGTCCGTTCAGCCAGGCCAGACCGGCCAGCGTACGGGCGAAGGAGTCCACGGACCACCAGCTGTCGATACCCTGGCCAAGCTCCTCCAGTTCTCGTTCCCCAATACGCTGGAAGCCCTCGCGGTGGTTCGCTATGAGCTCGTAGGCCGCGGAGCGGTGACCATACTCGGCCAGGAGAGCCCGGGCCACAGCCAGGACGAACTCCGCCGGCGCTTGCTGCAGCTCCCTGGAGCGCCTACGGCGGACGGCCCGTACGCCAGGCACGTCTCGAGCGGGCAGAGCGCGGATCTCTGCATCTATCTGCGACGCCAGTTCCTTGGGGCTACTCACGGACCGTCTCATTGTCGCTGCTTCCCGCAACTCCTGCCTCCATCTCGCCCGGCAGCCCGGGCGGCCTTGCCCTGGTGGATCAAGGCCTACGGCTCGGTCCCCAGCTTCTTCCACTCGTACCCGCAGTCCCTGCAGCTCCACCTGCGCTTCAGGAACGGCAGCGGGCCCGGCAGAAGCAGCCGCGAGGCAAATGCCCTTCCTAGATGATAGGTTTCGTAGCGCACGCTGACCGAGCCGCAGCGGGGACATCGCAGCTCTTGTTGGTCCTTGCCCTCCGCCTCGCCAGCCTCTTCGGTCTCAAGGTGTATGCCCAGCGCCGCCAGCGCCCTCTCGGCGTTTCCCTCGCTCACCTGAAGCTTCACGCCGCCGGCAGCGTTTGCGTAGAGCCAGTTGGCGGCAACCAGACCCTCGTCGGCGACGAAAGCGAAGACCCCCTCGGACTCCAGCTTCGCCCGGGCCACGTGTGCCTGGGCCGGATGGCTGTACCTGGCGATCGTAACCAGCTCGTGACTCTGTCCCAACTCCGACTCCAGCTCCCGCAGGTTGTCCGCCGCCTCGTGCAGAGCAGGATCGAGGACCAGCGCCTTCTTGTAGACAGCCGCCGCCTCTTCCCCAAGGCCAAGCTGCTCCAGGACGATGGCGCGCAGGTTATGGACCTGAGCCAGGAACTGCCTGCCCGCCTGAACAGCCTGGTCGCACTCCGCCAGCGCGTTATCGTAATCCCCGCTCTCCTCGAGCTGCAGCGCTCGCTCGAAATGGAAATCGGCGGCTCCTTGCTCCTCTGCGTTCTCCCTGTCCACGTTCATCGCCTCCGTACGAGACGACCCCTGCGGCGGCCAACAGCGGCTGCCACCTCACCCGAGCGCCTCGATATCGCTACTGCCTGTCCAGCACGGCAGCGATCTCGCCCATCTGCTCCCCGGTCAAGGGGCCGAACTCCATCGCCGCGGCATTCTCCTCCACCTGCCTCGCGGTACGGAAGCCAGGGATGGGTATCGTCTTCGGGCTGCGCGCCCACAGCCAAGCCAGCGCGCCCTGGGCCAGCATTCTCCCGCCGCTGGTGAGGATCTCCCGGATGGCGTCGCGCTTGGCCAGCCATTCCGGGTTCGGGCGGCCATCTGTGAAGTACTTCATCCACTCCGGGCTCTTCTCGCCGCGGACGTCGTCCGCAGACGGCTTCGTCTGCGCGGTATACTTGTCCGATAGCAGCCCCATCGCCAGGGGCGCCCGATTGATCGCCGCCAGGTCGTGCTTCTCGCAGATGGCGATCACTTCCGGGTTATCGTCCAGCACGTTCAGCTCGAACTGGATAGCCGTGCAATTCGGCCCCTCGGCGAAGGCCCCGGCCCGGTCGGCGAAGTCGGTGCTCCAGCCGTAGGCACGGATCTTGCCCGCCCTGACCAGTTCCTCGAGCGCCTCCCGCACCGGAAGCGATTCATCGGCCGGGAAGTGATTGTCGTGGAACTGATACAGGTCTATGTAGTCCGTGTCCAGCCGCCGCAGCGATTCCTCGCACGCCTTCCGGATCCCCTCCGGGGAGGCATCCGAACCCGTGACCTGGCGCGTTGATTCATCGAACAGGGAGCTGAACTTGGTGGCGATGACCACCTCGGAGCGGCGATCGGCGAGAGCGCGGGCCAGCACGCGCTCGCTGTGCCCCGCGCCGTAGACGTTGGCCGTATCGAAGAAGTTGACCCTTGCCGCCAGCGCGGCATGGATGGCTCGGATCGACTCATCGTCGTCGACCTCGCCCCGGCCGAGGGGTGTCTCCCCGGCCCAGAACGGGCCGCCGATCGCCCAGCAGCCCATGCCCAGCGCGCTGACCTCAATGCCGGAGCGCCCCAGTTTCCGTCTCATATCCAGCCTCCTTTCCCTCGCAGCGCCAGCCGGCTCACAGCCTTCCGGCGGCTCGGAGGACATACAGCGCGTCCGCTGTTACCCATTCGTTCGTCCGCCTCTTGTTCACGCCGCCCCAAGACACCAGGTCGCAGCCGCTATCCGGGGGTTCGCCGGTCTTGTAGAAGCGTTCCTCTGCCGGCCATCCGCCGTCCGGCAAGCGCTTCGACTCCAGCAGATCGAGCGCCTCGCCGCAGCGCTGGTCGCCGATGAAGCCCGCCTCAGCCAGCACCCTGAGAGCGAAGAGGATATCGTACCGCCAGTAGCAGGGATAGTGCAGCCGCACGAACTGCTCGTTCATGACCTGGCCATCGGATGCACGCCGGTAGAGCCGCCGCTTGAGGAAGACCTCAGCCGCCTGTTCAGCCGCCTTGCGGGCATCCTCGTCACCCGTAGCCCGGGCGAACCGAGCCAGCGCGCGCAGGGGGATGAGCGTCTCCCAGAATGACGAGTTGCTCGCCTCGCTGCGGCGGTCGCAGTTCCATCCCCCATCAGGCCACTGCCACCGGATCAGCAGCTCCGCGAGCCGCTCGCAGGGCTCGTTCATCAAGCCCAGCGTGACGATAGCAAACAGGGCATTCCCCTGCTGCGAGGCACAGCGGCGAGCGCGGCCGTCGACGATGGGCACGCCTCGAAAGCGAGCCCTCGGCGGCGCCTCGTCGACTACACGTTCTCGGATCGCCTGCGGGGCCAGCCAGCAGTCGAGCAGCTGGTCACGCACAGGGAAGAGGCTCTCGTCGCCTGGAGGATAGCCGATATCCGCCAGGCGGGCCAGCACCCAGTGGGCGCCGGACCACTTCTTGTAGACGTGATGGAGCGGGCGGATGCGGCCTCGCTCGTCGCGATTCGCCAGAAGCGCCCGGACGCGCGGCGACTCCCTGATCTTGCACTGCAGGTTCTTGATGGCGGCAGACTTGGGGTTCTCACCCAGCACGCCAACTCGAACCTTGTAGCGGATCGAGGCTTCGGCTGACGACAGGAGGCGGTCAACAATGGAGTACATCACTCTCCCGCGGCAAGCGTTCGCATCACCACGCACAACACCGCCACTCCCTCAGCCCGCAGCGTACAGCGTGATCACCATCCCCGTGTCGTTGACCAAAGCGTTTCGCGGCTGAAGAAGCTCATAGAAGGCGACCGCCAGATCGCCGACCGCGCCCACGGCGTTGAAGGCTATGGGCCAGAGAACGAGGTGGACGTGGGCAGAGGGGATGATCGGCAGCAGCACCAGGCCTATCAGCGTGATCACCGCAAATGGAGCGAGGCCGGTCGCAAGGTGCTGATTGCGCCACAGGTACCAGTCCGGCGCCCCCGCGTAGGCCGCGTACCCCTTGAAGCCGAACTTCGGCCGGGATCGAGTGAAGAGCCAGAAGGCAAGGCCGTGGATCAGCTCGTGGACGACGAGAACCAGCACGATGAGCAGCAGCGCCAGCGGCAGAGACGTGGCCCGGAGCGCTGTCGCCAGCAGCTGCGCCGGATGCTCGGAGCGCAAGGCCCCGGCCAGCTGCAGGAACAGCCAGCCAACAAGCAGGGCCACGGGTATGCCCACCAGATTCAGTATCCAGAACCAGGCCCCCCTGGAGAAATCGAAGACGCGCCTGACCTGGTATCCTTCCGGCAGCTCCTTCAGCGCCTGTGCCTTCTGGCCAGGCAGCGATGACGTCGCGGGGCTGGACATGCAGGCCTCCTACTATCAGCGATGCTTGGCTCGCCCCTGGGCCCCTTAGCCGGCCGCAAGCCAATGCCTGGGCAGGAGCTCGCGCAGCAGCACCACCTCGCCGGGAGCGACGACCACCTTGCAGTCGAGGTTCCGCTCGTCGATCTGGGCCATCGTCTCCCGGCAGCGGCCGCAGGGCGGGAGGATGCCCTCCTCCGTGACCGCAACGACCGTATCGATCTGCGTCTCCCCCTGCGTGAGCATCTGGGCTATGGCGGCCACCTCAGCACAGAAGCCGAGCCCGCAGCCGAGATCGATGCAGATGCCCGTGTAGACGCTGCCCTGAGCAGTCCTGATCGCGGCGCCCACTCCGCCGGCGGAGAAGCTGTCTCGCAGGGGCCGCTGCCCGACCACGCCCCGCGCTGCCTGAATCAGCTCCGCAATCATCTCATCCATACCGTGCCGCTCCTCGAAGTCTCAGCCGGGCAGGGACCTCACTGGCTCCAGAGCTGCGCATGAACGGGCCACTGCGGCCGGGGCCCTCCGATACGCTACTCCTTGCACGAGTCCCGCGCACCCGGCCCCAACTGCATGCGCATGGCCACGCGGCGGTCCGGGTCCAGTCCACGCGTAGCCTCCTCCTCCAGAATCCGCCGCAGCTGTACAGTCAGCTCCGCTCCGCCGAGGACCTCGAACCCTAGCCTGGCGTACCACGGCTCGTTCCAGGGGATGCCCCGGAAAGTGGTCAGCGTGATCTCACGACAGCCCGCCTCCCGCCCCCAGGAGCATACAGCCTCGACCAGCGCGGTGCCCAGCCCCGTTCGCCCGTGCTGGGGATGAACGTCGAGCTCCTTGAGATGCAGGTGAGCGCCGTCTCTCTCTACCAGCGCGAAGCCGACAGGTTCGTGCTCGGGAGACAGGGCCACCCACAGCAGGCCGGCCGCTTGAGCAGCCCGCAGGTCGGCCAGGGCCACCGCCACATCCGGCCCGCCCATCGGTACATCCCACCCCCTAAACAGAGACCACGCCTCCCGTTCGATCTCCGGCAGAAGCGGGAGATGCTCAGGCTGTGCCAGCTGGACAGAGTAGTCTTCCACCATCAGCAACGGCCTCGGCGGGTGCTCCACGCCTCAGACGGGACGTCCCAGGAGGGCTGCCGGGCATGACTTGCAGGATGGGCATACTCTAGCAGCGATTCGCCGGAAAGGCAACTGGTCCGGGATCGGCAAGTGTGCCGCGGTCCTCAACGTGGCGGGGCCAGGCGGCGTGCCGCGACGGCCCGCTTCACCAGCACAGCGAGCAGCAGAAGTGGCACGTAGCTGGCCGCCTCAACCAAGTACTCGCGCAGGACATCGGGAGTCAGGTGTAGGGGATTGACGACGGAGAACCAGGGAATGGGCAGCGCTAGATGCGCCTGCGAGAGCGGCCAGAAGATGGCGATGCCCTGACCGTGGTTGTAGAACGAGTCGAGAAGCAGATGGCTTAGCCAGGCAGCGCAGGCAAAGCCAAAGGCACGCCAGCCACCGATCTGGACGAGCGCCGCTTTCCAGATCACCAGGACGAGCGCTGCGAGAGCGAAGAGGGCAGAGGCAACAACTACGCTGTGGCTGATATCGTACCTATCGTGTCCCCAGCCCCGCACTGGCAGGTCGGGCAGATTCGCAATCAGGACGAAGGCGCCGTACTGCAGCAAGCGTCGCTTGGCCGAGGCCTGGCGAGGCTCGCACAGCACGCCGATCGCCGCTCCGGCGAGGCTGTGACCGACGTAGGTTATGGCTCACCTCCTGGTTCAGCGAAGTGGGCTCCCACTACCTCGTCGATCTCGCGCCACAGGAGACGAGGCTCGATTCCCAGCTCCTGGGCTACGCGCCGCTCGTGCACCGGAGCCCGCTGACGGCGCGAGAGCAGACTGCGCACCAGGCCTGGATGCTCCTCCTCAAGGTAGCGCACCATCCAATAGGCCCGAATGTACTGGTAGGCCAGGGTGTCGTGGTCCATCTTGAACAGCTCGCGGGGCTTCGCCGGCTTCGCCTTGCGCGGGTACGACCTGAGCGTTCCAATAGTCTCGGGCTTGACCGTCTGCCTGCCAATGAATCGATCGACCGTGACCATCGCTACCCCCTCGTTCAGCCAGAGGGGCAGCTTGAGGTGGGCCGAGAATGCGTGGGCCAGCTCGTGGCAGATCGCGCACTGGACCTTCCTGATCAGGTTGTCTTCCTTGATGTATATCCTCTCCCCGATACTCCTATCAGAGATGTCGATCAGCCTAGGCGGCTTGACCCCCACCGCGGGGCGAGCCCTGTACAGCTGAGTCCATCCGCCAATGAAGGGCCACAATCGTTTCATTCGCCCATACCAAAGAGGCAGCGTCAAGCCGTACAGAATGCGCTGGGGCCAGGGAGCGGAATGGAAGTAGAAGCGCATCCACGACGTCATGACGTAGACTCTGCAGGCTCTTGGGGGCTCCAGTCCCCAGGAGTTGCTGATCACGCTTGCGCTCTGGGTGCAAGCGTCGGCGAACAGGTCCGCGGCCTCCCGCTCGCCCGCCTCGAAGTACAGGGTAACGCCGCCTGCCGCTCCCGTTTCCATGGACGATCAGTTGCTCGGAAAAGCCATCCGGCGCACAACTCCCGGACCCGAGCGCATGCTGCCCTGGCCCAGGCGCTCCTTGCCGAGGCCTCGGGCGCGGCACACGCACGCGCCGGCAGACGCCTCAGCATCTCCCGGCGACCCGGGCAGACGGGGCGGGGTCGGCCGCGTACGCCCCTAGGGCTGAATGTAGCCAGCCGCCGCTATCGCGCCGAAGATGATGAAGCCGGCCCCTATGATCAGGCTGCTCCACACGCCGCGGGAGGAGCCCGGTTCGAGCACGGCCTTGGCCGGCTTCTCGGGATTGTAGCAGACGGTCACCTTCTGACCGGCCTCGTAGGCGAGCTTGCTCTGAGCCTTGGCATAGGTGTTGTACCACGGCGTGGAGCCAATGGCAACCTTGTCACAGGTGTACTGCTGGCCCTGGACGGAGTAGCTGTAGACAGTCCGCGGCATGTAGCGGGTGGTGCTGCCGTCCTCGTCGGTGTCAACGCGCTTCTCCACCATGGCCGCGATGACTTGTCCTTGCACCGATGGCCAAGATCTGCTCGCGCGGCTGGCGCGGAACAGCCACAGGCCGCGGATGAACATGAACAGGCCAATAGCCAAGAAGATCAGACCGAATAGCGTGACTCCCATTTCAACACCTCCTCTGATTGGTCGCGCGTTGTGACGGCCCGTCGCCTCTAGCGATCAGTCGACATACAGACCGCCGTCGGGCTTGAGCTTCCAGTTCTCCCAGTACATCACCTCCCAGTAGTAGCCGTCGGGGTCGGCGAAGTAGCCGTGGTAGCCGCCCCAGAATGCCTCCTGGGGTCTCTTGGCTATTCTCCCTCCCGCCTTCTCGGCAAGAGCGAGCACCTGCTCCACCTGCTCTCGCTCCTTCACTACGTAGGCCAGCGTCGTGCCGGAGAAGCCGGCGCCCTCAGGCGGGTTGCTCTCGTCGATATCCCTGGCCAGACCCGCCCTCGGGCAGAGGGCCAGGGTGACGCCTTCGCTCTGGAAGAAGACGATGGCGGGATCCTCTTCCGCTACCGTGGTGGAGAAACCCAGGCCGTCTCGATAGAACCTTAACGCCCTGTTGATGTCCTCCACACCGAGCGTGATAACGTGGATTCTGTTCATCGGGGGTGGCCTCCAGCATCCGCCATGCGGCAGTCGGGACTAGTCAAAGATCGCCTCCAGGTCCGCGATCAGCGCCTCCAGCTCAGCCTCGACGTCAAGCCCCGGCGTGTTGCTGAGCAGCGCGTAGAACTCGTCCAGCCGATCGTCCGCCCGCCACGTCGTCCTTCCGCCCAGCTCTCGCTCACCGGGCAGCCACCACTCGTGGTTGGGCACGTCGGGATAGTCGAGCCCATCGACAAACACCTGCCAGTCGACCCCCTGAGGGAACCGCTCGTCCAGCTCAGCGAAGAAGCCTGCCTGCAAGCTGGTCGGCGGCGGCATACCGTGCCAGGCGTCGATAAGCTTGGGCTGCGTGGCCAGGTAGTACAGCGCCTCCATCGCTTCCTCAGCGCGCTCGGTGCTCCTGAACAGGCCGATCATGTCCGCGTGCAGCTTGGCGGTCACCTGACCATCATACGCCGGCACGGCGGCCAGGTCCCAATTCACAACGTCTCCCACGCAGCAGGTGTACCAGGAATGGGAGTGGGCCATGGCCACGTTACCTTCGTCGAATGGGTTGCCGGCAGGCTCGCCGTCAACCCACAGGCCTCCGGGCACGAAGTGACTCGCCCATATCCCATCGTAGTACCAGCGGAACGCCTGGGCCCATTGTTCCGGCAGCGCCCCGTTCCCTTCGCCGTCGACGAACGATCCTGGCCCGAAGAGCGAGGCGACGTCGGACGCCAGCGCCCACAGCGGAACGTACCCGTATTGGACGATGTCTTCCGCATCGAAGGCCGGGTCGTACGCATTGCGCCCCGTCGCGTCCAACGTCAGCAGCATTGCCACTTCCTGCATCTTGTCGACGGTCCACTCCTCTCCGTCGGCATATGGCTGGTCATACCCGTGCGGCGGATAGGGCACGCCCGCCGCGTCGAAGAGATCGCGATTGTAGAAGATCGCCGACGGATAGACGCCCGCAGGAAAGCCGACGATCCCTCTGCCCGGCACCCGCCAGGCTTCGAAGACGGCTGGGTTGTAGGCGCTCAGGTCATAATCGGACAAGAGCGGCTCGATGTCCATCCATTGGCTGGAGTATACGCTCGCCACCCGGTGGCCCACCGGGCCTAAGATGTCCGGCGGGTTCCCTTCGGCGATCATGGTCGCCAGGACGTCGATGGCCAGGCTCGCGCCGGGCTCATCGATGACGATCTCGATCCCTTCCTGGGAGGCATTGAAGGCCTCGACCGCGTCGACCTCCGCGTAGTACTGCTCCGGGTTCGTACCGGTTCCCAGCCCGATGAACCAGCGGATCTCCACCGGAGCGGGCGCGGTGCTCGAGCCGGGCGGCGGTGTTGGATTCTGCTCAGCCGGCACCGGCCCGTCGCAGGCTGCCAGAACGAGGGCCACGCTCAGGAAGGGGATTGCTCGAAAGGCTGTCATGCTCGCTGCCTGCTGCCGCAGTCCCCTGGGCCGCTGTACCGGGCGCTGAGATCTACCTCGCTCATAGCTCGAAGGTCACGTTCGACAGGCCGTGATAGTAGTTGCCCCGCCTGGCCGTGAAGCGGAGGACCGTATAGTCGGGGTCGGTCACGCCTGATGGATAGTACTTCTCGTATCCCTCGCGCCACAGGCGCTCCCTGGACTGCGCGTCTTGCAGCGCCTCGACCTCGCCTACGAGCATCAGGCCCATCCATTTGTCGAAGTCGACGAAGTAGACGCAGGACTTGGGCTCGCGGAGCACCTGGGCGAGCCGCCTCGAGCACGTGTTGGTGCTGAACCAGACCGTGTTCAGCCCTTCGTTCTCCATCTTGATCATGGCCTTGATGTTCGGATAGCCGTCGTCGCCGTTGGTGCCCAGCATGGCGATCTTGCACCTATCGGCCAGTGCGAGTGCTGCCCTGATAGCCTCTTCTTCCTGCATGGATCCGCACTCCTGTGTCCGTCAAGCCGGGACGCGCACTCCCTTGCTCCCGCTCAGCTCAGCCTCTTGCCACTGCCCATACCAGCCGGATGCAGAAGCCACAGCCCTACCAGGGCCACTCCTGCCCCTCGTAGTCGATCATCGCCAGCCGGTCCTCGTTCGCCAAGTCCCCCAGGAAGAAGGCAATGGCCATCCCGGCCGCCTGTTCCGGCTCCAGGTCAGCCTCCAGGTCCTTCTGTCCGCCCATGTACGATCGAATCCAGCCCGGGTGATAGAGACGGAAGGTATATCCCTGCGGCCGCAGCTCATTGAACAGATTCTTGACCGCCATATTCAGCGCCGCCTTCGACATACAGTAGCCGTACCAGGCAGTGCGCTCCGACCGGGCAACGCTGCCCGCCTCGGAAGAGACGAAGCAGAGCCGCTTGAGCTTGCCTCGCCCGGTTAGCAGCAGGAAGGCCTCCACGACCCGCAGCGGGCCCAGGGCGTTGACGTCGAACAGGCGGAGCATCTCGCCGTAGTCCTGCGGCTCGCCGATCGGAGCCCTGACGGTGGGCGAGTTGACGCCGGCGTTGTTGATCAGGAGATCGAGGTGATCGGAGATCACCTGCACGGCCTGCGCGGCGGCTGCGGCGGACTCCGCCGATGCGACATCGAGCGGAACCAGGTGGAGCTTCTCCGGGTACTGGCCGGCCAGGGCAGCCAGGTCGGGCCAGTCCGGCATATACTGCCCGGCGAAGACCAGCCAGCCCTTATCGAGCAACCCGGCGCACAGGGCGAAGCCCAGGCCGCGGTCAGCTCCTGTGACGAAGGCAGTTCTCTCCATCGTAGGTCCCTTTTCTACCTAGAGCGTCCCACCACACCAGCGGAGGGCGTTGCGCAGCAAGGCCTGGAACGAGGGCTGTCGCCAGACCTCCACGTTGTGGCCGGGCGTCAGCACGGCCACGCGGCCGGCGCCCTCGGTCCTGGTCCAGCCACCCGGCTGCTCGCCGTGCTCAGATCTTGTCGTAACGAACAGATCCACACTTTGGTCGTCCATCTCCATGAAGTAGTGCTCGTCCTGGACGGTGAACGGGTGGCTCCCCGCCGCAAGCGGATGCCCCGGGTGCGGCTCGACGGTGACCGGGCACTGCTCCGGATGATGGGAGAACACTCCGCCCAAGATGCTGCGGAGCACCAGGGCATTCTCATAATCGGCCGTGCCCGAGTGGATGGCCAGCAGCCCATTGCCGCTGCGCACGTAGTCGGCAAAGGCAGCCTGCACGCCGTCCGTCATCCAGCCGGTCTCCTCGGCCGCAGAGCGGTTCGACCTGGCTAGAATGACCAGAGGACAGGCCGTCATGCGCTCGGGCGACCAATCGGCAGCGTCCTCGACCCAGTCGAAGACGAACTCGCCGTCGTTGATCCCCGCCAGGCCCTCGCGGACCAGGCTGGCCGGGTGCCAGTGATCGTCGCAAATGACTAGCGCGCGCATCCTACAATCCTGTCGAGTCGCGGCGCCCACCGCGCCCGCGCCCCGGCTTCCCGCGGGCCACGGCAGCGGAGACGCGGAGCAGGCTCAACCGCGCTCCGAATAGCTCCTCAGCTCGCAACCAGGAACAGCATCAGTCCGACGAGGATCGCAGCCCAGACGACGACGGCACGATCGAGGATCCGGTTGTTCATCCTCGCCAGCATCTTGTTGGTCAACAGCGTCACCAACGGCACACAGATCAACGCCATGCCGATACCGGCCAGCACATCACTCACGTAGTGCGCACCGAGCAACACTCTGGAGCAGCAGACGCTCAGGGCAGAAGCCGCCAGAAGGGTCTTCACCCACTTATGCCATCTATCGTCGGCCGCGACGAACAGCAGGAAGGGTAGGGCCAGGGCCACGCTCTTGGTCGCATGCCCGGACGGAAGGGCCGGCGTCCCGGCTGTCGGCAGGGCCTCGATCTCTCCGGCGTATTCTACAGAGGGCCGGGGGCGGTCCAGGGCCTCCTTCAGGAAGTCCCCGGCGGGGCCGGCAACACCGAAAATCAAGATGACTAGTAAGTAGATCCGGTAGGCATCCCGCAGCCGCGGGAGCTTGAACGCAAACAACAAATAGACCAGATAGACGAGTACAATGACCGGCATGCCGTAGTGGCTGGCCGTGTGGGCCAGGCCAGCAACAAGCTCGTTCATACGAAGGGCGGTGAGGCTGGCCAGTACCCATCTGTCAAAACCTGCCTGCACCCACAGTAGGACCGCACTGATCCACAATACCACAGCTACCGCTACTACTCCCGCCATGGTCCGCCTGCTGAGGGTTAGCGGTGCTACGCCTGCTGCGTCCCTATCACTAATGCGCTTTCGTTCTTCCACTAGCCTCTCGCTATCGACTCTCAGTGCCTAAGCAGCCCGGCGATCGTCATGTAGGTTGCCGGCGCGGGCTACGGCTACCGCACGATACGCGCCTACCTGGAGGCGATGTCGGTCTCCAGTGGCGCTCCCGTCAGTTCGGCGATCATGGAAGCAAGAGCAAGGGCTTGCCCCTCCTTCCACGCCTTCGGCCCGCTCAGCGTGGCAACACGGAATGCCTTCCCGCCGTCGAGCACAAGTGTGATGGCGAACCGCCCGATCCGCCCGAATCGTGACCATCCCTTGCCGACTCGCCGGTAGCTGGCCACGACCCTGGAGATATGGCCAAAGGGGATCTCCCTTCTCGGCACGCCCTGCTCCATCTTCAGCACCGCGGCGGCGGCATTGAACTCCATCGTGCCTGCTCTCCTGAGCAGCAGAGCATGCGCTATCGGAAAGCCGCAGATCAAGCCGGCGAGAGCAATGGCCAGGACCGCCTCGCCGACTTCCATCGCCCCCGCCAACGATAGAGCAAGGGCCAGACCAATGGCAGTCAGCAGCACGAAACCCAAGAGCACCTGGCCCAGCCGATCGAGCTGGCTGAGCGTGATTCGGGCGATACTGCCGTCCCCACTCCTCGCGAACGCGTAGTCGCCTGCGTACAGTGTCTTCGGATATTCGGCCCCCATTCCTTCAGTGCAGTTCATCGTCCTATCCCACTCACAGGATCGGCGACAGTGCGCCGGCACCGTCGTCCCCCATCCCCTCCCGTCAGGCGGAGCAACCAGCGTCCCGAGACCTCGTTCGCTCGTGTTCGGTCATCGTGGTATCCCTCCGGACACCTGAGGCTCCTGGGCCAGCGGCACGCATTCACGTCGGATCCAGTGGATCGCGTGACGTCAGCAAACAGCGCTTGCGGCGGCCTCACGCCGCTGCCCCTTAGCCAAGCTTCTCCAGATCGGCCAGGTCCTGCAATCGCCCCGAGGCCCTCTTGCTCTTCTTCAGACCATCGAGATCAATGAAGTTGACCACCACTCCGTCGACCTCAACCTCTACCCGAGAGGCATAGCACCTATCAAACTCCACCCCAGGCAGCGTAGTCATCAGGTCTACGCGCACAGGCGCATACCCCAGCTGGATGATCTGATCCGGCTCCATGAAGTCCGAGGACTGTAGACGCAATGACCCAAACCCAAGCTTCTCCAACGCCTCGACCACCCTCGCCGCGTTGTCTGGGCTCCGCTCGACCCACACGTCCAGGTCCTTGGTATAGCGCGGGTAGCCATGCAGCGCCACTGCGTAGCCGCCCACAACCAGGTACCGGACCTGGCTATCGTTCAACGACTGTATGAACTCTCTGAAGTCTTGGTTCAGCATCGTATCGCCACTGGTGATACTCCCGCCGCACTTCCTCCAGCGCGGCCAAGCGAACCTGATACGGTTGGCGTTGCCAGTAGTCGAAGTCGCTCGTCTGGCAGCTCAGGCTCACCTTAGCGCAGCGCTTCTCAATCCTCGAGTTCACTCCCATAGATCGGGCATTCCTCCGGTCGCCTGACGCTTGGCCCTGGTTCCGGCCCTGAGATGACCACTATGTCAGCCGCTCTAGAACCAAGCAGCGCGGGGCAGCCGACTCGCGGGTGGCCGGCCAGTATCGGCCTCACGACCTCCTCACACGTCCACGCCCAGCGCCGACCGCAGCAGGTAGCCAATCCCGAAGCTCAGCGCCGCGACGCCCAGGCTCAGTCCGGCCATCTCCAGAAAGCGGCGGCGGAAGGGCAGGTCGCGGGCTACAGAGATGTAGTAGTTGAAAGCGGCGATGATGGCCACGGCCAGGCCGAGCGAGCTAGCCAGGCACAGGTACAGGTTATCCAGGACGAGATAGGGAGTGATCAGAAGCGCCACGGCAATGATGTAGGCCACGCCGGTATAGAGGGCAGCCCGCACCGGGTCCTGGTGCGATTCCTCCGATTTGGTTGATAGGTACTCCGACGCCGCCATCGACAGCGCCGCCGCAATGCCGGTGACCGAGCCCGTCAGCGCTATCAGCTGCCTATCGCCCAGTGCCAGCGTGAGCCCTGCCAGCGCGCCCGTCAGCTCGACGAGGGCGTCGTTCAGCCCCAGCACGATCGACCCGGTGTAGCGCAGCAACTGCTCGTCGAGCAGGGCCAGCAGCTCGTCCTCGTGGTCGCCCTCGTCCTTGGCGATCGCGTCCGCGTCGGCGATGATGTGCGCCAGTGCGCCATAGCTCTCCTGCGCGTCCTCCTCGCCCCGTTCCATCAGCTTGACCCCGAAGGTGAAGCCCAGAAGCCTGGAGATCAGGACGTACTTGAACACCTGCCACCGGCTCGGCCTGACGTCCACGCCGGTGTACTGCCGCCAGACCCCGTAGTGGCGCAGCTCGTCCGCGGCGATCTGCAGCAAGACCTTGCGGTTCTCCTCGCACTTGATCGACCGGGCCAGCTTGGAGTAGATGTTGAACTCGGTGATCTCGCTGCGCTGGAATCCCAGCAGCTTCTCCCGTACCTCCGGCGCAATCTCCATAGTCAACCCTCCGCGTGAGCTCGTCGCCGGCACGATTATAGCGCCGGGGAAGGGTGTACACAAACGTCCCGCTGGCCGTGGCTCTGCAGAGAGAGAAAAGCCCCCCTGGAGCTTGTCGCAGGGGGGCACTGTGAACTCCTGTGCTCGTGGGCAGGTTATTCTGCCGTACCGGTTTTGTCGCTGGCTGCGTTCTTGGCACTGGCGTCCGGCCTCGAGCGGGCCAGCGAGCCGGCCGCCGTGGCCGTGAGCATGTTCTCCATCTTCTGGTCCGACCCGCTCAGGCCGTAGACGACGATCTGGCTGCCCTCCTCGCGGCCGATGCGCTCCAGCACGTTGAGGCGGTACATCTCCAGCGCCTGCGAGCCCATCAGCTCGGACGCCTCCTGCAGCTTCTGAGCGATCTGCTTCTCCGCCTCCGCCTCGGCGATCTTGGCGCTCGCCGCCCGGCGCGATTGAGCCAGCACACTCAGCTCCTGGATCAGGTCGCTCGGCACGTGCACATCGGTGATCTCCACCGAGGAGACGTCGACGCCGAACGAGGCCGCCGCCGTGTCGATAATGTGCTTTAGCTGTTTGGAGACCTTCTCCCGCTCGCCCAGCAGGTCAGTCAGCTCCAGGCCACCGATCGTATCCTTGAGCGCGCTGTTGGCCGCCTGGAAGACGGCCTCGGCGTAGTTCGCCACCTCGAGCGCGGCCTGCTTCGAGTCCTCCACACGCCAGAACAGGACCGCCTCGCAGCCCACCGGCACGTTGTCCGCCGTCAGCGTCTGGGCAGCGGTGATGACCCGCGTCTGGACGCGGGTATCGAGCTTCATGGCCACCGACTGGTAGAAGGGCGGGTAGGGAATCACCCAGAACATCCCCGGCCCGCGTACGCCGACGAACTTGCCCAGCTTGAGGATGACGACGCGCTCGAACTCAGGGATGACGTAGAGGCACCTGGAAATGGCAACCCCCACGATCAGTGACGCGCCCCATCCCAGCATCAATAGGCCGGAGGCGATAGACGGGGAGACCTGCCTGACCAGCAGCCAGACAACGAGCGTCGCCAGCCCAAGAATGACGGAAACGACAAGGAAGATCAGCGTGCGCAGCACGCCCTGCACGCTGCCCACCGTACGGCCCGACGAAGACGACCTGACCGGAAACACGAACTGCTGAGTACTCATCTCTCCTCCTGAACCTGCAAAGGGCCACAGAATCCAATACGTACGCCGCGGTCAAATGGGCCCGAACAGGTCTGGTCGAAGCGCGGCGAATAGTTGGGGCCATGAGGGCCCATTTGGTATGATACGCAGAAGGCTGTGCAGGGTTGCACGCTCCCGGCATGCTGTCCGGGAGGCGGTCCGCTAGGCCTCGAAGACCTCCACGCCGGCCCCGTCGGCGGGCAGCTCCAGCTCCCGGCCCAGGAAGTGGCTGGGCGGACCGTGCCCGGCGCCGATCTCCCGCCGAGCGCCGTCGCGCAGCGCGGCGGTCAGGTAGATCTTCGCCACCCTCACTGCCTCAGGCACCGCCAGCCCTTTCGCCAGCTCGGCGGCGATGGCAGAAGCGAAGGTGCAGCCCGTGCCGTGCGTGTTCTTCGTCTCGATCCGTGGAGCGCTGAAGGCGGTGAAGGTCTTGCCGTCGTAGAGAACGTCGACGGCCCGGCCGGGCTGCTCCAAATGGCCGCCCTTGACGACTACATTCGCCGCCCCCATAGCCTGGATCGCCGCCGCGGCAGCCTTCGCCTCGTGCAGGCCGGCAATCTTCGTACCTGTCAGCGCCTCCGCCTCATGGACGTTGGGCGTGACGACCGTGGCCAGCCCGATCAGCTGCTCGACCAGTGCCTGGCGGGCATCCTCTCGCAGCAGCGGATCGCCGCTCTTGGCCACCATCACCGGATCGACGACCAGCAGGCCAACAGAGTAGCGCCGGGCCCGCTCGGCGACGAGGCACACGATCTCCGCGTTCGCCAGCATCCCGGTCTTCCAGGCGTCGGCGCCGATATCGCCCATGACGGCGTCTATCTGCTCGCCGACGAAGTCGGCGGGCAGCTCGTAGACACCCCACACGCCGACGGTATTCTGCGCCGTGATCGCCGTCAGGGCACTGGTGCCGTAGACGCCGCGGGCCGCGAACGCTTTCAGGTCCGCTTGAATGCCCGCTCCGCCACCCGAATCGGAGCCGGCGATGGTGAGAGCCTTCTTCATAATCAACCCCGCCGTTGGCCCTGGTCGATTGCGGCTCCTCAGATCGGCGCGGTCCCCTTCGTGTCGTCCCGGTAGTGGCAGCCGCGGCTCTGCCGATTGTGCTGCGCCGCGGCGGCGACGATCAGCGCCGCCTGCACGCTGTGGCGCAGGCCGATCAGCGCGTCGTTCAGCCGAGTCACCCGGTAGAAGTCCTCGACATCCTGCCTCAGGTGGCTGAGGTCACGCAGCGCCCGCGCCAGCCGCCGCCCCGATCGGGCCAGGCCCACGTAGTGCCACATAGTGTGTTGGATCGTCCGCATGTCGCGCCAGATGAGCGCCGGGTCAGCCTCCTCCTCCAGCCCTTCCTCCTCCCAGTGGGGCACCTCCTCAGGTCTGGGCACCGGGTACTCCTTACGGCTGCGAATATCTCGAGCTGCTCGGTCGCCCCACACCAGTCCTTCCAGCAAGGAGGTCGAGGCCAGGCGGTTGGCGCCGTGCAGGCCGGTGCAGGCGACTTCGCCGACGGCGTAGAGATCGCGGATCCTCGTCCTGCCCCACTCGTCCGTCCACACGCCACCGCAGAAATAGTGGGCGGCGGGTACGACCGGTATCGGCTGGCGCGCCATGTCGATCCCCAGCGAGAGACAACGGGCATAGATGGTGGGGAAGCGCTCCTCGAGCCGCTCGGCGGAGAGCGAGGTGATATCAAGCAGCACGTGCTCGTACCCGTTCTCCACCATCTCATGATGAATCGCCCGGGCCACGACGTCGCGGGGCGCCAGATCTCCCCACTCCGGGGCGTAGTCCGCCATGAAGTAGCGGCCATCGGGCGTGAGCAGCTTCCCGCCCTCGCCGCGCACGGCTTCAGAGATGAGAAAGCCCTCCCCTCCTGGGGCGGCCAGCGTGGTGGGATGGAACTGGACGTACTCGGCGTTGATCACCCGAGCCCCCGCGCGATAGGCCATGGCCAGACCATCCCCACGCGCGCCCGGCGGGTTGGTGGTATGCCTGAAGATGCGACCGAGGCCGCCGGTGGCCAGAATAACCACCCCGGCCAGATAGCGATGCACCTCGCGGTGCGATTGATCGAAGACGTAGGCGCCGTGGCAGGTGATCGGCTGGTAGACGGTGAGCTGGTCGACGGCGTGGTGCGGGAAGGTGATCAGGTCGACCGCCGTGGCCCCGGAGACGATCTCAACGTTAGGCAATCGATCGAGGAGGGCCAGCAGAGCGTCGGCGATCGCCTTGCCGGTGGCGTCTCCCACGTGGAGGATCCTATCGCGCGAATGGGCCGCCTCCCGACCGTAGCACAGCTCGCCCTCGTCCGTCCGATCGAAGGCAACGCCGGCCCGGTCGACGAGCAGCTCCTGCACCAGGCCGGGCCCCTCCTCGGCCAGGATCTTCGCCGCGGACGGCAAGCTCAAGCCGGCTCCGGCGGCGAGGATATCCTCAACGAGCAGGGCTGCGCTGTCATCGGGCCCCAGCGTGACGATGCCGCCCTGCGCGTGATAGGTGTTCGAGTCCTCCGGACGCTGGGCACGGGTAACGACGGTGATCTGGCGCTCCTGGTCCTGGGCCAGCTGGAACGCCGCTGTCGCTCCGGCGATCCCGCAGCCGATGACGAGCACGTCCGTCCGCACCGGGCTCATCCGCTCACCTCCAGCATTCGCTCGAGCGCCACCCGGGCCGCTCGCGCCACGTCCGGCCCCACGGTTATCCGATTGAGCAGCTCGTCCCGAACCAGGCCCTCCAGGATTCGTTCCAGCTTCTCAAGCGTAATCAGGTTCATCGTGCGGCAGTAGCTCGGCTGCCCGGACAGCGAGGCGACGAACTGATCGGGATGCTCATCGCGCAGCCGATGGACGAGGTTCGCCTCGGTGCCGATGGCCCATTTCGTGCCCGGCTCCGCCTCCTCGACGCGGCGGATGATGTAGGAGGTCGAACCCGCCTCGTCGGCCAGATCGACGACCTCCATCTTGCACTCCGGATGCACGATGACGCGTATCCCCGGCTCCCGTTCCCGCCAGGCTGTCACGTCCTCGGGCAGGAAGCGCTGATGCACGTTGCACCACCCGCGCCACAGAATGATCTTCGCCCGCGTCAGCGCCTCCTCGTCGTTCCCGCCGAGCAGCTTTCTCGGGTTCCACTCCACCATCTCATCGAGCGGGATGCCCATGCTCTTCGCCGTATTGCGCCCCAGGTGCTGGTCGGGGAAGAACAGGACCCGCGGCCTCTGAGCCAACGCCCAGTCGAGCACAGGTGCTGCATTAGAGGACGTACATACGGATCCGCTGCGCTCGCCGCAGAAGGCCTTAAGCGTCGCCGCGGAGTTGACGTAGGTCACCGGGGTAACCTCGCCGTCGACATCCACCACGACGCCGATCTCCTGCCAGGCCCTCTCCACATCCTCCCGCCTGGCCATATCCGCCAGAGGGCAGCCGGCCTTAAGGTCGGGCAGCAGCACCTCCTGCCCCGGCTGGGCCAGGATCGCCGCAGTCTCCGCCATGAAGTGGACGCCGCAGAAGACTATGTAGCGGGCGTCGCGGCACTTGGCGGCGTCCTGGGCCAGCTTGAGCGAATCACCACGCAGGTCGGCGAACTGGATCACCTCGTCCCGCTGGTAGTGGTGGCCCAGGATGACGAGGGAGTCACCCAGCTGCCTCTTCAGCTCCCGCACATGGGACTCGCTCATGGCTCTCCTCCTGGCGGGGCAACCTCGAGGCTCAGGTCGAGAGCCGGCGCCGAGTGGGTCAGCGCGCCGACGGAGATGAAATCGACCCCTGTCTCGGCGATCGCCCGCACCGTTTCCAGCGTGACCCCGCCGGATGCCTCGAGGGGCACCGTCCCGGCGGTGATGCGCACGGCGTCTCGCATGGCGCCCGGGTCGAAGTTATCGAGCATGATCCGATCCGGCTTCAGCGCCAGCGCTTGGCGCAGCTGATCTATGTCAGTGACTTCGACCTCGATAGGCAGATCGGGGAACTCGCCCCGGGCCCGTTTCACCGCCGTGGTGATCGAACCGGCGGCCTCGATGTGATTGTCCTTCACCAGCAGCATGTCGCTCAGGCTGAGGCGATGGTTCTGGCCGCCGCCCATGCGCACGGCGTACTTCTCCAGAACACGGTAGCCCGGGTGCGTCTTCCGGGTATCGAGTATCACGGCCTCTGTGCCTGCCACGGCGTCGACAAATGCTCGAGTCAGCGTGGCGATGCCGGAGAGACGCTGCAGGAAGTTGAGCGCCGTCCGTTCGGCGGCGAGCATGCCTCGAGCCGGGCCCTCTACGGTGGCGACGACGTCGCCCGGAGCGACGACCGTGCCGTCGGCGACGACCTGCTCGAAGGAGAGACGCGGCCCCACACGGGCAAAGACCGCGCCGGCGATCGCCAGTCCGGCCACGACGCCGTCCTCCTTGGCCACGATGCAGCCCCGGACAGCGAGGTCCTCCGGCAGCACCGCCTGCGAGGTGGCGTCGCCAGCGGCGATATCCTCGGCAAAGGCCAGCTCGATCAGCGGCTCAGCCGCACGAAGGATCTCCTCAGCGGTCACTTTCCTACTCCGCGTGGAAGACCGGCGCTGGAGCCCGCTTGTGCTCAGAGCGGGCTATCATCTCCTGGACCCTGTCCAGAAGATCGGCGTCTATCTCCGACGTATCGCCTGCCCCGGCAGCCGCCAGGACACGATCGAGCTCGCGGTAGGTGATCCCCAGCTCAGCTTCGTCGGTCTGACCCTGCCACAGTCCAGCGGACGGAGGGCGGTCGATGACCTCCTGGGGCACGCCGAGCTCGGCGGCCAGCTGCCAGACCTGCGTCTTGTAGAGTCCGCCCAGCGGGAGGAGGTCACAGGCCCCGTCGCCAAACTTGGTGAAGTAGCCGACAGCGAGCTCAGACTTGTTGCCGGAGCCGAGAACCAGGTAGGAGTTGGACTGGGCCAGGTAGTAGAGGACGGTCATGCGCAGCCGGGGCTTGACGTTCGCCCCGGCCAGCGGATGGCCGGACTTGGGGAGCGACTGCAGCAGGGCGTTGAACGTGGGCGTCAGATCGATACGGACCGTCGGGATGGCGAAGGTGTCTGCAACAAGCTTGCCGAGGCGTTCGTCGTCGGAGGTCGAGTGACAGGGCATCAGCGCCCCGAGTGTATTCTCAGCTCCCGCTGCCCGGGCCGCCAGCGCGGCGACGACGGCTGAATCGACCCCCCCGCTGAGCCCAAAGACGAAGCCCCTGGCACCGGCAGAGTCCGCATAGTCCGCCAGCCAGGCCGCGATCCTATCCGCAGTCGACATCGCACCTCCCCCGGCGCCCTCTGGGCCCGGTCCGGCGGTCCCAAGGCAAGGCGCCCTTCATACTTAGTGTAGGCTGTACACTAAGTATACCCCGTTCCGCGCCGTCTGTCAAGGGGAAGCTTGGCTCTACAGCTACGGGAAGAGACGCCGCGCTTTGGTCTCTGCTACGGCGTCTTCGCGGAAGCGGTAGAGCCTGGCCGGCCGCCCCTCGCCTGTCTGGAAGTCGCCGGTCTCCTCGATCACGTCCGCAGCCTTCACCTTGCGCCGGAAGTTGCGCTTGTCCAGTTCCTCGCCGAGGATGATCTCGTAGGCTGTCTGCAGCTCGGTCAGCGTGAAGGACGCGGGCAGCAGCTCGAAGCCGACCGCGGTGTACTCGAGTTTGTAGCGCAGTCGCTGCAGGGCGTAGTCCAGGATCTCGGCATGGTCGAAGGCCAGAGGGGGCAGGTCGTATACTGACCACCAGCCGGCTTCTGTGGCGTCGTCGCCGGCGTGCGGCTGCTGCTCGGCGGCCGGGACGAGGGCGAAGTAGGCGATGGTGATCACACGGCCGCGGGGGTCCCGATCCACGTCGCCGAAGGTGTAGAGCTGCTCCAGGTAGACGTCCCGCAGGCCGGTCTCCTCCTCCAGCTCTCGCTTGGCAGCGCCGTCGAGCGACTCGTCGATGTCGACGAAGCCGCCCGGGACGGCCCACATGCCAGCGAACGGATCGTGCCCGCGCCTGATCAGGAGCACCTGCAGATCGGCCTCGAACAGCCTGAAGACGATCACGTCGACGGTTACGGAAGGGTGCGGGTAGTCTGCCAGTGCCATAGGGATCCCCCTCGTGTCAGACCTACACTTATTATAGCGGCTGAGAGGGGCTATGTCAACCGGAGCTCGATGCTGGATCTTGGAGAGGGGTTCACCACAGAAAGCACAGAGGCATCATGGCATTAGCCAGCCGGCACAGCGTTGGGCAGGCTGGGAGCCCATCCCATCATTCGCCTCCACGGCCCGGACGACGGACGCCTGCAGAGCAGGCAGTGAGTCGGTCCTCCCTGGACGTCAACGCCCGACGGCCCGTGGGCCGGGACGCTGTCCAGAGATCTGGTGCCGGGCCGCGGTTAGCGACAAGAGCGGCGGGCGTCTCGTGAGTCCGCCGGACCCTCCTTTGCCAGCAGGCCTTGACAGCCCATCGTGACTTGACTACAATGTGAGTGGATCAGACAGCAGTCTGACCAAGGAGGGAACAGACTGGCGACGAACGCGCTCGCCAAGGAGAGCTGGTCCCTGAGCTGGGCGGCCCCTCTTCAGCAGTTCGCTCTCCCCTTTCCGCCGCGCTCTCCCTGACGTCCCCGTGGTTGCTACCACCGGCAGCCAGGCACACCCCAGCTAAGAAACGCGGGCACGAGGTGCTGCTCACGGCAGCCGGCGCGCCTGCCGATGCCGGTCGTGACAGCGACGGGCGCGGCTAACGCTCCGTCCGCTGACGCCGGCTCATCGTGCACCCCTGCTGGCCCGCCCATCGAGAGGAGGCGGACGATGTCCAACAAGAAGGTGGCAGCAGCAGGTATGATAGCAGGAGCGGCTGTCCTGTTGTGCCTGGTCGCACTCGCGCTGTGGCTGGTGCTCTCGGGGACACTGGACGACCTGCTGGGGACTGACGCGGACGGCGGGCAAGCGGCGGAAGCTTCCGCCCCCTTCGTCTACGTGATCGACCCCCAAGTGCAGCCGGTCCAGGGCAGCCTGCCCGGCTTCGATGGCGACGGCAGCCGTCCGCTGGCCGCGCTGGCCGACCCTGACGGCGACGTCACCAGCTTCGTAGAGGACGAGGTGCTGATCGAGAGCGACGATCCCACGGCGGTCCAGGATCTGGTTGACCGAGTGGGCGGCGAGCTCCTGTACGAGCTCGACCCCGCCGAACATGGAGGAGCCGGCCTACGGCCAATCTACCTCATCCGCGCGGACAGAGCCCGCCTGAGCCACGACAGCCTATCGGAAGAAGCTGAAGGGCTGGCTGCGTCCGAGGGTGGCTACATCCCGGGCGGCACCTTCCGTTTCTCCAGCGACGCGGGAGCGGGGCTCCTCGCGCTCGTTCTCTCCGAAACCCGCCTGGGCCACTCTCTCAGCGTCAACTGGGTTGGTTCGGGCAATCCCATCCCGGACTCCGCCCTGGAGGCCCCGGTGGGGCCCGGCGCCAGCCCTTGCCCAGCCTACAGCCGCAACGCCTACGACTGGGCCTACTTCGCCACCGGCACGGTCCAGGATATCGGGGTGACCGAGGCCTGGTCGGTGCTCGAGGCCGCAGGCCTTCTCGACAGCCGGGTCAAGATCGCCATCCTGGACATGGGCTTCTGGGTCGACGAGGACTTCCGCGCCCCGACGGCCATCTCCGTCGTACCCGGCGTCTTCGATCCGATCGGGCACTCCAATCTGGGCACCTGTACCGGCGGCAACCCCTGCCCGTGGCACGGCACCGAAGTGGCCAGCACCGCCATGGCGCTGGCGGACAACTACCACGGCGCCGCCGGCGTGGCCGGGCCGGTGGCCGAGCCGGTGCTCGTCTTCACCTATTACGACAGCTGGCATACGACGAATGGTCTGTGGGCTGCCTACGACCACGGCGCCAGAATCATCAACATGAGCTACAGCTGGTCGATGCCCTCGTTCCTAGGACTGGCCTGGGATCCCCTGGAGGCCACCACGCGGGCCCTGCACGATCGAGGCGTGCTGCTCTTCTCTGCAGCGGGAAACGACGGTCAGAACGTCGACTACAGGCACTGTGACCCGATCAGATGCTGGGAGGATACCTGGCACATACCTTGCGAGTGCGTGGGCGTGATCTGCGTTGGCGGCCTGGCCACCGACCAGGAGTATAGGGACTCGGGGTCGAACTACGGCTCCGGCAACGTCGATATCTACGCTCCCTACTGGGTCTTCGTGGGGCCTAGTCCGGACAACACAGCCAACGAGGCCCACTGCACCGGGGGCACGAGCATGTCCTCCCCATTCGCCGCAGGAGTGGCCGCTCTGATCTGGGCGGCCAATCCGGCGCTGAGCGCCGACGAAGTATGGACGTTGATGCAGGAGACGGCACAGGACTACTACGGCACCAACCGGGTCAACGCCTTCGACGCCGTTCTGGCAGCCGCCCCGCCCTCGATCCACGCGCAGATCACCTCGCCCGCCGATGGATCGGCGCACGAGGTGGGCCAGCCGGTCAGCTTCGTCGGTCAGATCACCATCATCTCTGAGCCCGGCGAAGACGTGCGCTGCCGGGTGCAGTGGATCGCCAGCGGCGTGGGCACCTTCTGGGAGGAGACCGTGACCATCCGCAGGACGAGCGAGGAGGGCGTCCACACCAAGCCACTCAGCGCCAGCGCGAACGACTTGGCCGCAGGCGAGCGCAGCATCAGGCTGGCCGTCTCCGGCCTGGAGAGCGACTTCTCAGAGGAGACGTTCCAGGAGATCACCATCGAGATCGGCAACTCTCCGCCGGTGGTGGTGATCAGCCAGCCCAGCAGCACCCAGCGCTTCTGCGACAGTGACGGCATCATCTTCCGCGGTGACGCGACAGACCCGAACGAGATCTTCACCGGTGGACTGGACGACAGCGCGTTCCTGTGGATCTCCAGCCTGGACGGGCAATTCGGTTGGGGCCGCTCCTATACAACCGACCGGCTGAGGATCGGCAGTCACACCGTCACGCTGAGGGCCACAGACCCGCAAGGGCTGCCAGGCGAGGTCTCGATCTATCTCACGATACTGCCCCAGAGCGACGAGCAGTGTGCCGGCAACCAGGCTCCCACCGCCGAGATCACCAGCCCGCAGGATGGTACGAGCTACACGCCCGTAGTGCAGGACGACGAAGGGTACTACGCCACCGTATCGTTCGAGGCCGAGGCCTGGGATCCGGAGGACGGCAGCGACGTGACCGTGGAATGGTACTCAGATGTGGAGGGGCTCCTGGGTTCAGGTCCCGGATTGACGACGATCACCGTTCGGCTTCACGCCGTGAGCGGCTCGACTACTCACACCATCACGCTCATCGTCAGGGACAGCGATGGCGAGGAGTCGCAGGACCGGATCCATGTGACGATCCAGCTGCTGATCTGACGCACTGGCCACCAGCACGCTGCTGGGGACTCGTGCCGGACAAGGAATCGGCCCTGCCGGGAAGCGCGTGAACCGGGTCACTCTTGCCGGTCGGTTTGCGCCGCCGCCGGGGCGCCAGGCTGCAGAACACGAGTCCCGTATGAGCCAGGACGGCCGCGGACTTCGCCGATAGCGCGAGCACGTGGTAGTTAGCGCCACCTTAGACTGACAGGCTGAGTCCGCCAGGGCTGCCCGCCCTATCCAGAGCAGCCTGCTGGGCCACCTCGTCGGCAACCCGAACGACCGGGGGCGCGAATGAAGCGCGGAGGAGGGCCAGTCGCCTTCCCGGTGGAGAAGCGTAGCGCGGGCGTCAAGCGCGGGCAGGCCCCGTCGAGTGCCATGGATGGTGCACGAGTCGACTCGGCGGGGAGGAGGAGAGCCCGCCCGGTACTTGAAGGACGACTGAAACATGCCACGCAGATTGGCGCGAGCTGGGTTAACCCTACTTGC
Organism: uncultured Anaerolineales bacterium; assembly: GCA_964530325.1. Taxonomy (GTDB): domain Bacteria; phylum Chloroflexota; class Anaerolineae; order B4-G1; family B4-G1; genus CAZHAX01. The sequence continues at coordinate 17,280 of CAZHAX010000017.1, read as the reverse complement.
TGTGGCTATGCTGATCCTCAAGGTACATCGGCACGTGGAGGCCGACTCCGCCCCTCCGTGGTATGCGCAGGGGGCGTCGGTTGAGACCAGCGAGTCGATGACCAATGTGGAAATGGTGTCCGAGGACGTGCTGATAGTCATCGAGGGGCTCGCGGAGGCGGGGGAACAGATGCAGGGCCTGGCCGCGGCACACATGGTCGGCCACGTGCAGGCGACCTTCGTGATGCGGAACCGGGGCGCAGAACCGGAATCGTTTGACGTGTGGTTCCCTCTGAACGTCCCCTCGGGCTATCCCACGTATGGCATCCCCATCGAAGAGTTCAGTGCGTGGGTGAACGGAACCCCCGTAGCCACAGACCGGGCGGAGACGCACTACAGATGGGGGCAGATCGTCTCCTGGGCCACGTGGCCGGTCGAGTTCCCCCCAGGCCAGGACGTGCTCCTCGGTGTGGCCTACGATGTGCAGCCATTTGGCTATAGGCCCTACGGTCAGTTCGAATACGTGCTGGATACCGGTTCCGGCTGGCACGGCCCCATCGGAGGGGCCACCGTGAAGATCCGCCTCCCCTACGAGGTGAACGAAGCGAACGTCGTGTTCGGCGAATCGGGCCGCGGCACCTGTCGACCCAACCCGGAGACGTACTTTGTTTCCGGCACCGAAGTAGTGTGGAGTTATACCAATCTCGAGCCAACCGAAGACGACAACATCTGCTTGACGGTATTGGCTGTGCCCGTATGGAACGAGATCACTGCCGCGCAGCGGGGGGTGGCCGAGGCTCCCGATTCGGCGCAGGCCCACCTGCGCCTGGCCCGAGCAGCTGCTGATGCACTGCAGATTGGCAAGCCCGGCCTTCCGCCAACCAGCCATGAGGGTCGATTCGCAGAGCTTGCCAGGCAATCGTACGAGCGCGCACTGCGGTTGGCTCCGCAGGACGTTGAGGCATACGTGGGCTATCTCCAGTTGATGCAGTCGCTGTGGAGCCCCATCGACCCCGTGCCGGGGCGCGTGCTGGAGCTATTGGACGAAGCCATGCTCCTGGCCCCTGACGACGAACGACTGCTGTGGATTGATGGGTACCTGCACCGAATGCAGTCCTACGAGGCGCCAACACCGACTGCTGGACCGACCGCCACGCCGATCCGCACACCTACCGCCAGCCCCGCAGCAGTTGCGGGAGACACAGCTACGTCGGCGCTTGGCACTCCTGCGGCAATGGGCGGCCTCGCATGTGCCGAGCAGGCAGACAGGGGCCCAAGCTATTGGCTTGGGGGCTTGGCGCTGATGACGCTGGCGATTGCCATCCTTCACCTGACCGGAATCCGCCACCGGGAACGCAGTCCACGCATCTGACCAAAGAGATCGTACCCCAAGTCCGCGGTTCGCAGGCGGGTGCCAGGCTTCGGCCCGAAGAGCCCGATTGCCACGTGAACCCAGTCGTGGTATCTTGGTGCTCGGGGCGGTCTTCTTCGGCGGGGCGCGTCGACCACCAGCGCGAGGCGATTGGCGCGCGTCTACCGCCAAGGAGCGGCAAATGGCCACCGGCGATCGTTCCACGTGCATAGCGGGTTCGACGTCTCAGCCGGGTCGCGGCGCTCGCTCTTGTCACGCTAGCACCTGCCGCGTGCGCAGAGCCGAGCACGCCTACCCAGCCGGTCACGATCTACCTGTACACCACGGCGTTCGGCGATCCATCCACCTACGGCCGGCACCAGGTTGCCGCGGACGGCTTCAACGCCGGCCGCGCTGACATCCGCGTCGAGCTCACTACACTGCCCTTCCAGGCAGACGTCATCCCGACACCCGTATTGCTGGACGTGACGGGCCTCTCGGAGGAAGAAGAGGCGGCGAGGCTCGACCCGTGGTCACCGCTGGACCTGACCCACTTCGCCCGGCGGGATCAGTCGTTCTCTCCCTCAGACTTCTACCCGGGCCTACTCACCGACTACACGAGGGGCCTTACGCTGACCGCAGTGCCAGTTGGCGTCGACGTGCTGGTGGTCTACTACAACCAGGATCTGTTCGACGAGTGCGGCGTCGACTATCCCCAGATCGGCTGGACCTGGGCCGACTTCCTGGACGCGGCCGGGGCCCTCCGCGATCCGGAAGCAGGCGTTTTCGGGTACGCCAGCGCCGATCCCTTGGACCGATTGCCATTCCTCTATCGGCACAGTCCGGCGCTGGACGAAGGCAGCCAGGCACCAGCATTTGGCGACGCCCTCAATCTCAAGGCCCTGCAGTGGTACGCGGATCTGTTCCACGTCTACGACGTGGCGCCGACGCCGTCAGAGGCGGTCGCCGTCTTTGGCTGCGACGAAGAGGAAGAAGCCTTCTCCAGCCAGTCAGTGATGTTCAGCCACAGTTGCGAGAGCCGCGGCATCAGAGAGGGCCGGGTCGGCATGTGGGTCGGCTGGCTGGCTGGCAGCCGCTCTTGGTCGCCCGATTGGCACTATGGCGGCTGGGGCGTGGTTTCGATTCCGGGCACCACCCAGCCGGTTACCTGGGTCAGCAGCGCCTCCTTCTTCGTCTCGGAGAAGACGAACGACCCGGAGGCCTGCTGGGAGTTCGTGTCCTACCTGAGCCAGCAGCTCCCGCCCGTTGGCATACCGGCCCGCAGGTCATTGGCCGAGTCGCCCGAGTACGAGCAGCAGGCGGGCAGCGACGTGGCCGCGGTGGCTCGGGCGTCGATGGAGCAGGCCATCCCTGAGCCCACGTTCCGGACGGCCTCAACCTTGTCTACTACCGGACGCTGGGCGAAATCGTGACCGGGGACTCGTCGGCGCAGGAGGCGATTGAGCAGATGCAGCTCCAACTTGAAGCAAGCGGCGCCGGTTTCGTCGACTGGTGAGGCGCCGCGGCCTGCTCGCCGCCGGCCCTCATCAGCTCTACCACACGCTCAACATACTCAGAGCAGCCGGAACGCATGAGGTGTATAGTATCTCCTGGACAACGGGCAACACCCCCTTGACAACGATTGTCCGGTATGATACACTTTTCTTGAGTCAGAGCCGCACTCGTTGGCAGAAGAAAGTACATACGTTTCGTTGGCCGGAACAGCCCCAGCCGGGTCGTTCCGGCTTTGCTTGTCCAGGGCCAGAAGACCAGTGCCGAGGAGCAGCAGGAGGTCGAGCAGATGCTCAACGAGGTGCACGCTGAGGGGTTCGTGACCAAGAAGATCTGGCAGCACAGCGGCGACACCTACTTCCGCTTCGCCATCTACCGCGACCCCATCCGCCCGCGGAAGATGGCGGAGCGAATGAATCCGGCCGAGCGGGACGAGCCGGATTACATCACCGTGCGAGTGCCCGCGGCCCTGACGACGCTGCCGGTGGAGTTCCAGGCCGGCCAGCGGGTCCAGGTACACGGCTGGCTGGAGAGCCGCGAGTTCGACTACTCGCTGGCCGAGTTCCTAGACAACGCCGAGGGGGACAAGCCGCAAGTCGATCCCTCGCTGGCGGAGGAGCTGACGACGCATCGCGGCACAACCTGGCTGGTCGCCGAGCGGATCGTCACGCTGACTGATAACGGAGGGCGGGCTAAGAACGACAGATAGACAGCAGCGCCGGTGAAGCGGCCAGCCGCATCGACGCGCGGCGCTCGCGGCCCCAGGGGGGCAAGCGAGAGGGTCGCCCCAGGCCAGGCCTGACCGGGCACTGAGGCCAGGGCAGCCGCTTACGCAGGCCGGTTGATATCAGAGTCGCACCTACCTAGGCCGGACCATACCCACGGGGGTGGTCCGGCCTTTTTGTTTGTCACAGACTCGCTCTGGCAGTCTTGTCCGGCACGTTAACAAACTGCGCACTCCGCCGCCGGCCTCGGTCCCCACTCCGCAGAGGGGTGAGGCGAGGGCGGCTCGTGGTGCCGATGGTAACCGGCAGTGAGTTGCACTGGGCGGACCAGCCTGGCGGCCGGCAGTTCCGGCCGGCCAGGACCCGCCCGGAGGGCTCGCCGGTGAGAGCAGGCGCTGCGGGCCGACAAGCCCGACGGACGGAGAAACGCGCCCATACAGAACAGAAAGATCAAGCCGCGGCATTCAGCCTCGAGCGTATCAGCGGGGGCGGGTGCGACAACGCCCGCCCCCGGCGCAATCATCCCACTCATACCGGGCGCCCCACCCCATCGAGTCCAGTCCGCCCATCCGCGGAGCGCCCTCGCCGCGAGATCTTCGCTGCACGCTTCGGCGGGCAGCGAGGTCTTCGTCGGCGAGATCCTACCACTCGTTGGCGGTGTCATTCGGCATGGGCAACAGTCTCACCATCTTGGGGGGAAGGTAAGACTGACGCCCCACGCCCGGCACTCCGTTGGACGCTCCAACCGGAGAGGCCTGGGAACCCGTGGAGGGTTAGGAGGAGGCTGCAATGGCTAAGAACCTGTCACTCGGTCTGCTCGTCTCGATGCTCGCGGCGCTCGCCGCGCTGGTAACGGTGGGTCTGCTGGTCAGCCCCTACGAGTTCACCGTAGAGGCCGGCCAGCTGCTCGCCAGCAAGGTATGCCTGCCCGCGGCAGGCGCGATCGCGACGGCCATCGTCGCCGCCAAGCTGCTCCAGAGAAGGACGACGGCTGATCTCAGCGGCAACCGCTGGATCATCCTGGGGCTGGTGGCGATCGGCCTCCTGCTGGCCACCGCGCTCTTCCGCATGCTCACCTAGGCAGTTCATCATCCTCACCCGGCAGCAGGCTTGGTAGGAATAGCAGAAGGCCACGCGCCCCCCTCCCCCCGGGGGGGCGCGTGCTGCCCACCCTCCACGGCCGTACCGGCCTCCGGCGGAATCGAGCTGTGCCGGCCTGTCCTCAGGCCGCCGGAGCTCGGCGCCGCAGGGCGCCAGGGGGCATTGTGCCCCAACCGGTGCTGTCTTGCCGGAAAACGAAGGGACAAGGAGGTTGATACTCATGGGCAACGGATTGAACAGGGTGTTGGTCATCGGCAACCTGGCCAAGGACGCCGAGGTGGCGACGCTGGGGGAGAAGCAGACGCCCAAGGCCACCTTCCGCGTGGTGACCACCACCGGCTTCGGCGAGAACGAACACGTTGAGGGCTTCAACTGCGGCCTGTGGGGCAAGCAGGCAGAGAGCCTGAGCCCCTACCTGACCAAGGGAACGCGCGTGTTCGTGGAGGGCGAGATGCGCACCCGCTCCTACGAGCAGAATGGAGAGACGAAGTACTTCAGCGAGGTGAGGGTGCGCGACGTCAGGCTTCAACCTCAGGGCGACGGGCGCGGCTCCGGCCCCCTGCCGGAAACGCCATCCGAGGACGACGAGTAAGGGCCCGCGTCGGACGGCCCGCGCCCGGGCCAGGCAACAGGGAGCACGGCTGCCCACGCCGTGCTCCCTCCTCTCCACTCACCTGGCTCCAGCGCGGCGTGCTCAGGCCGCCGCAGCCCTATCGGCGGGCCAGCAGGTAGATCACAAAGGCCTCCAGGAAAGCGCTCCGCTGCTGCTCGATCACCAGGCCAGCCTCGGCAATCAGGGGGCGCAGGCCTCCGCCGGCCACGAAGTCACGGTAGTTGGCGTAGTGCTCGCCGCCGACCGACGCCTCCACCAGCCTGGCCACCAGGTGGGCCAGCCAGCCCGTAGGCCGGCGGGGGCGGCCGACGTGATAGTCGGTCAGGAGTAGCCGGCCGTCCACTCTGGCGACCCGCGCTGCCTCGCGAACGATCGCCGAGCGCTTGCGCGGCATCGTCTCGTGCAGTACCAGCGTCGCCGTGACGACGTCGAAGAGGCCGTTCGGAAAGGGCAGGCTGGACCCGTCGCCCAGGTACAGACCCGCCGTTGGCCCCAGCTTGGCCCGGGCGACGGCGAGCATCGACGCCGAGGCATCGACTCCATAGACGCGGCAGCCCGCCTCTCTGTACAGGGCCAGCTGCGCGCCGGTGCCGCAGCCCACGTCGAGCACGCTCGAGGACGGGCGCGGCGAGAGCATGCGCAGGCCGGCGATCCGCATGCGTCGGGCGAAGGGCTCGATAACCGTATCGTACCGCTCGGCCGATGCGGAATAGGCGTCCTGCCCGCCGTCCAGAACCATTCTCACCCGCCCGTCGGGGTCACGCCCTTCGCCGCCGGCGCATCATCTCCAACACCTGAGGCCGCAGGAAGTCCATCACCGGCGGGGGATCGGCCGGCTGCCACCGCTTGATCGCCTCCTTCTGGGGCTCCGGCCAGGTCTCCCGGGAATGCAGGATCGTGCCCGGCTCTTGGGCCTCCTCCAGCATGCCCAGCGCCTGCTCGATCACCCGCCGCTTCTGAGCGGCGTCGCCGGGTGCACCCAGCGCATTGCCGAAGGGAAACTCGACGGCGAGCGCGCGGGGGAGACCGATCCTTTCCGCCCAGAAGGGGCTGTTGGTGACCATTACGGTGGAGAGCCCCGCCGCCTCCAGACTCCGCGCCAACACGGGCACGGTTTGACTACAGTCCGGTCAGGTCGGCGTCAGCAGCACGCAGCGTGCTCCCTCGGCCAGGAGCGCCTCCGCCACTTGCGGGGCGTACGTCTCCCGCCAGGCCGTCGTGTCCGGGGGGTAGCCCTGGTAGCCCATGAAGGAATAGGCGCTCTCCGCCAGGCCGCCGATTCGCCCGTCGGCGGCCAGCTCCTGGAAGCGCTGTATGGGCAGCAGGACGTCGAAGTCGGCCAACACGTCGGCCGGATTGTAGTGCAGGTGGCTGACGGCAACGTCCGCCTGCCTGATGCCGGAATGGAGGACGCGATAGCTGGGATCGCCCCAGGTCGGCTCGCGCCGCTCCCGGCCGACGTCGAACGGCGGATCGATTCCGCAGTCGTAGAGCCCGCCGGATGCGACCAGCCCGAACTTGCAGGAGGACAGGGGCAGGTCGAGCCCGGTCCAGGGGATGGGCAACTCAGGCTCCGCTTCCGCCGCCCGGTAGAAGGCGGTGATGATGCGGGGCAGGAACTTGAAGCTGTCGACTGTCAGGTCCGGATCCTCCCTTTGGGGCGCGCGGATCGGACGGCGCTGCAGTCACCGGGAAGCCTGAACGACGGGCGACCGGCGCTGGCCCGGCAGGTAGTCCGCCGCATAGCTGATCCCGTAGTAGAGACCGTAGCAGACCATCGAGATCAAGTATACCACGAGGAAGAAGAGGTAGAAGAAGAGAGGGCTGCTGCCGTCGGCGATCCTGATCGAAGGGATGAGCAGCAGCGCGGCGGTGAACACGATCGAGATGAAGAAGAACCCGCTCTTGAGCAAGCCTACAACCACCGCGCTCAATCCCGAGCGAGCGCTCGGCGCCCCGGGTCCGAGAAGTCGCCTGGCGAGCGTCGATATCCCCGCGGAGATGAGGCCGACGACGAGCGACAGCATGGAGTAGGCCAGCATCAGCTCGTCCGTACCTATCTCCAGGTCGGCACTCGCCTCCGGCAGGAACGTGCGCAGGACAGCGGCCAGATATGCCGACCCGGGTTGGCCCAGGGCGATGTAGGCGAACAGCGCCGCCCCCAGCGTCATCAGGACCGCCGGAGTCAGGAAGGACCCGGCGAACGACCGCATGGCGAAGGCGGCGAGTGTCCAAACGACTGGAGGCACTTCCGACCTCCTCAATGTCTCCAGATGCCTGCCTCCTCGCCGGCGTTGAGGCCGCAGCACGCGGGCCGGCCTAGCCGAGCTTGACCGCCGTGCCGCTGACGGCGACCATCATCATGCCGTCCCGGATGACCTCGTAGTCGATGTCGACGCCGACGACGGCGTCCGCCCCGAGGCGGCCGGCAATGCCCACCATCTCCTCCGTGGCGATGCGGCGGGCGGTCTGCACCTCTTCTTCGTAGGCGCCGGAGCGGCCACCGAAGAAGTTGGAGAAGCTGGCCGCGATATCCCGCCCGAAGTGGGTGCCCAGGATGGCCTCGCCGGCGACGACACCCAGGTACTCGGCGATCGAGCGTCCTTCTACTGTCGGTGTGGTTGTGGCAATCATCTGATCATCCTCCTCGTATGAGCCAGAGGGCCCTATTTCGGCCCGAGGGCCGATTGGTATAGATACGAGGAGCCGTCGGCTCGGGTTGCGGCTATCGCCGCCGCTGCCGCTGGCCCCCTCCTGGCGGCGCGTTGACCTCTCTGAGCGCCACGCTCAGAGCCCCGGCCCACAGCATGGTGAACACGATGAGCATGGGACCGATCCAGTAGGCCACCAGCGCCCCGGCCACGCAGCCGGCGAGCGGCCAGGCCATCGCCCGCAGGAACGGCTCGCGCCGCTCGCCGGCCAGGCGGGCGTAGACGAGAAGCCCGGCGGCGAAGCCGGCCGCGGCGACGATCGGGGCCAGAATCCAGAGCGCAGTATCGAGCGCAGCGCTTTCGAGCGGCTCGACGAGCAGGAAGGCGGCCAGCCAGACGGCGTAGCAGAGTCCGCCCCCCAGGAGCGACGCGGCCGCCTTGAGACCGACCTTCAACAGGTGCCTGGCATCCATTCGCAGAAGGCTCGGCCTGCTAATAACCCCTCACCACCAGCGGCAGATAGACCTGCGAGGTGTACTCGTAGGAGCCGATATCGCAGGGGGCGAAGCGGATCACGCCCCTCTGATCGGTTGTGATTCCGGCCACGCACAGGCCGGCGTCGATGGCGGGGCTGGTCTTGGCCAGGCGGTGGATAAGCGTACCCTTGTTGCAGGCCAGGGGGGCCAGCTGGGGATTAGTGTTAACGATGTCGTGGGACCGGCCGAAACCGCAGCTGTTGCCGTGCTCCAGGTTGTAGTCGTTCGACGTGATCGTGCCGGCGCAGTTGGCCGAGGTGTTGTAGGCAACGATGGTATTGTGCACCACCGCGGTTCCACTGGTGCTCTGGATGCCGCCGCCTCCGCCCGTACTGCTGTTCCCGGCGATGGTGGTGAAGGTTATCACGGTGGTGCCAGAGGAGTTATACAGTCCGCCACCCACGCCTGAGGTGGCCCGGTTGCCGCTGACGGTCGTGTTGACGAGCGTAAGCGTGCCCCCAGAGTTGCACAGCCCGCCGCCATCGCCGGCGGTGTTACTGATGATCTGCCCGCCGCTCGACCAGGCACTGCCCTCGATGAGGTGCAGCCCGCCGCCGATTCCGGCGCTGTTGCTGATGATCTGCCCGCCGCTCAGCGTTAGGGTCCCCGACACAACCTCGACACCGCCGCCGCTGCCGCCGTTGTTGCCGGCGACGACGCCGCTCGCCGTCACGGTCAAGGCGGACCCGCTCGCGACACATACCCCACCGCCGCCGCTGGTGGCGGTGTTTCTGACTATCTCGCCCCGGCTCAACATGGAGCCACCGAGAAGGTAGACGCCGCCTCCGAAGTCAGCGCTGTTGCTGAAGACCCGACCGCTGCTCAGAACGATGCTGCCCCCGGAAGTGACTAGCATGCCGCCGCCCGAGCCGGTGGCCGTGTTGCTGTAGATCTGTACACCGCTGAGCGTCACAGCGCCCCAACCGAGCAGCAGCCCGCCGCCGATATTGGCGGCTGTGTTGGCGTACATCTGCACGTCAATCAGCGTGGCGCCGCCGTGACCGAACTGGGCGCCGCCTCCATTGACGGACGCGGTGTTGCTGTAGACCCGCACGCCGGAGAGCGTGACGCCGCCATAGCTGGCGAAGAGGCCAGCGCCACTGGAGGCGCTGTTGCTGAAGACCTGGGAGCCGCTCAGTGTAGCGCTCCCCTCGTAGACGTAGAACCCTCCACCCGAGCCGGTGCAGGTGTTGCTGGTGACGACGGTGTTGACCAAGGCAGGGTCGGCGTGCAAGTTGGCGATGCCGCCGCCATCGTCTGACACATCGCCGCCCATGATTGTCACCCCCGATACGACCACCGTCCCTGTCATCATGCGCAGATCGAGGACCCGGTCGATGCCGGCCGCGTCGACGATCGTCTGCCCCGCGCCCGCGCCGCTGATGGTCAGCGACTCAGTGACGTCCAGGTCGCCGCTGGCGCAGGCGTCCTCGCCGGAACCGGCGATCGTCAGCGTGTAGACGCCGGCAGGGAGTAAGATCGTGTCCGCACCGCTGCCGGCGCTGCAGCCGCTCACGGCGGCGTCGATGTTCGCCGCTCTGATCGCCTCGCGCAGCGAGCAGCCCGAGCCGGTGTACCATTCATCCGCGGTGGTGTCGACGTAGATGGTCCCGGCGGTGGCAGCGTGCGCCGGGCCGCGGTCCAGCAGGCAGAGGCAGGCCAGGGCCAGCCCCACGGCCAGGGCCACAGCAGCCAGCGGCCTTCCGATTCTGAACCTCACTTTCATCAGGTCCCTCCTTGCATTGCCGAGGCCGGCCGAGCCGGGCAGCGAGCTGGCGTGAGTCTGCGAGCCACCCGCCAAGACGCCCTCCCGGCGGCTGTGGCCAGCCAGCAGAGCCATCTGGAGCAGCGTGTGACCCTCGTTAGTAGTCGCGGAGCACCAGCGGGAGGTACACCTTCTGACCCAGGTCGTCGACGAGCTGGTACTCGTAGGCGCCGATGTCGCAGGTCAGGCCGCCGCCGGCCTTGCCGATGGCCGGGCGCGTGCGGCACCGCTGGTCGGCAGTGATTCCGGACACGCATAGGCCGGCGTCGATGGCGGGGCTGGTCTTGGCCAGGCGGTGGATAAGCGTACCCTTGTTGCAGGCCAGGGGGGCCAGCTGGGGATTGGTGTCCGGCAGGTCGTGCGATTGGCCAAAGCCGCAGCTGTTTCCGTGCTCCAGGTTGTAGTCGTTCGACGTGATCGCAGCCCCACAATTGCTCGGCCCGTTGGATGCCACGATGGTGTTGTGTGCCACGACGAGGCCAGGACCCGGGGCGATGCCGCCACCAGTGGACGCTGCGCTGTTCCCTGCGATCGTGGTGAAGGTCAACACGGTGGTGCCAGAGCCGTGGTACAACCCTCCGCCGGTGGAGCCGAGCGCCCTATTGCTGCTCACTGTCGTATTGACCAGCGAGAGCGTACTGTTGTTGACGTAGACGCCGCCTCCGAAGCTCGTCGCTGTATTGCTGATGATCTGCCCCTTTTCCACTGAGGCACTCCCCTGATAGATGAAGAGACCGCCGCCGTTGGTCGCCATATTGCTCAGTATCAAGCCGCCGTCGATCCAGGCGCTGGCCTGATAGTTGTACAGCCCGCCGCCATCCGCGGCGCAGGTGTTGCCGGCGACCAGGCCACCCGCCGTGAGCGTGAAGGCGGCCCCGGGGAACAGCTCCACTCCGCCGCCGTTGTTGGTCGTCGCGGTGTTGGTCACAATCTCCCCAGCACTCAACATGGCGGCGTTGGAGATGAAGACGCCGCCGCCATCTGAGGCTGTATTGCTGAAGACCCGGCCGCTGCTGAAGGTGACGAAGTTGCTTTGAGACAGGATGCCTCCGCCGAGGGAAGCAGCCGTGTTGCTGTAGATCTGCACGCCGACCAGCGTCACGTCACCGAAAGAGAGGTTGAATCCGCCGCCCCCGTTGCTGGCCGTGTTGCGGTAGATCTGAGTGCCGCTCACGGTGGCACCACCACTCCCGAAGCACGCACCGCCGCCGTTTTGGGCGGTGTTGCCGTAGATTTCCCCGCCATCGAGCAGGGCGATGCCCAGGCTGGTGAACAGGCCGCCCCCGGTGCTGGCTGTATTGCTGAAGATCTGCCCGCCGCTAGACGTGGCGGTGGCACCATAGACGTACACTCCTCCGCCGGAGCCGGTGGAGGAGTTGTTGCGGACGATGGTATCGACCAGGGTCAAGTCCGCGTAGTAGTCCCGGATGCCGCCGCCATACCCAGTGACCACGCCGCCGCTGATCACCACACCGGAGATGACGACGCTATCGACGCTGACCCGCACGTCGAGCACCCTGTCGATGCCGGCGGCGTCGATGATCGTCACGTCCGCGCCGGCCCCGGTGATCGTCAGCGGGTGGGAGACGTCCAGGTCGCCGGTGACGTTGCTGTTCTCGTCGGCGGCCCCGGTACGCGTCAGCACGTAGGTGCCCGCAGGTAGAAGGATCGTATCCTCGCCGCTGCCGGCGGCGCAGCCGCCAAAGGCGGTGTCGCTATTGGCCGCCTGGATCGCCTCGCGCAGCGAGCAGCCGCTGCCGGTGTTGTACTCGTCGTCCGTAGTATCGACGGTAATCGTGTTGCCGGCGACAGCAGCCTGCGCCGGACCGGGGCTCAGCAGGCAGAGGCAGGCCAACACAAGCCCTGCGCCAAGGGCCACCGCAGCCAGCGGCCTTACCATTCTCACTCTCGTTTCCATCAGGTCCCTCCTTCTGTTGCCGAGCGCCGCCGGGCTGCCAAGCGGAGCAGCGGGCCGGAGTGAGGTTGTGAGGCGCCCGGCAGGCCCGCCCTGCCGGTTCAGCAGCGAGCCGGCAGGGCCATCCCGAGTAGCTTGTGCCTCTCGCTAGTAGGTGCGCAGCACCAGGGGCAGGAAGACGGTCGGGTAGTACTCGAAGGCGCCGATATCGCAGACGGCCAGGCCGTCGCCGTCCCCGTCGATCGGGCGGGCTTCGCCCCGCTGGTCGGCAGGCGGGCAGAGTGCAGCGCCGCCCTCGTCGATGCCACGGCTGCCACCCCTCAGCGCGTGGGTCCAGGAGAAGCCGCCGTTGTCGGCGAGCGAGCCCAGCAGGGGCACGGTTTCGGTGATATCGGACGCGTCGGTCAGACCACAATCGTCGCTGTCCTCGAGGTTGTTGCCCAGAGACACCAGGGACACGCTGCAGTTGCCCAGACCGTTTCGGGCCAGGAGCGTATTAGCTGCAGTGATCGTTCCGCCCCCGGACAGGGCATATGGCGCCGCGTTGTCGGCGACGGTGCAATTGACCATCGATAGACCCGCGCTATTCCTGATCGCGGCGCCGCCTCCGGAGGCATGGTTGCCGCTGAAGGTGACGTTTGTCAGGCTGGCCGGCCCGTAGTTGGTGAGTCCGCCCCCCGAGAACGCGCTGTTGCTGTAGACCAGGGTGTTGCTGATGACGAGCGTCCCGTTGTAGAGGATGCCGCCTCCCCGCCGTGCGGTGTTGTGGCTCAGTATGCAGCTGGCCAGCACCAGCCTCCTGTCGCCGACGCCGCCGGGCGAGATCGCCCCGCCGATGTCATTGTCTTCTGTACCACTGGCAGTGTTGTTGGCGAGGATCACGTTCGTCAGGGTGAGATAGCCCTGGCACATTATCCCCCCGCCACCGTGCGCCGGCGTGATGGCCAGGCCGTTCCGAATCGTCAGATCGGAGATGGAGACGTGCTCGTCCAGTGTGATCGAGATCACCCGCTGGCTGGTGACCGTGCCGTTGCCGTCGACGATCGTGCCGGTGGCCCCGGCGCCGCTGATCACCACGTCCCGGTCGATGGTCACGTTCTCGTAGTACGTTCCGGCCGAGATCTCGATCGGGTTGCAGGTGGAATCTGCCAGCGCGCCGGCGATCGTCGTGTAGGTGCCGCCACCGCCGGCTTTGACCGTGCACAGCGCCTGGGGGCCGGCGGGCGCTGCGCTGACGAGGGACGCGAAGAGCGCAAGCGTCGCCGCCAGCAGCAGCAGCGAGAGCGCGACCAGAGAGACTATCCTTGCAGGGCGGTTGATCAAGGAACCTCCTACTATGGCAAGAACCCGTTCGTATGCGACGGGCTGGGGCTGCCCGCCCGAGGCCTGGGATTCACCGCAGCCATGGGCTGGCCGGCTGCCAGGGCCCATCGCGGAGGAGCGCGGCGACCGCGCCGCCCAGGGGCAGCACGGCGACGGCGACGAACGGCTTCTCTGGGCAGGGGACGCGCTTCTCGAGCCGCTGCCTGAGCTGCTCCAGGCCGTCGCCCCGCAGCCAGTCGTAATAGCGATCCAGCATCTCGGTATGCATCTCCAGCAGCTGCTTGGCCGGCTTCTCCGAGCGGCTGCGCTTCCCATCCGTCGGGATGCAGGCGTAGACGGCGACGCGGAGGAGGAACTCGTCGGCCCCCAGCGGCGACGGCGCGTGGCGGACAGCGTCGTCCACCTCGGCGAGCACCTCGTCCAAGCTCCGATCCGGCTGGCCCGTCTCGTCGCAGTGCCAGGTGAGCAGCGTGGCCCCCTCGCCCCTCTCGACGGCCGCCACCAGGTCGGCGGCCAGGCGGTGGCGTTCGGAGAAGAAGCCGGCAAAGCGCAGCCAGGCCCGGTCGACGGCACGGCACAGGTCAGCCCACTTGCCCCTTCGCACGATGCTCCTCCTTATTCGCGAAGCGAGGTACTGCGCCCGGCGGCCACAGTGGCGGGATTATACAACCGACCTGGGGGAGATGTCAAACCAGGCCGGGAAGGCCCTGAGGGTCTCGTGGAGCTTTAGGGTTTCCAACCTCATCTACAACGGGGAGGTTGCCTGCGTCGAGAATCGCTGCCGCGGAACGACGCTGCGATGCCTGCCCATTGACCCTCCCGCGCGCGTATGCTATACTGGAGGCGACCAAGAGCCCCGCCGAGGTCCCCCCGCTCGACGAGGCCATCGAGGAGGTGGCATCATGCTCAGCAAGAGAACGACGTGCGCTCTGGCCGTGCTATCCGCCGTGCTCCTTCTCGCGAGCTTCCCTCCCTTCAACCTGGGGTTCCTGGCCTGGGTCGCCTTCGTCCCCTGGCTGGTCGTGCTCTACTACGAGAGCGACGTGAACAGAGCGCGCACGCTGCACCGCATCCGGGGCATCATCCTGGCCCCGATAGCCGCCTGGGTTGCGTTCATCGTCGGCGACTACCTGGGCATGTTCGCCCCTGCCTCCTGGTACCCCACCGTGCTCACCCTGTACTGGCCCATCGTCGCCCTCGGCGTCCTGGCCATCGCCCTCAGCGGCTTCATGAGCGAGTTCCCGGAGATGATGGGCTGGCGAAGCAAGGAGGCGCCGCCGGAGCACGTGGCCCATCTTTCGCGCAGCCTCCCCGGCGCGTTCCAGATCATCATCCCGGCGGTGTTGTGGACGGCCACAGAGTTCCTGATGCTGAGCATCCCCATCGTCTATCGATTCCTGGGTGCGATGGGCTTCTTCTCCATCGCCAAGACCCAGTGGCAGTACGCGCCTCTGCTCCGGCTGGCCTCGTTCACCGGCATGTACGGCGTGACCTTCCTCATAGTGCTGGTCAACTGCGCCATCGCCTATGGGGTGGTGCACTACAGAGAGGCGCGGCGGGTCTCCAAGCCGGCGATCGCCGTGCTGCTCGTCTGCCTGGTTCTCATAGCCGGCCTGTCGCTGGGCAGAACGGAGGAGATCCCCGGCACCGTGCGGGTGGTGATCATCCAGGCGCCTCCCGAGGAAGGGGAGGCCCTGGGCGAGCAGTACGCGGAGCTGACGGTGCAGGCGATCGAGGAATACGAGCCGGACCTGGTCCTGTGGGCGCCCTGGGGGTTCGGCGCCCGCTACGGGCTGACCGGCCCGAACCCGGACAATCCCAGCGACCTGGGGCCGCGCGCGGCCGAGTACTCCTATCTGGCCGCCGACTACGGCCTCTACTTGGCCGGCGCCGGGCCGCTCATCTACCCGGATGGCACGAGCAAAGACTTCCCGCCCCGGTACCACTTCATCTCGCTGCCGGACGATCTCTTGCCGCCCGACATGGACCTGAAGGCTGCGCTTCTGCCGCAGGCGCCTGTCTACGAAACCGACCTGGGCCGGATGGGTATGCTGTTCTGCCTGGAGGGAGGGTTCCCGCTGCCCACGAGCCAGCTGGTACGTGACGGCGCGGACTTCGTCGTCATCATCACCGGCGAGGTGAGCGAGCTTTTCTTGATGCCCTGGCAGTTCGTCACGAACGCGGTTTACAGGGCTGCGGAGCAGGGCATTCCAGTGGTGCACGTGATGAACTTCGAGCAGAGCGTGATCGTCGATCCCCGGGGCAGGATCGTCAACGGGATTTCCACGCCGGAGATCGCCTTCGGGCGGCTGTCGTTCGCCCAGGGGGAGACGTTCTACGCGGCCCACGGCGACCTGTTTGGGTACACGGTGGTGGCCATCGCCGCGCTGATGGTGGCGGGCAACGTCTACCTGAAGCGAAGAAGCCCCTTCGTCTACTGCAGGAAGTGCAGGGCGGAGGTGGCGAAGGGCGCGGGCACGTGCCCGGCCTGCGGGGCCGAGCAGTAGAGACTCCGCTGCGGTAGAGGCGGGCTGATCGGGCAGAGCGCCCCTGCAGGCGTTTCCCCAGCCCGCTGGGCTTTGTTCTGTGGGCCCGAGGCTGAAGCCTCGGGCCCGTTGCCTTAGCCGCTCCCTGGCGGACGCCGGCAGGTTGGGACGGGCCTTGTGTCCGTTCTCTGCCGCCTGCGCCGCGGCCCCCGGATCCCAGCCCGCGAAGCGGGGTTGAGCCTTGAGCCCAGGGGTTCAGCCCTGGGCTGGGACACGATGCCGCGCTCCCCTCCCCTCGCAGGGGAGGGGCCAGGGGAGGGGTAGCGCCGTTGGACCGAACCCCTCCCCCCCTCCCGGAGGGGAGCGGGGAGGCAGACAGGCCTCGTCCCGGCAGGGGGGAGCCGGCAGGTGGCCCCTACAGCCCGGAACCATCGCGTCCCGTGCGCCGATTCCTCAGCACACGCAGCCGTGGGCTAAACCCCACGGCTGATGGCAGAACCCTGCTCCGCAGGCTCGGACCGCAGTTGACATGTGAAGCAAATGTGTGGTATATTGTGTAAGTCGCCGCCAGCCTTTCCCGGGCAGGCGCGGCGGCCGCTCGCGCTGGGCGGAGTATGCGAGTGGCCAATGGGCGGGGAGCGCACTTCCCCGAAACAACAATTGAGCCAAGAGCCTGGCCCACCCTCATCCCGTGCGCCACACGCCATACCCCTACCCTCCCGCCGGCGCATCACCGGCTCTCTAAGGAGGAGTCTTGCACAATACGGTTATCCTCAAGGGGAACCTGAGCCAGGAGCCGTACTTCGACCTGGTGGAGGGCAGCGATCTTCCCTTCCTCCGCTTCTACCTGGGCGTCAATCAGCGGAATGGGCTGGCATTGACAGTGCTCAAGGGGAACGTCGTCCAGCCGCCATACTTCGACAAGGTGGGAGGGAGCGACAGGCCTTTCCTGCGGCTCTACCTGGCGGTCAACCGGCCTGGGCGCCGCAGCGAAGACGAGAGCCGACCTCAGGCTGACTTCCTCCGCGTCGTCGCCTACGACGACGCCGCGCTGCTTTCGTACCCATACCTGCGGCCCGGATCGGAGCTTCTGATAGGCGGCAATCTGCGGGCGCGCAGACGGCGGATGAGCGGCGGGAAGACCGAGACGGTCGTCGAGGTGGTCGCGGACGATATCACTTTCCTGAGGAAGATCAACTGGGAACAGGGCGATACAGAACGCGAGCGCTTGCTGGCATTGCGAGCAGGCCAGCCGATGCCGGCTCCGCCCGGCAATCCAGAATGTGGAGGATTCTTTCGCGTCGTCGCCTACGGTGATCTGGC
>CAZHAX010000016.1:0-64756 GCA_964530325.1 uncultured Anaerolineales bacterium | reverse complement strand
GACGATCTGGCGCCCGCCTACGGGGCCCTGAACTCCGAGGCTGGCCAGATCGACCTGGTCTGGTTCGGCTGCCCGCACGCAGACCTGACGGAGATAGCTGAGCTGGTCCGGCTGCTCGACGGACGCGGGGTCAGGTCCGCGCTCTGGATAACCACGTCCCGCGGAGTCCGCGATCAGGCTCAGAGAGATGGCCTGGTCGATGCGCTCGCCGCAAGCGGCGCCAGAGTGGTGGCGGACATGTGCGCCGTGGTCGCTCCGATGGAGGAGCTGGGGTTTCGAACCTTGGCCACGCCGTCTGCCAAGGGAGCCGTCTATCTGCCGGGCCACGCGGGCCTGTTGGTGCGCTACGGCTCGCCCGAGCAGTGCGTGGAGGCGGCAGTCAGCGGAACCTGGCCCTCGTAGGCACGAGCCAGTCGGCCCCGGCCGGGCGCGCCCTGCCCTCTCCCTTTGCCCTCCTTTCTCTCTTGCCGTATAATCCTCTGGTGCCTGGCAGAGCCATTCGCCCTCCGGCCTGGCTCAACTGGTGGTTGATGATCCGATGACTACCCGCAGAGGTCTCGCCGTCTCGCTCGCGCTCTGCCTCCTCTGTTCGTTCTCCGCCGCGGGGCACTTGGATGCAGCCCAGGCCGCGCGGAAGGGGTCGGATGGGTCTCCGGGAGCGGTCGCCTACAGGGATCAGTACCGCGGGCTGCCTGCTCCTCCGGCGCAGCCGCCGCTGGGCACCGTCGATGTCGATCTCCCTTCACTCAGCACCGGCAGCGAATCGGGCACGCTTGCCGTGCGGGTGCAGTCGCCGCAGGCTGGCTATGCGCGCTACCCCGATGGCGCCCCGGTGATCATCTGGCTTCCTGGTGGGTTCGAGCTCAAGGGACTGGCGCACGAATTGCCTCCCCAGGCCGATGACGTCATCATCGTCACTTTCGGCTTCCCAGGCGACCCGGTGCCCAATGCGGCAGTCAGCTCGGACGGAGAATACGACTATCGCGGTGAGCGCAGCATCCAGGCCCTGCGCGACATCGTTCTCTACGCCGCCGGCGAACTCCAGGATAGCGAGGGCAGCACTATAGACGAGGTCGTGCGAGTCGACGTGCTGCACGACAACGTCGGCCTGATAGGTGTCTCCAACGGCGGCAACATCATCGTCGCCGTCGCCGCTCTCCATGGAAGCGATCTCTCCGGCCGCCTGCGCTACCTGATCCAATGGGAGACCCCGGTCTCGAGCCAGATCGCCACCCGCGATTTCGGCCGGGTGTGGATGAAGCCTTCGGCGCAGCAGGGCGACTTCTTCAATCCCCGCTACGGCGGCTACGGCCCTCTGCTGTTCCCGGTAGACTACTCAGACCTGGCCTACGACCCCAGCCAGCAGTTCTATCCGCTCTTCCACGACGGCAACGGCGACGGGCTGTACAGCACGGTGCAGGACCCGGCCAGCGGCCGCCCGACACCCGACCTCGACGGCGACGGCGCTCTCGGCCCGGACGAGGACTTCCCTCTGGATACCTACCCGGACGGCGAGCTGGTGGTCTATTCCCGGCCGGTGATGCACGCCCTGGTGGCCGGGCAGGTCCTGCCCGGCGGGTGGGTGCCTGGCATCGTCACACCAGAACGTGCCGACGCCTATTGGGATATCCGCGAATCGGTACGCCTCTATCACCGCGCCCTCGCCGGCATACCAGACTTGGAGGGAATGGTACTCTGCAGCGTCGAGGACCACGTCCAATCCGCGCCGGACAAGCCGCACATCCGTCAGGCATTCGAGGGCTGGCACGAGAACGGCGGCTGGGTGCAGATCAACCCCAGCCCGGCCTACGTTCTCGAGGTAGACTCCGGTCTGGAAGGCAGCACGAACCTGCCCGCAAACGACCCGGGTTCGCCCCCGGGGGACTGGGCAGATGCGGCCGGCTACGCCATGCCGGAGGAGGTCGTCGACGGCATCTACCAGCTGGCAGCCGTGTATGAGATGGCAGATCGCGCACACGAAGGAGGATCGCCCTCCGACGCCAGCGACGAAGGGCCCTCGGCAGGCCAGGGATGGGCAGACTGGTGCCCGGGCAGCGTCGTTCCCGTGGCGCTAGTGGCCGCTGTGGCATTCGTCCGTCTTGACCGGCGGCGCAGTGGCGCAAGCGCACCCGACGGTTCCCGGAATGAGTGATTCCCTACCCGCCGCGCAGTCGACGGACGCCAGAGCTCTCCTCCGCAGGATGCTGGCCGGAGTGGGCGAGGAGAGCATCGGTCGCCTCGCAGAAGCGTCTGTGGAGCGGCGCTTCGCCGCGGGTGATCCCATCTGCCGGGAGGGAGACCCCGGAGATAGCGTCTTCCTCATCGTGCAGGGCCTGGTCGCCATAGTCAAGCGGCTGGACGACAACACGGAGTGTCATCTACACTACG
This sequence comes from uncultured Anaerolineales bacterium, assembly GCA_964530325.1. Lineage (GTDB taxonomy): Bacteria > Chloroflexota > Anaerolineae > B4-G1 > B4-G1 > CAZHAX01. The sequence continues at coordinate 62,368 of CAZHAX010000016.1, read as the reverse complement.
CAGGCGCCGGCGAGCTGTTCGGTGAGATGGCCATCCTGGAGAGAGGAGCGAGGACGGCCACTGTGCGGGCGATCGAGCCTGCTGTGGTGCTCGAAATAGGGCGAGCGGATTTCGCCGCCGTCCTCCAGTCCAGCCCTCCCCTGGCTACGCGGATACTGAGCCGGCTGACTAGCCGACTGCGCGAGTCCGACCAGCGGCTCATAACCGACCTGGAGAAGGCAAACGCAGAGCTGACACAAGCGCTTCGGCGCCTGGAGCGGCTCGATCAGGCTAAGTCCGGGTTCATCCGTCTCGCCGCCCACGAGTTGCGGACGCCGGTGGCCGCCCTGCTGGGCTACGCTCAAATGATGATGGATAGCCCGGCAGTGAAGAGCAACACGGAGCTGAACCCGCTCGTCGAGGGCGTCGCAGCCGGCACCCAGCGCCTGCACCGGCTCCTGGAGTCGATACTGGACGTTTCACGGCTCGTCGACACTAGGCCCCAGGTCAGTCGCAGCCCTCTGAGCCTGGCGACGCTCCTGAAAAGCATCCGCTCCGAACTCACAGAGGCACTCAGGGAAAGAAACCTGAAGCTCAGGATGAGAGGGTTGGAGAAGCTGCCCCTCTACCCGGGCGATCCAGAGCTTCTGCGCAAGGCGTTTCGTCACCTGATCTCCAATGCCATCAAGTACACGCCAGATGGAGGAACCATCACGGTATCAGGCCGCTGCAGGGAGGAGGCCGGCCTGGGCCAGTGCATCGAGGTAGCTGTGGCGGACAACGGGGTGGGCATTGCAGCGGAGGATCTGGATCTCATATTCGAGAGGTTCTACAGCCCCGGCGAGCTCTCGCTCCACTCGTCGGGATCGACGAACTTCGGCGGCGGTGGGCCGGGCCTGGGACTGGCTGTTGCCAGGGGCGTCGTGCAGGCCCACGGCGGGCGTATCTGGGCCGAAAGCCCCGGCCGTGACAAGGCGAAGATGCCCGGCAGCCGCTTCGTGGCCCTGCTGCCGCTGCTCTAGCCTAGCGTCAACGCGGCCGTGTGGTTGGAGTGGTGCACAGAGATAGACTGATTGGAGGAAGATGAAAGTCGAGCTGATCGCGATCACGAACTACCTCCACGGGGAAGGTTCTTCCGAGGCCCTGCTTGAGCGCGCGGGGAGGGTCTGCTACCGCAGCGAAGCTCGGGGAGACCCGACCAAGTTCCTGCGGGCGCGTGTTCGCGAGGGCCACGAGTCGATCGTCGAGCACGCCAGCGCCACCTTCGAGATTGCAGGCATCTCTCGGGCCTGCTCGCATCAGCTCGTGCGGCACAGGCTGGCCAGCTACAGCCAGGAGAGCCAGAGGTACGTGGACATGTCCGACCCGGAGTGGGTGCTACCTCCGGCCATCAGCAGCGATGCGGAGGCGAAGCGGATCTGGGACGATTTCGCTGTTCAGGTTCAGAAGGCATACCGGGCGCTTCGCGATCTAGGCATACGCAAGGAAGATGCCCGCTTCGTGCTGCCGAACGCGGCCGCCACCCGGATCGTGGTGACGATGAACTTCCGAGAGCTGCTGCACCTCTTCAGGCTGCGCATATCCCGACAGGCGCAGTGGGAAATCCGCGAGCTCTCAGTCCGCATGCTCCAGCTTGTCGCCGCCCGGGCGCCGGGGGTGTTTGGAGAGGTGCGGGACGACCTGCGGGCGAGCCACCCCGAGGTCTTCGAGGGGATAGACTGAGGCAGCGCTGGCGACTACCGGATCAGAGCCGCACCAACCCGCCCGGCTGGCAAGAGCGGCAGAAGTTGGTCGGCCCCCGGGCGCTTATCTCGGAGATCGTCGTCCCGCAAGCCGGGCAAGGCTGGCCGCCCCGTCCGTGCACGGCCAGGAAGTCGCGCACCTCGACGTGGATGTCCGTCCCCACCCGTTCGCGCAGGTTCGTGACTGCCTGCGAGAGAACGGACAGCATCGCCCCGTACAGCCTGGCCACCTCATCGTCGGCCAGCGAGGTCCGCTTCCGGTACGGGTGAACGCGGGCCCTGAAGCAGATCTCATCGCCATAGGCGTTGCCTATCCCGGCCACGACCTGGCCCCGGGTGAGCACGCCCTTGATCTCGCCGCGGAAGGGCTTCAGTCGCTCCTTGAACTCCTGCAGGGTCAGCTCGAACGGCTCCGGCCCCATATCCGCCCAGCCGGGGATTTCTTCCAGCCCGGTCGAGAGGTAGATCTGCCCCATCGTCCGCCGGTCGCTGTAGCGCAGCTCGCGGCCGTCAGAAAGACCGAGTACGACGTGCGTCTTGGGCAGGCGCCGCTCCTCCGGCTGGGCATACTGGAGCCGGCCCGCCAGCTTGCAGTTGACGGCCAGGACGAGGTCTTCGTCCAGGTGGATCAACAGGAGCTTGCCCCGCCTGCTCACGCCGCTCATTGTCCGCCCCTCAAGCGCCTCGGCGAAACCCACGCCGGTGAGATCCCGAACCACCAGTGGACGGACTAGCTCGACGCTGGCGATCTGCACACCGGCCAGGCGCGGATCCAGAACCTCCCGGATGATCTCCAGATCAGGTAGCTCCGGCATCGCCCCCCTCCTCTTCCGGCTCTGAGGCAGCCCCGGGCCCGGCTGGCCCTGCCCCAGCCAGGGTATCCAGCTTTCGCTCGAGCCGCTCCAGCCGGTGACGCAGTCGAGTGAGTGTCTCCGCACGCCGCTCGGCGAGGCCCTGGCCATCCAGAAGCTCGATCGCGGCCTGCGTCCACCGGGCGGCCAGAGCAGGGTCACCCTCGTACCACTCCAGGTGCTTGGCCACCTCGACGTGCGCCAGCAGGCGGTCATCGATGGCCGCCCCGGCTTCCAGCGCCAGCTGCTGCCAATAGCCGTACGCCTCAGCCCTGCGGTCGCTCCGTTTCAGCAGGTAGGCCAGCCCTCGCAGCGCCCCGGCCCGGACGTCCTCGGGCGCAAGGCCGCCGGCAAGGCGAGCTTGTCGGCGGCCGTTCTCCTCCGGGCGGGCCTCGAGGGCGGAGCGATAGGCGCGCTCCGCATCTTCATGCTGACCCAGCCGCTCGTACCAACGAGCAAGAGCGTACAGCTCGGAGCCGGATAGGGCCGGCACTGCCCAGGGATCGGAAAGAATGCGCCCCAGCAGAGCAGCCAGTGTCACCAGGCTCAGTATGTCCACAGCGTTATGGTAGATCACCCGGCGCATCTCGCGGGCGTCTCCGGTGCGCAGGTAGTCCCGGTAGAGGAGCGGGATCATCCCGCTGGGAACATCGGCCTGCTCTCGCTCCACGCCCAGCACTTCCCGCTCGAGCACTCCCAGGGCGCAGGAATCCAACCTGTAGCGCCACAGCCGCCGGGCAAGATGCAGCAGGTCAAGCTGCTGGAAGTACTCAGATACGGGTGGGCGCCGATCGAGCACGAACCTGGTATCCAGGATCGGCACGTCGAAGGCGCGGCCGTTGAAGGATACGAAGACGGCGAACTGAGAGAGCTCGTCCGCCAGCGCTTCGATCATCGCCGGCTCGTCACCCGGGTCACGCAGGAAGTACTGGCGCAGGAGAAAGCTCTGGCCGTGGAAGCAGCCGAGCCCGACGACGAAGGCCATCGTCCCTGTCCCGCCGGAAAGACCGGTGGTCTCCGTATCCAGGAAACAGTACCGCTCCGGGTCGACCCCGGCTAGCTCCTGAGTCTGAGCCGCCGCGGCGATCCCCTCTTCTCCAATCTCCAGAAACGAAGAGAGGGCCAGGTGGCCGTGCAGGTGTTCGAGCGAGTACTGCTCCTCCACCACGTAGCACTGGCCACGGGAGGTCGTGTGGAAGCGGCCGGGGACCAGGTCCTCGACAGCCTGGCCCGTGCCCACCGCCGGCGCGCCGAGCTGTCGTACGCCTCTCACTACCCCCAGCTCCCGCAGCCGCTTCCGCAGATCCTCGCGCATCTCTAGCCATCCGGGCTCAAGGGCGATCTGCGCGTTGGCGAGCGCCGGGGCCCATTTCCTGGGAAAGTGGTCACAGCAGTACTTCGATATCCGCCGTATACTGAAGGACGACGTTGGCCCCGGCCCGCTCCAGCTCATCCCGGGCACCGAAACCGCACAGGACTGCCACCGCCCATGCCCCTGCCTTTCGCGCGGCCTTGACGTCGACCGTCGTATCCCCCACCATCGCGCAGCGCTCCACCGGCACGCCGAGCTGTCGGGCGGCGAGCCTGATCGGTGCCGGGTGCGGCTTCAGTCGCCAGGTGCTCTCCCGGGTCACCAGCGCGCCGAAGTGGCCAGCCAGGCCGTACTGACCGAGGAAAGCTTCGGCATCCGCACGCCCACGCGCGGTCACCACCGCCAGCGCATAGCGCCCTTGCAGAGCGGCAAGCATCTCTGCCGCGCCCTCCATGATGCGTAGTTCGGCGCGCGGTCTCAGGCCACGCCAGCGGTAGAGCCGATCGGTGACGGAGGAAAAGGGTCGATCGAGGCCCACCATGTCCAGCAGCATCATCAGCGCGTTGCCGGGGCTCTCCAGGCTCATCACCAGGTGCCGGGCAGCGCGGTAGGGATCTCGCAAACGTAGCCGCTCCAGCCGCCGCCCCAGCGCCTCCACCGCCTGGTCGTCCGTGTCCATCAGCGTTCCGTCCAGATCGAACAGGACAGCATCGATCAGGCGTCTATCGAACACTCCGGCCTGGGACGGAACACCGACGCTGGCCATGGCGCGAATGGTAGCATATGGCTACAGTGCTGTCAACAGGATTCGCACCCTTGGGCTTGCCGCGCCACCCCAGGCGGTCTGATCGTGGCCCCGTGCCCGCGCTTGCGCCGCGCTGCCACGCCGCCTATAATCCGATCCGGCAGTGACCATACGGCTCTCCGACGTGCTCGACGGTATGCGGCAGGACCCGGCGCTCATGCGCGACGTGTGCGCCTGGGAGGTGATTGCCGCTCGGCCGGCGCGCACCGCTGCCTGGCCCGACGGCCTGGAGCAACACCTCCTTTCCGCAGTGCGCCAGACCGGAATCGAAAGGCCGTATGCTCACCAGGCTCAGGCGATTCAGGCAGCGCTGGAGGGGCAGCACGTCGTGCTCGCCACGTCGACGGCCTCGGGCAAGACGCTGGCCTACAACCTGCCGGTCGTCAGCGCCCTGCTCGGTGATCTGGAGGCGACGGCGCTATACCTCTTCCCCACCAAGGCCCTGGCTCACGATCAGATCAGCGCGCTGAAGGAGCTGGCCAAAGCGCTCGATGCGCCGATCGGCGTGCGCCCGTATGATGGGGATACTCCATCATCCCACCGCCCTGCCATCCGGCGCGAGGCGCGACTTCTGGTGACGAACCCGGACATGCTGCACTCGGGGATCCTGCCTCACCATACCAGATGGTCGCGCTTCTTCTCCCACTTGCGCTACGTTGTGCTGGACGAGATCCACACTTACCGCGGCGTCTTCGGCGGCCACGTGGCCAACCTGCTGCGGCGGCTCAGGCGCATATGCCGGTTCTACGGATCAGACCCTCGCTTCCTCTGCGCCTCGGCCACGATCGCCAACCCGCGCCAGCTGGCCGAGCAGTTGATAGAAGATCCTGTTGCGCTCGTGGACGACGACGGCGCGCCACAGGGAGAGAAGCACTTCATCCTCTACAACCCGCCCCTGGTCGATCCCCGGCTGGGCATAAGGCGCAGCGCCTCACTTGCGGCCCGCGATATCGCCGCCCGCTTTCTCGAGGCGGACGTGCAGACGATCATCTTCGCCCGGGCCCGTCTGACGACGGAGGTGGTGCTGGGCTATCTGCGGGACTCGGTGGCGGCCTTCGGCGGTGACCCCCAGACTGTGCATGGCTACCGGGGCGGCTACCTGCCGGGAGAGCGGCGGGCAATTGAACGGGGCCTGCGGGAAGGCACGATCCGCGCAGTGGTGGCCACCAATGCGCTCGAACTGGGGGTCGATATCGGCCAGCTCGAATCGTGCATCATGGCCGGCTACCCCGGCACGATCGCCAGCACACTGCAGCAGGCCGGCAGAGCCGGCAGACGCAGCGGGCTCTCGGCGGCGGTACTGATCGCCAGCGCGCTTCCGCTCGATCAGTATCTGGTGAGCCACCCCGAGTTCCTGCTGGGGCAACCGGTCGAGCAGGCGCTGGTAGATCCGGACAACCTGGCCGTAGTCGCCGGCCACCTGGCCTGCGCTGCCTTCGAGCTGCCCTTCGAAGCGGACGAGCCTTTCGGCAGGTTCGCAGAGGCGGGCGCCGTACTCGACGCCATCGCCGACGGCGAGACGCTACATCGGCACAACGGCCGCTACACCTGGATAGGCGAGGAGTATCCGGCCGCCTCCCTTTCCCTCCGCAGCTCCACACCGGACACGGTGGTCATCCAAAACCAGCACGCCGATCCACCCCAGGTGATCGGCCAGATGGACCGGCCCAGCGCCCCCACGCTGCTCCACTCCGGCGCCGTCTACCTCCATGCCGGCGAGACCTACCTGGTCGAGCAGTTGGACTGGGAGCAGGGTCTGGCCCAGGTTCGCCCGGCAGATCTCGACTACTACACTCGGGCGTCCGCCACGACGGAAGTGCGGACGATCGACGAGTACGCCAGGAGCGATCAGCACAACGGTGGGGGAGCGACGATCAGCGGCTACGGAGAGGTGCTGGTCACCACGCGAGCCACCGGATACCGCACGGTCAAGCGCTACACGCACGAGACGTTGAGCTGGGCGCCCATCGACCTGCCGCAGCAGGATATGGCGACCATCGGCTACTGGCTGGCACTGCCGGAGAAGCTCACAGCCCGGCTTCAGGAGGCAGGCATCCTGGCACCGCCCACCGACTACGGGCCTAACTGGGCGGAGCAGCGAGATAGAGCGCGCGCCAGAGACGGCTTCGCCTGTCGCTTCTGTGGAGCGCTCGAGCGGGAAGGGCAGCAGCATCACGTGCATCACGTCACGCCCTTCCACAGCTTCGGCTATGTGCCGGGGCAGAACGAGCTATTCGGCCTGGCGAATCAGCTGGACAACCTGGTAACGCTCTGCCCTGCCTGCCATCGCCGGGTGGAGAAGGCCAGAGGGGCGCGTGGCGCGCTAAGCGGGCTGGCCTACGTGCTGCGCAGCCTGGCTCCGATGCACCTGATGTGCGACCCGGCTGACCTGGGGTCTGCAGTGCAGGCACGCTCGCCTGACACGGGGTTGCCGACGGTGACGATCTTCGACCGCGTGCCGGGGGGAGCGGGCCTCAGCGCCCGCCTCTACGAGCTGCACACGGAGCTACTGGAGGCGGCCCTGGACGTGGTGGGTCGCTGCGCCTGCAGCGACGGCTGCCCTTCGTGCGTAGGACCGGTCGGCGAGGTGGAGGCAGGCACCAAGGCGCTCACCCTGCGCCTCCTGGAGACGATTGTCGATCGCTGAATGGTGCCGGATCCGTCTGGTTCTGCCTCTCTATTTCAGCCCGATCCACTCAAGGGGGGCGTAGAGTATGTCCGGGTGGTTCGCGTCCATCCACCAGGCGAACGCAACCACGGCGATGCAGGCAATCACCAATGCTATGCACCCACACGTGATCCACCTGCGGCTCTTGCCATTCTCCTCCGCCTCCTCCTTCTGCGCGGCAGCCGGCGCAGGGGCCGGCGCAGGCTTCGGCTCGGCCGCGGGAGCAGGCGGCACCGCCCGCTTCTCTATCACCGTCCTAGCTGCAGCGGTGTCCACCGCCTGGTAGACGAGCGTCACCGCGTCTCCCAGGCCGATAATGTCGCCGTCGGTGAGCGTGTGCGGGCCCTTCAGCAGCACGCCGTTCACGAACGTGCCGTTTGTACTGCCCATGTCCTCCACCACGACCTGGTCAGCCTGGCGCACGATGCGGGTGTGTTGTCGAGAGACTTCGGCGTGGTTGATCACGATGTCGTTGCCCGGATCCCGCCCTATGGTGAGCACGGCGCGGACGAGCATGTAGCCCCGCCCCGGTTCCGGCCCCTTCTGCAGCACCAACTGAGCATACTCAGCCATCCCCACATCCTCCTCGCCGGTATTCCACCTGCCGCCTGGCGCCGCGTCTGCGCTCAGCCTTCCCGCCACAGACCCAGCCACAGGCAGAGTATACGGGCACGCCCTGCCCTTGTCAAACGCTCGCGGGCCGAGCACACCGCAGTCGAGGGCCTGGGCTCCGCCCGCGACGATGATCTGTTGGCCGATTACCCCTGGCCATGGTACACTTCGATCACCCCTGCCGGGACCGGGAGACACTACATGCTCATCGTAGACGCTCACGAGGACATCGCCTGGAGCGCGCTCACCTGGGGCCGGGATATCCGCCGCAGCGCGCTGGAGACGCGGCGCCTGGAAGCGGATACGCAGGTCGCCGAGCAAGCAGGGCTGTGCATGCTGGGCCTGCCGGAGTGGCTGGAGGGCCGCATAGCTCTAGTATTCGGCACTATCTTCGCCCTTCCGCAGGGACACGGGCCCGCAGACGTTGACTCCTACGCGACGGCTGAGGAGGCCCACGCGCTCGCCCAGGCCCAGTTGGACTACTATCACCGGCTGGCAGGCGATCTGCCCCAGGTTAGGCTGGTAGGAAGCCGCGCAGATCTGGAGGGAACCCTGCAGAGTTGGGCGGGTGACGAACCGCGGGTCGGTATCCTGCCCATCCTCGAAGGGGCGGACCCGATCCGCGAGCCGGGCGAGGCTGAGAAGTGGTTCGAGCGCGGGCTGCGAGCGGTCGGCCTGGCCTGGCGGGCGGGCTCCCGCTACGCCGGAGGAGACGCCAGCCCCGGACGCCTGACCGACAGCGGCCGGGAGCTGCTGGAGGTAATGGCCGGGCTGGGCCTCATACTCGACGTCAGCCACCTGGCCGAGGAGTCGCTGCACGAGGCGCTGGATAGCTTCGAGGGTCAGCTGATGGCCAGCCACTCGAACCCTCAGGCACGCGTCAAGGGGCCTCGCCAGCTTTCCGACGAGACGATCCGCCGTCTGGCCGAACGGGACGGGGTGATAGGGATCGTCGCCTTCAACCCATTCCTCAAGCCCGGCTGGAGGAAGGGGGACCCAAAGGAAGCCGTGACCTCAGCCGATGTCGCCGGGGCGATCGACCACGTATGCCAGGTTGTGGGCGACGCCGACCACGCAGGGTTGGGATCTGATTTCGACGGCGGCTTCGGCGCCGAGAGCGCCCCGGCCGGGATGGACACGATAGCCGATCTGCAGCGGGTAGGAGATGCGTTGAGCGATCTGCACTACGACGAGGCTCAGATCGCCGCCATCCTGGGCGGAAACTGGCTGCGTCTCCTAAGGCGCAGCCTTCCCGAATAGGCGCTCGGCTACCCTCCAGCCGCCGGACGCCGAGCGGAACGAGGCGACGCAGATGATCCATTTCGAAATCCTGACGCTCTTCCCGGCGATGTTCGATTCGATTCTCAACGAGAGCATCCTCAAGCGGGCGCAGGAGCGGGGGTTGCTCTCGATCGACCTGCACGATATCCGCGACCACGCCACAGACAAGCACCACATCACCGATGACACGCCCTACGGGGGAGGCGGGGGCATGGTGATGAAGCCCGAGCCGATATTCGCGGCCGTAGAGGCGATCTTCGACGAGGGAGATGGATCTCCGATAATCCTGCTTACGCCGCAGGGCCGGCTCTTCGACCACACTGTTGCTCGGAATCTGTCGCGCCACAGGCGCGTCGTGCTCATCTGCGGCAGATACGAGGGAGTTGACGAGCGGGTGCGGCAGCATCTGGCGACCGACGAGCTTTCTATCGGCGACTACGTCCTGACCGGCGGAGAACTGGCGGCAATGGTAGTCGTCGATGCCGTAACGCGGCTGCTGCCGGGCGCATTGGGCGACCCCGGAGCCAGCTGCGACGATTCACACGCGCGAGGGCTGTTGGAGGGGCCGCAGTACACTCGCCCGGCGGTATTCCGCGACAGGGCGGTTCCGGAGATCCTCCTCTCGGGTGACCACGCGGCGGTGGCCCGCTGGAGGCGCGAGCAGGCGCTGCGAAGAACTTTCGAGCGGCGGCCGGACCTGCTGGAAAGCGCAGACCTGACGGCGCCCGACCGCGCTTTCCTGGCCCGGCTGAAGGGGGAGGGCGCAGCCAGGAGTAAGTAGCCAGCCTGCGAGGAGGGCCTGAGGAATGTCCCACCGGACTTCCCGAGAGCCGTTGCACATGCGGCTCCAGCATGATATAATCTCACTGTGTTGCGCTTCTGGGCCGCGGGCCGCGCCGCGGGGACCCGACAGGCGCAACCAAACCACCACCCGGTCACCAAGGGCGTGTCTGTCAACCTGCACACTCGAAGTCAGAGTGGCGATTCTACTGCAGCCTTGACTGGGCTGCCTGACAGCGATTCTACTGACGATGGTTTGAGTTATAAGGAGGTGCAGATTGCCCAGTGACGATACCACGCAGCTTCGGCCTACATAGATGCAACATGGCACAAGCTATAATGCAAGGAGGAGACCAAATGCTTAGCAAGAAACGCAGTGTGGTCCTGGCGACACTCGTCGCTGCCGTGGCTCTGGTGGCTTCGGCGTGCGGCGGCGGACCGGCCAAGGGCGACGTGTACACGATCGCCATCCTGGCCGACATGACCACGACCAACCTATGGAACCTGCTTGGCGCAGGCTCGTCCGCCTACAACTTCGTCGTCCAGAACCAGTACTACCCCACGCTCTTCGAGCAGTCGGACGTGCGGTTCGACATCGTGCCGTCAGTAGCGGCCGATTTCGCCTCGCCGCTGACAGAAGAAGGAGGCATGTGGGTCTGCACCGTCGACATGAGGAACGATGTTACCTTCAGCGACGGTTCAGCGATCACGGCTGACGACGTCGCCTTCACCGCGAACCTGGTGCTCGACTTCAAGCTGGGGGGCAACTGGCAGTCAGCCTACGACTGGGACTTCCTCGACCACCTCGAGGCGGTCGATGCGGACACAGTCAAGATCTACTACCACACCAAGCCCGGCCTGGCCGTGCACGACTATGGCACGCTGCAGGGTCCCATCGCCAGCGAGGCCTTCTGGGAGCCGAAGATCGCCGACGCAGTAGCGGCCTTGGAGGCGGCTGACCTGAGTGGGCTTGAGCCAGGCAGTGACGAGTACCTGGCAGCGCTCTCGCCCGCGCACGAAGCTCTCTATGCCATCGACGCGGCCGGAGAGCCGACGGCCGGCCCCTTCATGTTCAAGGAGTGGGAGACGGGGGCCTACGCCGAGAACGAGGCGAACCCCGAGTACTACTTCGAGGGCCGGGTGGTCGAGCAGTACGCTAACGGTGCCCACCACGAGTACGTAGACGGTGTCTATGACTTCACCGCCTACGGAGACGCGACGGGCGAGATCGAGCTGGAGTACACCACCGGCCCGTTCTTCAACTCCGTTCTCTACAGCGTCTACGATCAGGATGCGGCCGTGCTGGCGCTCCTAAACGGCGACGTCGACTACGTCTATAACCCCACCGGGTACGGCACCGGTATCCAGGCTCAGTTGAGCGCCAACGCCGACGTGGGCACGGTGACCAACCCGCAGAACGGGTTCCGCTTCGCCGCCTTCAACTTCGATTCGCCTCTCTTCGCCGACCAGGCCGTGCGCCAGGCGATGGAGTGCATGTTCGACAAGGACTTCTTCAGCCAGAGCATCCTTCAGGGCGCCGTGATACCCGCCTACTCGCCGGTCCCGCCGGAGGTCACTTTCTGGTACAACCCGGACGTGACCCGCTTCTGCCACGGCTTTACCGCGGAAGAGAGGATGAACTGGGCGGCCGATCACATGAAGGATGCTGGATACAGCTGGGACGTCGAGCCGAGCTGGAACCCGGAACGGGGTGGCTCGGTCGAATGGGGCGAAGGGCTGATGTACCCAGACGGTGAGTACGTCGAAGAACTGGTCCTGCTGGCGCCCAGCGCCGGCTACGATCCGCTCCGCGCGAGCGCCGGCGTGTTCATGGAGCAGTGGGCCAACCAGCTGGGCATCCCCCTCAGGGCAAACCTGACCAACTTCAACAACCTGCTCAACGAGTCGCTCGGCGGCGGCGGCAACTTCGACATGCTGATCATGGGCTGGGGTCTGGGCGACATGTTCCCGGATCACCTGTGCGCCTTCTTCAAGAGCGACGCTCAGCCCTTCCAGTTCATGAACTACAACAACCGCCAGCTCGACGATCTGTGCGACGACTTCCTCGGCGAGACGGACAGAGACGTGGCCAGGGAGTACGCGCTCCAGCTGCAGGAGATACTGGCGACCGACCTGCCCTACATCTACATCTTCACCAACCCGATCATCGACGCCTACCGCGTCGACACGATCGAGTTCCCGTTCACCGCGCTGCTGGATGGTATCCAGGGCGAGTACGGTCTGCAGAGCGTGGTCTACGCGGCTGAGTGAGCGTAGGCCGCCTGTGACGTGAATAGTGCAGGGAGGGTGGGAGAATCCCACCCTCCCTGCACGGATAGGCAGACGCCCCATGGCCAAGTACGTAGCTAGAAGGCTGATCCAGGTTGCAGTGACTCTGGTGATATTCCAGACGCTCCTGTTCGTCATCCTCGATGCCCAGCCCGGCGACATCACCAACCTGTACCTGATGAACCCCAAGGTCACTCCTGAGGCCCGGGATATGATCAGGGCTAATCTCGGTCTGGATCGGCCGCCACTGGAGCGCTACGTGCAGTGGATGAGGAACGCACTCACGGGCAACCTGGGTGTTTCCTTCATGCACTGGCCGCGCAGTGTGGTAGATGTCGTTCTGGAGCGCGCACCGCGCACGATCTTCCTTTTCGTGAGCGCGCAGCTGCTGTCGTTCACCATCGGCTTCGTCCTTGGCAAGCAGCTGGCCTGGCGTCGCGGCACGCCGTTCGAATACGGCAACACTATCATCGGCGTTCTCTTCTACACCGTCTTTACGCCTTGGTTCGGCCTCATGATGCTGATCATCTTCGGGCTGTGGCTGAAGATACTGCCGGTCGGCAAGTTCCTCGACCCCATGTTGTGGCGGCAGTCGCAGTACTCGGACGTGACGGCCAATACCGTGTTCTATGGCCTGATCGCCACCGGCTTGCTTATCGGGCTGATCACCGCCGTCCTCTTGATTGCTACGAGGAACGTGATCGGCAAGAAGCAGCGCAATCTGCGGGCCGCCGGATTGGCTGTGTTGGGGGTTGTCGCGGTCGTTGCCTGGGCCCTGTCCGGCATCGGCGTGCTGGCCTTGGACATGCTCCACCACATGGTGCTGCCTCTCATTGTGTACACACTGGTCACGTATGCAGGTTCGATGCTCCTGATGCGCAATACGATGCTGGAGACACTGGGAGAGGACTATGTGATGGCGGCGAAGGCAAAGGGCCTCTCGGACAAAGTCGTCCGGGATAGGCACGCAGCGCGCAACGCGCTGCTGCCTGTATTGACCTTCCTGGTCATCAACCTGCCCTTCGCCCTGAGCGGCGGGATAATAACCGAGAGCGTCTTCTCTTGGGAAGGAATGGGGCTGACGCTGTTGCAGGCGGTGCAGAACGAGGACATACCGCTGGCTATGGGCGCACTGAGCGTGATCGGCATCCTGGCGCTCATCGCCCACCTGGTGGCGGATGTGATGTACGCCTTCCTCGATCCCCGCATACGGTACGAGTGAGATAGCGCATGACCACACAGGGTCTGATCGCTCCCGTGACCGAGCCATTGTGGCGCATTCGCCTGCGGCTGGCCTGGCGAGGGCTGACCGCCAACTGGCGCCTGTTCAAGGAGAACCCGATCGGGCTGATCGGCCTGGGTATCATCCTCTTCTTTGCGCTCATGGCCCTGGCCCACCCCGTACTAATGGCCACTGTATGGGAGACTCGCGTCTACGACCCGATCATCGGCTACGACGACCAGATCGCGGTACACCCAGCACCCCCTTCCGCCCGCCACCCGTTGGGAACCGACCCACTCGGAAGAGATGTGCTCAGCCAGCTTCTCTACAGCACGCGGTCCGAGTTCGCGCTGGGCTTGCTCGCCGCACTTGTCTCGGTGGTTGTCGCTACTGCCGTCGGCGCCATGGCTGCCTACTTCGGCGGCATCATCGACACCATCTTCATGCGCATCGCCGACGTGGTGCTGATGCTGCCCTTCATCGCCGTGCTGATCGTCCTGACCGCCCTATTGAGGTTTGAGTTGATACACCTGGCCATCGTCTACGGCGTTCTGGTCGGCTTCGGGGGGCAGACGATCGTCGTCAAGTCGCAGGCTCTCAGCATCAAGATCAAGCCATTCATCGAGGCTGCACGCGTGGCAGGGGGAGGCCACTGGCACATCATCGCCACGCATATGCTGCCCAATCTCCTGCCCCTTGCCTTTCTGTATATGATGCTGACAGCTACGAATGCGATCTTCGCCGAGGCAGTCCTTTCCTACTTCGGCCTGCTGAACATACGAATGAGTTGGGGCATCATGCTCAATACTGCGAGAGTCTCCGGCTACCTGTTGGCCGGCCCGGACTACTTCCATCTCATCATCCCGGCAGGAGCGGCCATCAGCCTGCTCTGCTCTGCCTTCTACCTGGTGGGCCGGGCAATGGACGAGGTGGTCAACCCGCGCCTGCGCAAGCGCTAGGCGCGCAAGAGAGCCGACAATGGCAGATACTGTTCTTTCCGTCCAGAACCTGACGATGCACTACACCACCCGTAAGGGGGATGTGTCGGCTGTAGACGACGTCTCCTTCGACCTGGAAAAGGGGCAGGCGCTGGGGCTGGTCGGCGAGTCGGGCTGCGGCAAGACGTCCGTCGCCATCTCCCTGATCCGGCTTCTGCCGGAGAACGCGCGGATCCTGGGCGGGCACATCTACCTGGACGGGACAGACATCCTGGCCCTCAGCGAGCCGGAGGTGCTCAAGATCCGCTGGACAGGCATCTCGATGGTCTTCCAGGGGGCGATGAACGCGCTGAACCCGGTCTACAGAGTGGGCGATCAGATAGTCGAGGCCCTGCAGACCCACTTCCCGGACAAGAGCCGGGCCGAGTCGCGAGAGATAGTCGAGCGCCTGTTCCGCGTCGTCGAGCTGGACGCGGCGATGATCGATCGCTATCCCCACGAATTCAGCGGCGGGATGAGGCAGAGGGCGATCATCGCCATGGCGCTCTCGTGCGACCCCCAGGTGATTGTTGCCGACGAGCCCACCACCGCGCTCGATGTCATTGTGCAGGACGGCATCTTGAAGGAACTGCGCGAGATCCAGGACGAGCTCGATATGGCGATGATCTACATCTCCCACGACATTGCGGTCATCGCCGAGGTCAGCGACCGGATCGGAGTGATGTACGCCGGCCGCATGGCTGAGCTATCGGACACGGTGACCGTCTTCCGGCAGCCCCGGCACCCGTACACCTACGCGTTGATGTCTGCTTTCCCGAGCATCAAGGGGCCCAAGCGAAAGCTGGCAACGCTGCCCGGCGAGCCACCCGACCTGCTCGAGCCGCCGCCCGGCTGCCGCTTCCATCCGCGCTGCCCGCGAGCGACCGCAGAGTGCAGGAAGGTGCCGCCCGCCTTCGAGGATCTGGGAGGCGACCACTTCGTCGCCTGCTATCACCCGATCGAGGAATCAAATGGCTGAGAACGCTCCTCTCGTCGAAGTACAGGGTCTGCGCAAGCTCTTCCCGGTGGAATCCGGGCTGTTCCGGCAGACACACAGCTTCATCCACGCCGTCGACGGGATCGACCTCAAGATCCAGGCCGGCCGCACCCTGGGGCTGGTCGGCGAATCCGGCTGTGGCAAGACGACGACCGGCAAGCTGCTAGTGCGATTGCTCGATCCAACCGAGGGCAGCATCTACGTGACCGACCCCGAACTGGGGCAGACGGTGGACCTGGCCGGGTTGAAGGGGCGCCAGCTCAAGGCCTTCCGCCGGCGGGTACAGATGATCTTCCAGGATCCCTACGAGTCGCTCAACCCGCGGCGCACGGTGTTCGACACCGTAGCCGAGCCGCTGGTGGTGCAGGACGTGGGCACTCTTTCAGAGCGCGAGGAACGGGTGGCCAACCTGCTGCAGCTCGTCGGCCTGTCCCCGCCTTCCAGCTTCCTGTTCCGCTTCCCCCACGAGCTATCCGGCGGCCAGCGCCAGAGGGTGGCCATCGCCCGGGCGCTGGTCATAGAGCCGGTTTTCGTCGTCTGCGACGAGCCGACGTCGATGCTGGACGTCTCCATCCGTACCGGCGTGATGGAGCTGATGATGGACCTGGCGGACCGCTTTGGCGTCAGCTACCTGTACATCACCCACGACCTGGCCGTGGCCCGCTACATGTGCCAGGAGATCGCCGTCATGTACCTGGGCAAGATCGTGGAGCGGGCGGAGACAGAGGAGCTGCTCAGCAACCCCCTGCACCCATACACGCGGGCGCTTATCTCGGCTGTGCCAGTCCCCGACCCGGAGTACGAGCGGACGGCGATCGAGATCGAAGGGGGAATTGCGGCCCCTATAGACCCCGGCGAACAATGCCGATTCTACGATCGCTGCCCCTTGAGAACAGACCGCTGCGGGCTCGAGGATGCCCCGCCCCTCGTCGATAGAGGCGGCGGCCACTACGTGGCCTGCTTCTAGCTTCTCACAACGCCTCGGCGTCAGCGATAGGCTTCCAGGTCGAGGTACAGCTGCTCTCCCCCGCAGTCGGAGATCCACACCGCGGGATAGCCGAGATCCTCCGCCGGGTCCTCTTCCCAGGAGCTGGCGAAGCGAAGACGTAGGCCCTCGACGGGGAAAATCGTCTCGTGGACGTAGGCCCTCCGCGCCGAATCGGCCAGCAGCGCGGCCTCCTGCACCGAAACCCTGCTGTCAGCGTCCAGGTCCGCCTCATCATCCTGCAGCGCTGCAACGAGGTAGTGGGTGAAGGCCGGGCCGGCGAACTCGGTGCCGTCTGCGGCCAGCCCGAACCAGTCGCACTGGCCTCCGCTGGTCGAGCCAATTGCCAGCCCGCCTCCTCCGTCCCCGCTCACCGCCCGAGCGAAGTACTCCCCATCACAGGCGTCGACAAGCAGAATGCGCCGGCCCTCGACCTCCGTCCAGAGCGGGGGGAACAGGGCGTGCCAGTGCAGATATAGATCCAGGTAGCGACCGCTGCCTGCGTAGTAGAATAGGACCACGTCGTCCCCATCCGCTACATCGGCCAGCCAGCCTACCGCCTCGGCAATACTGGCTCCGTCTACTTCGTCTTCGATCACTCGGACTTGGTCGTCGTCCCAGCCGCCAGCCCGCAGGGCGTCCCGAAGCTCATAGAGATATCCGAACCCGGCCTCTTGATCAGCCAGGAGGCTTTGCTCTGAGTGGTGCTCCTGGGCAGCCAGCACGGCCCAACCCTCCACATGCCCGTCGCCAGCCGGCGCAGGCCTGGGCATTAGCGTAGGAATAGGCAGCAGCGGAGCCGCTTCGCCCTGGGGCGCATCCATGGCGCAGCGCACACCGATCCTGTACGAGTGGCTAGGGGAGCTGCGCTGGAAGTCGCTGGTTCGGCTGGCCGCGGAGGAGCCGCCCGGGCTGCTCACGTAGCCCCCGCCCCGGGCGGCCATCTGCCCGCCGTACGCAGGGCCGGTCGGGTTCTCGGCAGGAGACTCAGAGTAGTAGTCCTCGTCGTAGTAGTCGGCCACCCACTCCCAGACGTTGCCCGCCATGTCGTAGGCACCGTAGGGGCTGACACCTACCGGGTAGCTGCCCACCGGCGCAGCTGCAGTGTAGCCATCGTCGACGAACGGGTCCGACCAGTAGTAGGGGCAGCCAGCGTCGCACAGGTTAGCCCTCCTGGCATCGAACTCATCACCCCAAGGGAATAGCCGGCCATCCGTCCCGCGGGCCGCCTTTTCCCACTCCGCTTCGGTGGGCAGCCGCTTGCCAGCCCATTCGCAGTATACGCCGGCCTGGAACCAGGAGATGGAGCAGATCGGGTAGGCACCATATCCGCTGGCCAGGAAGTAGTAGCTGTTGTGGGGCCCGGTGCACACCCCCGCATCATAGCACTGGCGGTATTCGTCGTTCGTGACCTCGTGGAGATCGATGTAGAAAGCATCCAGGTAGACCTGATGCTGCGGCAACGCTGCGGCCAGGACCGAGTACCACTTGTTGCAGGAGAACGAGGGGGGCGAATCGTTCTCCAAATAGCGGGCACACTCCAGCCGGACCAGCGCGTCGATCTGATCGTCGCTGAGTCCCATGTAGAAGGCGCCGGCTGGAACGAGCACCATCCGCGGAGGGGCGTCGTCCGGCGGCGTGGACGTAGGAGGCGGCGTCGAAGTGGGATACCCCTCCCCGAATGTGGCGCAGCCTGCCGATATCAGCAGGACCGCGCCGATCGCCCAGGCGCGTAGCGAAGCGAAGCTTCTCACCTACTCTCCCTCGCCGTCCCGCCCGACAGCCAGTAGCGGGAGTATGATAGCATGGTGGTGGCGAGTTCGCCAGTGTACGGGCGCCAGATCCCCGGCGGCACCAGACTCGTGACCTCAATCCATTGTCAAGCGCCACGGATGCGGTATAATCGAACATAAGTTCAGGTGGCAGCGATGAACAACAACGAAGTGGCCGATATCTTCGCCAGGATGGCCGACATCCTGGCTATCCAGGGCGACAGCTTCCACCGCATCCTGGCCTACCGGAGAGCGGCGGAGAACATAGCCTCGCTCAGCCGGCAGGTCGAAGAGCTGTGGCAGGCCGGCGAGCTGCGCTCAATCCCAGGCATCGGGGAGACGCTCGAATCGAAGATCGACGAGCTGATGCGCACGGGGAAGATCGCGGCCTACGAGAAGCTCCGCCAGAAGGTGCCCGATGGGGTCGTGGCCATGCTCACAGTGCCGGACGTAGGTCCCAAGCGAGCGGCGCTCTTCTGGAAGGAGCTGGGAGTAGAAAGCGTGGAGTCCCTGGAGAAGGCGGCCCGCGAAGGACGGCTGCAGTCGCTGCCCGGGATGGGGGCGAAGAGCGAGCAGAAGGTGTTGGCCGGGATCGAGGCGCTGAAGCGCCGCTCCGGCCGGACCCTGCTGGGCGTGGCCCTGCCACTCGCGGAGGCCATGCTGGAAGCGCTGCGCCAGGTAAAAGGTGTCGTTCAGGCCGCCCCCGCAGGGAGCCTGCGCCGCAGGCGAGAAACGGTGGGAGATCTCGATCTCCTGGCTGCGGCCGAGGACGCGGGGCCCGTCATGGCCCGCTTCAGAGAGCTGCCCCAGGTAGCGGAGGTTCTGTTGAGCGGGCCGACGAAGACGGCGATCCGCACGGCAGAGGGATTCCAGGTCGACCTGAGGGTGCTGGAGCCCCAGCGCTGGGGCACTGCGCTCCAGTACTTCACCGGCAGCCAGGCCCACAACGTGCACCTGCGCCAGCTGGCGTTGGAGCGGGGCTTCTCCCTGAGCGAGTACGCGCTGCACAGAAAGGGAGGGGACATCCTCTGCAGCACCGAGGAGGAGGTCTACTCCAGGCTCGGGCTGCCCTACGTACCGCCGGAGCTGCGGGAGGATCGAGGGGAGATCGAGGCCGCCCTGGCCGGCCGCCTGCCCCATCTCGTCGAGCTGGCGAACCTGAAGGGCGACCTCCAGTTCCACACCACCCGATCGGACGGCCACAACAGTCTGCTGCAGATGGCGCAGGGGGCACACGCCGCAGGGCTCGAGTACGCGCTGGTAACCGACCACTCCCACGGCCTGGGCGTCGCCCGCGGGATGAGCCCGGAGGAGGTGCAGGAACAGCGGGTAGAGATCGACCAGGTCAATCACCAGATGGGGGACAGCTTCCGGGTTCTTGCCGGCACGGAGGTCGAGGTCCGCTCCGACGGCTCCCTCGACTTCCCGGACGAGGTCCTGGCGCAGCTCGACCTGGTCGTCGCCGCCGTGCACAGCGGGCTGCGGCAGGAGAGGGAGAAGTACACCGGACGCGTGTTGGCGGCGATCCACAATCCGCACGTCGACGTCATCGCCCACCCCACCGGCCGGCTCCTTGGCGAACGAGAGGGGGCGGACGTCGACATGGAGGCCGTGCTCCGAGCTGCGGCCGAAGCCGGCACGGCACTGGAGGTCAACGCCCACCCCAGCCGGCTCGATCTGAACGACCTCCACGTGCGCCGGGCGATCGAACTGGGCGTGAGGCTGGCCGTCAGCTCGGATTCGCACGACGTAAGCGGCTTCTCCGTGTTGCCCTTCGGCGTCGCCACCGCCCGGCGCGGCTGGGCCACCGCCGCCGACGTGATCAACACCATGTCTGCGCAAGAGGTGCTGGCTTGGGCGGCAGGGAGATAGGTGGCAGCCGGCCTGCTTCGCTGCTGAAGGACGCGGCAAAGCAGGAGCGGCCGTTGCTCTGGGTAAGAAGGCAATGACGAGGATTGGCCACGCTCTGACTCAGAGACTGAGCCACTCCGCTGGCTGCAACGAGGCTGGGCCGGCCAGGGTGTTCCATCCGAAGGCAAGATGCGGGTGATGCGCCGGATCCTTCCGCCCGTGACCCTCGCCCTGGCCTTGCTGGCCGCGGCGCTTCTGCCCATCTCCCGCAGCCTGGCAGTTCGCCAAGAGCCGGGCGCCATCTGCCTCTGGTCGGAGGAAGGCCCGGTCGCGACGGTCCGTTCCGTGCAGGCCAGGTCGGCGGCGCTGGAGCCAGAGGAGCTGCTCAACGCCTTGCTCGAGGGGCCCACCTCCGAGGAGGCCGCCCACGGTTTCAGCTCCGCTATCCCGCCGGGCACGACGCTGGACAGCGTGGTGACCGGCCCCAGCGGCGCGGTCACGGTGGGGCTGCAGGTACCTGAGGATGCGCTCCAGGCCATTGACCACGCTTCATTCGAGATCATCGTTCAGCAGCTCGGCCGGACGCTGGAGCCGCTCGACTGGCGCGACCTGCACATCGAAACCCGAGACCCGGAGAGCGGCGACTATGTACCGCTCGCCTCCCTCCTGCCGCAGATCGACGTCGCTGGCAAGGATCCCGCGCCTTCGACTCAGGAAGCAGCGGCAGGTTCCGGTGCCCGCGCCGGACAGCCCTCCGCCGGCGGGCAGACCCAGCCCCAGGGCGCGCTGAGCGGCAAGACGATCTACGTCAGCGCCGGCCACGGCTGGGCCTGGACCGGCTCCACCTGGAGCACACAGCGAGCGCCGGACCCTGACCCGCCTTACGTGGGGCCGATCATCGAGGACCACAACAACGCCGAGGTAGTCAACCAGTACCTGCTCCAGTACCTGTGGAGCGCCGGGGCCATGGTCTGGCCCGTCCGCGAGCGGGATATGAACGGAGCTGAGACGATCGTCGACAACGGTGATGCGGGCTACGTTGAGTCGGCTGGCTGGACGACCGTCTCCCCCAACGGCTATGGGGGCGGGAGCTACGCCTACGCCGAGACGACGACGGAAGCGCCAAGCGCGGCGGCAACCTGGAGCGCAACCCTGCCGGCGGATGGCAAGTACGCAGTCTACGTCTGGTACCGGCCCGGCACGAACCGGGCGCCCGACGCCCGCTACACCGTCCACCACGCCGGCGGCGACACGGTGGTGACCGTGAACCAGCAGCACCACGGGTATACCTGGCACTACGTCGGCACTTACGGCTTCCGCGGCGGAGAGGCGGCTTCGGTAACACTCGACAACCACTCTACCTGCGACGGCGGCGTCGTCATCGCCGACGCCGTGCGCTTCGGCGGCGGGACCTTCGACGAGCTGGGATCGATCTTCACCGCTGCGCCGCAGGCGCCAGACAGGCCCTGGTACGAGGTGGCAGCTTTCTACTATTCCCAGAAGATGGGACTCGACACCTCCGACTACGAGGAGTTCAACGACGTCATCGCCCGCCCGATCTACGCCCGCTGGGAGCACGCCGGCACAGGCGACGACGCCGTCTACGTCTCCTGGCACTCGAACGGCTGGACCGGCCTTATCCGGGGCACGGAGTCGTACGCCCACAACGGAGACGGCAATCCCCGCACGGAGGGCAGCCTCGAGCTCCGCCACGCCATCCATACAGAGCTGATCAACGACATTCGCGCCGGCTGGGACGCCACCTGGCCGGACCGGGGCGAGCGCCTGGCCAACTACGGCGAGCTGCGCCTGCTTTGGGACGACAACCCTGCCGACTGCATGCCGGGAGCGCTTGTCGAGATCGCTTATCACGACAACCCCGCCGATGCTGATGCGCTCAAGGACCCGCAGTTCGAGCTGCTCGCGGCGCGCGCCGTCTACCAGGGCATCGCCAAGTACTTCCTGGGGCCCAACGCCCCGCTGCTCCCCGAGCCGCCCACCCATCTGGCGGTCACCAACCTGGGCGGAGGAAAGGTCGAGCTGTCCTGGCAACCTCCTGCCACCGACGGGAGCGGGCTGGCGGGCCACGCGGCCACGGGGTACAGAGTCTACACCAGCAGCGACGGGCTGGGCTGGTCGAACGGCACGGCTGTGGTGGGGACTCAGCACACGGTGTCCGCTCTGGCGGACGGCCAGCTGCTCTACGTCCGCGTCACGGCCACGAACGCGGGCGGCGAATCGTTCCCCACTGAGGTGCTGGCGGCGCGAGTGGGCGCAGATCCGCAGATCCTCCTGGTCAACGGCTTCGACCGCCTCAACCACACCATGCTCCCGCTGGAGACAGGTTCGCCGATGGGCACCAACGCCCGGATGTACCTCGACCAGATGAACAGCTTCGACTACGTGATCGAGCATGCCCCGGCCCTGCCCCACCCCTTCGACAGCGCGAGCAACGAGGCCGTAGGGGACAGCCTGCTCTCGCTGTCCGGCTACTCGATAGTCGACTGGATCCTGGGTGAGGAGAGCGGGCCCGATCAGACACTCGACCCCGCCGAGCGCAGCTTGATACACGGGTTCCTGGAAGGCGGGGGGTCGCTTCTCTTGAGCGGCACCGAGGTGGGCTACCATCTTGCGTACCAGGGGGCTGATCCCGTCTTCTACAACGAGATGCTGCACGCCGACTATGCCGGCGACGACGCTGGGACGTACCAGGCGCTGCCCGCCTCCGGCTCCGTCTTCGACACGGTGGCACCCTTCTCGTTTGACGCCCCCGGAACGTACGACGCCGACTATCCCGATCGGCTGATTCCAGTAAATGGTGCCCGCCCGGCACTGACCTACGGTGGAGGGCTGGGCGGCACGGCCGGGATCGAGTGGGCGGATGGCTGCTCCCGGCTGGTGTACTTCGGGTTCCCTTTCGAGACAATCAGACCCTCCGCCAGGAACGACGTGATGGAGAGCGCGCTCACGCTCCTGGGCCTGTGTACATCCATGTCCAGCCCGGCCGACGGCGCTGCCCACAACTCGATCCCCTCCTGCCAGGGCAGCTCGCGGGGGCTCGATGCGCCGGTAAGCCTGGTGCAGCTGCGGCTGCGGCGGCTCTCAGACGGCAGGTATTGGAGCGGCAGCTGCTGGGTGGAGGGAGAGACCTGGTTCGATGCCAGCGGGACGGCATCCTGGACCTGCTTGCTCCCTTCGCTCGACGAAGGGCAATACTCTCTCCTGGCGCAGGCTGAGGCGGATGGCTCGGCCGACGTATGGCCGCCGGAGAGCACATTCACGTACGACACTCTCGCGCCCGGCTCAACGCTGCTGATCACGCCAACGGGCGGCATCACCATCAGCGGGCTTCCCGTCGCCCCGCTGCAGTGGCTGGCTATTGGGCCGGACGGCGGATCGCCCATATCCTATCGGGTGGAGGTAGACGGGGAGCACTACTCATCCGCCGAGGCCGATTTGGGATTGTTCGTCTCCGGGGACGGATTGCATACCTGGGGTGTTCAGGTAGTGGACGCAGCAGGCAATGAATCCGCCTGGATCACAGACACGTTCGTGATCAGTCGCACTCACGCCTGGCTGCCATTGCTTGTGAGGTGGGCTCAGTGATATGTCGAGCGCGCCGGGTGCCGCCCGCCTTGCCTTTCCGTCAGCGACTGGCTGAGTGCAAGACATGAGAAGCTTCTACTGGCTGGTGCCGGGCTTACTTGCCGGCCGCGCCGGCCCGGGGCGCGTCCCTTGGGATCCGGCGGAGCTGTGGAACGACGGATTCCGTACTGTGATCTCGTTGATCGAGGTCGACGGCACGCGCCTGGAGGCAGCCGGCCTGCGCCACGTCAGCGCGCCCCTGGCAGCGATGGCGCTGTTCGGCTTTCAGAGGCGGCGCCTGGCGCGCGATCTGCTGCCTCTGGCGGACCTGATCGCGGCGGAGATAGAGGCAGGGCGTCCCACGCTCGTCCATTGCCGGGCGGGGAAGGACCGCACAGGAGCGCTGCTGGCAGGGTATCTGATCCGCCATCACGGGCTTTCACCGGAGGCAGCGGTGCGGTCCGTGAGAGGGGTCAATCCCGTAGCGATGACGGCCCCCGGATTCGTCCGGCTGCCGGGGCTGTTGGCGAGGGCCGAGTAGACGCAAGGCCACAATTGTGGCAAGGGGGCGGACATGGGCGACGAATGGCAGGGCAGGACCAGGCGCACCCGGCCGGTCCCAGACGTACCCGATGATCTCGATCTCGCCGATCGTCACAGCCGGGCCAGGCAGGAGCTGAGGGCGGTTCCGCTGCACGTCTGGCTGATGGCGGCGATCGTGCTGGCGATGCTCGTAACGGTCTGCGCGGTGTGGGGGCTGGTCTTGCTGCGCGAGGGCCGGCTGGGGCGGGCGACGGCCACGCCGACCGTGCTGACGCCCAGTGCAGAGGCCAGCCCCTCGCCGACCGCCACTGAGCTCCTCGAGCCTACGCCGACGCTTTCCCCGGACATCGTCGTCGGCTCGCGCGTGCGTGTGGCGGGCACGGAGGGCGAAGGGCTCAGCCTGAGGGCCGGACCCGGCACCGCCTACACCCGTATGGACATCGCGCTCGACGGCGAGATCTTCATCGTGGCGGACGGGCCGACCAGGGCCGGCGGCGTGACATGGTGGAAGCTGCGCGACCCCGCCGATTCGCAGCGATCCTACTGGGCGGTAGGTAACTATCTGGAGCTAGTTGTCGAGCCCTAGGGCGCCCCAAGTGGCGCCGTCACTGAGCAGCGACACGGCTCATCGGTAGGAGGCAGGAGTGACGACGGACGAAGCAAGAACACGCGTGGAGGAGCTGCGCCAGGAGATCAACGAGCATAACTACCGCTACTACGTGCTCGATGACCCCGTCATCAGCGACGCCGAGTACGATGCTCTGATCGATGAGCTCCGCCAGCTGGAGGCCGAGCACCCGGATCTGGTAACGCCGGATTCGCCCACGCAGCGAGTGGGAGGACAGCCGGCGGATGGGTTCGTCAAGGTGGAGCACCCGGCGCCGATCCTCAGCCTGGACAAGACCGCCAGCGGGGAGCAGATCCGCAGCTGGTGGGATAGGGTAAGCAAGTACTTGCCCGCCGGCGCCGGACAGTCCGCCTGGGTGGTTGAGCCGAAGCTGGATGGTCTGACGGTCGTGCTGCAGTACGACGGTGGGGTCTTCACCAGGGGCGCCACGCGGGGCAACGGCTACGTGGGCGAAGACGTGACCACCAATCTGCGCACAGTCCGCTCGCTGCCGCTGCGCGTTCCGGTCGCGGATGGGGGTCCGCACCCACCCTCCCGTCTGGTCGTGCGCGGAGAGGCGATCATGCTGATCGACGCCTTCGAGGAGTTGAACCGCCGGCAGGCGGAGGCGGGCGAGAAGCTCTTCGCCAACCCGCGCAACGCCGCGGCCGGCTCGCTGCGCCAGCTCGATCCCCGCGTTACCTCGTCCCGTCCGATCACGCTGCTCTGCTACAGTATCGTCGATTCAGACGGCCCCGTGCCGGCTACGCAGTGGGAGACGCTGGCCTACCTGCGCCAGCTCGGCTTCCCCGTGTCAGAGCTCATCGCCCGCTTCGAGTCACTCGACGAGCTGGTGCACTACTGCGAGGTCTGGGAGAAGCGGCGCGACACCGTGCCTTATGAGGTGGACGGACTGGTGATCAAGGTCGACGAGCTGGCAGCGGGCGAGGCGATGGGCATCGTAGGCCACGCCCCACGTGGCGAGATAGCCTACAAGTTCCCCGGACGGGAGGCGACGACGAAGCTGCTCGATATCGGCGTCAACGTCGGCCGCACCGGTGCGCTCACCCCCTACGCCGAGCTGGAGCCGGTCCGCCTGGGCGGGGTGACGATCAGGAAGGCGACGCTGCACAATTTCGAGGACCTGCAGCGAAAGGACATCCGGGTCGGCGACACCGTTCTCGTCCGGCGCGCCGGCGACGTGATTCCCTACGTGGTCGGACCGGTGAAGGCGGACCGGACCGGGCAGGAGAAGCCGTATCAGCTGCCCACCGCCTGCCCTTCCTGCGGTGAGCCGGTCTACTCCTCAGCGGACGAGGTCGCAGTCTACTGCATCAACGTCGCCTGCCCCGAACAGCGCGTCCGCCAGGTGGGCCACTTCGCAGCAGTGATGGACGTGGAGGGCATGGGCGAGCGGACGGCCGCGCTGCTCGTGGAGAAGGGGCTGGTGGCCGACGGAGCGGATCTCTACTCCCTCAAGCGGGACGACCTTCTTGAGCTGGAGGGCTTCGCCGAGAAGAGCGCCGACAGCCTCGTGGCGTCGATAGCAGCCACGAAGGAGCGGCCGCTGGCCCAGCTGCTCGCGGCGTTGGGCATCCAGGGTGCGGGGTGGACGATCTCCCAGCTCCTGGCCCAGCGGTTTCTCTCCCTGGACGAGCTCGCCGCCGCGGGCCAGGACGAGATCGAGGCGATCGAAGGGCTGGGCCCCCACACGGCCGAGGCCCTGGCCGGCTGGTTTGCCCGCCCGCGCAACAGAGAGTTCATCGAGAAGCTGCGCCAGGCGGGGGTCAAACTGGAGCAGGAGGCACCGGCCGCCCCTGCCGAGGGACAGCTGACGGGACTGACGTTTGTCATCACCGGCACCCTCCCTTCGATGAGCCGGGACGAGGCGAGCCGGCTTATCGAGAAGAACGGGGGCAAGGTCACCGGCAGCGTCAGCCGGAATACAAGCTACCTGGTCGTCGGCGAGTCTCCCGGCTCCAAGTTCGGGAAAGCCCAGGGATTGGACGTGCCGATGCTCGACGAGGAGGCGCTGCTGGACATGATAGGCGGGAAGGAATAGCACCGTGAAGGTCTTCCTGAAGAAGAGCCGCTCCCGGCCGGTGCAGCAGCACCACCCCTGGGTGTTCTCTGGCGCGATCGGCAGCACTGAGGGCGAGCCTGAGGACGGCGACATCGTAGAGGTGTGCGACGTCGGCGGCAACTGGCTGGCCCGGGGCAGCCTCAACCGCCGGTCGCAGATCACGGTCCGCCTGCTCACCTGGCAACAGGACGAGGAAATCGACGCCGGCTTCTGGCGGCGCCGGCTGGATCGGGCGGTGCAGGCCCGCAGACAGCTGGCGGAGGACCGGGCGACCACCGCCTACCGGCTGGTCTACGCCGAGTCCGACTTCCTGCCGGGCCTGATCGTCGATCGATACGGTGACTGGCTCGTCGTTCAGTTCCTTACGCTGGGCATCGACCGCTGGCGCGACGAGATCACCGGCGGGCTGGTCGAGCTGCTCAAGCCGAAGGGCATCTACGAGAGATCGGACGTCGACGTTGTGGAGAAGGAGGGCCTCGAGGGGCGCTCCGGGCTCCTCTGGGGCGACGAGCCTCCGGAGCGGGTGGAGCTTCTGGAGGGCGGCTACCGCTTCCAGGTCGACTTGCGGCAGGGCCACAAGACTGGCTTCTACCTGGACCAGCGGGAGAATCGGGCCCGCCTGGGACAATGCTGCGAAGGCGCAGACGTACTGGACGCCTTCTCCTACAGCGGAGCTTTCGGGGTCTGCGCAGCGGCCGGCGGCGCCAAGAGCGCTACACTCGTCGATACCTCGGCACCGGCGCTGGACCTGGCCAGGCGCAACTTCGAGCTCAATGGGCTGCAAGCCAAGGGGATCGAATACGTCGAGGGCGACGTCTTCAGCGTCCTGCGTGGTTATCGGGCCCAGGGCCGCGGCTTCGACGTGATTGTTCTCGATCCGCCCAAGCTGGCGCGCAGCGACCGCGAGGTCAAGCGCGCCTCGCGTGCCTACAAGGACGCCAACCTGCTCGCCTTCCAGCTGCTCCAGCCAGGAGGGATTCTCTTCACCTTCTCCTGCTCCGGCGCCGTGTCTGCAGACCTGCTGCAGAAGATCGTCTTCTCGGCGGCGGTCGATGCGGGGCGGGATGGGCAGATCATTGCTCACCTCAGCCAGGGAGCCGACCACCCGGTCGCCCTTACCTTCCCAGAAGGCGCCTATCTCA
This sequence comes from uncultured Anaerolineales bacterium, assembly GCA_964530325.1. GTDB lineage: Bacteria > Chloroflexota > Anaerolineae > B4-G1 > B4-G1 > CAZHAX01. The sequence continues at coordinate 34,285 of CAZHAX010000016.1, read as the reverse complement.
AGGGTCTGATCTGCCGGGTTGTGTAGCAGCGGAACAGGCAAACCACAGAGGCGCAGAGGACGCAGGGATTCTTCCATCTGGGCGCGATGAATCGCGCCCCCACGGCGCTTACTCTATGGCTCTGCGGTTCATCACAGGCGGCTAGCCTTGCATTTGAGCCGCCAGCATGTATAATCGGCCTGCTATCCTCGAAGGGGCTCATATCACCTGATGGCACGGCGCGGATCGAAGAAGGCCGTAGGTGACTTCGACCACCGGCAGATCGGCAAGCTCCAGAAGATCGTCGAGCAGATCAGCGCACTGGAGCCCGATATGGCGGTGCTCGACGATGCCGGCCTGCGCGCCAAGACCGATGAGTTCCGAGAGCGCCTGGCAGGCGGGGAGAGCCCGGACGACCTGCTGATCGAGGCCTTCGCCGCGGTGCGCGAGGCGGCCAGGCGCACAATCGGCCTCCGCCACTACGACGTCCAGTTGATCGGCGGTATCGTCCTTCACGAGGCCAAGATCGCGGAGATGAAGACGGGCGAGGGGAAGACGCTTGTCGCCACCCTCCCCCTGTACCTGAATGCCCTCGCCGGGAGCGGCGCTCACCTGGTCACGCCGAACGACTACCTCTCGAAGGTCGGCGTCCAGTGGATGGGGCCGATCTACCACGCCCTGGGCCTTTCGGTCGCCGTGATCCAGTCGGCAGCCGCCAACCCAGATCAGGGCTCCTTCGTCTTCGATGCGGAACATCCTTCAGACGACGACCGCTTCCTCAACCTCCGTCCCGTCTCCAGGCGGGAAGCTTATCTGGCGGATGTCACCTACGGCACCAACAACGAGTTCGGCTTCGACTACCTGCGCGACAACATGGTGCACGACCTCAGCCAGGCCGTCCAGCGCAAGCTGCACTACGCGATCATCGACGAGATTGACAACATCCTCATAGACGAGGCACGCACTCCGTTGATCATCTCCGGCCCGGCCGAGGAGTCGTCCGACCTCTACAGGCGCTTCGCCCAACTCGTCCGCGGGCTGCGCCCCAGCAGCCGCAAGTCGACGGAGGCAGACCAGCCAGATGGCGACTACGTCGTGGAGGAGAAGACCCAGATAGTCACTCTGACCGACCGGGGAGTGGAGCGGATCGAGCGCGATCTGGCGGAGATCGGCGAGGGCGAAGGGATCTACGATCCGAAGCACTCCCACATGCTGCCCTATCTGGACAACGCGCTGCGCGCCAGCGTGGTCTACAAGCGAGATAAGGACTACATTGTCAACAACGGCGAGGTGATCATCGTCGACGAGTTCACCGGCCGGCTGATGCACGGCAGGCGCTTCTCCGAAGGCCTGCACCAGGCGATCGAGGCCAAGGAAGGCGTGCCGGTGCGGCGGGAGAGCCTGACCTACGCCACGATCACCTTCCAGAACTTCTTCCGTATGTACGAGAAGCTGGCCGGAATGACGGGCACGGCGAAGACCGAGGAAGAGGAATTCCAGCGCATCTACAATCTGGACGTCGTCGTCCTGCCCACCAACGTCGAATACCGCGCCGTCTACGGAGACCTGGAGGCCCAGCAACGGAAGGTATCCGAGATCGAGGAGGCCTCCTTTGCTGGCGTCCTCAACGGCGCCGACGTCGAGGCCACCACATACGAGCCGGCCGACGGGAACGGCAGGCGCTATTTCAGGAGGCTGGACCTCAGCGACGTCATCTACGGCACGCAGAAGGGCAAGTTCAAGGCGGTTGTCGACGAGATATCGGAGGCGCATGAGGCAGGACGGCCGGTGCTCGTGGGCACGATCGCCATCGAGACGTCGGAGCGGCTGGCGAAGATGCTGCAGCGCCGCGGCGTGCCCCACCAGGTGCTCAACGCCAAGCAGCACGAGAAGGAGGCGGTTGTAATCGCCCAGGCGGGGCGCTCCGGCGCGGTGACCATTGCCACCAACATGGCCGGGCGCGGAGTGGACATCAAGCTCGGCGGCGACCCAGAGGGCATAGCGCGCGAGAGGATGCGCAGGGAAGGCTTCGACCTGACCACCATCCCTCAGGCGGACTGGAACCGGGCGCTTGACCTGCTGCGACAGGGGCAGGACGCGAGGGCGGAGTACAAAGAGCGGTGGGCGGAGGTGCTCTCGGAGGCACAGGCGGACTGCATTGCCGACCGCAGGAACGTGCTGGCGCTGGGCGGGCTGCATATCCTGGGCACCGAGCGGCACGAGGCGCGCCGCATCGACAACCAGCTTCGAGGCCGAGCTGGGCGGCAAGGCGACCCCGGCTCCTCCCGCTTCTACATCTCGCTCGAAGATGAGTTGATGCGCCGCTTCGGCGGCGACCAGCTTCAGCTGCGCTACCAATCGATCATGGGCCGGCTGGGAGTAGATGAGGACACTCCAATTGAGGCCGGCATCCTGGACCGGGTGATCGAATCGGCGCAGACGCGCGTCGAGGGCTACAACTTCGACATTCGCAAGCACGTGCTCGAGTACGACGACGTGGTGAACAAGCAGCGCGAAGTGATCTACGCCCAGCGCGAGGAAGTGCTCAGCGCCACCGACCTGCGCGGCCAGATGCTCCGCATGGTAGAAGAGGAGATCGGCCAGGTGATCGGCACCCACGCCGTGGACGGCAGCGACGGCGACGGGTGGGACACGCGTGCTCTTCACGCCGAGTTGCGCACATTCGTCCCCCTGCCAAGCGACATCCATCACCGGAGCTGGGCGGAGCTCTCAGCCGAAGAGATCCAGAGCAAGCTTTCCGAGGTCGCTGAAGACGCCTACGACCAGGTGAACAACGCCTTCGGGAGCGAGGTCTACAGGCAGGCCGCCCGGGAGGACACGACACTCGAGCAGCTGCGCGATAGCTCCAACCCCGCGTTGAGGCTGGTGTATGAAGGGATCACCAGACGTCTGGGCGAGCTGGACGGCGACCTGATCGGCATGCCCATCCGCCGGCTCGACGACGCGGTCAAGGAAGAGATCAAGGCCGCATTCCTGGAAGCGTATCGTCTCTACCGCGACCGCCAGCTGATCCTGCGCGCAGTCGACCGCCTCTGGGTGCGCCACCTGACGGACCTCTCGATCCTCCGCGAAGGGATCGGCCTGCGGGCCTACGGCCAGCAGAACCCACTCGTGGCCTACCGCAAGGAGGCGCACGAGATGTACCAGGCGCTCCTGGGGAAGATCCAGAGCTCGGTTGCCCGTTCGCTCTACCTGCCCCCCCAGATCGTCGCGGTCCGGCCGCAGGGGCAGACGCTCCGGGCGACGCGCCCCTCGCTGCGCGCCGACGGAGGGCGGCCGCAGACAGCGGGCGATGGACCGAAGGAGCTGCCCGGACGGAACGACCCCTGCTGGTGCGGCAGCGGCAAGAAGTACAAGACTTGCCACATGCACCAGGACCAGGAAGGCAGGCAGGTGGCCGCCGAGCCGCCGCCGAGGGCAGCGAGCCGGCGCCGGCGCCGGCGCTAGCGGAGGGCTTCAATGCAGCGGAGGCGACGCGCAGCAGAATCTGACCTGGACCTGACCGGCCGGCTCATGGAGGACATGGATCCAGATCTGCTCCACTTTCTGCGCACCAAGGTCAACTCCTTCGTCAAGTGGGACCTGGTCCGCTTCTTCCACGAAAACCCCCACACGACGGATACGGCGGAGAACGTCGCCCGCTACGCGGGCCGGAACGTGGAGACGATCCGCGAGGAGCTGGCCGAGCTGGCGGAGGACGGGGTGCTGGAGAGGAACAAGCTCGGCGACATGGTCATCTACTCGCTCAGCTCGTCTCCTGAAGTACGCAAGCTCCTCAGCCAGTTTGTCGAGGCATCGGCAGACCGCGAGTTTCGGGTCAAGGCGATCTACCACATCGTCCGGGAGGCCCGCTGAGGCGCTCCTGGCAGACCGCCGGAGACGGCGGCGGGACTGCGGTTGGCGCGGCACCGTCGGGGTGCGAAGGCGAGGGAGAGGGTGAATGGAGAGGGTAAAGACGGGCATTCCGGGCCTGGACGAGATGCTCTCCGGAGGCTTCCTGCCCCAGACAGCAAACCTGGTGGAAGGTGCTCCGGGCACGGGGAAGACGACGCTGGGCATGCAGTTCATCCACCACGGCATCGCCGCATGCGGCGAGCCAGGGCTGATACTGACGTTCGAGCAGTTCCCTCAGCAGTACTACAACGACGCCGCCCGGTTCGGCTGGGACTTCCGGCAGATGGAGGAGGAAGGCAAGCTGCGGGTGATAATGACCAGCCCCGAGGTGACCAGCGCCGATCTCGAGCAAGTAGGCGGGCGGATCGAGAGCCTGGTGAAGGAGACCGGCGCCAAGCGGATCCTGGTGGACAGCCTTTCGCACTTCGAACGGCTGGACGACGATCCGGCGAGGCTGCGGCAGATCACCTACGCCTTCATCAACGGGCTCAAGCGCGAGGGATTGACCGCCGTGCTGACGCGTGAGAGCCACGCGCTGCTCGGCGAGGCGGATCAGCAGGAGGACAAGTTCGCCTTTCTTGTCGATTCGTACATCCTCCTGCGCTACGTGGAGATAGAGAGCGCCGTCCGCAAGGCCATACTGATCCTCAAGATGCGGGGCAGCAACCACGACAAGGGCATCTACCAGGTGGAGGTCACCTCCAGAGGCATCGAGGTGCGGTCGCCGTTCGAGGGCCAGGAGGGTATCATGAGCGGCAGCCCGCGCAGGATGGTCGACTCTTTCGTCGAGGCCTTCGTTCGTCACTAGGCAGGCGGCGATGGGCAAGCTTATCCAGCAAGGATTGACCGCCTATTCCTGGGCCGGGGTCGGCGTGCTGATCCTGTTCCTCGGGCGGATCGCCTACTTCTATGGCAAGACGTCGCACCAGCGCGTGCGGTACTGGATGCTCGCCGTGCCCTCACTCCTCTTGGGAGCCGGTGTAGCCTGGTACTCGATCCACGAGATCGGATTCACCGGCCAGCCCACTGGCGATCTGCTGCTCTTCGGCGGCGGGATGCTGCTGATTGCCTTGGGGTCGCGCCTGCGCGACCTGATGAGCGGAGCCAGATGATGAGCGTGATCACCACGCCCCTGGGACCCGTCGCTCTCCTGGCCGTGGCCTATCTGGGCACGCTCTTCGCTGATCTAACCCGGCGCCTCTGCGCCGTCACCAAGGCTCGCGACCACTACGGATGGTTTCGCGTGGGCAGTGCCCTTGTAGTGGTTGCCGCCTTCAGCCAGGCTGTGCGCGCTATCGCCGCGCTAGCGCCCCACCTGGCTCCGCCCGTATTGCTCGAGCCCTGGTTCGCCGTTCTCAGCTATCACATCCCGCTCTGCATGGGCGTCACCCTGATCCTGGTCCTCGTCCTGCGCCACTGGAGATGGACGCTGAAGGAGAAGCTGGACTAGGTGCGCGCATTGTGAGCCGGGCCCAGAACAGAGCCCGCTGTGGTATAATGTGTCGCCCGCGGGCCGGGTCGCCGGCCGCCGCGGGCGGCTGCTTGGTCCGCCTAAATGGAACCTGAACACCCAGCGGCTGGCAGCGCCAGGCAGAGAAGGAGATCTCGCGGAGCATCGGCGCTGCGCACGTCGCTGCAGGCCCTGCCCAAGGTGGACCTGCACCGCCATCTAGAAGGCTCCCTCCGACTGGCTACGCTGGCCGAGATTGCCCGCGAGCACGGCATCGACCTGCCCGGCTATGACATTGAGGAGTTGCGCCCGCTGGTCACCGCCAGCGGAGACGAGCCCGGCTTTCACAGCTTCCTGCGCAAGTTCGAGGTGCTGCGCCGATTCTACAAGACGCGCGAGGCGGTGGAGCGCGTGGCCTACGAGGCGGTGGCGGACGCAGCGGTGGACAACGTCCGCTACCTGGAGTTGCGCTTCAACCCGGTCGCCCTGGCGCGCACGCAGGGCTTTTCCCTAGATGACGTGACGAGCTGGGTCTGCGCCGCCGTCGACAAGGCGGGCGCCGACCACGGCGTGCTGGCCAGCCTGATCCTGCAGATCGGCAGAGAAGAGGACCTGAAGACGGCAGAGGAGATCGCTGCCGTTGCCCTGGCTCGCCGACAGGACGGGGTCGTCGGGCTGGACCTGGCCGGTGACGAGGTGAGCTTCCCGGCCGACCGCTTCGCGGCTGTCTTCCGCTCGGCGCGGCGAGATGGGTTGAGCATCACCGTGCACGCCGGCGAGGCCGGAGGCGCCGAGAACGTTCGCCAGGCAATCGATGTGCTGGGAGCGCAGCGGATCGGGCACGGCCTGCGCACGATAGACGACGAGGCGACGATCGCCCTCGTCCGAAGCGAGGGCACTACGCTGGAGGTCTGCCCCACCAGCAACCTGCAGACGGGCGTCGTTGACGGGCCGGGCAGCCATCCGCTCCCGCTGCTGCTGGACCGCGGCCTGCGGGCGACGATCAACACGGATGATCCGAGCGTGAGCGATACGACGCTAACGGATGAGTACATGATCGCCGCACTGGCGATGGACGTGACGGAGGAGCAGATCAAGCAGTCGATCCTGTACGCCGTGCAGGGCTCGTTCCAGCCGCAGGTGGAGCGGGAGCGCATGTACGAGTGGTTCCGCAGCGAGCTGGGCATGGACGAGTAGCCGCACGGAGACGATGGCAAGGGCGCCCCGGAGGCGCAGCTGGTGGAGGAACGTGAGCAAACTGATACGAGATCGTGTGCAGGACCTCATCGAGGAGGGCCTAAGACTGGCGCAGAAGAAGGGGCTGCCAGCCTTCGACGTGCCCCGCGTCGTCGTGGAGAGGCCGCGCCACCGCGACCACGGCGACTACGCCTCGCCTGCATGCCTTCAGATCGGGCAAGAGCTGGGCCTGCCGCCGCGCCAGGTCGCGGAGCGGGTGGTCGACTCCATCCCCGAGGCCGAATTCGTCGGCCGCGTCGAGGTGGCCGGCCCCGGGTACATCAACGTTAGCCTCGACAGCGGCTGGCTGGCCCGCCAGGTGGGCGTTGCCCTGCAGCTGGGCGAACGCTTGGGAGAGGTGGAGACGGGGCGCGGCAAGAAGGTGCAGGTTGAATACGTCAGCGCCAACCCGACCGGGCCGATCACAGTCGGATCCACTCGCAACGCGGTGATCGGCGACACGCTGGCGAACGTGCTTTCGGCGGCCGGGTACGAGGTTAGCCGCGAGTACTACGTCAACGACGCCGGGTCCCAGGTGCGCCGCTTCGGCGAGAGCGTCTTCGCCCGCTACGCCCAGGCGCTGGGCGAGGACGAGCCGTTCCCTGAGGACGGATACCACGGCCAGTACGTCGTCGAGATGGGCAAGGAGTTGGCCGAGAAGTACGGCTCGCAGTACCTGGAGACGGATCGCCACCAAGCGATCCAGGCGCTGGGCGCGGAGGGCATGGATCTGGTGCTCGCCCAGGCCCGGGAAGACCTCGCTGCGCTGGGGGTCGAGTTCGACTGCTGGTTCAGGGAGAAGAGCCTCTACGAATCAGGGCTGTTCGAGCGCGTGCTGGAGATGCTGCGGAAGAAGGGGCATATCGTCGAGAAGGACGATGCTGTCTGGTTCACCTGGCCCGAATTGGACGCGGATGCGGTCGTCCTCCGCTCAGCGAAGGTGATCCCGGATCCGAACGAGCGGCCGACTTACTTCGGGTCCGATATCGCCTACGCCTGGAACAAGCTGGTGGAGAGAGGGTTCGACAAGGCGATCTACATCTGGGGTGCGGACCACCACGGGGGCGTGCCCCGGGTCAAGGCTGCGGTGGAGGCGCTGGGCCTCGATCCAGAGCGGGTGGTGATCATTCTCTATCAGCTGGTCAACCTGAAACGGGGCGGCGAGGACGTGCGCATGTCGAAGCGGACGGGCGAGTTCGTCACTCTCCGCGAGCTGCTCGACGAGGTGGGGCCGGACCCGATCCGCTTCATGCTCCTCACCTGCACGGTCGATTCACCGGTCGAGTTCGATCTCGATCTGGCCGTCGAGCAATCGGACCGCAACCCGGTCTACTACGTCCAGTACGCCCACGCCCGGATCTCGAGTATCCTGCGCTACGCAGCCGAGTCGGGTTGGGATCTGGACAAGCCAGGTGATCTGTCCCTCCTCGTCCATGAGAGCGAGCTGGCGCTGATACGCAAGATGCTCGAGCTTGAGGAGGTGGTGCACCAGTGTGCGGTCCAGCTGGTGCCCCACTATCTACCCTTCTACGCTCAAGAGCTGGCTGGCGCATTCCACGCCTTCTACAGGGACTGCCGGGTCGTCTCCTCCGAGCCGGAGGATGCGGAGATCAGCAGGGCGCGCCTACAGCTGGTACGGGCGGCCCAGGTGGCGCTGGCGCGCGCTCTGAGGTTGATGGGCATGAGCACGCCGGAGCGCATGTAGCCACAGACAGAGACACTCATCGGAGGCACAATGGGACTCAAGCCTGACCGCTGGATCCGGCAGATGGCCGAAGAGCAGCAGATGATCGACCCCTTCGTGGACGGTCAGGTGCGGGACGGGGTGATATCGTATGGACTCTCGTCCTACGGCTACGACATCCGCGTTTCGGACGAATTCAAGATCTTCCAGCCCGAGGTGACGGCGGCCAAGCTATCGGACGTTCAGGCCGCCTACGTGGCCGGGGCGCTAGACGCCCAGGGGATGATCGGCTATCAGGGAGCGGAGAAGGGCAGCCCTTCGTCCCTGTGCCTGGTCTTTTCGGCAGCCGATCGGCGACAGCTGGAGGAACTGCAGGCGGTCATCGGCACGGGGAAGCTGAGGGAGCCAAAGGGCGAGAAGGTCGAGCTGGCCATCGGCAAGCCGGCGGACGTTCAGCACATCCTCTCACAGGCGTTCCCCTATCTGGGCAACCAGCGGAATGCCGCATCCAGGGCCTTGGCGGAGCTGAAATCCTGCAAGTCGATAATCGTCGATCCGAAGGAGTTCGACGCGGACTCCTTCGTCGATTTCAGAGGCGAGGTATGCGTCGTTCCGCCCAACTCGTTCGCGCTGGGGCGGACGGTCGAGTACTTCCGCATCCCCCGCGGGGTGCTGACGGTCTGCGTGGGCAAGAGCTCCTACGCCCGCTGCGGCATCATCGTCAACGTGACGCCCTTCGAGCCGGAGTGGGAGGGCTTCGTGACCCTGGAGATCTCGAACACGACGCCGCTCCCGGCGAAGATCTACGCCTCCGAGGGCATCGCCCAGGTGCTCTTCTTCGAGGCGGACGAGGAGTGCGAGACCTCCTACGCGGACAAGAAGGGGAAGTACCAGGCGCAGAAGGGGATTGTCCTGCCGCGTATGTAGGGGCGGCGCGGGGAAGCGCATTCACCGCGGGGAACTCGTAGGGGAAATAGGTTCCGGCTCACGCGGCAGAGACTGAGGGGGCACGGTCCGGAGACCGGCCCCAGCGCGCGTTGCCTCGGCTCTTCGTAGGGCAGGCTCATAGCCCGCCCGGCCGGTGGAGACGCGGCCTCTCGAAGAGACCGGGCCTCTTGAGCGAGCACGGTCTGCAGACCGGCCCAAGCAGGGATCCGTCAGCAGAGAGCAGGGACGATTCGATTCCATGGCGACAGGCCAGCAACAAGGAGGCGCTGCAATGGCAACAGAGGCCCAGGTTCAGATGAGGAAGGTAACCAAGACCTATCAGATGGGAGAGGTGGAGGTACACGCGCTGCGTGGTCTCGACCTTGACTTGCAGCAGGGGGAATTCGTAGTGGTCGTGGGCCCCTCGGGATCGGGCAAGACGACGACGCTGAACCTGATCGGCGGGCTCGACTCGCCAACCAGCGGCTCCCTCAAGGTGTCCGGAACGGACATCGCCGACTACGACGAGGAGGCTCTGACGAGCTACCGGCGTGACGTCACCGGTTTCATCTTCCAGTTCTTCAACCTGCTGCCTACGCTGACGGCGAGCGAGAACGTCGAGTTTGCGCTGGAACTGCTGGACAGCGACGGCCGCAACGTGCACGACCGCGCCGTCGAGCTGCTGGAGAGAGTCGGCCTGGGCGACCGGGCGGACCACTTCCCCAGCCAGCTGTCGGGCGGTGAGCAGCAAAGAGTAGCCATCGCCCGCGCGCTGGCCAAAGAGCCTCAGATCCTGTTGGCCGATGAACCAACCGGCAACCTGGACTTCCGCATGGGCCAGAAGGTTCTGCGCGTGATGCAGGACCTCAACCGCCGGGAGGGACGGACCGTGATCGTGGTGACGCACAACACAACCATCGGTCAGCTGGGTGACCGGATCGTGCATCTGCACGACGGTCGGATCGCTCGAGTCGAGTCGAACGAGCGGCGCGTTGAAGCCGAAGAGATAGAGTGGTGAGGCCATGAACAAGCTCAACCTCAAACTGCGGCGTGACATTGGCGCGCAGAAGTGGCAGTTCACAGCGCTGGTGCTGATCATCCTGCTTGGAGTGACCACCTACGGCGGGATGATCGGGATGATCGACGACGTCGAGGCATCGCTCGACCGCACCCTGGACGAGCTGGCCTTTCAGGATTTCGTCGTGCAGTTCGAGGGGCTGGCGTCGGAGGATGTAGCACAGCGCGTGGCCGCTCTGGACAACGTCGGGGGAGTGACGGCCCGTCTCGTGGTCGATGCCGGCCTGTACATCAGCGACGACAACCAGGCCCGTGCCCGCTTGGTCGGAATGCCCGCCGGCTCGCAACCGGCCGTGAACCAGCTGTACATCCAGGAGGGCAGGTATCTTGAGGAGAGTGACGGGCTGGTCGCGGTTCTGGATCATCACCTGGCCGAGTACTACGGCTATGGCCCGGAGACCGTCATGCACCCAATCGTCGACGGCCAGAGGCTGGATGTGAGGATCGTGGGCGTGGGCGTCAGCCCGGAGTACCTGATGGCTGTGGCCTCCTCGGAGAACCCGCTGCCCTCGCCAAGCGGCTTCGCCGTCCTCTTCGTGCCCCAGGATGAGCTGCAGTCACTGCTGGGCGCGGAGGGAGCGATCAACGAGCTGAACGTCCTGCTGACAGATCAGTCCCCTGCCCGCGTCGACGAGGCCATCGCCAGCGTCCGCCGGGTGGCCGGTGACACCGCCATCCGTTCGGTAGTGAAGCGGGCCGACAACCCATCCTACGAATTGCTCAGGCTGGATCTGGAAGGGGGGCGCGAGATGATGGGCATGGTTCCCTCCATGTTCCTGATGATCGCCGCCATGTCCATCTACGTCTCGCTCAGCCGCATGGTCCAGGCCCAGCGCTCTGAGATCGGCGTTCTCAGAGCGTTGGGGTACACCAGGCGGGCGGTCATGCGCTACTACCTTCTGTACGCCGGCCTGATCGCGGCCATCGGCGCGGCTCTCGGCTTCCTGTTCAGCTACGCCACCGGCAGACTCTTTGCCCAGGCCTACGCCGCCGAGTTCGGATTGCCGTTCGTCGTCGTCCGCTTTCACCTGGAGGCGGCGGTCGAGGCCATCGGCATCAGCCTCTTCGTGGCCATACTGGCCGGATTCTTCCCAGCCCGTGCCTCAGCGCGCATAGCCCCTGCACAGGCCATGCGCTTCGACCCATCCGTGGCCCTGGTGAAGGGGGTAGTCCCCTGGCCGGAGCGGCTGATCAGGCACGTCGTCTCCCTTGGCACAGGCACGAAGATCGCGCTGCGCAACCTGTTCCGCAATCGCAGGCGCACGCTGACCACCGGCCTGGGCTTCGTCTTCGGCTTCGTCGTCCTCCTGGCCTGCTGGGCTATGTTCGACGGCATGGACCACATGATGGACATCCAGTTCGAAGACACGGATGTGTGGGATCTCCAGGTGACCTTCTCCCAGGTGCAGTTCGACGCGGTGAGACAGGAAGTGGCCAGCTGGACGGGCGTTCAGGCGGTCGAGGCCGTCATTGCCCTGCCGGCGACACTGCACACCGGCTCTGAGGAGAAAGATGTCTTTCTGGCGGCGGTCGCGCCGGACACGGTCCTACACGGCTTCCAGGTATCCGACGCCCAGGAGCCAGCTGAGCTGCTGGCGCCCGGCAAGGCTCTGCTGCCCCAGACGCTGGGGAAGGATCTGGACATTGCGGCGGGCGATGTCATCACCATCGAGACACCGTTCGGAAGCCGGCAGCTGATCGCCGATGCCTCGAACGGCGAGGTGATGAGCCAGAGCATCTACGTCAGCCTGGACTGGCTGCGGGAGGAGATGCTCGGCGGCGCGGAGGTGCTGAGCGCGCTGTGGCTGAAGGTAGACGAGGACACTGGGGTCAACGTGCGCAGGGATCTCTACGGCCTGCCGGGGGTGGCCAGCGTCGATCTCAAGTCCGACATCGCCGCCGGATGGCGGGCGCTGATGGGGCTCTACTACGTCATGATGGGCGCCTTCCTGCTGTTTGCCCTGGTGATCGCCGGGGCTGTCGTCTTCAACACCATGACAGTCAACGTCCTCGAACGGCAGCGGGAGATCGCCACGATGCGCGCACTGGGGCAGAGCCGCAGGCGGCTGTGGTACATGATCACCCTAGAGAACATGCTCGTCGGGGCGCTGGCCCTGGTGCCGGGTCTGGCCCTGGGAGCAGGGAGTGCCTACTACCTGTTCCAGGCATTCGGAGCTGCCGAGTTCTACCTGCCCTTCTACATCGCTCCGGAGAGCTACGCCATTGTCACCATTCTGATCTGCGCGACAGCCCTGCTCACTCAGCTGCCGGCTATGCGGCGCATAGGCCGCATGAACCTGGCCGAGGCGACAAAGGTGATGACCTGAGGCCAGGATGGCCTGCTGCCTGACGGACTGTGCCTTGCCGCCTGCCTGGCGCAGCACAGCAGCGTACAGAACGGGAGCTTCACATGCAAGACGGCGCCGTGGTCGAGATCACCGACCTGCACAAGCACTTCGGGGCCATCCGGGCTGTGGATGGGGTGACCCTGTCAGTACGGCCGGGCGAGATCTACGGGCTGCTGGGCCCCAATGGATCGGGGAAGACGACGCTGATTCGCCTCCTCGTCGGTCTGCTGAAGCCCACCTCGGGCCACATGAGGCTGCTCGGCCGGCCTGTGCCGGACAAATCGCTGCTCAGCCTGGTGGGCTACATGACGCAGGCCAGCGCCCTGTACGATGAGCTGACCGTGCGTGAGAACGTCACCTTTTTCGCCGAGATGTGCGGCAGCAGCGAGCGGGCCTGGATAGACGAGGTGATCGAGCTGGTCGATCTGGGCGAGCGATCGCGCAGTCAGGTGCGAACGCTCTCGGGTGGAATGCGGCAGCGGACGTCTCTCGCCTGCGCCCTGGCGCACAAGCCCCGCATCATCCTCCTGGACGAGCCGACCGTGGGCATCGATCCCCAGCTGCGAGCTGCCTTCTGGGCCTACTTCCGCCGCCTGGCCGGGACCGGGGCGACGCTCGTTATATCCAGCCACGTGATGGACGAGGCGGAGCGCTGCGACCGGCTCGGGTTCATGCGCCGGGGGAAGCTCCTGGCCCAGGGCTCCTCGACGGAATTGCGCAAGTCCGCCGCCGCGGCCACGCTGGAGGAGGCGTTTCTCCGCTTCATCGCCGACGCGGCAGAAGGGGGCGAGCGATGAGCCTGAAGCGCGTGCTGGTCCTCGCCCGCCGGCTGATGGTACAGGTGATCCGCGACCGGCGCACGGTAGCCCTGCTCGTGATCGGGCCTATGCTCATCCTGACGCTCGGCGCCGAGTTGTTCCGCTCCGAGCCGGCACCTATCGCCATCGGAGTAGTCAACAGCGACGCCGGGGTTTCGACGCCGGCTACAGGGCGCATTGACCTGGGGCAGCGCATCACCGACGAGCTGGCGGCCGGCGACGCCTTCATCGTGACTGAGTCGGACGAGGGCGAGGTAGATGAATTGCTGAGCGAGGGCGCGGTTCTGGGAGTACTCATCTTGCCGCGTGACTTCTCCGCCAGCTACGTCCAGACGAGGGAGATCGTCCTTGACCTGCGCCTGGAGGGCTCGAATCCCACGCACAGCAGCGCCATCGCCGCCTACTGCGCTCAGGCGGCGGTGAAGGTCCTGGCGGAGCTGGCGGCGGCCAGCTTCCAGGTGCCTGGCGCGCCCCAGGCCGGCGCCGGGGAGACGTCCTTTCCAGTCTCGGTCGAGGCCAGCTACCTATTCGCCGGGGAGCAGTTCGACGCCATGGACTTCGTCGCTCCCGTCTACATCGGGGTCCTGGCCCTCTTCTTCGTCTTTCTGCTGGCCTGCGTCTCCTTTCTCCGCGAGCGCTCGCAGGGAACGATGGAGCGCCTCCTGGCTACGCCAGCGACGCGCGTCGACGTCGTCCTGGGCTACATGCTTGGGCTGGGCCTGTTCGCCGCGATTCAGGTGACGATCATACTTCTGTTCACCGTCTGGGTGCTCAAGATCCATTACCTGGGCAGCCTGGCTCTGCTGCTGCTCATCGTGGCCCTGCTGGCCATGGTCGGCGTCAGCCTGGGTATTCTCGCCTCGGCCTTCGCCCGCACCGAGTTCCAGGTACTGCAGTTCATTCCCCTGCTGATCATCCCCCAGATCCTGCTCGGAGGAACGCTGTGGAGCGTGCCCGATCTGCCGCGCTATCTGCAGCCGCTGGCCTATCTGATGCCCGTCTACTACGCCAACCAGGCTCTGCGCGACGTGATGCTCAAGGGCTGGGGGCTGGCTGAGATCTGGCCCAACCTGCTCGTCCTGGTCGGGTTCTCGGCGGTGCTGATCGCGGCCGGGGCACTCACCGCCAGGCGGGAGGTGGGTTGAAGCCGGGACAACCGGACCGCTAGAGTGAGCCGTCTCCCCGGCGCCCCGCCGTCCCGTGCACGGCAGAGGCCCATTCTGCAGACCGGCCCGAGCCGGTCCGAGGGCTTGGGGTACTTCGCCGCTCGGCGACATCGCCCGGGTTGACAAAGCGTCTCTCTGCCCTTATCATGCCTCCGCAGCGGGCGGATAGCTCAGCTGGTTAGAGCGCCTCCCTTACAAGGAGGAGGTCACAGGTTCGAGTCCTGTTCCGCCCACCAAACGCGGCGAGGCAGGTCGCCCCGCCGCTTACTCCGCCACAAGAGAGCGCCTCTCCAACAGACTACAGAGCATGATCTACCTGGACGACCTTCTCGAGGCGACCGGCGGCCAGCTGGTGGGGCCACCCGCACCCACCGAGTTCCCCGCCTTCTCCTACGACTCCCGCCGCATCAAGCCCGGCGAACTGTTCGTCGCCGTCAAGACGGAACGGGGCGACGGCCACGACTACATCGGCGACGCCACCGCCAAGGGCGCCGCGGGCATCCTCTGCCAGTTCGCTCCCGACCAGCCCGCCGTCCCCACCGTCGTCACCGCCGATACGCAGCTGGCGCTCAGCGACTGGGCGACACTCGTGATGCGCAAGTACGCACCGCAAGTCGTCGGTGTGACCGGCTCGACCGGCAAGACGGATGCGTGCACGGCGATCTCCGCCGTCCTGAATACGCAGCACCGTGTTTTCGCCAACCCGCCCGATCTGAGCGATCGTTTCGGGCTGCCCATAGCGCTGGCCGGCCTCACCGCCGACCACGATCTGGCCGTCCTGGAGCTCGTCTGCAACGCCTTCGAAGAGATCGCCCATCTGGCCGAGATGACCCGGCCCCAGGTGGGCGTGATCACGGCGGTCAACCGGGCCCACGTGGCCTACCTGGGCAGCCTGGAAGCGGTAGCTCAGGAGAAGGGCCGCCTGCTCGAGGCTTTGCCACCGGACGGCCTGGCGGTGCTCAACTACGACGACGCGCGGGTGCGGGCGATGGCGGAGCGGACGAGCGCCCGGGTGATCACCTACGGAACGAGCCCGGACGCCGACGTCGTCGCCTCCGACCTGTGCCCCGACCCGGAGGGGCTGCAGTTCACCGTTCACTTCCCCGGCGTCGCCGGACGGGGCACGCCCGGCTATCCGGCCAAGTCGGAAGTGCGCACGCGCCTCCTGGGCCGCCATCAGGCCCACACCATCCTGGCCGCCATCGCCGTGGGGCTCTCTTTCCACGTGCCCTGGGAGGCGATCCTGGACGCGGTGGAGGATATCCGCCCAGGCGCCGGGCGGCTGCGGGTTCTGCCCGGCACAGGCGGTTCGCTCATTATAGATGGGTCCGCCAGCTGCAGCCCGGAGACGGGGCTCCAGGCGCTGGCCACGCTGGCCGATTACCCGGCCCGCCGGCGCATCGCCGTGCTGGGCGATATGGCCCAGCTGGGAGGCTTCGCCATCGAGGGCCATCGCCAACTGGGCCAGGCTGCGGCAGCCTTTGTGGACCAGCTGGTGGTCAAAGGGCGGCGGGCCGCCTGGATCGCCGACGGCGCGAAGGAAGCGGGAATGGCCTGCGACCGGATCTCCATAGCCTACACCGCCAGCGACGCCGTTCGCCAGCTCAAGCCGCAGCTCCGCGAGGGGGACGTCGTCCTGGTCAAGGGCGGTGTCGAGGCCAGGATGGAGGAGGTCGTCGAGAGCATCCTGGCCGACCCGGCGGACAGGGAGCGGTTGGTGCGGCGGGAGGCGGGCCGGCCAGTGGTGTTTGCTGTTCGTCCCGACCGGCCAACCTGGGTGGAGGTCGATCTGGAGGCGATCGCCTCGAACGTGCGGCAGGCCAAGGAGCTGGTGGGCGAGGACGTGGCGGTGCTGGCGGTGCTCAAGGCAGACGCCTACGGCCACGGCGCGGCGACGGTGGCCCGCACCGTGCTCAACAACGGCGCCTCCCACTGTGGGGTGGCCTCGGTCAACGAAGCGATCAGGATGCGCGATTTCGGCATCGACGCTCCCATCCTGGTGCTCGGCTACACGCCCGCCTGGCTGGCCCGCGACGCCCTGCGCCACGACGTGACGCTTACCGTCTACGACGCGGACATCGCCCGGGCCTTCAGCCGGGCGGCGGCCGACCTGCGGCGCACGGCGCGAGTGCACGTCAAGGTCGATACCGGGATGGGCCGGCTGGGGTTGCTGCCGGGCCAGGTGGTCCGTTTCGTCGAGGAGGTCCGCGGCCTGCCCCGGCTGGAGCTGGAGGGCGTGTTCACCCATTTCTCGGTGGCGGACGACAGGGACCTGGCCTACACCCGCAAGCAGCTGAAGAGCTTCCGGGCGGTGCTGCGGCGGCTGGAGAAGATGGGGATCGACTTCCGGTACGTTCACTGCGCCAATTCGGCGGCGATGCTGCGCCTGCCGGAGAGCCATTTCAGCATGGTCAGGCTGGGCCTGGCCATGTACGGCCTGCAGCCTTCACCGAACGTCAAGCTGCCGGAGGGCTTCCGGCCAGCGCTGGCCTGGAAGACGTCGATCGCCCAGGTGAAGACGCTGCCCAAGGGCAGCTACGTGAGCTACGGGAACAGGTACCGCACGAAGAAGGACGAGCGGATTGCGGTAATCCCGGTGGGGTACGCAGATGGCTTCCGCCGGGCGCCGACGCGCTGGGAATCGGTCCTGGTGCGCGGCCAGCGCGCGCCGACGGTGGGCACGGTGTGCATGGACCAGACCATGATCAACGTCTCCCACATCGCCAACGTGCGCGTGGGGGACGAGGTGGTCCTGATCGGCCCCCAGGGTGCCGACGAGATCAGCGCGGAAGAGGTAGCCCGCTGGCTGGGAACGATCAACTACGAGGTGGTGAGCGAGATCCTGGCCCGCGTGCCGCGCGTCGTATAGGTGAAGACCCCTAGGGTCTTAGGGTCTGCGAGGCGTTCCGGCGAACGTGTAGGGCGGGCCGCCAGCCCGCCCTACGCACCGGATCTCACCTCACCCGGCCAGGGCATGAGGTAGGGTCGGTTCGCGAACCGCCCCCACGTTTCTGCGCCGCCAACGCTCATCCTCCGCGCCCTCTGCATTCTCTGCGGTCAATCCTTCCACGCTGCGCCGGCGCTTGCTCCCCCCATCGGCGTCGGGTATAATGCGCTCGAATGGAGCAAAGGAGAGGGCGGCGGCTATGAAACTGGATCCCGGAGCGAGATACGCCAGGTCGCACGAGTGGGTCCGCCGTGATGGGGACGAAGTCGTCTGCGGCATCAGCGACCACGCCCAGCAGTCGCTTTCCGACGTCGTCTACGTCGAGCTTCCCGAGCCGGGGGAAACCCTCGCCAGGGAGGACGTCTTCGGCGTGGTCGAATCAGTCAAGGCGGCCTCCGATCTCTACATGCCCATGGCCGGCCGGATCAGCGCAGTGAACGAGAAGCTCGAGGACACCCCCGAGCTGGTCAACCAGGACCCGTACGGCGAGGGCTGGATGATTCGCTTCACCCCCTCCAACCCGGCCGAATTCGACGAGCTTCTCGACGCCGAGGCGTACGAAGCATTCGTCGCCGAGGAGGAAGGCTAGACCGGGGCACAAGCCGCTCTCGCAAACATGCCCTACATCCCCCACTCAGACAAAGACCGCAGCTCTATGCTGGCGGCGATAGGCGCGGACTCTATTGACGCGCTATTCGCTGACGTCCCAACCAGCATCCGCTTCCCCGATCTCGAGCTGCCCGAGCCCCTCTCGGAGATGGAGGTCCGCTGGGAGCTCGAAAACCTGGCCTGGGCCAACAGCCCGGCCGGCGACGGGCCCTGCTTCCTCGGCGCCGGCGCCTACCGCCACTACGTCCCGGCGGTCGTCGACTCGGTGCTGCGGCGCGGTGAGCTCTTCACCGCCTACACCCCCTACCAGCCGGAGATCAGCCAGGGGACGCTGCAGGCGATCTTCGAGTATCAGACGATGATCTGCAGCCTGACCGGCATGGAGGTCTCCAACGCCTCCCACTACGACGGCGCCACGGCGACCGCGGAGGCGGTCATCGCCGCGCTCAGTGTCCACCGCTCCAGGCGGCCCAAGGTGGTCGTCTCGCCCTTCGTCCACCCCCAGTACCGGGCCGTGGTGCGCACGTACACGCAGGGGATGGGGCTGACGATCGCCGGCGACGAGCGTGAGCAGCCCCTCGAGTACGACGCACTCCTGGAGCTCGTCGACGAGGAGACGAGCTGCCTGATCGTGCAGAGCCCCAGCTTCCTGGGCCAGATCGAGGAGCTGGAAAGCGCGGCGGACGCCGCGCACCGGAAGGGCGCGCTGTTGGTGGTAGTAACCGACCCCATCGCCCTGGGCCTGTTCAGGCCGCCTGGCGACTACGGCGCGGATATCGTCGTGGGCGAGGGACAGGCGCTCGGCGGGGGGCTCAACTTCGGCGGCCCCTACCTGGGTTTCTTCGCCACCAGGCGTGAGCACGTGCGCAAGATGGCCGGCCGGGTGGTCGGCCAGACGGTCGACGCCGAGGGCAGGCGCGGCTTCGTCCTCACGCTCTCGACCCGGGAGCAGCACATCCGCCGGGAGAAGGCAACCTCCAACATCTGCACCAACCAGGGTCTGATGGCGCTGGCCGCCGCCGTCTATCTGACCGCCATGGGCAAGCGGGGGCTGCGCCAGGTGGCCGAGCTCTGCTTCCACCGGGCCCACTACGCGGCCGGGCGCATAGGTGAGCTGAGCGGCTTCTCCGTCGTGAAGGGGCAGCCCTTCTTCAAGGAGTTCGCCGTCCGCTGCCCGAAAGCGGTGGCTGAGATCAACCGCCGATTGCTGGACGACAACGGGATCGTAGGTGGGTACGACCTGGGGCGCGACTACCCCGGCCTGCAGGACCACATGCTCCTGTGCGTGACGGAGATGAATCCCCGCCAGGAGATCGACGCGCTGGTTGAAGCACTGGCGGAGGTCTCCGAGGGCTAGCCGGGCAGCCGAGAGGCAAGCTGGGCAGAAAGGATCACGATGAACAAGGAAGGACGAGCGACGAGGCTTCTGGGGGCCATCCTGCTGGCCACGGCAGCTGTGGGGCTGCTGCTGCTTCTGCCCGGCGGTGACGTCGCGCTCGCCGAGGGCGGCTCTACACGCGACCTGACGGGCTCCACATTCACCATCACCCCAGGCATCTACATTACCGGCACCGCCAATGTCTACACCGTCACCGCCTACAACGGTTCACCTGACGAGGACTACCTAGACGGCATTACCGTCACCTTCCCCATCGACTGGATGGTCACCGGCGCGGTCAGCGACACGTACGACTCGTGCTCGTCCGAGCCGGTGGACTTCGCCATCACCGGGCTGGGCACAAACGAGATTGCATTCGTCGATGCCAACGGCGACTACGGCGAGGTATATGACTACTGCAGCTGGAGCGCCGTCGTTACGGCCACGGTGCCCATGACCGCATCGGGCCTGCAGGACGTGGCCTGGCTGCTTTCGAGCGACGAGTGGGGCGACCCTCCCTACGAGTTGAGCGGAACGGTGCAGCTTGGCGACGACGAGTGGCACCAGGTCTATCTGCCGCTGGTGCTCAGGGACTACGGCCAGAAGCGGTACGCGGTCATCGTGGGCGTGGCGGACTATCTCAACGACTACTGGGCACCTGACCTGGAATACACTGACGACGACGCCTGGGACATGCGTGAGGCGCTCATAGCCAGCGGAGGGTTCCAGGCCTCGAACATCAACATCCTCATCGACAGCCAGGCGACGAAGTCAGGCGTCCACAGCGCCATCAGCACCTGGCTAGACGCCCGCGAGAACGCCAATGACCTGGTCGTCTTCTTCTTCAGCGGCCACGGCGGGGACGGCGGGTACCTCATCCCGCACGACTACAACGGCGACCTGAGCACCGCCATCTCCGATTCGGAACTGGACGGTTGGCTGGACGGCCTCGAATCCGATGCCGTCTTCGTCGCCGTCGACTCCTGCTACAGCGGCGATTTCGCCCGTTATCTCGGCGGCGCAGCCGAGGCCACCTGCAAGTGCGTTCCCGCCCCCATAGACGCGCCGCTCTCCAGCCGCGAAGGCCGCTCGATCCTCCACATCGGCCAGCCTGGCCGCCTGATACTCGCCGCCAGTGCCGGCGATGAGTCGAGCTGGGAGTACAGCGCACTGCACAACGGCGTCTTCTCCTACTACCTGGTCGAGGCGCTGAACACGCCGGGAGCGGACACGGTCGACAGCAACGGCTGGGTCTCCGGCGAGGAGGCCTTCAGCTACCTGGCCCCGAAGGTCGCTACGTACACCAGCGGCAACCAGCATCCGCAGATCGACGACGACGTGCCGGGGCTGCTGGACCTGACCCATCCATGACAGCAGCAGGCCGCACCAGCCCGCACGTTGCGCCGCTTAGCTTCGAGCGCTCCCGCCCGGGGCGGTGCGCGGCGACGCTGCCCGCGCTCGACGTGCCCCGCGCCAACCTGCCCAGGCGCCTGGTCCGGGAGGACCTGCCTTTGCCGGAGGTCGGCGAGCTGGACATCGTCCGCCACTACACCCATCTCTCTCAGCTCAACTACTCGGTCGACACCGGCTTCTACCCTCTGGGCTCCTGCACGATGAAGTACAATCCCAGGATCAACGAGGAGGTGGCCCGCCTGGGCGGCTTCGCCCATCTCCACCCTTATCAGGACGAAGAGACCGTCCAGGGCGCCCTCTACCTGATCTACTCGCTGCAGCAGTACCTGGCCGAGATCGGCGGCTTCGCCGCGGTCAGCCTGCAGCCCGCGGCCGGCGCCCAGGGCGAGATGAGCGGCGTGCTGATGATGCGGGCCTACCACCTCGATCGCGGTGATACGGAACGGGACGTGATCCTGGTGCCCGATTCCGCCCACGGCACGAACCCGGCGACGACGACGATGAGCGGCCTGCGCGTTGTAGAGATCAGTTCGGACGCGCGCGGCAACGTCGACCAGGATGGCCTGAAGACAGCCTGCGCTGAACACGGCCAGAGCCTGGCGGGCCTGATGCTCACCAACCCGAACACGCTTGGCCTCTTCGACGAGAACCTGGAGAAGACCGTCGCCCTGGTGCACGAAGAGGGCGGGCTGGTCTATGGAGACGGGGCGAACATGAACGCCCTGCTGGGCGTCGCCCGGCCGGGCGACCTGGGCTTCGACATCCTCCACTACAATCTGCACAAGACGCTCAGCACTCCTCACGGCGGCGGGGGTCCGGGATCAGGTCCGGTCGGCGCCCGCGCAGACCTGGCCGATTTCTTGCCCGGCCCGGTCGTGGGCATCGACCCCCAGCGAACGGACGAGCAGGGCAACTTCTACTCCTTCGTCTGGCCGGCCAAGTCGATCGGGCCGGTCAAGGCCTTCTACGGTCATTTCGCCGTGATCGTGCGCGCCTACACCTACATCCGAATGCTGGGCGCCGAGGGGCTGCGCCGTGTAGCGAAGCACGCCGTGCTCAACGCCAACTATCTGAAGAGCCGGCTGGAGGACACGTATCGGGTGCCGTACGACCGGCCCTGCATGCACGAGTTCGTCTGCGAGGGGAAGATCAATGGCGCTCCGGACGTCCGCGCGCTGGATATCTGCAAGCGGCTGATCGACTACGGCTTCCATCCGCCGACGAGCTACTTCCCGCTCATCGTCGACGAGGCACTGATGATCGAGCCGACCGAAACAGAGGCGAAGGAGACGCTCGATGCCTTCGCGGACGCCTTGCGCGCCATCGCCGGGGAGGCGCGTGAACAGCCCGCTATGCTGAAGAACGCCCCATTCACCGCCCCGGTCCGCCGCCTGGACGAGCTCCAGGCAGCGAAGGAACTGAGGCTCCGCTGGGAGGGCGACTAGGCCCTGCCTTCGGGCCAGACACAGAGTACGGACAGCGCCGCAGATCGTTGGCGCCTACTGCGCCCGGCCGGCGCCAGACAGGAGGGAAGCGTGACGAAGATAGTAGAGAGCATCCACATCGCCGCCTCGCCCACAGAGGTATTCCGCACCTGCCACGATCTTGAGCTCAGGCCGGAATGGGACGCCCGCGTCGACCATATCGAGCTGCAAGGGCTCTCCAACATACTGCGCAAGGGGGCACTGGTCCGGGTCGACTCTCACGCGGGCAGCCGACTGCCGTTCAGCTGGGAGGGTGAGTACACCCTGTTCAGCATGCCGCGCGGATCTACGGTGCGGGTGATGGAGACCGCACTGGTGAGCCACTTCCGTCCAGGCAGCACTGAGGAATGGCACTTCGAGCCCGCGGACGGGGGAACGCGATTCACCATCATCTGGAACTACAAGGTGCGCGGTTTCCTGGGGCGCCTGTACGATCGCCTCTACCGGCGCGCCTCCGCCGCCCGGGCCATCCGCCGCAGTCTGGCCCAGGCCAAAGAGCTCCTGCAAGCCCGCTACCTATCGTCCCACCTTGATGGGTGAGAAGCAGCGTCTGCAGAAGATCATGGCTGCTGCTGGCTGTGGCAGCCGCCGCGCCTGTGAGGACCTCATCCGCCAAGGCCGGGTCGAGGTCAACGGCGTCCCGGCCGAGATCGGCCAGCAGGCCGACCCACGCCGCGACCGGATCACGCTCGACGGGCATCTACTCAAGCCACAGCGCCGGTTGGTCCACGTGGCTTTGAACAAGCCCAGGGGCGTCCTCTCCGACGAGGGCTCCCACCAGAGCGATCGCCCCAAGGCACGGGACCTGGTGGGGCTGCCCGGCCGCCTGTTCCCGGTCGGCCGGCTGGACCTGTGGAGCGAGGGCCTCCTGCTGCTGACAAACGACGGCGAGCTGGCCCTGCGCCTCACTCACCCCCGCTACGAGCACGAGAAGGAGTACCACGTGCGGGTGTCCGGCCAGCCCACGGCAGGTACTCTCGAGCAGTGGAGGCGCGGCGTCTTCCTCGACGGGCGCCAGGCGAAGCCGGCCCGCGTTTCGGTCCTGCGCCGAGAGGGCGGCCACACCTGGCTGCGGATCGTCCTCCGAGAGGGGCGCAAGCGGCAGATCAGGCGCGTCGCCGCCATGCTGGGGCACCGCGTATCGAGATTGAAGCGGGTCAGCCTGGGTCCGGTGCGGCTGGGGGAGCTGAAGCCGGGCGAGTGGCGGTATCTGGACGACGACGAAATGGAGGCGCTGCAGCAGTTGAAGAGCGACAGACTGAGTGCGAAGAAGCAGCCGAGCAGGAAGAAGAGAACGGAGAAGCGCAGTTGAAGCCATCCACCATTGCCGTTGACGGACCAGCAGCCTCGGGCAAGAGCACCGTGGGCGAGTTCCTGGCCAGATCGCTCGGCTACCTATACTTCGACACGGGAGCGATGTACCGAGCAGTGACGTGGGCCTGTCTCGACCACGGGATTCCGACGGACGACGAAGCGGGAGTGACCGCGCTGGCAGAGGGCCTGAGCATTGAGATCACGCCGGCGACCGAGGGCGACGGCAGGCAGTACACCGTACTCGCCGACGGCGAGGACGTCACCTGGTCTATTCGCTCGCCCGAGGTAAATGCGAAGGTCTCCCAGGTTTCCGCCTACGCGGGCGTACGAACGGAGCTGGTGCGGCGGCAGCGGGAGATAGCCAGCAGCGGCGCGGTAGTGATGGCCGGACGGGACATCGGCACCGTCGTCCTGCCCGACGCGGACCTGAAGATCTATCTCGACGCCGGCGTCGAGGAGCGAGCTCACCGCCGCTGGCACGAGCTGCGCATGCGAGGGGACGAAGCTGATCTGGATGAGGTGCTGGCCTCCCTGCGGCGGCGAGACGAGATCGATAGCCAGCGAAAGCTCTCCCCGCTTCGCGCGGCGGAGGATGCCTACGTGCTGGACACGACGAACCTCAGTATCAAGGAGACTCAGGCGAAGGTGGCGCAGCTTGTGGAGAGGTGCTGCCGGGCGTGATCAGAACCATCTACTTCGCCGGTTCGATCAGCGGCGGCCGGGGCGACGCAGACCTCTACCGCCAGATCATTCGCCTCCTGTCGGAGTACGGGCAGGTCCTGACCGAGCACGTGGGTGATCCCCAGTTGACCTCGGGCGGAGAGACTCGCCGCTCTGGCGCCGAGGTCTACCGCCAGGACATGGACTGGCTGGCCCAGGCCGACGTCCTGGTCGCCGAGGTGACCATGCCCAGCCACGGCGTCGGCTACGAGATCGCCAGCGCGGAAAGGATGGGGAAGCCCGTGCTGTGCCTCCATCGCTCGGGCACGGGCCGGCGCCTATCGGCGATGCTGGGCGGCAATCCCGCCCTCCAGTGTGAGCGCTACGCCTCGCTCGAGGAAGTGGAAGCCATCCTGCAGCGCTTCTTCGGCTCGTAGTGCCGGCGCGCGGGCCGCCAGGATTGGCGCAGCCTGCGCTCGCTATCGCTCGCGGTTCAACTTCGTTCCACAGCGGCTGCAGAAGCAGGCATCTCTGGGGAGAACGAAGCCGCACTTGGGGCAGGCCACCGGCTGGACCTCCACCAGACTTCCGCCGCAGGCAGAGCAGGATCCGGCCCCGACCGGATTGCCCACCCCGCAGTAAGGACAGGCGACGACGAGCTGCTTCTCGGACATACCCAGCTTGGCGCCCACACTGTCCACGTAGTGCTCGACGGCGTCCCACACCTGGTCCGGGAGCGTGATCTTACCAACGTCCCGGGCTATGTCGTCAATCCGCCCCAACAGCGATAGGGGGTTGATCAGCGCGCCCAGCCCGGTTGCGGCCAGGCTAGCTGCAGCATCGAGCAGCCGCTGTTGGCCCACGGTCACCCGCACGCCTCCCTCAACCCGGGCTATGCCGATCGTGAGCGCCGAACGGGCTGCGCCCCACCCCCACTCCCGAGTGGCTACCTGCACAATCAGGTGCCCCTCGTCGCCCCGCACCGTCTGGGCCATCAGGTCGCCATGGTCGAACCGGGCCACGAGCGCCTTGGCCAGGCTCTCCGGATCGATCTCACCGCGATACGTGCGCTGCTCCATTTGCTCCTCCGTTTGCTTGCGGCTCGGCCGCTTGACAGGCACCGCCGAGCCGGGCCTGCCCTCAGCCGGCAGAGACTTCGTCCGGCGTATCTAGGTATCTACGCAGGTCGCCGGCGCGGGTCGCAGGCCCGGCTGGCGATTGTAGCCCTGCTGGGGAGGGAGGTCAAGAAGCGAGGCCAACTGGCGGGTCAACACATCGATACCATGGCGCTGTGGCCGGACAGGCATCGCCGTGGGCTGAAGCTCACGGCTGATAGCAGAACCCTGCTTCGCAGGCCGGGAGTTGCGGCCGCTAGTAGCGCGGGCTGGTGAGCCCGGCCTGCGCGGTTGCTCCAGGGACGTGGCCGCCTCGTCAAGGTCGAGCCGCGCACTGAGTATGGGAGAACCGTGCGGACTCCCTCCAGCCCCACAAGGGCCCTGCATTCTCCGGGCGATGGCTCACCGTCGGGCGCCCAAGGGCCGGGTGAGTTGCGTATGCGGCGTAGGCGCGGCAACCATGTCCTGGCGCATACACTCAACACTCTTGACTATACCGCGGATTGGAGTATGCTTCACGCGGTTTGCAGCCGGGCGGAGAGAGGAAGGCTCTCTGTGCGCAAGATCCTGCGCAAGGAGCAACTTACGGAGGTCACCAAGCTGATGGTGATCGACGCACCAGACGTGGCCCGCAAGGCGCAGGCGGGCCAGTTTGTCGTCATTCGCATCGACGAGCAAGGGGAGCGAATCCCACTCACGGTCGCGGACTACGACCGTGAGGCCGGAACGATCACTATCGTCGTCCAGGAAGTGGGAAAGACGACGATGCAGTTGGGCACTCTCGAAGCTGGCGACGAACTGGCCACGTTCACAGGTCCACTGGGCAAACCGAGCGAAATCGACCGGTACGGCACGGTGATCTGCGTCGGGGGCGGCGTCGGCATTGCCCCCGTTTTCCCCATCGCCCGGGCGCTGCACGAGGCCGGCAACACCGTGTTGTCCATCATCGGCGCCCGCACCGAAGGGCTGCTGATCTGGGAGGACCGGATCGGCCAGGTGAGCGATGAGCTGATCGTCTGCACGGACGATGGCTCGTATGGCCGCAAGGCGCTGGTAACCGAGCCGCTCCAAGAGCTGCTGGAGGAGCGGAGAGGAGAGATCGCCAAGGTCTGGGCCGTCGGGCCGGCGGCCATGATGAAATTCGTCGCTGCCACGACCAAGCCCTTCGGCGTGCACACCATCGTCAGCCTGAACACGATTATGATAGACGGCACAGGCATGTGCGGAGGCTGCCGGGTGCAGCTGGAGGATGGCGCCCGCTTCGCCTGCGTGGACGGGCCCGAGTTCGACGCCCACAGGGTCGATTGGTACACCCTTCTGGCCCGGCAGCGATCTTATCTGGAAGAAGAGGCCAGGGCGGTTGAGCACTGGAAGCAGCGCTGCCGGCTGGATGACCAGCTGGAGGACGAGTAGTGATGGAGCGCTCGAGTGGCTGAGCTGAGCAAGCGTGAGAGGATGGGCATTCCCCGGCAGGGCATACCCACACAGGACCCTGCAGCGCGCCGCACCAACTTCGACGAGGTGGCCTTGGGCTACACGCTCGAGCAGGCGCGGCGGGAGGCGAACCGCTGCCTGCAATGCGTCAAGCGGCCATGCACAGAGGGGTGCCCGGTGGGAGTCCTCATCCCCGACTTCATCCGCGCGCTGCGAGACGGAGACCTCGACGGCGCCGTACGGGCGATGAAGGAGAAGAACAACCTGCCGGCCATCTGCGGCAGGGTGTGCCCCCAGGAGTCGCAGTGCGAAGCTTCCTGCGTCTTGGCGAAGACGGGCGAAGCGGTGGCAATCGGCCGCCTGGAGCGTTTCGTCGGCGACTATGAGCTGGAGAGGCGCACTTGCCCACCCGAGTGCTGCGGCGATACGGGAAAGCGCGTGGCCATCGTCGGCGCGGGGCCGGCTGGGCTGACCTGTGCCGTTGATCTGGGCATCCTGGGGCACAAGGTGACCGTGTTCGAGTCTTTGCACAGCCCGGGGGGCGTGCTGGTCTACGGCATCCCCGAGTTCCGCCTGCCCAAGAACATGGTGCGCGAAGAGATCGTCTATGCAGCAGAATGCCTGGGCATAGAGATCCGCACCGACGCAGTCGTGGGCAGCCTGTACACGATCGACGAGCTGCTGGGGGAGCAGGGCTTCGACGCGTTGTTCCTGGGCACGGGGGCCGGGCTGCCGTCATTCATGCCTATTCCGGGCATCAATCTCAACGGCGTCGTTTCGGCGAACGAGTTCCTAACCAGGGTCAACCTGATGAAGGCCTACCTCTTCCCCGAGTACGACACGCCGGTCAAGGTCGGCCAGCGCGTGGCGGTGATCGGTGCCGGCAACGTGGCCATGGACGCAGCCCGCTGCAGCCTTCGCCTTCAGGCGATCCGCGCCCAGGAGACGGGCGAGGAGCGGGGCGAGGTGCACATCCTCTACCGCCGGTCGCGCACCGAGGTGCCGGCCCGGGCGGAGGAAGTGGAGCACGCAGAGGAGGAGGGCGTCCTCTTCGACTTCCTCACCGACCAGCTGGAAGTGCTGGGAGACGGACGGGGGAACGTGGGCGGCCTACGGAACATACGGACGAAGCTGGGCGAGCCGGACGAGAGCGGCAGGCGACGCCCGGTCCCGCTTGAGGGCTCGGAGTACGACGCCGAATTCGACATGGTGGTGATGGCAATCGGCACCAGGCCCAATCCGCTCGTCTTCAACTCAGCCGACGATGTGGAGCGCACCAGGTGGGGAACCGTTGTTGCGGACGAGGATTCCGGGCGCACGACCAGGGAGCGCGTCTGGGCGGGAGGCGATGTCGTTACCGGCGCGGCAACGGTGATCAGCGCCATGGGAGCAGGCAAGCGGGCCGCCGCGGACATGCACAGCTACCTGGAGGGCGAAGGGGAACCCTGGCAGCAGCCCGGCGACGAATGAGCGGCAGGCCGGGCCAGACGCAGGCCCGACTGAGCAACGTCACTCGGAGGGCGTCTCGGTAGTCGCGGCCGCCGGCAGCCAGACGAAGACACGCGCAGGGCTGCACCTTCCTGCTTCGACGTAGACTGGCTGGCCGAGGAAGCCCGGCGATCGCCGCACCACCCGGACGCTCCAGGTGATCACGCCGCCGCCCGCTTCGCGCAGCAGGTCTTCCGAAACCCGCCAGGACGTTACGCGGGTGCGGACGGTCTCAGAGATCGCGCTGTCGCCGGACGACAGGATATCCAGGGAGTACCACTCGTCATCTGCCAGCACAGCCACTGACGCCCACTGCAGCACTATGGGCCCCTCGCCCTCGAACGCCGCCTCGTTCGGCGGGTAGAGCAGAGGAGGAGCGGGGTACAGAGGAATAGGCGTAGGCGTTGCCTGGGGATCGACGGTCGGCGTTGCCGTGGGCACCGGCGTCCCCAGCGGGATCACGAGTGACTGATTGGGAAAGAGGGTGTCTTCTCCTGGCGTCAGGTCATTTGCGGCGCGGATCAGGGACACAGAGACCCCGTACTGCTCTGCGATCGACACCAGCGTCTCGCCAGACTCCACAACGTGCACGATGAAATCCGGCGGCGTCGGCGTGGGGACATCCGGGTCATAGGTGGAGGTGGGATAGGGAGTAGGAGGCTCAACCGGGATCTTCAGCACCGCCCCCACCTGGAGGTACTCAGGCGCGATGCCCGGGTTCATCGCCAGGATCGCTTCCACCGTCGTGCCGTAGAGGGCTGCGATTGTCGTCAAGTTCTCGTCCTCCTGGACCCTGTGCGCCAGCGGGGGGATGCGAGTGGGTGTGGGTGTGGTCGTTGGGCTCGCGCTCGGCGTGCAGGTCAGCGTGACTGTGGGGGTCCAGGTGGGCGCAGACCCGTCTGAGGGCCCGGAGGCAGTGCTGAGCAGAGCGTGAAGCCCGAAGGCGCCGCCGGCCAGGATCGCCACGCCCAGCAGCACGACCACCAGGCCTTTCGCCCAGTCCGGCAGGAGCTCCTCTTGTTCAGCATCTTCAGGCACAAAGGAGCTTCCGCACATCAGGCAGGACGTAGCCTTCTCGGCCACGCGCGCGCCGCAGGTGGTGCAGTAGCGTGGCTCTCCCGTCGGCAGAAGGACTTCTGGATCTTCACTCATTGTCCGCTTCAGCGGGGACACAGCGAGCGGCATGATAGCACAGAAGCGAGAGTTGACAAATCAAGCGCGGCGCCGGGCCCGGCAGCAAGGTCGGCCCGGCCCGGCTGGTGGAGGAGACAATGAAAGACACTATCACGAGGGACGAGGCCTGGGCGTTGATCGAGGAGCATGGCTGCAGCGCGAACCACGTCAAGCACATGCTCGCGGTGGAGGCGGCGATGCGGGCCTACGCCCGCCGTCTCGGCGAGGACGAGGACCTGTGGGGAGCTATCGGCCTGGCACACGACTTCGACTACGATCGCTATCCGGACGAGCACCCCTATTCGGGCGGGCGAATACTGGCCGAGAAGGGCTACTCTCAGGAGATAGTCAATGCCGTCCTGTCCCACGGCGAGACGGGCGTGGCCCGCGCCACCCCTATGGCCAAGGCGCTGCACGCCGTCGATGAGCTGACCGGCCTGCTCGTAGCGGTCACGCTCGTCCGGCCCTCCAAGGACATCCGCGAGGTGAAGATCAAGTCGGTGCGCAAGAAGTGGAACGACAAGGCGTTCGCCGCCAAGGTGGACCGGGAGGAGATCGAGCGGGCGGCAGCGGACCTGGGAGTCGAGCTGTGGGAACACGTGGCGATAGTGCTTGCTGCGATGCAGGGGATCGCGTCGGACATCGGGCTGGACGGCAGCCTGGCGGCGCAGCAGGCGAGTTAGGGCGCCACAGGGGGTGCCCCAACGGGGCACTCGCCGAATGAAGCGCGCCCGTAGGGTCATCCCTTGCGGATGACCCGTCCGATTCGAGAGCAGCACAGGGGGTGCGCTTCGCCGAATGAGCAATGCACAGAGGGCCCTGCCCGATTGTGGGCAGGACCCTCGACTTGGTCAGAATGCGGCCGGGCTACTAGAAGATATGGAACGCAGCGATCACCGGGGCGAACAGCGATGAAACGAGCGACATCACGGTGATCAGCGTGTTCAGCGAGGGGCCGGCCGTGTCCTTGAAGGGGTCGCCGACGGTATCGCCGACGACACCGGCCTTGTGTGCGTCTGAGCCGGGTCCACCGAACCGCCCGGTCTCGATGAACTTCTTGGCGTTGTCCCAAAGCCCGCCGGCGTTCGACATCAGCAGGGCGAAGATCACGCCGGTGAAGATGCTCCCGCCCAGGAAGCCGCCCAGCGCCTCCGGCCCCAGGATGAAGCCGACGAGGAGCGGGACGACGACCGCCAGCAGGGCCGGTACGACGAGCGAGGCCAGAGCGCCCTGAGCGGCCAGCCCTACGCACTTGGCGTAGTCCGGCTTCTCCGTACCGGCCAGGATGCCCGGCCGCTCGCGGAACTGGCGGCGCACCTCTTCGATCATGTCGAAGGCGTTGCGCGTCACAGAGAGCATCGTCAGCGCGCCGAAGAAGGGGGGCGTCACCGCGCCGAGGAGCACGCCGGCGACGACGACGGGATCGCGCAGGCTGATCAGCAACTCCACGCCCCTTGCCTCCACGACCTCTGCGTAAGCGGCGAAGAGGGCCAACACTGTCAGAGCAGCAGCGCTGATGGCAAAGCCCTTCGTAATAGCTTTCGCGGTGTTCCCCGCCGAGTCGAGGATGTCCGTCGTATCAACCACTTCTTGCGACATCCCCGCCATCTCTGCGATGCCGCGGGCGTTGTCGACGATCGGGCCGTAGGCGTCCGAGGAGACGATCATGCCGCTCACGGACAGCATCCCTACGGCGCTGATGCCCACGCCGTACACGCCGTCGATGCCAGCCATCTCCGCCAGATGGTAGGAGGCCAAGGTGGCCACGACGATGCCCAAGACCGAGGGCACGATGCTCACCAGCCCATAGCTGAAGCCGGTGATGATGTTGATCGCAGCCCCGGAGCTGGAGACGCGTGCCGTCTCCAGCACCGGCTTGAACTCGGCGGAGGTGAAGTAGTCGGACGTGAAGCCGATAACCACGCCCGTCACCAGCCCGGCCAGCGTTGCCCACAGCACGCCGACGTTGAGGTCGAGCAGAAGAACAGTCCCGGTGGCCAGGACGCCAAAGATGGCGCAGGTGACCACCGTCCCCGTATTGAGCGCCCGGCCGGGCTTCCCCTCCTTGCCCACGCGGACGAAGAGGATACCGATTAGCGAGGCCAGGATGCCCAGTGTGCAGAGCACCAGCGGGAGCAGTGTATACTTGCCGGCCAGATCACCCAGGAAGAGCGAGCTGCCGAGCAGCATGGCGGCGACTGTACTGGCGACGTAGCTATCGAATATGTCCGCCCCCATGCCAGCCACGTCCCCGACGTTGTCGCCAACGTTGTCGGCGACGACGGCCGGGTTGCGGGGGTCATCTTCCGGGATGCCTATCTCGATCTTGCCTACCAGGTCGGCAGCAATATCGGCCGTCTTGGTGTAGATGCCGCCACCCGCCTTCGCCAGCAGCGCCAGGGCGGAAGCCCCGAAGCTGAAGCCGAGCACGATCTCCGGCTCTCCGGTCACGCGGTAGATGGCGCTCATGCCCATAACAGCCAGGCCCACCATGGCCAGGCCCATTACTGCACCGGCGTAGAAAGCAACCCTGAAAGCCCGGTTGATGCCTGTCTTCGCCGCCGTCGCACTGCGCACGTTCGCCTCGACGGCTATGGTCATGCCCATATAGCCGGCCAGCGCCGAGCAGAGCGCACCGCCGACGAAGGCGACTGCCATCACCAGACCATTGCCGGGCTCGATGGCGATATCTCCATTGCCCAGGTTGCCGATATCAAAGCTGAAGACAATGGCAATGACGACGCCGAGAGCCACAGCAACCAGCGCCAGCGCGCTGTACAGGCGGCGCAGGTAGGACTTGGATCCCTCGCGGATCCAGGAGGCAACCTCCTGCGCGCGCTCGGTGCCGGCGTCCTGCCTCTTGACCCAGCGATAGAGCCACAGGGCGACACCCAGTGAGACAGCACCAAAGGCGAAAGCCACGTAAAGCCAGTTCTCAGACAAGACTCTCCTCCTGTCGCGGCGAGTACCGATTCACCGCTCGCCTCCGCATCAGCCCGCCCTGCCCGCTCTGGCCTGCCCATTCAAATGCCCCGGTGTCATACCGGGGCTTTGTCGACCGGGGCCTGCCGGTTGTGGGCGTGGCGGCCGAGGCGCACCTACATGTTGGCGCTGCGCCACCAGCGATACTGCTTCTCGCGCAGCTCCTCCTGTGAGAGCATCGGGAAGTAGCGCAGCTGCCTCTCGTTGCCCACGAAGATTCCGTTCTTGATCATGCGATAGGGGAAATCGGGTGGGTGAACACGGTCCACCATCTTGCTGTGGAAGGGCTTCGTACGCAGGTCCGCCAGGCATTCCCGTAGGTGATCGATGTTCTTATAGGGCAGATCACCTACCGGGCCGTACTCGGGATCCGCCGCCAGCTCTCCCAGCCGCAGCTCCACCCAGCAGATCACGGGAAGGGAGATCAGGCTGGTTGGATTCCGGACTATCAGGTCGTAGAAATCGCGCGGGCCATAGGTGCTGACGACGAGGGGGTGTACCGGAGCGATCTCTTGATACAGGTGCAGGCCCTCGGAGTCGCCTGGGAAATCGCTGCTCGAATCGAGCCCCAGCACACGCCCATCCTGAGTGACCAGGTAGAGATCCTTGATAGCGTCGAGCGCCACGTTCTCCAGCACCCGGTAGACGGAGATGTAGATGGACGACTTGGGCAAGCCATCCTCGTGAGGAACACAGCGGCCGATTCCTTCATCGATCCGCAGCGCTTCGTGCCTGTAGTCCGGATCGATCTCGAAGAACATGGCCCGGCCGCGGGCCTTCTTCGCCGACCCCACCGCGTAGTAGACGCCGAACTCCTCGGGCGTCAACATGGAGGCGATCAGCGCCTCGGGCATCAACGAGAGATAGAGATGGACTGTCATGATCACCTCGCTCGGAGCAATCGGCCGGGATCGGTCCCCGGCAATCCGGGCGATTATACCACATTCCGTAGAATGGGGAAGCGATACGTGCCCGGGCCGCCTCGCCGGCCGGCTGCCGACCTACGCCCGTTCCTCGACGAGCGATTCGATCTCCCCGCTCGTGTCGAGGTCGACTGCTCTCTGGAACGATTCCCCGGCCTGCGCGGTCTCCCCCTGCACGCTGTGCAGGAGACCCAGCCGGTAGTGGGCCCAGGCGAGCTGGGGGTCGAGACTGAGCGCATTGAGCAGACATATCTCAGCGTAGTCGTAATCCCCTTCCAGAAAGGCGGCCCAGCCGAGCAGATAGTGCGCGGCCGCCTCCTCGGGCACCAGACTGAGCAATTCGCCGGCGGCCTCCCTGGCCCGCCCCACCGCCCCGATGTTGTGATCAAGATAGAACCGCACCAGCGTCTCCAGCAGAAGCGGGTCGTTCGGCTGCAGGGAAACCGCTTCCTCCAGCCAGATCTCGGCGGCCACGTATCGTCCTTCTTCCGCCCAGGTCTGGCCGATGGCCACGCAGGTGGCGGGGTTGGTGGGATCCAGGTCGTATGCCTTCTCGTATTCGGCGCGGGCGCCTACGATATCGCCCAGGCGGTCGTAGTGCAGCCCCCGGAAGGTATGGGCGACCGCTGATCTCGGCTCGACCGCCGCCGCGTGGCGCAGGCGCGCCTCCGCCTCGTCCACGCGCCCCAGCTGATCGAGGGCGTGGCCCAGGTAGGCTTCGGCGTCCGCGTAGTAGGAGATGTCGGAAAGCGCCCGCTCGAAGGC
>CAZHAX010000015.1:0-65351 GCA_964530325.1 uncultured Anaerolineales bacterium | reverse complement strand
ACGACCCCCGATGTGGCCACATCAAGCCCGCCGATGCAGTTGAGCAGCGTCGTCTTCCCGCTGCCCGAGCGCCCCTTGACGGCGGCGAAGCGGCCAGCCTCCAGCCTGAGATCGACGCCCCGCAGAGCGTGCACCTCCTGCCCGTCCCGCCTGTAGACGCGCCGCAGATCGAACGTCTCCACCGCGGGTTCGGACCCCTTGATTGCCGTCTTCGCCTTCACCGCCCCGTCTCCACTTCGTCGCCGCTACGTCGCCTCGAGCGTCGCCTGGAGCCGCTGATCTTGGCCCACAGGCGTGAGATCCATCGGCGCCCAGCCGACACGGAGCCGGCGATGCTCTCGCCAACGCCCCGGGCGAGCCGCGACGCCACCTCGGCGCCACGCCATCCGCGCCTTCCCGCACCAACAGCCAGCTCGGCGGACAGGACGTCCGCCGCGTGCGCCGATTCGGCCTCCGGCACCGGCCTGATCAGAATACCCTCCGCGGCGATCTCCAGTCGGGCCCGCCCCTTGATACCCAGCTGCTCCAGCTGCTCCTTGGGCACCTGCAATCGCCCGGCCGAGTCGAGAACCACGAGCTCCTCGAAGACCTCCTCTTCCTCCTCCTCGATCCCACGCGCCTCGTCCACCGACGGCCGGGGCCGGGCCATCTGGCGCACAGTCTCGCTGGCCGTCTTGCCATCGTGGATTGCCACCACGCGGCTGGTGTAACGGGCCAGCACCGGGTCATGACTGACGATCACGGTGGTCAGCCCAAAGTCGCGATTCAGACGCCGGAACGTATCGTAGATCACCTGGGCGGTTGCCGAATCAACCTCTCCCGTGGGCTCGTCCGCCAGCAGCAGCTTCGGCTCGTTCGCCATGGCCACGGCTATGGCCACGCGCTGCTGCTCGCCGCCGGATAGCTCCGCCAGACGATGATGCCGCCGATCCGCCAACCCGACAAGTTCCAGCAGTGCGGCGGCCCGCTCGCTCCTGGCCCTTCCGCCGGCGATGGCCAGGGGCAGGGCCACGTTCTCCAGCGCGTCCAGATAGGGCACCAGGTTCCGGCTGCCCTGCTGCCACACGAAGCCCACGGTGGAGCGGCGGTACTGGTCGAGCTCGGAATCGGGCATCTCCAGTAGATTCTGGCCATCAACCCAGACCCGCCCGGCTGAGGGCCGGTCGATACCTCCCAAGACGTTCAGCAGCGTCGACTTGCCGCTGCCGCTCGGCCCCACGAGCCCCAGCAGCTCGCCGCGGGCCACCACCAGGTCCAGACCCTGCAGGGCGACTGTCTCCAGGTTGGCCACCTTGTAGATCTTGACCACGTTGTCGCAGACGATCAACGGAGCAGCCTTCGACTTCGTCTCAGGAGCCCCACTCAAGTCCACCACCACCTCCGCTCTCCTCAGTCTAGACCGTCTCGCCGAGCTTGACCGCTTCGAAGATCTTGATGCGCATCAGAAGCACAACCAGGCCGGCGAGAGCGAGCACAAAGAGCAGCGCGAAGAGCACGTAGATCTCCAGAACGGCTGACCAGGCGATGTCGATCAGGAACGGCGGTATCAGGGCCTCAGGGCGCGCCCCGATCTGCAGCGCCGGTATGAACAGCCTACTGAACAAGACGCCCAGACCCGTCCCCACGGCCGCCCCGGTTCCGATGAGGAAGACCAGCTCCCAGCCCAGGAAGGACGTCATCTGTGCAGTCGAGAGCCCGACCGCACGCAGGACACCCAGCTCGATGAAGCGGCGGCGGAAGGAGAAGAAGGCGTAGAGCAGGAATCCCAACACGGTCAGGACAGCCGCGGAAAGAAAGCCCACAGAGAGCACCCCGAACAGCCCCTGCCGTTCCGGCCGCTGCTGCTCCTCGGTGATCTCGACGAGGGGTGCGTCCCACCCCACCACCTGCAGGCGCATATCCCGCGCTGCCGCGACGATCTCCTCGTAGTTGGCGTCCGGCTCGGTCTTCAGCCAGACGTCGTAGTGGTACGTCTCCTCCAACTCGCTGAACAGATAGTCCAGATTGCCCACGAAGAGCACCCCATCTTCCGGGTACCAGGTGGGAAAGAGGTCGAAAGACCCCACGATCTCGAGCTCGATCTCGATCTCCTTGTACGTCTGTACCCGGATGGCGAACGTGTCGCCAACCGAGAGGTTGTGCTGCGACATGAGGCTGCGCGGCACGAGCACGCCGTTGTAAGAGGCCCCCAGCGCGTTCGTCAGCGCGATCAGGTGTTCCGCCGCGAAATCCTCGCGCCAGAAGGCTACCTGGTAGAAGCTCTGCCAGTCCAGGCCCAGGAACGAGCCGGTCTGCAGGCCCCCGGCTATCCTGGCTGAGGCCCCGTAGCGGCCAACCCGAGTAACCGCAAGCACGCCGGGGGCGCGGAGATGGTCGATCGCAGGCAGGAAGGCCCAGTGGGCCCGATCCCCTGAAGTGTCACAGGTGGGAGGCTGTCCAGGTATCCAGACGAGGCATTCGCCCTGCTCGCTCAGAACCATGTCCGCGCCGCGGCGGTAGTACTCGCTGTCGTGCAGGTGCCGGTCCAGCGTGTCCGCCACCGTGGCCGTGAAGATGGACAGGCTGAGGGTCAACACCAGGAGCACCAGAGGCGCGCTGTAGAAACCGGGGGTTCGGGCCAGGTACCGCACTGCCAGCAACCCACCGACGCCCCGGGTGTGGGACCAGAGACGAGCCAGAACCGCGATGATGCCCGGCAGTATGCGCAGCGTCAGCAGTGAAAGCGCCAGACCGCCCAGCGCAGGCACGAGCACCAGCAGCGGGTTTCTAAACGGATCGCCGACGGCCGTTCCCTCCGCACCGGGCAGGGCGATGCTTCCCTGCTCCCGCAGCAGGTAGGCGCCGTACGCGGCGGGGATGAGCAACAGAACGTCGATCCAGGCGCGCTGCCACCAGGGTCGCTCCAGCGCCCGGGCCCGTTCCTGCCTGTAGCCGATGATCGTACGCCGGGCGGCGAACGCCGTAGGCAGAACCAGGGCCAGCAGCGCCAGCCCCACCCCGGCCAGAGCGATGCGAACTGCCCCGGCCGAGATGCCGACACTCAGGTCGGTCTGCAGCGTGAAATCGAGGAAGCTCCTGGTCCTGCCGATAACCCGCGCCACCCCCAGGCCGGCCAGAAGTCCAGCGGCCAGGGCAACGCCCGCCAGGACCAGGCCCTCGAGCGCAGCTATACCCACCACCTGCGCCGTCGTCGCGCCCCGGCTGCGCAGTATGGCGATCTCATTGCGCCGCCGGGCTACGGCCAATCCGACGACCAGGCCCACGAAGACGAGGATCAGGCCTATGATCGGAGTGTTGAAGGCATGCAGAAGGATCGTAAGCGACTGCACCGCCTTCTGATAGGCCAGCAGTTCGTCCTCGGGCGACGCGGCCAATCTCGTGTCCGGCAGGAGCGCCGTTACCTCCTGCTCCATGCGCCAGGTGCCGGCCAGCAGGCCAGCAACGTTGTCGGAGTTGACCGCCGAGCCGTCCATCACCAGGTGCCACAGCCCCAGGTACTCGTGCTCGCCCAGAACAGGCGCGACCCGGTCTGCCAGGCTCTCCTCGGCGATCAGGAAGACATCCTCCAGTGCCTCCTGGCTGTAGAACCAGTACTCCTCCTCGGGATCGACCGCCCTCCAGACGCCTGCGATCTGCAGCGGCAGCTCGGCCTGCCGCTGCGCGCCTCCCTCCTCGCGCTCCACGAGCGCGATGTACTCCTCGCCGACCTGAAGGCCGGTCTCCCAGGCCAG
This sequence comes from uncultured Anaerolineales bacterium, assembly GCA_964530325.1. Taxonomy (GTDB): domain Bacteria; phylum Chloroflexota; class Anaerolineae; order B4-G1; family B4-G1; genus CAZHAX01. The sequence continues at coordinate 61,620 of CAZHAX010000015.1, read as the reverse complement.
CGCTTCGCTGATCAGCACCTCGATCGGGCTGTCCGCCGAAGGGCCGGCGGCCGCTGGGAGCTCGCCCTCCAGCACGGTTACGTGCTCGCCGAGATCGCTGGCGAAGCCCAGGCTGGCCCACATCAGGGTGGCATCCGATTCCGCATAGGAGTGATCCTGGCCGGGAAAGATGCGGAACTGCTCAGTCTTGAAGAACCGGACGACGAGCATCTGGGGCAGGCCAAGGGCGCGACTCCCTGTCTCCGAGAAATACTGGTCGACCTCGGCGAAGTCTTCCCATTCGACCGGCCCTGCCCCGGTCCAGGCACCGACGTAGTGGAAGGTGTACACCAGCGAGGAGCGCTGCCCGGACCCCTGTTGGCCAGGGTAGAGCTTGCCCAGCAGGGCCCGGTTGTAGACGCTGTCGCTGTAGGCCGGGATGCTCACGGTGAGGGCGACGGCGGCGGTCAGCCCCAGCGCGATCGCCAGCGCCAGCCAGCGCTGATGAAGGAGGCGTCGTACGGCCAGAACGAATACCGCCCTTGCCCGGAGGAGAGCGTTCATGCCAATCAGGCGAACCTAGGGGCCGACGACGATCTGGCCTTCCGTCAGGCCGGTGACGATCTCCACTCTGTCTCCCCCCTCGACGCCGAGCTTCACGTCGACCCGGCGCTGCCCATCCGCCTCTTGCACGACCACGAAGTCACGTCCCTCGAACCTGCGCAGCGCCTGGGGGGGCAGCCACAACACGCCGGCTTTGCGCTCCAGCACCACAGTGATCTGGACGAGGTCATGCAGCTCCAGCCCGACCTCAGCCGGGTCCACATCCAGCGAAATCCTGGTAGACGAATCCACATCCTGGGAGCCGGCGGGGCCGCTTCCGTAGGGGTAGGGCAGCCGTCTGAGCGTGCCGCTCATCTCCTCGCCCGGCCGGCCAGAGGCGACCACCGTCACTGGCATCGCCTCCTCCAGCTCCTGCAGTTCCTCGGCGCCGAGATCGACGCTGACCTCCAGCGCCCCAAGCTCACCGACCCCCATCACTTCGTTGCGCGAGTTGACGTTCTGATCGACGCGCACGTTTACGAACAGAACGTGACCGTCAAACGGTGCCACCAGCCGCATGTCCGCAAGCTGGTCCTGAAGACGCTCGAGGTCAAGCTGCGCCCGCTGCGCCTCGGTCCCAATCTCTATCTCTTCCAGGCGCATGCGAGCCAGCTCGACCTCCCGCTGGTGGATGCGCTGCTCCAACTCCTGAACCTCCTGGGCCTGGAGTGCCTGCTCGTATTCGGCCTGGCGTATCTTCTGGTCCAGCTCGGCATCCCGCAGAGCCCTGGCCAGACCACCGCGCACATCGTCAGGGATCCAGGGCGCGTCGACAGCTCCCTGGTAGGCCGCCTGGGCCTCGAAGAGCCTGGCGTCTGCCCTCTCCAGGTTGACCTCGGCGATCTCGACCTGAAGACTCGCATCACTGGCCATGGCCTGCGCCAGATTGAGCTCCGCCCTCCACAGGCTCAGCTCCGCTTCCGCAATCTGACGCTCGTTGGCCAGCTCTATCGCCTGCAGGCTGATCTCGTTCTGCTGGATCTGGTTCTGCAGATCATCAGTCTCAAGTTCCGCCAGCAGTTGGCCGGCCTCCACCCAGTCGCCCGCCTCCACGTAGACCGCCTCGACGTCACCCGAGGTCCCGAACGTGAGCCCCTGGTATCTAACTGGAGTGATTCTGCCGCTGCTACTGAGGCTGTGCACGACCTCGCCTCGCTGGACCTCGTAGGTGGGATTGATGGGTACTACGGGCGTAGGCATAGGAGTGGGCGTCGAGTCGGCGTCAGCCCCTCCACAGGAGCAGCCCGCAAGCGCGGCCAGGGTCAGCAGCACAGCAACACGCGGCCGTGAATGACTCATGGTCCCTGTCTCCTCCTCACAGCGCACCAAGACCGGCGGCGACCCCGGTTCAGGACGGCCCATGAACCCTGAGTCGACGCCCCGCTGCGCAGCACGCAGCCGGCACTGGTCGAGCCCCCTGCCCGGGCGGCCCGCCTCCGCGACCTGAGCGAGGCCGGCCGTCGGGCAACGCGGCAATTATAGCACGGTCGCTCCTGGCTGTCATGCTGACCGGAGAGCGCCCCTATGCCGCACCAGCGGCCCGCCGAGATGACACAGGACTCCTGCTGTGGTACAATCCTAGCCCGGAGGCTGCCGTCGCGGTCTCGCAGCGGGATGGTAGCCGGCCCAGGCGCGGCAGCGCCCAGCGGCGAACAAGGGAAGAGATGTACTCCCAATCTGCAGTCCGACGAATCGCGGCAGCGGGCGTCGCCTGCCCGACCCTCTGCCTGATAGGGATCGCGGCGCTGTCCGCCTGCGCTTCCGCCACGCCGACGCCCCCCGGGCCGGCGACGATATCGCTCGCACCGCCGGACCGCTCGGCCGAGCAGACCGAGTACTACTTCTTGATCGAGGACTTTCATGAAGCCCACCCCCACATCACGGTGGAGTTGCTCGACTCGGCCTACGGGGCGGACGTATACCAGACTCGCTCCTCCGGCTCGGTCCAGGTCTCTATCGAGTGGAGTGGTCCCCTGGTTGATGTAGCACTGGAGCGCCCGCCTTTGAGCCTCGATCCGCTGATCGCGCGAGACAGATCGCTCGAGGTGGATGACTTCTACCCCGGCATGATGGAAGCCCTGGCTTCCGATGGGGAGACACTCGCCCTTCCGGCCAGTGCTGACATTCTGGTGATGTACTACAACCTTGACCTCTACGATGAATCTGGCGTCGCCTATCCCCAGCCCGGCTGGACCTGGGACGACTTCCTCGATCGAGCGGCGGCCCTGCGAGATCGCGACGCCGGTGTGTTTGGATACGTGGGTCTGGGGGGCCTCCTGTACCAAGAGGAGGATTTCGCGGTCTACGACCCTGCGCTCGATGCGATCGCCTTCATCCGCCAAAACGGTGGCCGGCTCGCAGACGATTCCGGCAGGCCGACGTTGGATGACCCGCTGGTGGTTCAGGCGGTCGACTGGTACGCGGAGCTCACAACCTACTATGGCGTGGCTCCCACCCCACAAGAGGCGCGTGAAACCTTCCTTTGTGACGAGGAAAGAGAGATCACTCAGTCCTGCTCTATGGAGGGCGTTGCTCAGGGTCGCGTTGCCATGTGGGCGGGCTGGCTCTCGGAGCGCGGCGGCTACGGCTCCTGGCGCCGCGGGCAGAGCTGGCCGGAGCGGTGGGGGGTCGTCGCCCTGCCGGGCGGAAGGCGGGCCGCCACCATAGCCCGAGTGAATGGCTTCTCCATCAGTTCGGAGGCAATCGAAGTGGAAGCGTGCTGGGACCTGGTGGAATTCCTGAGTCGCCAGCTGTCCTGGCGCTACATACCGGCGCGCCGGTCGCTCGCCGAGTCCGGTGCGTACGCGGACCAGGTCATGGTAGACCGCGACCTGGCAGACCTGGCCCGCGATTCGATGGAAAGCGCAGTCGTGCTATCGGACAGCGAGACCCGCTGGTCCTCCCTGCTCACCGAGGCAGTCTACCGGGTCCTGTCCGGCAGCGCGACCGCGGAGGAAGCGCTGACAGATGCCCAGCTGCAGGCCGAAGCGGAAGTAGGCGGCTCGCAGTAGCCGGGACGTGAACAGCAAAGGTCCAGGTCGAAAGGCAGAACAGCCGGGATGATCACCAGATGTCTCATCGGGCAGTCAGTTGCGGCGAGGACGGCAAGACGCGCCCTGTACGTAATGGCGATCGCATTGCTCGCCTCCTGCGCTTCCGCTCAGCCGACTCCCGCCGAACCGGTGACGATCAAACTCGCCGTCAGCCATAGCGATCAGACGGAATTCTGCCTGTTCCTGGAGGACTTCAGAGAGTCCCACCCACACATCACCGTCCAGTTCGTCGACCCGCACTCTGGGCCCGACGTGTTCCAGTCTGCGCCCCCCTGGGTCTCCGCCTCAAGCGGCGTATTCAACACGCAGGGTAGGCCGATCGTCCTCCGTCGTGAAGCCAGGGTGTTCACGTTGAATGCGGAAGGCACGCCAGTCCCTAGTGAGGTAGTGCTGCCACTCGACCTCCAGCCCCTAATCGAGGGGGATCGTTCCTTGGATGTCAGCGACTTCTATCCGGCGGCAGTGGAGGCGGCAATCATCGAGGGTCAGACCCTGCTCCTGCCGACCGGCCTGGACCCCTTGGTTCTGTACTACAACCAGGACTTGTTCGACCAGTCTGGGATCCCCTGTCCGCAGCCACGCTGGACGTGGGAGGATTTCCTGGATAGAGCCCTGGCGCTGACCGATCCGAGCGCAGGCGTGTACGGCTACGTCCGTCTCGGTGGCATCGTCACCCATCCGGCTGGCATCCACGTCGACCGGGCATACGACGCCATCGCCTTCGTCTATCAGAACGGCGGCCGGCTCGCGGACGATTCCGGACAGCCCACGCTGGACGATCCGCTGACCGTCGGAGCCATCGAATGGTACGCTGAACTGGCGCGCTCCCATGGCGTCGTCCCCACTCAGGAACAGGCGAGTGATGCGTTCCGCTGCTACGACTATGAGACAGCCGAGGGATGCGCTGAGAAAGGCATAAGGCAGGGCCAGGTGGGCATGTGGATCGGCTGGTTCTCGGACCGGGGCGGCCCAAGCCGGGGAATGGCTGTCTTGCCGCGCGGCGCGCAGCCCGCCACGATCGCTCGCGTACATGGCTTCTCCATCAGCCCTGAAGCCGAGCAGCTCGAGGCCGGCTGGCAGCTCGTCTCCTTCCTCAGCCGGCAGCTCTGCTGGCGCCTGATACCAGCCCGCCGGTCTCTGGTTGAGTCGAGCGCCTACGAGGCTCAGCTGGGGGTCGGGCCGGATGCGGCCAGCGTGGCCCGCGAATCCATGGAGAACGCGGTCGTGCTGTCCAGGAATGAGGCCGACCTGCTCACACTCCTCACTCAGGCGATTGACCAGGTCATCTCCGGCAGCGCGACCGCGGAGGAAGCGCTGACAGATGCCCAGCTGCAGGCCGAAGCGGACCTCGGCCGCACGCAATAGCCGGCCGCGGATCGGGAGCAGCGGTTCTCAGGCTCGCAGAGTGGCGCGCACGCGCCGCAGGTTCAGCAGCCCCCAGGTCAGCGCCAGGAGCAGCAGCGTGAACAGCAGATCCCACGGCCGCGTCTGCAGAGCGTAGTCACTCCTGTCGAAGAGCAGATGGTTGACCCAGACGTGCGCTTCGTAGAGAGTGACCGCCGCCAGCCCGGCCACTCGGCCCCAGCGCTTGAACCAGGCCAGCCCGGCAGCGCACACTATGAGAGCCAAGCCCCAGATCGCACTCAACACCGCCAGGTAGGTCCAGGAAACGGACAATGGAAGGTCCGGCATGGCGCCGGCGCCCGCGACGGCGACGAAGACGCGGATCACGTTGCCCAGCCCCAGCCCGAGAACGAGGATGGAGAGGGCGACGACCACCTTCTCCGGTCTGGTCAGCCGCCGCCTCTTGCGCCGGGCCTTCTCCTTGGTCATCACCCCGCCTCTCCGCGCCGGCTAGTCCGACCCCTCGCTCTCCAGCACTGCCAGCGCAGTGACCTGGTCGCCCTCTTTGAGTTCCATCACTCGTGAGCCCCGTGTTGCCCGCCCCATCTGGGGTATCTCCGCCACGGGCGTGCGAAGCACCATGCCCCCGGCAGAGATCAGCGTCACGTCGTCATCGGGCTGCACGACACGCGCCCCAGCTACCGTGCCGCTACGCTTGAGGTCGCCAGATAGGCACCGTATGCCCTTGCCATTCCGCCCCTGCAGAGGGAACTCGTCGAGCGCAGTGCGCTTTCCGTATGCCTTCGTAGTGACGGTGAGCAGGTCCGCTTTGGGCTGTACCACAGAGGCGCTGGTAACCCGGTCGCCCGAGCCCAGCTTGATCCCGTTGACGCCGCCTGCGGCCCGCCCTGTGGGCCGGACGGAGTCCTCCTCGAAGCGCAGTGCCTGTCCCTGCTCCGTGACGACCATCAGTTCCTGGCCGCCATCCGTGAGCCGGACCCAGCCCAGTTCGTCCCCCTTGTCCAGCCGGACGGCGATCAAACCGCTGTTCCGCACGGTGCCGAACTCGCTCAGTTCCGTTCGCTTCACCTTGCCCTTGCGGGTGAACAGCGTCAGATACCCCTCCTCCCCATCCGACTTCGGGATCGGCACCGCCGCCGTGACCTGCTCATCGGCGCTGAGCGGCAGCAGCCCGGCCAGCAGCATACCCTTGGCGGTCCTGTCGCTGCTGGGCAGCTGGTAGACAGGCTCCCGGTAGACCTTGCCCAGGTTGGTGAAGAAGAGCACTGAGTCGAGCGTGCGGGCCGCGAAGAGCGAGAGGACAGCATCTTCGTCACGGGTCGTCACACCTATCACCCCACGGCTGCCGCTGCCCTGAGCGCGGAACGACTCCAGCGGCACGCGCTTGATATACCCGCGACGCGTGATCGTCACCAGGACGTCCTCCTCCGCCACCAGGTCCTCCTGCTCCAGTTCCTCAGCCTCGTCGATTATGCCGGTGCGGCGGGGATCGGCGTAGGCCTTCTTCAGCTCCGCCAGCTCCTTCTTGATCAGCTCCAGAACCTTTCGCGGCGACGCGAGCAGCTCCTCCAGTAAAGCGATCCGCTTCAGCAGCTCCGCATACTCATCCTCAATCTTCTGGCGCTCCAGGGCGGCAAGCCTCCTCAGCTGCAGGTCGAGTATCGCCTGGGCCTGGATCTCCGTCAGCTGGAACCCCTCGACCAGCCTGTCGCGGGCCGTGTCAGCATCGGGCGAATTGCGGATCGTCTCGATTATCGCATCGAGCTGGTCCAGAGCTGTCCTCAGCCCCTCCAGGATATGCGCCCTCTGGCGCGCCTTCTCCAGCTCAAACTGGCTGCGCCTGGTTATCACGTCCCGCCGGTGCTCGACGTACAGCTGCAGAGCCCGCTTCAGGCTCAGCAGCCGCGGCTCGCCGTTGACCAGCGCCAGCATCTGCACGCCGAACGTGCACTGGAGCGGCGTGTAGCGGAAGAGCTGGTTGAGTACCTTGCGGGGCTGCGCGCCGCGCTTGAGCTCTATGACGATGCTCATTCCGCGCCGGTCAGACTCGTCCCGCAGATCGGAGATGCTCTCCAGACGCTCCGAGCGGACGAGCGAGGCGATTCGCTCCAATAGGGTCGTCTTGTTCGTCTGGTATGGCAGCTCGGTGATCACGATTCTGTGGCGGCTGGGCGCGATTTCCTCGACGTGTGCTGTGCCGCGCACCACCACTCGCCCGTGGCCCGTCGCATAGGCCTGAATGATGCCCTCTCGCCCCACGATCGTGCCCCCGGTGGGGAAGTCCGGCCCCTGGACGAGCTCCATCAGGTCATCGACGGCGATGTCGTCCAGCGAGTCCCAGCGATCGATCAGAAGCGCGAGCGCGTCGCAGACCTCGCCCAGGTTGTGGGGCGGGATATTGGTGGCCATTCCCACCGCAATGCCGGATGATCCGTTGACCAGCAGGTTGGGCACAGCCGCCGGCAGCACCGCCGGCTCCTGCAGCGTCCCGTCGAAGCTGTCTAGCCAGTCGACCGTGTCTTTCTCGATGTCGACCAGCAGCTCCGTGGCGATCGCGGTCAGCTTCGCCTCGGTGTAACGCATCGCAGCAGGGCTGTCACCGTCCACAGAGCCGAAGTTGCCCTGACCATCAACCAGCGGATAGCGAAGGCTGAAGTCCTGCGCCATTCTGGCCATGGCGTCGTAGACCGCCGAGTCGCCGTGGGGATGGTACTTGCCCAGCACCTCGCCGACGATACGGGCCGACTTCTTGTACGGAGTATCCGGCCGCAGGCCCATATCGTGCATGGCGTAGAGGATGCGGCGCTGAACCGGCTTGAGGCCGTCACGAGCGTCCGGCAGGGCCCGGGCCACGATCACGCTCATGGCGTAATCGAGGTAGGCGCTGCGCATCTCGCTGTCGATATCGACCGGCTGAACGATTCCTATCTCCAAGCGTATCCTCCAGAGTGAAGTTGCGCGCGGAATTATACCGCACGGATCCAGATGGGAGAAGCCTGATCTGGCCGAGAGGGGACCCGATCACCACTCGGCAGCGGCATCTACGCCGGAGAAGTGGAAGACTCCGACGCGGGCAAACTGGGCCTCTTCGAGCAGGGCTGCATTCGCCTCCAGCCAGGTGCGGGTGAGGGCTCGTTCGTCCCACATGCTCTCCTCGCTGAGCACGAGCCAGATACCCTCGAAACCGGCCACCATCGCCCGCACCTGCCAGTAGGCTTGGGTTTCGCTCACCAAGTACGAGCCATCGTCAGCCCGGTGGTTGGTGTACTGACCCTCCGCCCAGGTGTAGTCTCCGGCCTCGAAGTAATAGTCGAAAGTGTACCTCGAATGCGGTATCTGGAAGACGATCAGTTCACCAGGGCTGATCCGCTCTCCAACGTAGGCCGCGGCAGCCCGGAAGTCGGACTTGATCGGCTCGCGGGCCTGCACGCGCAGATTCACAGCACTGACGAGTACCAACCCGCCGATTAGCACGGTGGCACCCCAGCGCCCCAGGGGCAGCCGCGCTCCGTCTCCGTATGCCAGGCCCAGCGGCCAGATCGAGGCCAGGCCGAGAGCTACGAGCAGATAGTAAGCCGGCGCGCACCAGATCAGATACCGGTCCGTGAACAGCGGCTGCCACAGAGAGATCAGCCAGATCGCCAGCAGCGGCAGGAGTAGCCAGCAGACGATTGCCACGCGGGACCGCCACGCTTGCGCGTCCCGCCAGCCCCACTTCCCGCCCGCCCACGTGAACAACGGGCCGAACAGACCCCAGGCCGCCAACCCGCCCATCAACAGCGTCCCCCACGGCCAGCCACGGGCCAGCATGCCCAGGCTCCAGCCGTTCTGCAGTATCTCCACCATCTCGCCCAGACTGTGGGCCGGGAAGCCAGTCTCGCGGACCTGAAACACGGAACGTGCCTGCCAGACGGCGAGCGGCAGGTAGGGCAGCGTCAGGCTGGCCAGACTGACGAGCGCCTTTCGCCAATGACGACGGCCCTGCGGCCACCAGCAGGCGTACAGCAGAATCTGCAGAGGCACCAGGAGAGCGGCGAAGATGTGGCAGTAGAATGCCAGACTGGTCGAGACGATCTGCACGAGCCACCAGCGCCAACGGCCGCTCTCGGATGCGCGGCGCAAGGCGTAGATTGCCAGCACCGCCAGCGCCGGAACGAGCGTGTACATCTTCACTTCCTGGGAGTAGTAGGCGGCGTAGGGCGAGAAGGCCATGAGGAATGCAGCCAGCAGGCCGACGCAGGCTCCGAAGAGGCGCCGTCCCAACACGTATGCTAGGGGCACGCAGGCTACTCCGAAGAGCAGCGAGAGGTAGCGCATCCCGAAGCTGCTCGAGCCGGCCAGCGCCACCCAGCCCCGCAGGAGGAAGTAGTAGAGCGGCCCGTTGTGGCGGACCATTGCCCACAAGGTCGAAGCAAGCCGCTCCAGCACGCCGGTCCCCCTAATCGACGCCGCCAGGGGCGGGCAGGCACAGGGGGTCGCTAGGCCGCCGGTCGTCTCGTCGCCCAGGGCCTGCGCCACGAGCTGAGGGAACTCGTATGAGTAGCAGAGAGCGTCGACCTCATCCCGCCACAACGACTGAGAGTCGAGCGAGGGTGCCCGCAGCGAGAAGGCGACGAGGGTCAGCGCGCAGATCGCCGCGAGATGCGTAGTAGAGCGGCGGCTCATCCGCTCGGACGGAGAAGGCGACGAATCAACGCCGCCAGCAGCAGGGCGAGAACTATGCCCAGCGCCACCCAGAGGAGCGCGGCCGCGGCACCCGGCCAGAGCAACCAGGATGCGCCGTCGCTTGACCCCGGCGTGGAGAGTGGTGACTCGCCGGGGCCCGGCAGCGGAGACTGGTTGCCCGCCGGCGTGGCCAGCGGTGATTCGCCACCGCCGGGCAGCGCGCCTTTCAGAATCAGCGCACCGGCCACGACCGCAACCACGGTCACCCCGACCATTATCCATAGGCGACGGCGCTCCGCTTCCATTGCCAGCCCATTATAGCCGATTCCACGCCTCCGCGCCAGGTCTCTGCGGACGCCCGGCGGCTCCTGGTCGCTTGCCCCCCCGGTGGCCCCGCCGTATAATCCGGCCATCCGCTCAGTTCCACTGCAGTCGCCAAGCGAGAGGAGGGCGTAATGCGCACGGCGTTGCGTGTACTGCTGGGTCTGGTGGTGCTCCTACTGATCCTCACACTCGCCGGCCTGGGCTACGGCATGGTCACTGTCCGCAGCTCCTGGCCGCAGATCAGCGGCACGGTAGAGGCCCACGGCCTCGGTGCAGATGTCACCGTCGCCCGTGACGGATGGGGTATCCCCCACATCTACGCCTCCAACTCCCACGATCTCTTCTTCGGCCAGGGATACGTCCACGCCCAGGACAGGTTCTGGCAGATGGAATTCTGGCGCCGGGCCGGGTCCGGCCGGCTGTCCGAGGTTCTCGGCGAGGCGGCACTCGGCTCCGACCGCTTCATCCGCACGGTGGGCTGGCACCGGACCGCGGCCGAGGAGCTGGAGCTGCTGGACGAGGACAGCAAGGCTGCGCTCGAAGCCTACGCAGAGGGCGTCAATGCGTACATCCGTGACCGTGAGGCGCCCCTGGCGCTCGAGTTCGCCGTCCTCGGCCTGACCGGCATCCAGGTCGAGCCCGAGCCGTGGACTCCGCTCGATACCCTCTGCTGGGCCAAGGTAATGAGCTGGGATCTGGGTGGCAACATGGACTCCGAGCTTCTCCGGGCCCACATAGCGGCCATTCTCGGCACGGCGGCGGTCGACGTGATCGCACCGCCCTACCCGGACGAACACCCGGTCATTGTTCCCCACACGCTGAGCGAGGCGACGCTGCGGTCGGTGCCCGCCGCTGCGTTCGCTGCCCAGGTGCTGGGAGAGGGCGAGGGTCTGGGCAGCAACAGCTGGGTAGTGGCCGGCTCTCGAACCGACACCGGCTCGCCGCTGCTGGCAGACGATCCGCACCTGAGCATCCAAATACCCTCCATCTGGTACGAGATCGGGCTCCACTGCGACCCGATCGGCGAGAGTTGCCCCTTCAACGTCGTCGGTGCTTCGTTCCCAGGGGCGCCTGGCGTGATCATCGGACACAACGACCACATCGCCTGGGGAGTCACCAATCTGGGCCCGGACGTGCAAGACCTCTTCATCGAGAAGGTCAACCCGGCCGATCCAAACCAGTACGAGTACCAGGGCCGGTGGCTAGACATGGAGATCGTACGCGAGGAGATCGACGTGGCCGGCCGCAGCGAGCCGGAGGTGCTACTGGCCCGCATCACTCGCCACGGACCGATCATCAACGACGTCATCGGAGGCACGGAGGATGAGTGGGCGCTCGGGTGGCAGCCGCTTGCCCTATCTTGGACCGCACTGCAGCCAGGCGGCCTGATTCGCAGCATGCTCCTTCTGGATCAGTCCGAGGACTGGAACGACTTCCGCCAGGCGCTCGCCTACTGGGACGTGCCGAGCCAGAACTTCGTCTACGCGGACGTCGAGGGCAACATCGGCTACCAGGCGCCCGGGCGGATTCCGATTCGCGCCGCGGGCGATGGCTCCACGCCTGTACCTGGCTGGACCGGCGAGTACGAATGGATTGGCTACATCCCGTTCCAGGAGCTGCCCTGGTCCTTCAACCCGCCGGAAGGGTACGTCGCCACCGCGAACAACGCTGCAGTCGGGCCCGATTACGCGTACACCATCACCGTAGACTGGGCACCGGGCCACCGGGCCCGGCGCATCGTAGACCTGATCACGGACGATACCACCATGTCCTTGGCCGACATGCAGGCCATGCAGGGAGATAGCAGCCCCGCCTACGCGGACGACGTTCTGCCCTATCTGGCGCATCTCTCCTGCGACGACGCCCGGGTGCAGCAGGCTCTGGGTCTGCTGCACCAGTGGGATGGCCGGGCGACCCGAGAAAGCAGCGGCGCCGCTCTGTTCGAGGCGTTGCGCCTCCGGCTCGTCGACCTCACCTTCGGCGACGAGATGGGCGACCAGCTCCTGACCCGCGCTCGTCCTACCGCTATGATCGCTCTTGTCGATCTCCTGGCGGATCCCGGCTCGGCCTGGTTCGACGACATCACCACTCCTGCTGTGGAGACCCGGGACGAGGTACTCCTCCGAGCGCTGGAGGAGGCTGTCGAGGAACTGACCGGCGCCCTCGGCGAAGACATGAACCGCTGGCAGTGGGGCGAGCTCCATACAGCCTACTTCCGGCACGAGTCCCTGGGCCAGTGCGGTATCGGACTGATCGAGGGCATCTTCAACCGCGGGCCGGTATCGGTGGACGGGACGATAGCCACGCTCAACAACACCGGCTACAGTCCCAGCCGGCCGTATGGAGTGGTCGTCCTACCCTCGTACCGACAGGTGATCGATCTCGGCGACCTGACCCGGTCGGTCTCGATGCACACGACGGGGCAGTCCGGCCACCCCTACCACGAACACTACGACGACATGATCGACCCCTGGCGAAGCATCGAGTACCATCGAATGCTGTGGGACCGGGCAGATGTCGAAGCAGAGGCAGAAGGGGTGCTCGTCCTGACGCCGTGACGGGAACCCTGGGTCGGGCACGCAGCATCAGGTATCAAGGACCCGGTATCCCGCATCTACCAACTAAGGGAGAAGACATGCACAGAACAGTCATCAATGCAGACGATGCGCCGGCCGCTGTCGGACCGTATTCCCAGGCCGTACGAGCGGGCGATCTCGTGTTCACCGCCGGCCAGCTGGGGCTGGTCCCGGGCACGAAGGAGTTCGCCGGCCCCGACATAGAGAGCCAGACCCGCCAGGCGCTGGCCAACCTGAGTGCGATTCTGCAAGCGGCGGGCTCATCGCTGGCCGACGTGGTGAAGACGACCGTTTTCCTGCAGGATATCGCCGAGTTCTCGCGAATGAACAGCGTCTACGCGGAGTTCTTTGCCAGTTCACCTCCGGCCCGTTCGGCCGTTCAGGTGGTGGCGCTGCCGCTGGGAGGGCGCGTAGAGATAGAGGCCATCGCAATCGCTCGCTAGAAACCTGCCCTGGTTGACAGGCCAGGCCGGGCGTGGTAGTCTTGGCCGAGCAGCTGCAGGGACACGAGAGCATGGGCAGAAGGTCAGCGGGCTCATTCCTCCTCGCCGGATCAGCCGCGGCCGTCCTGGCCGTCGGGCTGACCGCAGCCGGCTGCAGCGTGCCGCAGCCGACCGAATCATCCTTCCCGGAGCAGACGGCCACGCCCACGGCCACCATCCAGCCTATCCCCCTCCCGCCGGCCACGCCGACTCCCACTGCAAGCCCTTCGGCGCTCCGGCTCGCGCCCGATTTCGCTCTGCCGCAGGCAGGCGGCCCGGACTTCAGCCTGGCCGAGCAGCTGGCGCAAGGGCCGGTCGTCATCGCCTTCTTCCAGCGGGGAGGCGGGTGAAGGCCAGACCCCCAGCTGGTCGAGCTGGAAACCAGCTATAGTGCCCTCAAGCAGGGCGGTGCGGAAGCGGTCGCCATCGTCGTTGCCCCGCTCTCCTCAGTGGAAGAGTGGTGCCAGGGCTTCCAGGTTCAGTACCCCATGCTGGCCGATGCGGATCATCAGGTCAGCGAGGCCTACGGAGTCTACAACCTCTATGGCAGCGAGCTGGCGGGGCCGGCGGTCTTCGTAGTCGGGCAGGACGGCAGCGTGCTGTGGAGCTACCTGGGCGTGGAGCCCATAGGCGCGGACAAGATCGTGGCCCAGTTGCCCTGACGAACCCGGGCAACGGAAGACCGCAGAGGCGCAGAGGATGTAGAGAAGGCAAAGAGAGGGGCACGGCGTGCCGTGGCCCTCTACTGCACGTTTTCTGCGGTTGATCCGGTACTGCGCGCAGCCGCCACCCGGTCGTGTGGTTGCCTTCTTCCACACCCTCGCACCTTTCGTTGTAGGCGGCTGGCTACGGTGGTATAATCTCTTCACCATGGCCAGGTGGGCGGCCCTTTCACCCGTTCTGCTGCTCTTGCTGGCAGCCTGCTCCCCCGACGGCGCGCAATCCGTCACCGTCCTCGTCGACGGCGAGACCCTCAGCCTCAGCACAGAGGCGCTGACGGTCGGCGAACTGCTGATCGAGACCGGGATCAGCCTGGATGAGGACGACCGGGTAGAGCCACCCGAGACCACGTTCGTCGAGTCCGGCATGGTGCTGCGCGTCGTCCGCGTCGAGGTCTACACGGAGTCGGAAGAGCACGACATACCCTTCGAGCGACGCACAGTACGCGACACCTCCATTCCCGAGGGTGAGACTCGGCTGCTCGAAGCCGGCGTGGTTGGCCTTGAGGAGTGGATCTATCGGGTGACGGTGGAGGACGGCACCGAGATCGGCCGCCAGCTGATCAACCGGGTGACTATCGAGGAAGCTCAGGCGGAGGTTGTCCTCATCGGCGCTCAGACCGAGCTGCGGCCGGTGCCTATTGCAGGAACGATTGCCTACGTCGGCAACGTCAACGCCTGGGTGATGCAGACGACAAGCGCCAACCGCCGCCGCCTCACCGACACCTGGGACCTGGACTCGCGGGTCTTCTCGCTCTCGGCGGACGGCTCGGCCCTGCTCTACACACGCGCCGTCACCGGGACCGATCTCGAATCTGCGTTGAACACCCTGTGGATGGTAGGTACCGCGGCTGCAGACGCGCAGCCGATCGAGCTCGACGTTCAGGGTGTACTATGGGCGGATTGGGCTCCGGAGTGCAGAGGTATTCCAGCCGGATCCGGCTGCCGCGTCGCCTATACGACCGGTTCTCGGGTCGAGGGCAACCCGGACTGGAAGGCGGCGAACGACCTCTGGGTAGCTGTGCCCCGGGGCTCGGATGGCGCCATGCTCGCCCAATGGCTCGTCGTCGAGCCAAGCGCCGGCGGCGTATATGGGTGGTGGGGCACCGATTACGCCTGGGCGCCGGATGGGCAGCGCATTGCCTACGCTCGGGCAGACCAGGCGGGCGTGATCGACCTGTGGAACGGCTCGACGGACGTCCTCGCCGTATTCGCGGCCTACCGTACGTTCGCGCCCTGGGCCTGGGTGCCAGCCGTCAGCTGGTCGCCGGAGAGCCAGTACGTCGTAACGACGATGCACGGCCCCTCGCCAACGGGTGAGACTGCTGAGGACAGCCCGGTCTTCGACGTGTGGGTATTGGCGGCCGACGGCAGTCTGGCTGTAGAGCTGGCAAGCGAGACCGGAATGTGGTCCGCTCCCCAGTACGCGGCCGAGAGCGAAGCCATAGCCTTCGGCCGCGCCCGCAGCCCATACGTCAGCCAGACCAGCGGCTACGATCTGTACTCGATGGATCGCGATGGGTCCGATCAGCAGCACCTCTTCCCACCCAGGGAGGAGATTGGCCTGCCCTATCCGCACGTCGCCTGGGGCCCCGGCGGAAGCCAGCTGGCCGTCATCTACCGGGGGAATCTCTACCTGGTAGATGCCGGCACGGGTGAGTACGAACAGCTGACGAGCGAGGGCGGCGTTACGTCCGTCCTCTGGGAGTGGTAGTACGGGTGGCTGCAGTGAGCACTTCCGCGCAGAAGGCCAGAGGCCGGGCTGGGAAGAGCGTGGCCGGCCTGCTCCTCGCCCTGCTCGCAGCGTGCGCTGTCGGTTTCGCCCGGCAGCAGATTCTTGACCAGACTGAAGCCAGCACCTACGCGGCCTTGCCTGCGGCCGCGGAGTGGGAGGGAGACTGGGAGTTCTCGGAACTGGGAGCGGACCCCAGTGAGGCAGGCAGCGAGCGGGTGAGGATATCCTTCTCCGGCACCGACTTCGCTCTCCGGGTGCGCCGCGGCGCCTACCGGGCCTACTTCTACGTGGCCATCGATGGGGAACCGGCCAACCTGCTGCCGCGCGACGAGCGGGGCGCCTACCTGGTGCTCACGTCGGCAGATGAGACGCAGCAGGTGGAGGTACTGCCTGTCGCCGCCGGGCTGGTGGACGGCGACCACACCGCAGTCGTCGAGGCGGAGCGCGGCTGGGACCAGTGGCCTCTCGCGGGCTGGACAGCGGGCCGGGCGCCAAGGACGGATGCCTACGACATAGCGCTGGCTCTGCTCGGCGGGCTCGCCCTGGCCTGCCTGGTGGGCGCTATCTGGTGGGGTCGGCTGTCCTTGGCTCAATCGGCACAGACGCGGCCAGCCGCGAGCGCCGCCATCGCGCCAGCGCCGTGGGGCGGAAGCGGTGCTTTGATTCTCGGCCTCACGCTGCTCAGTGCGGCCATCCTTCAGTCGTCGCCCTGGGCCTGGCTGACGCTGTTCAGCCTGGCGGCGCTGGCGGTACTCGTTGGGCTTCGGCTCGACGCTGGGCTGGCTCTGATCGCCGCAGCAGCGCCATTCTTCCTGCAGCCACGCCCCCTCTTCGGCAAGTCATTCTCCCTGGTCGAGATCGCCACGCTTCTAGCTGCGGCATCTTGGGGAGCGCGGCTCGTGCTAGCTAGGCCGCGCCGCGCGAAGCTCACCTGGCAGGTATCTACGCTCGACCTCTCGGTAGTGGTGTTCGTCGCTGTCGCCATCCTATCGTTGCTGGCGGCAGACCAGACGCACGTTGGACTACGCGAGCTGCGAGTGCTTGTTGTGGAGCCGGCACTCTTCTACGTGATGCTCCGCACCAGCCGGCTGGCCCAGCGCCAGATGTGGAGGCTGGTCGACTGCCTGGTGCTCGGCGGGGTTTTGGTCGCTGGAATCGGCCTCGTCCAATACGTGCTCGGCACGGACGTGATCACGGCCGAGGAGGGCTTCCGCCGGCTGGTTTCGGTCTACGGTTCGCCTAACAGCGTCGGCCTCTACATGGGCCGCGTCCTGCCGGTGCTGCTGGCGGTTGCACTGCTGGGAGGCTCGCGCGGCCGCCGCATTGCCTACGCAGTCGCCGTTCTCCCGATTGGCGCCGCTCTCGTGCTATCGTTCTCCAAGGGGGCTCTTCTGCTCGGCGTACCGCTCTCACTGCTCGCGCTGGGCCTGCTGGCGGGCGGACGGTGGCTCTGGGCATCAATCACTGCTCTGGCGGGCAGCGCGCTGGCTGCAGTGCCCCTGCTGAGCACCCCCCGCTTTCGCTCCCTGCTCGACACGAGCGGGGGAACGACCTTCTTTCGCATCCATATCTGGCGTTCCTCGTGGAAGATGTTCTGCGAAAACCCCTGGCTCGGCGTCGGTCCGGACAACTTCCTCTACGAGTACCGCAGCCGCTACATCCTCCCCGCCGCCTGGCAGGAGCCGGACATATCGCAGGCCCACAACGTGCTGCTCGATTATGCCACCCGGATGGGAATACCTGGAATCATCGCCGGCATCTGGATGCAGATCGAGTTCTGGCTAATGGCCCTGCCGCTGCGCCGACTGCCGGACCCCGATCAGCGGGCGCTTGCACTGGGCATGGCGGCATCAATGGTCAGCTTCCTGGCCCACGGCCTGGTCGACGCCTCCTACTTCCTGATCGACCTGGCCTTCGTCTTCTTCCTGACGCTTGGCCTGGTCCAGTGGCTGGCAAGGAGCGAGTCTGATGTCTAGGAAGATACCAATCAACACGATCATACTGGCCGTGATCGCCCTGATCCTCGTCGCCGGCCTGATCGCCACGGTCGTCACCATTCGCCTGATCACCTCGCCGCTCGAGGATGCACAGCAGCTGCTGGAGGAGCAGTTGGCCGAGCTGCTCAGCAAGACTCCAACGGTCATACCCGACCAGGTGACGATCGTCCGCGAAGTGCAGGGGCTAAGCCGGCTGGAGACTGCCGTGTACACGGTGGAGAAGGTGATCACCGCCGAGTCCGGGCAGGGTCCACTGGCATTCCTTTTCGGCGACCGCCTGCTGCTCGTCGCCCACGGCCAGGTCATCGCCGGAGTGGACCTGGCATACCTGACCACAGAGGATGTGGCCGTCAGCCAGGCAGGCACAGTGGTGATCCACCTTCCTGACGCGGAGGTGCTTCTGGTCTCGCTCAACAACGAGGAGTCCTACATCTACGACAGGGAGACCGGCATCGTCGGCCTCAACCCCGATCTGGAGACCGCGGCCCGGCAGGTGGCGGAGCAGAAGATCCTGGACGCTGCGCTGGAGGACGGGATCCTGGAGATGGCCCAGGACTACGCGGAGCTGCACGTCCGGCGCCTGGTCCTGGCCCTGGGCTTCGAAGAGGTTCTGTTCTCCGACGTCCCGCCGGAGCCTACGCCTACTCCCCACCCCACAGCTACCCCGGAGCCGACAGGCACGCCGTAGCGCGAACCGGAGCCGGTTCCGTTTGCTCGCCTCGGCCTAGCCAGGCGTCTCTTCAGTCATCAGCCAGATGTAGGCATCCTCCAGGCTGGGAGTAGCCGGCTGTGAAGCCGGGTGAGGTGCGGTCCGGCTTAGGATGCGGTACTCGATCTGCTCGTCGATCCGCAGCTTGGAGACGACGACGAGAGATCTGTCGGGCCGCTGGTCGCCCGGGAGGGCCATGGTCCAGACATGGCCACGAACCCTGTCGATCAGCCCTGGAGGAGTACCGCGGAAGATGATCCGCCCCTCGTTCAGGACGACCAGACCCGTGCAGCTCTGGCTCACGTCTTCGATTATGTGGGTGGACAGAATCACAGTGCGCCGGCCGGCCATGTCGGCCAGCAGGTTGCGCAGCCGGACCCGCTCCTGGGGATCGAGTCCCGCGGTGGGCTCATCCACGATCAGCAGCTGCGGGTCGCCCAGCAAGGCCTGCGCCACCCCTAGACGTCTCTTCATGCCACCCGAGTAGGTCCGCAGCCTGCGATCGGCCGCATCGGCGAGACCTACCACTTCCAGCAGGTCCCCTATCTGCCGCCGCCGGGCAGGCCGGTCGGCAAGCCCTTTGAGAATGGCGATGTAATCAAGGAACTCACGCCCGGTAAGATCGGGGTAGAGCCCCAGCTCCTGCGGCAGATAGCCCAGCAGGGCCTTGACCGCCTGCCTTTCCCGTCGCGAGGCCAGGTCGCAGCCCAGCACTCGCACCGTACCGGCGGAAGGACGCAGCAGGCCGGCCAGGATGCGCATCAGCGTCGTCTTGCCCGCACCATTGGGGCCTACCAGACCCAGCATGCCGTTATCGATCTCGAGCGTCACGTCGCGCAAGGCTCGGACGCCGCCCTTGTACGTCTTACTCAGATTGGATACGGCAACCATCAGGTCTCTCCCTCCGCGCCCAATCGCAGCAGCGCGAGCGCGCTCGTCACAGCCAGCACCAGCAGAGCCGCCCCAATCATATACAGGGGGCGCTCGGACGTTGGCGGCGGCGCGTACGACGGCAACAGGCCATGCTTCTGCAGTACAAGATCAAGGACGGGATCGCGCACCAGCGAGCCAGTGCGCTCCACGTAGTAACCCTGGTCGCTGGAGTATGGTGGCCGCATCACGGCGAAGCCCCAGGCGAACAGGCTGACCATTCCCACCAGCAGGCCCAACAGGATCGCCCCGCGCCGTGATCGCAGCCCGCTTGCGATCAGCACACCCATTGCCGCCGCCCAGGTCAGCAAGGGCAGCGCCGAGAAGAGCGTCAGCAGGGCGTAGACTTCGACCAGCAACGGGCCGACGAGAGCAAGGTGCAGCACGACGTGCAGCACCAGCGTCGCTGCGCCGGCCAACAGGGCCGCAGCCACCGTTCCCAGCACCTTCCCCGCCAGGTAGGTGCCGCTGGCCAGCGGCAGGCTCTTCAGCAGCTCGTCGACGCCAAGCTGGCGGTCGAGAGGAATGGCGGGGGCGCTGACCATGGGCAAGATGCCCAGGACCAGGAAGGGGAACGCCGGCCAGATATCCGCCAAAGCCTTGGCGCTGCGCTCGGCAACTCGAGACAGGGCCAGCCCTTCGGTGTTCTCGGCCGCCAGCCAGATCGTAGCGCCGCTGACAGCCAGACCCGCCACGGCCACCCCGACGACGGGCCAGCCCCGGCGCAGGCCGAAGCGAACCTCGGTGCGCGCAATCGCCCCTATCTGCCGCAACGTCCTCACTGTCTTTGACTCCGCCTCATCCAGGCCCAGGCGGCCAGCCAGACCAGTCCCACCTGTGCCGCTGCCAGCCCAATCGTGAGTGGTATCTGAGCCGGAGAGAGCTGCAGGGACAGCAGCGACCAGTCAAGGGCCCCGTCCAGGGGCTCAGAGCCCGCCCCCGGCAAGGCGCGCATCGCCTCCTCCGCCATCCGTTCCGTCTGCTCCAGCTGCAGGGCAATCAGCGCTGTCGGCCGGGCCAGACTCACAACGTCCTGCCGCGTCCCGGTCGTCGTCACCAGCATGGCGACGCAGTAGACGGAGAACGCAACACTCGCGAACAGGGTCCGCCGTCGGGAGGGCTGCGCCGCCGCCAGCAGCGTGCTCATGCCTGAGGTGAAGAGCGCCAGGGGCGCCACGCCGACCGACCACATTGTCAGGTACACCTCAAGATCAAACGGGCCATGGATCCGGCACGCCGCTACTCCGAAGAGGAGCGCGACGACTGCCAGACTGACAAGCACGCTTCTCCACACGGCGAGCAACTTGCCAGCCAGGTACAGCCCCACGCCCAGCCCGGTGCTATCGATCAGCTCCCGTACCACTAGCTGACGGTCGCGGGGAACGACGTCAGCCACGATGCTCGGCATGCCGAGCATCAACAGCAGCGCCAGCACGGGCCAGGTCTCCATCATCACCGTGACGCTGGCGGCACCCCTGGCCAACTGGGCTGAGACTCCGGTGCCCAGCTCGGCCGACTCGCCAACTGCCCCGCGCGCCGACGGGGCCCACGCGAAGGCAGCCAGGGCCAGGCCGGCCAGAGCGACGACTGTGAATGCGAGCAGGCCTCGACGCCGCCAGAGCATCCTGCCCTCGTAGCGCACTATCCCCGCCACCCGCGCCGCACTCAACCCGCTCCTCCTCTCCCGGCACCGCGTATGCCGAGCAACCTCTCTTCGTCGCGGGTGAGGGATACCGACAGTGAGATAAACACCACACCCGCCAGGGCCAGCGTAGCCCGGTTGATGCAGTAGGCGGCAAGCGAGACACTGTCAGGCTGGAGGTAGAGGTGCAGCGGCCACAGCCACGGCCACCGCTCGAGCAGCGCGTCGCCGCCCAGCAGCATGCCGCCCCACAGCACTACGACGCTCAGCGCTCCCAGGGCACCCTGGCGCGTCGACAAGGCAAGGTAGACCGCGATGGACCCAAGGAGCAAAGAGGGAGAGAGCCACCGCCCTACGGCCAGTGTGATGCCCTCTGCTCCCATCGCCAGGCTGGCAACCGTGCCCACCACGGCCACGCCGCCCTGCAGGAGGACCATGGCCAGCAGGCGCTCGGCCAGTGTCCAGGACAGCGGCCGAGGGCAGCTGAGCAGGAGTTCCAGCGGCTTCTCGTCCTCGGGCGAGAGCAGGAAGGCGGCCTGCAGCCCGACCGCCAGGGGCAGAACCGCATCCACCACTCGCTCCTTGGGCACGAGAGCCCCGCCAACCCCGCGCCAGACCGTCGCATCTAGCACGAGCAATAGCCCGACGGCGGCGCCGCTTCCGACGACGGGAAGCCAGCCGATTCTTCTGACCGCTGAAGTGACTGCGAGTTGCCACCGTGCACGGCGTCGGCAAGACGTCACGCCCGTCTCCTTATGCACCACTCCGGCCGCCCAGCCCCCCACAGCGCTGCCGCCCACAGCGAGAGGGTCAGCGCCCACAGCCAGGGCTGCGCCGCCGGCGCCGTCAGGTCGGGGAGCTGCAGCCGAGTGCCCTCGAAGCCCCCCAAGCTGTATACCACCTGCAGCCCCCACAGGCTTAGGCTGACCAGAACGCCAGCCCCCGGATCGGACGACAGGACACTCAACACCAGCGAGAGACCGGAGAGGAAAGCCATCGGCGCAAGCCACGTCGAAACCAGCGGCCACAGCGGCACACCCCGCCAGAGCAGCGCCAGAAGGCCGCTGCCCCCCAGCGCCAGCAGCAGGTCGAAGCTGAATACCAGGAGCAGCCTGGCCAGCAACACCAGCCGGGCTGAGGTGGGAGAGGCCAGCTCAGTCTCCAGTGCTGGGTCGACCGCGGGCCCATAGATGAACGACATGCCCACGGCGGCGACGATGGGCGCGACCATCACGAAGGCCAGGGCCTCGCCACCCGGGCTGCCGCTGGCCAGCGTCACCAGCAGGCCGATCGCCAGCATCACCGCCGAGGCGGCCCAGATCTCACCGCGGATGACTTTCGCCTGGGACCGCAGCAGGAGAGGAACGAGAGAAAGACTCCTTTGGCGCTGCGCCCGGACAAGTGCCAGCAAACGGTATCGCCCGGCCCGGGAAGGCGTGGCGACTGGTTGCGCCCGAACCGCGGCCGAGATGCTCTCCCAGGCGGCCAGCTCCCGCCGGCAGGTTGGGCAGCGCTGGACATGGGCCTCGAGCACCGCCTGCTCCGGCCCTTCCAGCATCCCGCTGGCGTGGGCGATGAGGAGCGCCCGCCACTCCTCGTGGCCTCCCTTCATTCCTCCTCCGATGGGATACCGCCCAGCAGCCCGGCCAGCTTCCGTCTCGCCAGGTAGGCCCAGCTCTTCACGGTGCCCACAGGGCAATCCAGCACCTCGGCTACCTCAGCACAGGAGAGGCCGAAGTAGAAGACGAGCTCCAGTACCGCCCTCTGGGCAGGGGGCAACTCTGCCAGTGCCGTCAAGACTCGCTCCTGCACCCAGGCTCCCTCCGCCAGCTCGGAGACGGCGGGGCCTGTATCAGATATGATCTCGATTCCATCCACGCTGCTGCGGTCGCTTCGGCGCAGATGGTGCATCGCCTTGTGGTGAGCGACGCCAAAGAGCCACGTGCGCACCGACGAATCGCCCCGAAAGGACCGGGCCCCCCGCCATGCAGCCAGAAAGGCATCCTGCAACAGGTCCTCAGCGGTCGCTTCGTCTGCGGTGAGACGGCACAAGAAGGCGAAGAGCGCCCGTGCATGCCGGTCGTAGAGCGACGTCAACGCCTCGGTGTCGCCGCGCGCTGCGCGGCCCAGCAGCTCCGCGTCCGTGTCGGGGGTAGAGGTCATTCACGAGTCCTACAGAGGCCACTGCACTGTGTGCCTGCTCCCCATCTATGAGTGCCCCAGCCCGCCCCGGCGGTTCACTCCCAGTCGGGGGAACATGGCTCCGGCGTGGAGGCCGACCTATCAGCCGGCCGACTGGGGGAGCAGAATCGGCGAACGGAGCTGGCCGGCCAAGACGCGCTGGCGTGACCTACGAGAGATTCTCCCGGATCTTCTCCGCCATCCGCCGCGCCCGCTGCGCAGCATCCCCCACATGCTTCGTGGCGTCGAGCAGCTCGCGCACGCGGGCTGGCTCGACGTACTCCACCACCTCGGGATCCCCCGACAGCAGGCCAGCTAGAGGATTGGGCTCGCCGGCCCAGACGGCCTGCCAGGCCTGCATCGCCTGGCCACGGATCACCTCATGCATCGCCTGGCGATCCGCCCCCGCCCGCACCGCTTCCATCAACACACGTTCCGTTCCGGCGAAGCTGCCATAGGCAGCCAGGTTCCGGGCGATGCCATCGTCACGCAGAACGAGGCCGCGCAGCACCCGGCCTGCCCTCATTACGATCTCCTCACTGGCAAGGAAGGCCTCCGGCAGAACAATCCGCCGGTTGGCCGAGTCGTCGAGCGTCCGCTCGAGGAGGTTGTGGGCGGCGTTGTCCCAGGCCACGCGAGGGAGGGCCGCCACGTAGCGGGCCAGGCTGTCCAGGTTCTCGGCGTTGACCGGATTCCGCTTGAAGGGCATCGCCGACGAGCCCACCTGCTTCTCACCAAAGGGCTCGCTCCATTCGCCGAATGGAGGCGACTGGAGAATGCGTAGATCGAAGGCAAAACGATAGATAGAGGCCGCCATCCCGGCCAGCGCATTCAAGACCCGCAGGTCCTGCTTGCGGGGATAGACCTGAGTCGCCACGGGAAAGGCCTCCAGGCCCAGCTCGGCCATCACCAGCGACTCCATCTCGGCGGGGGTCATGCCGGTCCCCTGAAGCAGCTGGGCGTATGAGGCCGCGCTGCCGACCGCGCCCTTCATCCCTTTCCCCCGCAGCTCCTGCCGCACCCGCAGCAGCTCCCGGTAGTCCTCCAGCAGGTCCTGGCCATACGAAGCGAGCCTGTAGCCAACGGTGATCGGCTCGGCCGGCTGGATATGAGTTATGCCCATGCAGGCCTGCTCCGCGCGGTCTTCGATGCGATCAGCCAGATCGGAGAGCAGCTCCTTCAGATGGCCGAGCAGCAGATCAAGGGCGTCGCGTATGCGCAGGGCGTCGGCATTGTCCGTGATGTCCGCGCTCGTCGCCCCCAGATGAATGATGGGCCCGCCCTCGGGGCACTGCTCGGCGAAGGTGCGTATCTCTGCCATCAGGTCGTGGCCGATCTCGCGATCGATCTCGGTCGCCCGGGCGATATCGACTTCGTCCTGGCGGGCCTTCAGGTCTGCCAGCTGTTTCTTGGTGACCAGCCCGGCCTTCTGCTGCGCGGTGGCCAGGGCCACCCAGACCCGCCTGAGAAGCCTGCGCCGGTTAACCTCGCTCCAGATGGCGCGCATCTGCTCGGAGCCGTAGCGCCAGGAGAACGGCGAAATGAAGGTTTCGTGACCGAAGTCGCTCATGGCATACCCTCCGCTGACGTGGGTCATTGTACAGCAGGTCGGGCCGTAGGGAAAGCAGCATAGGTTAGTCGCTGAAAGCGCCGAGCACAGAGAGCTTTGCGGCGTCCCTATCCACATCGCGGATCAGTCCTCCGCCGGGCCCCTCTGAACCGCCTGCCCATCCTCTGCTCGCTTCTGATCCCCGGCGCCAGCAGCCGCCCTCCGCTGACCGCTCACTCCTAGCCGCCGACCGCTCCATTCTGCTTGACAAATCCCACTAATCTCTTAGTATTGCCTGAACCGGCCTCTGCAGCGAGGCGAGGAGGAAGCCCTCAATGGGTCAGAACCTGGCGCGCAAGATCATCGAGGCACATCTGGCGGGCGGGGAGACGGTCCCCGGCCAGGAGATCGCCATCTCGATCGATCAAACGCTGGCCCAGGACGCCACCGGGACCTCGGTCTGGCTCGAGTTCGAGGCTCTGGGCATGCCGCGCGTGCGCACCGGGCGCTCGGTGACCTACGTCGACCACAACACGCTGCAGCTCGACTTCCGCAATGCGGACGATCACCGCTACCTGCAGACCGCCTCAGCCAGGTACGGTGCCTACTTCTCGCGCCCGGGCAACGGCATCTGCCACGCGGTCCACCTGGAGCGCTTCGCCGCGCCCGGCAAGACGCTGCTCGGCTCCGATAGCCACACCCCGAACGCCGGAGGGATCGGCATGCTGGCGATCGGCTCCGGTGGAATGGACGTGGCGGTGGCTATGGGCGGCAGCCCTTTCTACGTAGCTATGCCGAAGATCGTCGGCGTCAGGCTGACCGGGGAGTTGAATCCCTGGGTGACCGCGCGGGACGTAATCTTCGAGCTGCTGCGCCGCCTGTCGGTCAAAGGCGGAGTGGGTAAGATCATGGAGTACCACGGCCCGGCAGTGGGCGGGCTCACCGTCGACCAGCGGGCTACTATCTGCAACATGGGCGCCGAGCTAGGCGCTACGACGTCGATCTTCCCCAGCGACGAGCAGACGAAGGCCTATCTGGAGGCCCAGGGCCGGGGCGACGTGTGGCAAGAGTTGGCTGCGGATGCGGACGCCGAGTACGATGAGACGATCGAGCTTGACCTGAGCGCCCTGCCCCCGCTGATCGCCCAGCCATCAATGCCGGACCTGGTCGTGCCGGTCAGCGAGGTCGCTGGGACGCCGGTGGCCCAGGTCTTCATCGGCGCCTGCGTCAACTCCTCGCTGGAGGATCTGACGACCGCAGCCGCCATCCTGAAGGGGAAGACCGTCCATCCGGACGTCAGCCTGGTGGTGGCTCCCGGCAGCAAGCAGGTGCTGACTATGATCGCCGAGAGCGGATCGCTGGCCGATCTGATCAGCGCCGGGGCGCGCATTCTCGAATCCGCCTGCGGACCTTGCGTCGGCATGGGCCAGGCCCCGCCGACAGGTACCGTCTCTGTGCGCACGTCGACCCGCAACTTCAAGGGGCGCAGCGGCACGGCGGATGACCAGGTCTATCTGGCCAGTCCGGCCACCTGCGCCGCCGCCGCGCTGCACGGCGCCATCACCGATCCGCGCCGGCTCGGAGAGCAGCCGGCCATCAAGTTGCCAGCCCGCTTCGCCGTCAGCGACAACCTGATCGAGGCCCCGGCCGACGACCCCAGCCAGGTCGAGGTCATCCGCGGGCCGAACATCAAGTCGCTGCCCGATTTCGCGCCGCTGCCGGATACGATCCGCAGCCGGGTCCTGCTCAAGGTGAAGGACAACGTCACCACAGACGATATTTCGCCAGCGGGAGCTAAGATCCTGCCGCTGCGCTCGAACCTGGCCGCGCTGTCCGAGTACACCTTCTCCCTGCTCGACCCCGACTTCGTGGTCAGGGCAAGGGAATGGGGAGGAGGCCTCATCGTCGCCGGCGCCAACTACGGGCAGGGATCGAGCCGCGAGCACGCCGCGCTGGCCCCTCGCTACCTGGGCGTCCAGGCCGTGATCGCCAAGTCCTACTCCCGTATCCACAAGGCGAACCTGGTCAACGCCGGGATCCTGCCCCTGGCGCTCGTGGACGAGAGCGACTATCAGCTGCTGGCCCAGGGCGAAGAGTGGGAGATCCGAGGGGCGCGGGCCGCGCTGGAGGACGGCGAGGATCTGATTGCACAGAAGCTCACGGGCGAGGAAACGGTCGCCTTGAGGCCCGGCCTGACTGAACGCCAGGCCCGGATCGTGCTTGCCGGGGGCTTGCTGAACTACGTCAAAGCAGGAGGTCGATAGAATGGCACATCGCGTCACGCTGATACCAGGAGACGGCACAGGGCCGGAGGTCACAGAGGCGATGCGCCGGGTGGTCGAGGCGACCGGCGTGGCTTTCGACTGGGACGTGCAGGAGGCCGGCGCCGACGTGATCGACAAGTACGGCACGCCGCTGCCGGATTCGGTCCTGGACTCGATCCGCACCAACAAGGTAGCGATCAAGGGGCCGATCACGACGCCGGTGGGGACAGGTTTCCGCAGCGTGAACGTCGCTATCCGCATGTTGCTCGACCTCTACGCCAACTTGCGGGCCGTGAAATCGATCAAGGGCATACAGAGCCGCTACGAGGGGATCGACCTGATCGTGGTACGGGAGGCTACGGAAGGGCTGTACTCGGGCGTGGAGCACGAGGTCATCCCCGATCAGGCGGCGGAATCGATCCGCATAATCACCCGTAAGGGCAGCGAGCGCATCGTCCGCTTCGCCTTCGACTACGCCCGGGCCAACGGCCGCAAGAAGGTCACGGCCGTGCACAAGGCGAACATCCTCAAGGCGACGTGCGGGCTCTTCCTCAAGGTCGCTCGCGAGGTCGCCGAGGACTACCCGGACATTGAGTTCAACGATCGTATCGTGGACAACATGGCCATGCAGCTGGTGCTGCGGCCGCACGAGTATGACGTGCTCGTCATGCCCAACCTCTTCGGTGACATACTGAGCGACCTGAGCTCGGGCCTTGTCGGCGGGCTGGGCGTCGCGCCCGGAGCGAACATCGGCGAGGACATGGCGGTCTTCGAGCCAGTGCACGGCTCCGCGCCCAAGTACGCCGGCCAGAACAAGGTCAATCCGACCGCGACCATCCTCACCGGCGTGCTGCTGCTGCGCCACTTGGGACAGAAGGAGGCCGCCCAGAGGGTGGAGAACGCGGTCGCCGCCGTCATTGGCGCTGGCGAAAGCGTGACGTTCGACTTGAAGCCAACCCGGGACGATCCGACCGCCGTCGGCACACAGGAGATGGCGGACGCAATCATCGCCGCAATGTAGGGCGGCCCAGCCGAGCTGAGTCAACTGCACGGCAGCCCCGGGCGCGAACCGGCACCAGGGGCTGCTCTCTGAGCCGCCGGTCGCGCAGCTTGTCTCATGGACCGGCGGGCTCTCTTCGATTGGCCAGTGAAGATAGACCTGCACGTGCACGCCAGCGAGCGCTCCGGGTGCAGCACCGCCGGAGAGGAAGAGCTGATCGAGGCGGCGATCGACTACGGGCTGGACGGGCTGGCTTTCACGGACCACCACCGTCTAGTTGACCCCGGTCGGCTCGAACAGCTCAACCGGCGCTACGCGCCATTCCTGATCTTCGGCGGAGTGGAGATCTCACTCATCGAGGGCGAGGACGTCCTCGTGCTGGGCGTCCGCGACCCGGCGCTTGAGGAGCGCGACTGGGACTACCCCACCCTCTTCGATCTGGTGCGCAGCCAGGGCGGATTCGTCACTCTGGCCCACCCCTTCCGCTACAGCGGCAGGATAGCCATCGACATCGAGCGCTATCGGCCCGATGCGATCGAGGCTCTGTCTGTCCACATCGGCCTCGACCAGGCCGACTTGATCAGTCTGGTACGCGCCAGGCTTGACCTTCCCGCCCTCTTCAACTCGGACGCCCATCGGGTGGACCACGTGGGGCTCTACTGCAACGCGCTGGAGCGGGCCGTCAGGACCGAGGAGGAGCTGATCGAGGAACTAGCGGCGGGCCGCTACGCTCCCCACGTCTGCCGGGACCGCGTCCTTGCCCTGAACCGCTGCTCCGGCGAGCACCGCCGGCTGCCGCTGCGCGACTTGGCCGAGGAGCGGGTGTAGAAGGCCGCCCGCCGCTGTCAGTCCAGCCCTTCTTGCGACTCCGCCACCACGTGGTCGACAACCGCCACCAGGTCCCCGCTGCGCTCGAAGACGGCCAGCTGGCGATCGGCGCTGGCACCCCGGCCCAGGATCGCCGTCGCGTACTCCACTTCAGCCCGGCTTCCCAGCTCGTCCACGATGTCGTCAATCCAGGCCAGCAGGGACTCGACCCGCTCTGAGACCAGCGCCTCGCGAGCCCGGTCGAAGTCGATCAGCTTACCCCCGACGCCATAGCGCATGGAACGCCACTTGTTCTCGTCCATCAGGTGCCTGCGGTAGATGGGCGGCGGCCGCTTCTCCTGGCGCAGGCGCACCAGCTTGGCCACGATGGCCTGTATCAGCGCCGCCAGACAGAGCGTCTCCTCAAGCCGGGTGCACATGTCCGGGATGCGCACCTCCAGCGTGGGGAACTTCTCGCTGGGCCGCACGTCCCACCAGATGTGAGTCGGTTCAGCGATGCTTTCCGTCTTGAGCAGAAGCTGCACGTAGTCGCAGTACTCAGAGTGCGAGTCGAAGTGAGGCGGGATCCCGGCTCGGGGCAGGCTGTCGAAGACGACGCTTCGATACGATTTGAAGCCAGTATCGCGGCCGTGCCAGAACGGAGAGCTGGTGGAAAGTGCGAGCAGAGAGGGAAGGAACTGCCGGATCTGGTTCATCACCTCGATCAGCAGCTCGCTGTCCTCTATGCCGATATGAACGTGCATGCCAAAGACGAGCAGCCTCCGACCGACGTCCTGCAGAAACCGCGCCAGCTCCGGGTAGCGACCGATAGGCGAGATCTCCTGCTTGGCCCAGGAGGAGAAGGGGTGAGTCCCCGCGGCGCCCACCCAGAGGCCTTCCCTCTCAGCCAGGGCGCGCACCATCGAGCGGATGCGTTTCAGCTCCTCACGGGCCTCGCCTATGTCCCGGCATATTGCCGTCCCCGCCTCGAGCTGCGATTGCATGAACTCAGCCCGCAGCTGGTCTGGCAGCACGGCCTGACCCTTCTCCAGGAACTGCTGGACGTAGGAGCAGAGCTCCCGCGTCTGGGGGTCGATGATCTGATACTCTTCTTCGATGCCGATCGTCAGCGAAGCGCCAGCTTTCATCTGCTGCCCTCGATGTCAATCCGCTCAGGCGCAAGCCGATTATAGCACGACCGACCAGCCGGCCCAAACCCCGGCAGGGCTTGCTCTCGCGCCGCAGACGTTGTAGAATGCCGCCGTGGCCAAGGTGAGCCTGGTCCAGTGCAGCAGCTACGATCCGCCCCAGGTAGAGGCCGCCCTGCGCGACCTACTCGAGCCGCTGGGCGGTATGCAGGCGTTCGTCGAGCCGGGGCAGCGAGTGCTGCTCAAGCCCAATCTGCTGATGCCGATCCGCCCCGAGAGGGCCATCACCACCCATCCCGCCGTCGTCGAAGCGGTAGTCCACCTGGTGCAGGAGCAGAAGGCGGATCCCTTCATTGCCGAGAGCCCTGGCGGGCCACTGCACAACAACGTAGGCATGCGCAGGGTCTATCGCGATACGGGCATGATGGAGGTCGCCGGACGCACTGGGGTGAGGCTACACTACGACGGCGCCGCCTCCCAGGTGCCCGCCCCTACCGGCATCCTGCTCAAGCGGATCGACATCATCGATGCGTGGCAAGACGCGGACGCTGTGATTGTGCTGCCCAAGCTCAAGACGCACGGCAAGACGACGATGACGGGCGGCATCAAGAACTTGTTCGGCCTCGTCCCCGGCCTGACCAAGACCGCCTATCACGCCAAACTGGAGCGGATCGACGAGTTCTGTGACATGCTTCTCGACATCGTCGACCTGATCCGCCCGGCGCTCTACATCATGGATGGGATCATCGCCCTGGAGGGAAACGGGCCCAGCCTGGGCGGCATCCCTCGCGAGCTGGGTCTGCTGCTCGCCAGCCCGGACGGCGTGGCCATCGACGCTGCTGCTTGCCAGGTAATCCGGCTCGATCCGGACCGGCTGGCACTCTTCCGCGCCGCGGCCCGCCGCGGCTGGTGGCCGCAGGAGATCACGTTTGCAGGCCT
This sequence comes from uncultured Anaerolineales bacterium, assembly GCA_964530325.1. Classification (GTDB taxonomy): domain Bacteria; phylum Chloroflexota; class Anaerolineae; order B4-G1; family B4-G1; genus CAZHAX01. The sequence continues at coordinate 30,953 of CAZHAX010000015.1, read as the reverse complement.
ATCGCCCGAAGATGTTTCCGTGCCCAACTTCAGCCTCCCCGATTCCGCCCGGGCCGACTTGACCGGCGATGTCCGCCCGCCGTACTGGCGCTGGGTCATGGAGGCTATGACACCGCTGCCCGTGCCCAAGAAGGAGCGCTGCACAGCATGCGGGACCTGCGTCGTCTCCTGCCCCCGCGGCGCGATCGCCATAGTCGATCGACTGGCGGTGGTCGATTCCGAGTCCTGCATACGCTGCTACTGCTGCCACGAGATGTGTCCGGAGGGAGCCATAGACCTTGAGTTCTCACTGCTGGGACGCGTCCTTAGACGAGTAGGGGTCCTGGGATAGCGGACGTGAGGTGGCGGCGGCCAGCGCCCGCCGCCAGGAGGAGAGTGAGGTGACCGCATCAGAGATCAAGCAGAAGGTGGCAATCGTGACGGACAGCGCGTGCGACCTGCCGCGCCAGCTGGTGGAGCAGCTGAAGATCACTGTCGTGCCGCTCGTCGTACGCTTCGGCAGCGAGGTTCACGACGATGGGGAGCTGCCTGCCGACGAGTTCTGGGAGAAGGCGGCCGGGCCTCACCATCCGGAGACCTCTCAGCCCTCTGTGGGAGCCTTCGAAGAGGCGTTCGACCGCCTGGTGGCGCGCGGCAAGCAGGTAATATGCGTTGCTCTGACCAGCAAGCACAGCGGGACGTTCAACGCCGCGCACGTCGCTGCTCGACGCTTCAGGGACGCGGTGAGCGTATTCGATTCCCTCTCTATCTCCCTGGGTGAGGGGCTCCAGGCTCTCGCGGCGGCCCAGGCCGCGCGCGCCGGCCGATCGCTGCAGGAGATCCTGCCCCAGCTACAAGCACTCAGATCGCGAATGCATGTCAGCGTGGTCTTGAGCACCTTGGAGAACATTCGCCGCGGGGGGCGGGCAGATGCGCTGATCCCGATCGTCGACCGCATGGCCAAGGCCCTGAACATCAAGGCCGTGATCGACGTCGTCGACGGCCAGCTGCGCCTCGGCGGCGCTGCCCGCTCGCTCAAGTCCGGCGTGCGGCGGCTCGTAGAGAAGGTCGAGGCACTGGGTCCTCTGGAATACCTGGGTGTGCTCCACACCCGCATACCGGACAAGGCGGCGGAGTTGGCGGATGAGTTGGCGGAGCGGCTGGGCTTCCCCCGCCGGGACATCTGGATACGGGAGCCGCGAGCCGCCCTGTCGGCGCACGCCGGCCCCGGAGCGATTGGTACCGTTGCCGTCCCGGCGGAGAGCCAGAGCTAGGTGACTGAGAAAGTACTGGTAGTGGAAGATGAGCCGGCTCTGGCAGACACCCTGCAGTACAACCTGAGCCGAGAGTGGTACGACGTAGCCTGTGCTACAGACGGGCCCGCCTGAAGCTCGCGCGAGAGCAGCGCCCCGACCTGATCCTGCTGGACATCATGCTCCCGGGGCTGGACGGCCTGGAGGTCTGCCGCATCATCCGCCGGGAGATGAGCGTGCCCATCATCATGCTCACCGCGTGAGACGAGGAGATCGACAGGGTCGCAGAGCTCGAGGTGGGAGCGGATGAGTGCCCCACCAAGCCCTTCAGCATGCGGGAGCTATTCGCGCGTATCAAGGCTCTGCTGAGGCGCGACAGGCTGGTGCGAGAGGAGCTGCAGGATAGCGGCGGCGAGGAGCGTCCGGCGAAGCAGTCCTTCGGCAACCTCACCATCGACGAGGCGCGGCTGCAGGTATTTCGGCAGGCACGGGATGATGCCCGTAGCCAGGTTCTCGCCCATCTGGAGGCTTTCGGCTCCGAGAGCACCGAGGGGGAGTCTGGGTAGAATGCCACGCGTAACCCTGGATCGAGAGATACGGCGGCTGCAGGACGAGACCCTGGCTCTGGAGAGCATGGTGGCCGAGGCCGTCACTGCCTCTGTACGGCAACTGAAGCAGAAGGACCTGGAGGGCTCACGGAACCTGGTGGCTGGCGACCGGGAGATCAACGCCAGGCGCTTCGCCATCGAGGCCGACGTCCTGGCCCTGATCGCCACGCAGCAGCCCGCGGCGGTTGATCTGCGCACACTGGCGGCGATTCTGGAGATAGTCACAGAGCTGGAGAGAATCGGCGACTACGCCAAGGGCATCGCCCGCATCAACCTGATGATCGGGGAGAAGCCCTTCGTCAAGCCGATCATCGATCTCCCACTGATGGCTGCCAAATCCATGGAGATGCTGCGCGAAGCGCTCGACGCCTTCGTCCGGCGGGACGCGGAGAGGGCCCGAGCCATTCCTTCCAGGGACGACGAGATTGATGCGCTCTACAACCAGGTCTACCACGAGCTCATCGCATTAGTCATGGCCGATCACCGCGCCATCGACCAGGCCAACTACCTGCTGTGGGTGGCCCACAACCTGGAGCGATCGGCCGACCGGGTGACCAACATCTGCGAGCGCGTGGTCTTCATGGTCACCGGAGAGATGGCGGAGCTGGATAGGGAAGGCAACGGACTGGAGGGCCTCACCTAGCACAGCCCGCCGGCGCACCAGCAGGTCCCTAGAGTGCGTCTGGATTTGACGCGCTCTCCGTTTAGTGTATAATGCCCCAGGGAAGGCGGCAGTGGGTATTCCCCGCGCCGCCTTACTTTCTTGGAGGAGGGCACCCGATGCCTGCGATAATCGTGGTGGGCACGCAGTGGGGAGACGAGGGAAAGGGCCGGGTCGTCGACCGCCTGGCAGCTGATGCCGGCGTCGTCGCCAGGTTCAACGGCGGTGAGAACGCCGGCCACACGGTCATCGCCCAGGGCCACGAGCTCAAGCTCCATCTCGTGCCGAGCGGGATCCTCAATCAAGCAGTCACCTGCCTCGTCGGCGCCGGCGTCGTAGTCAACCCCGCCCGCCTGATCGCGGAGATGGACGAGCTGGCGGAGTCGGGTGTGGACGTGAGCCCGGGCCACCTCAAGCTCAGTGCGGCGGCCCACGTGGTCCTGCCCACCCACCAGGCGCTAGACGGCGCTGGAGAGGAGGCTCGCGGCGGGCGCGCCATCGGAACTACCCGGCGCGGCAATGGGCCGGCCTATGCGGACAAGGCGGCGCGGACGAACCTGCGGATCGGCGACATGGTCGATCCGGAGCGTTTCGCAGATCAGGTCGCCGACCGTGTGCGCGCTCACAATCAGCTTCTGAAGGAGGTGCTCGGCAGCGAGCCCTCCGATGCACGGCAGATCGCCGCCTCCTACGGCTCCTACGCCCGGCGGCTGTCCCCACACATCGTCGACGGCTCGGCGCTGCTGGCGGAGCGGATGGCGGCAGGAGAGACCGTTCTCTGCGAGGGCGCCCAAGGCCTCCTGCTCGACCTCGACCACGGCACGTACCCCTACGTGACGAGTTCATCCACCGTGGCCGGCGGAGCACTGACAGGGCTTGGATTCGGCCCCCGCCAGGTCTCTCAGGTGATCGGAGTGGCCAAGGCCTACACGACCCGAGTCGGCGAAGGGCCCTTCCCCACGGAGCTGACAGGCAAGGTCGGCGACAGGATTCGGGAGACGGGCAGCGAGTACGGCGCCACCACCGGGCGGCCCCGCCGCTGCGGGTGGCTCGATGTGGTCATCCTACGCTACGCCGCCCGCATCAATGGGCTCGACCAGATCGCCCTGACCAAACTGGACGTGCTGAGTGGGCTGGAGAGGCTGAAGGTCGCCGTGGCCTACGAGCACGATGGAGAGCGCATCGAGTACTTCCCCGCCGAAGCGGGCATCGACGCCCTCTCCAGGTGGAACCCGGTTTACGAGGAGCTGCCCGGCTGGGAAGAGGACCTGACCGCGGCTCGTTCTCTGGCCGACCTGCCCGCCGCTGCGCGCGACTACATCGCCCGGATCGAGGACTGGGTGGGAGTGCCGATCACCTTCATCAGCGTGGGGCCGGAGCGAGCCCAGGCAATCGTTGTGTCGAAGTAGGACCCGGCGGCATTCGCAGGCATGCATTCAGCCCCGGCCGTTGGCCGGGGCTGTCTCTTTCCCCAGCTTGGCCCGCTACGCAGCGGGAGGAGGTCCGGGAGCCGCCAGGGTCGGCGCTGCCCCCGTCTGCGCCCACTGCAGCTGCTCGTATGCCAGACGGGTGTTCTCCTCGATCGCCAGGAAGAGGTGGATGAGTTCCCCACCCGCGTACAGGAGAAGGAAGTAGATCAGGGTGACGACCAGGGACACGAAGAAGAGAAGCACGCCTCCGATCCAATCAAGCCACGCAGGGAGCTCGTCTATCATGCCCTCTGTCAGGCTCTGGAACAGGTCTCGCAGACCGGCGCCGCCCAGGATGCCCGAGATCAGCATACCTATAGAGGAGAGAATGCCGACTACGAGGACGATCCAGGCGACGATCTTCCACAGCGTGCCGACAAAACGTAGGATCTTGAACCTCGTTTCCACCGCTTGCCTCCCAAGTCAGGATAGGGAGATTGTAGCACGAATCGATTCCCGGGCCAACCGGGCTGTCGTCGGCCGCTTGCCACAACGGGGTTCCAGGCTCCTTGCGCCGCCCGAAGGCCGGCTCGGGCAGCCTTGACGCCGTTCAGCCTGGTATGATAGAATGGAACTGACGTGTAAGAGTCAGGAACGCTGCCGGCGTACATCGTCGCAGGTCGCTGGAAGGGAGAACCGACAGAGTGGCCAGGATTGAGCAGGTTGTCAAACGAACCGGCGCGGTCGTCCCCTTCAACAAGGACCGCATCACGAACGCCATATACCGGGCAGCGGTCGCCGTCGGCGGCCGCGACCGGGCCATAGCGGAGCAGCTGGCCGGTAAGGTCATAGATCTGCTGGAGGAGCAGATTGCGCCCGGCGGCACCCCCACCGTGGAGCAGATCCAGGACGCGGTCGAGAAGGCGCTCATAGAAAACGGTCACGCGAGGACAGCCAAGGCCTTCATCCTCTACCGCGACGAGCGCGCCCGCCGGCGGCGAGAGAGGGCTCGCCGCTCAGCCCGTCCTTCGGCGAACATACCGTGGCAGAAGATCTGGGAGGTCCTGGATTGGGCAATCACCCACGATCTGCATACCGTCGCCAGGCTGAACGCCCGGATCGATCGCGGCGAATTCGACGAGATCGTCCGAGAGACCGATCGCGCCTACAACGAAGACATCACGACCGCATCCGAGATCGTGGGCGAGAGGCGCGACGAACTCAAGCTGGTCATCATCGCCGGCCCGTCCTCTTCCGGCAAGACGACGACAACGATCAAGCTCGGCCACCTGCTGGGCAAGATGGGCCTCAGCCTGGTCCCCCTTACCGTCGACAACTACTTCTTCGACCTGGAGATGCATCCGCGTGATGAGTTCGGGGACTACGACTTCGAGACGCCGCAGGCGCTTGATCTTGATCTGATCAACAGGCATCTGAGCAGGCTCGTCGCCGGCGAGGAGGTGACCTCCCCCTTCTACGACTTCAAGGCAGGCAAACGCCGTGAGGGAAAGACGCCGATGCGAATCGGGGCCAGCGACCTGATACTTATCGACAGCCTGCACGGCCTCTACCCGCCGATGACGGAGGGCATCGACGACGAGGCGAAGTTCAGGCTATACCTCGAGCCTTTGCTGCAGATGAAGGGACCGGACGGGAACTACATCCGCTGGACAGACCTGCGGCTGATGCGGCGCATGGTGCGTGACGCTGAGTACAGAGCATACGACCCCCAGCGGACGCTGGAGCACTGGCACTACGTCCGCAAGAGCGAGATGCGCAACATTGTGCCCTATCTCAGCGCGACTGACTATATCATCAACACCGGCCTTCCGTACGAGCTACCCGCCATGCGGGCCAGGCTGCTGGAGCGGTTCTCGGCGTGGGCGCAGGAATACGGTGATGACCCGCTTCGGGAGGATGCTGCCGAGCGCGCGAGCCGCGTTCAGCGCCTGTTGGAGGCAGTCCACCCGGTCGAGGACGAATCGTCAATCCCTCCGGACTCGCTGCTGCGCGAGTTCATCGGGGGCAGCTGCTACGAGTACTAGCACCGGGCCGGCCGACAGCTACTCGATGCTGATCGTCTCGAAGACGAGCCGATCAGCAGGCATGCCCTCCTGAGGGTCGAGCAGCGCTATGCGCTGGTTCTCGTCCCCGTCGACTGCCAGGCTCACCTCCAGGCGGTAGGAGCCCGGCGGCGTCAACGGATTGAGGTTGACGTCGAAGTGGCTCTCCACTACCTGGCCGGGCTTCCACTCGGCCGGCGGAAAGCGGCGGAACAGGCTCCGATAGTCCTGTAGGTCGCCGCCCCAGACCTGATAGGCACCGTCGATCAGCCTGACCAGGGGCCGCACGCTCGCCGCGTCGATCTCAGGCTCCCGCTCCCAGTAGAGCACCACGTGGAGCCAATTGCTCGGCGGATGCGGCTCGGGAGGCGGGTCGGTGGCCGCCAGCGTAGTCCCATCCAGTGCATAGCCGGCCAGGCAGAGGCCGTTGGCAAAGCACGCCTCCAGCGTCGACGCTTCGCCCGGGAGGCCCGGATACGAGGTCCGGAGCTGGTAGCCGAGCAGCGCTATCTCGCCGCCGTTCGGGTACTGCCCTGTCATCATCGGGTACTGCTCCTGCACGCCTGCCTGCAGCAGGTTCTCCGGCGCCGCGGCGCGATCGTGATAGAGGATCAGCCAGAGACGATCGTACTCTTCCGCCAGCGTCCTGTAGTATTCCCACGGATCGTGGATCACGGCTGCCGGCGGGACAGATACCTCTGAGAGCCCTTCGTAGTACCTCTCGAAGGCGTTGACGGCGTATTCCGCGTAGACGATCACGATGTCGTTCGATCCCTCGTGGCCCTCGACGTAGTCGGCCACGAAGCGCCAGTCGCCACGCTGCACGGCAGGATCTGTCAGGTCGCGGACGATGCCGCCGACCATCAGCATTCCCAATGCGATCAGCAGCAGGCAAGCCGGCTTCCACAGACGGGCCAGCCCAATGACTGCCACGGCCACGAGCACCAGCACGGAAGGCAAGGCTGCGCTGAGGTACTTGGCTGAGTAGACTGGAACGACGAAGGAAACACCGTAGAAAAGGGCTATGGGCAGCGTGGCCTGCAGCAGTGCCACGACGGGCCCTTTTCGCCGCGACAAAGCCGCAGCCACGCCGCCACCGACGATCAGTCCCCCGGCCAGCAGAAGCTGCCACCAAGGCAAATCGTACTCGGGCACTCGGAAGAAGAACCGCCCCACAAGATCGGGCAGCACTGTGCCCAGCCCCACGAAGAACCGCCATCGCTCCTGCGGCTGGTAGTTCTGCAGCACACGCAGGCCTATGCCGATCAAGGGCAGGTGCACTGCTACGACCACTGCCATCGTTCCGGCGTAGGCAAGCAGCCGTTTCCACCGTTTCCAGCCAAGAAGGACAGCCACCGCTCCCTGACTTGCGAGCAAGAGAGCGCCGAAGAAGTGGCTGTAGAGCACGACCGGAGTCAGCAGGCCGTAGAGCGCCCAGCGCCACCAGCGCCCGCAGCGGAAGGCCTCCAGAAGCGCCAGGCTGGAGGCAACCACTGCGAACACGTGCAGGGCGTACATCTTCGCCTCCTGCGCATACCAGAGGCTGAATGGAGAGAAGGCGAGCAGCCAGACGGCCACGAGCGCCCCGCGACGGCCAGCCAGCCCCTTCGCCCACCGATACATCAGCGGCAGCGTGAGGACGGAGAGGACGACGGACAGATAGCGCACCGCAAAGTCGGTGTCGCCAACAACCTGGCGCCAAAGGTAGAGCAGCAGGTAGAAGAGCGGGCCGTTGTGCTGGGGCTGGACGATCGTGTTCATCGTCTCGGCGAAGCTGCCCTCGGTGAACTCGAGGGCCATCACCTCGTCGATCCACATGCTCTGCGCCGTGAGCGTAGCAGTCCTGAGCCCGTAGGCGACGAATGCTGTCAGCAGAACCAGCGCGGCCACAAATGGACCGCGGTGGCGGCGCACGCAGACGATCGTCGCTTGCAGGACCGCTCTCAGTTGGCTCACTCCGCTGCTTCTCCTGTCGATCCGGTCATCTGCGCTCCGCTGCCTCCAGGTGGCCGGACGCCCGCACCACTAGCCCGCCGCCGAGCAGCGCCGACCACGGTCACCGCGCCTACCATCAGCGCCGTCATAGCCGCCAGGCCAAGCCCCAGTCGCAAAGAGGCGGGACGATAGCTCATCTGCAAATGGTGATCGCCAGGTGGGATCGACACCCCACGAAAGACGCCGTCCGCAAGGTAGAGGGTTACGGGCTCACCGTCGATGGCGGCCTCCCAGCCCGGATAGAGCACATCGGACAGGACCAAGAGCGCCGGCGCCGAACTGTGAACCTCCAGAGCCACCCGGTTCGGCTCGTAGGTCAGGAGGCCGATCCAGCCCTCACCTTCGCCGTCCAACATCGGCCCGCCCTCAACCGTGGCCACCAGTTCCGGGCGGAAGCCGGGCTCGGACATCACGCTCATCGCCTGGCCCATTTCCTCCACCTGAACCGTCCGGTAGACCAGCCAGGCGCGCGGCATGGAGATCGTGTGCAGGTGCAGGTCGATGACCGGATCTTCTGCAAAGACCGGCGCTATTCCCTCACCGCCAGGTGGCGCGTGCTTGCGAACGACGATGTACTTCACGCCAAGCAGCCGGTAGCCAACACTCGTCTTCGTAGGTTGCCCCCAGTAGAACAGATTGAAGGCTCTCAGCTCCATGGGGTTACCCACCGTTCGCGGAACGGCAAACCCCTCCGCCACGAGCAAGTGGGGTGGCCACAGCTCCACGGCTTCAGAATCGACGTCGACACGGAACCAGCCCGGGTCCGCCTCCAGATAGGCCAGAGCGGCGTCATGCTCCTGCCGTACTGCCGGCGCTTCCGCCTCGACGAAGGCGCCGCTGACGATCAGCTCGACTGCCAGAAGCACCACCACCGCAGCGGCCCCCGCAGTACTGACGCGCATGAGCTGCACCGACAGGGCCAGCAGCAGGCCCAGGCCGGCCGCCGCCCGCAGCGAGCCCACTGCCCGCACGTATCGCTCGCCGGCAGTAACCAGTTGGGCCACTGAAGGCGCAGCAAGCCACAGCGTGACAGCGGCCACGAGCAGCAGGATGGTACCTGCGCGCCTGAGCCGATCGGACGCAAGGAGGTGCTGCACGCCCAGCGCGGCGCCTGCGGCCAGGGCGAAGGAGACAAGCGCAGCCGCACGGGCCGTCTTCTCCATTCTGGCTACCAGGTCGAGTCGGGCCAGAAGGGGGAACAGGGGGCCATTGTAGCCAAGCGCCAGCAGCACCGCCAGCGTGCTCAGCAGCAGAAGGAACCAGGCCCGCCGGCGGCGCCGGTCGGCGGCAAGCCCCAATAGGAACAGGAACAGAGCCACGGCGCCTACGTACGCAGTATCTATCCGCCCGCCCGTCATCCATAGTCCTTCGGACCCGCGCCCATGGAAGTGAGGGCTCAGCAGGTCGATCAGAGTATCGAGCCTCCACTGATATCCCGTGGCGGGCACGACCTGCAGCGCTGCCCGCTCGGTGAAGGGGTAGCGCTCGATGGCCGGCAGTATCATCGGGGCCGCCAGGCCCAGTCCGGTCACGCCTGCCGCGAGCAGCCCTGCCGTACGGCGCAGAATACCCTGCCGGCCACCCTCCGCTACCCGCCACGCGCCGTACAGCAGGATTGCCCCGGCTGCGTAGAGTACCGCCTGAGCATGGCCTCCGGTCCCCATTAGGGCCAACGGGATCCCAGCCAGCGGTGCGGCGCCGGGGCAGCCGAGTGCCCAATCCACTGCGGCCAGGCACCAGGGAAACCAGCCCAGGACGTCACCGTATTGTGGGTGGCCGAGATGGACGATGAATGGGTCGGCCAGCATATAGGCAATGCTGCCCACAAGCGCGGCAGGCCGGCCGAGGCGCCAGACGGGAGAACGGGTCAGGTAGAACATCATCCCCACCCCGCCGAGGAGTAGCGGCAGCGCGGCACGGACGAGCACCGCCCAGGCCGGAATGGGCGACATCAGGAAGAGCGGCCAGTTGAGTGGGTCGAACAGGCCATACTGCGGCTCGCCGACGATGGGATCGCCGCCCATCATGCGCGTGTTCCACAGCGGGAGAATACCTCGCCTGACGTGCTCGCCGATGTAGGACCAGACGGGATAGAGCTGCTTCCAGGTGTCGCCCCCGGGAGGAGGCGATTCGTAGCCCAGGGCCCACACCGGCCACAGGAAAAGGATCAGCACCAGGGCCAGCAGCAGCGCCGGCCCCAACAGACGATTGCCCGGGATGTCCTGCCGCCGTCTGCTCATCACTTGCCTGCTCTGGTATCGGTCGCGCCGGCTGGCGTCGACTGAGGAATGGTCGTCACCGGCTACTCCGCCACCCGCACCTTCGTAAGATTGACGTGGTCGGACTGCATGCGCCCGCCCTCTGGGACCGTCGGCAGATGAATGATCTCCCCGTCCGCGACCCGGTAGACGGTTACCCGCAGGTCATACACTCCAGGCAGCGCATCGCCGTAGACTTCGAGCACGTGTTCGTCGACGATTACCGCTCCCGGCTCCCACGAAGACGTAGGCGCAGCCCCGTTCTGCGGCCAGGCGTCGTGCTGCGCCGCTTTGCGCTGCGCGGAATCAACGAACTGAACGGACACGCTGTACTCATCCCCGATTGGCCGTTGCGCGCTCCAGTAGAGCGTTACCGTCGCGACATCACCAGGCTGGGCAAGCCGCCGGCTAACATCGTACCCGCCGAGCCTCATCAGGCCGCCGAAGTCGATAGACACCGGGTTGGGCGTCTCGCCAGGCGGCGGCACGATCTCCACGCGGCCGAAGCGAACGTTGTCACCCAGCGGCTCGCCTCCCGATCCTGTGGCAGGCAGCCGCTCGCCCGTCGGCACGTGCGCCAGCCCCACCTCGATCTCGACTGTATCGGGCGTGTAGGCTGTGGCCGGCACGGCGATCACGTACGAGTCGGCCCAGCGAGATCCCTGCTCCAGCCAGGTGGTCGAAAGCAGCCCCAGGCCCGGATAGGTGTCTCGCTGCCCTACGACGAGCTCGTGATCGCCGAGCAGGTGCACGAAGACGGTGTAGTCCCTCTCCGCGGCATGCACCGCCTCCCAGCAGAGGGTGAGCTCGACTGCGTCACCCGGGTAGACAGACTGGGCCCGGAGATCGTATCCCAGAAGGCGCAGCACGCCGCCGAAGTCGACCTCCAGGGTATTGGAGATCAATGCCACCTGCTCCTCAGTGAGAGGCTCGGGCAGAGCGTAGGCAGGAGCGATCCAGGCAAGTGGGGCGATTGCAGAGATGACTAGCAGGAACGCCCCAAGAGCCGCTCCCGCCCAACCGGCCAGCCGGCCGGGCAGCCAGGCGCCAAGCCCCAAGGCCAGAGCCAGCGACCAGACGGAGAGAGCGGAGAACACGAGGCGGCCCTGGGACGACCAGGTGACCGTGGCCCACCAGGCCCAGGAGACGAGCACTCCAGCCGCCCAGAGTCCGCAGATCGCCAGGCCCCAGCCCCAGACCCGTATCGGAGCGAGCCTCCGAAGCAGTCCCCTAAGGAGCATCAGCAGAATGCCTGCCGCAGCGACACCGGCCAACACGTTGAGGGCCGCGTAGACCCCGTCCGCCAGAGGCACGTTGAGGCCACCGAAGTTGCCCCAATACCCGGCCATGAAGCTGAAGCGCTCCCGCCACAGCTGGGCAAGATCTGCGGGCACGCCGCGCGTTCCCAGAATCTCCGTGAAGACGTCAAGGCCGAGCAGCTCCCCATAGAGATCCAGGTTGCGGACGTACCACCAGCCGGCTACAGCCAGCATAGGTAGCGCGGTTGCCAGCGCGCCGATAAGCAGCTCACGCCAGGAACGAAACCGGGCTGCCCTGACGACAACGACTGCGGCGGTCAGCACCGTCAACGGCAGAGCGCTCGTCTTCGTCAATGCCGCCAGTCCCAGCACAACCCCGAGCAGGATCAGGCGCAGCACGTCCTGGCGGTCACCGGTCTGGGCGCCGCGAGCCAGGCGCAGCAGCATCAGCAGAGCCAGGCTGCACAGGGGCACGACGAGCGCGTCGTTGTTGACCGAGGCGCTGACGAAGACGTACATGGGCGTGAAGGCGTGAATGGCCGCCGCCGCCAGTGCCACCAGTGGATGACCAGGCACCACCTCTCGACAGATGGCGTAGGTCAGGTATACGGCACCGATGCCCATGAGGACCGACAGCAGGCGGATGACGTGGACAGCGAGAACCGTGCCCTGCCAGGGGAATGCTTCCAGCGACGGACGGTGCACCACCAGGTTGACGTTGCCGTCAGGCATCGGGCCCTCGTCCGCATGAGGATTGAGGTAACGGACCTCACCCATGTCCGGTGTCTCTATCCAGAACGTCGCCCCGGCCGCCAGGGCATAGTAGAGCGGAGGTTGGCTTCCCTCCTGGCGCCAGGGCTGGTCGACCGCTGGATCCTGGATCGGGAGCGAGCCTGTGTCTGCAATGTGCTTGACCAGAGGATAGTGCCACTTCTCGTCCGAGGCCTCGAATGGAGGGACGATCACGCTGTAGGCGACACCCAGTAGCGCGAAAAGCGCCAGGAGGACCGCCAACACCATTCGCTCGGCACGTTCGCTCACGAGCCCCTCCTCTGACAGGTGGCCACCAGGCGGCACCGGACTCCCTCCCGGGCACCGCGGCGTAGAATTGTAGCCCAGAGCCTGCATTCGGGCAAGGGAATGGACTTGATGGAAACGGCCTCCTCTGGTAGACTTCGCCTGGCCAGCGGACGGGCGATAGCGCGGCCGGAGCAGTCAACTCAGAGGCAGGAACAACGGCTCCTATGAAGCTGATTCGCAGAGCGGTGAAGGGATTGCGCATTCTCTGGTGGCGGCTGCGCAATCAGGGCCTGCGCGTGACGGCTCTCTGGGCTGCTGACCACGCCGTCCGCATCGCTACTGGCGCGCCCATCCTGCGCTCGAGCCAGATCGCGCCGCAGCTCCATGTTGGCGGCCAGTACCGCCAGCGTGGATGGCGCACGCTCCAAGGGAGAGGGGTCACGGCCGTTGTCAATCTGCGCAGTGAGTTCGATGACCAGGAGAAGGGTATAGCCCCGTCCCGCTATCTCCACATCCCGGCGGCGGACGATCACCCTCCCTCACTTGATCAGCTGCGCCAGGGTGTCCGCTTCATCGCCGACGAAATCGGGCGTGGCGGCTCCGTGTACGTCCATTGTGGCGCGGGTGTCGGCAGGGCTCCTCTTATGGCCGCGGCCTACTTCGTCAGCACCGGGATGACGCCTGACGAGGCGTGGGAGAACATCCGCCGGCCACGGCCGTTCATCCGCCCCACACCCGCGCAAACTGAACAGCTGAAGGCCTTCGCGGGCCAGTAGACCGCCGTCCCCGGCCTCCAGCCGAAGCAGCAAGCAGGATTGCGCTCGTACCCCCTTTTTGGTATCATCATACTAGACCCTGCCGCCGGTGGCGTCTGGCGCTGCCGCCCCCTGGGGCAGTGAGGTCGACCGGGCGGCTTGCTCCGGCGGCGGGAGCCAGTCACCAGTGACGTGGACGGACCTGTATCGGTAGACGACCGCTGTGCCGACCCTACGCAGTACAGCCAGGAGGCTCGCTTCATGACACCGGTGAAACCCCTCACACCCAGGCAATTGCGCCGCAGATGCGCTCCGTCCCAGTTCAGGTTCAAGACCACAGACAGTCTCGAGGACCTGGGCGAGATCCTGGGCCAGGACCGTGCGGTCGAGGCCATCCAGTTCGGAATCGGCATCCGGCGTGAGGGGTACAACCTCTTCGCCCTCGGTCCCAGCGGCACGGGCAAGCGAACGACGATCCGGCAGTTCCTGGACCAGAAGGCCGCCGGTGAGCCGGTCCCAGCTGACTACTGCTACGTGAACAACTTCGAGCTCCCTCACAAGCCGAAGGCGTTGAGACTCCCCGCCGGCTTGGCGACAGCGCTCAAAGACGACATGGAGCGGCTCGTCGAGGAGCTTCGCACCGCCATCCCGGCCGCGTTCGAGAGCGAGGACTACCGCACCCGCAAACAGGAAATAGAGGAGGAGCTGAAGGAGCAGCAGGAGAAGGTCTTCTCCAGCATCCAGGAGCAGGCCAAGGAGCGGGACATCGCGCTTATCCGGACCCCCGTAGGCCTGGCCTTCGCCCCGATCCGGGGGGAGGAGATCATCAGCCCCGAGGAGTTTCAGCAGTTGCCCCAGGAGGACCGGGCGCGGGCTGAGACCGGCATCAGCCAGCTGCAGGATCGACTGCAGGAGACGATACGCCAGGTCCGGCAGTGGCAGCGGACAGCCCGGGACAAGGTGCGCAAGCTGGATAGGGAAGTGGGGATGTTCGCCGTGGGCCACCTGATCGACGAGCTGAAAGAGAAGTACGGCGAAATAGAGGACGTGGCGAGCTACCTGGAGGCGGTACGGCAAGACGTCATCGAGAACGTCGACGTGTTCCGCGCCCCTGAGGAGAGCCAGGAGATCCTTGGCATATCCCTGCCCCGCTCGCTGACCGGGCCCTCGATCTTCCGCCGCTACCAGGTGAACGTGCTGGTGGACAATTCCGAATCGAAGGGAGCCCCGGTGGTCTCCGAGGATCACGCCACCTACACCAACCTTGTGGGCCGCATCGAGCACGTCGCCCAGATGGGGGCGCTCGTAACAGACTTCAACCTGATCAAGCCCGGCTCGCTCCACCAGGCCAACGGCGGCTACCTGATCCTGGACGCCCGGGAGCTGCTTCTGCAGCCATACGCCTGGGATGGCATCAAGCGCGCCCTGCGCGCCGGGCAACTGCAGATCGAGTCTCTGGGCCAGGCCTTGAGCCTGGTCAGCACCGTGTCGCTGGAACCTGAGCCGATCCCACTCGACGTGAAGGTCGTTCTCATCGGCAACCGGGTGCTCTACTACCTGCTGCACCAGCTCGACCCGGATTTCGCCGAGCTCTTCAAAGTGGGAGCCGACTTCAGTGAGGAGCTGGACCAGGGGCCAGAGAACAACCTGCTCTATGCGCGCATGATAGCCACGATAGCGCGCCGGGAGGACCTGCGCCCATTCGACAAGAAGGCGGTGGCCCGAATCATCGAGCACAGCGCCCGCCTGGCGGGGGACGCGCACAAGCTCTCCACCCATCTGCTCAGCATTGCCGATCTGCTGCGCGAGTCCGACTACTGGGCGCAGGTGGCCGGCAATGGTGCGGTAACCGCCAATGACGTCCAGCGGGCGATTGACGCCCAGATCCACCGCGCAGACCGGCTGCGGCAGCGCATCCACGAGCAGATCGAGCAGGGCACGATAATGGTCGATACCTCGGGCGCGCGCGTGGGCCAGGTGAACGGCCTGTCCGTGCTCAGCCTCGGCGGATTCACCTTCGGCCGTCCCAACCGCATAACCGCGCGCGCTCGCCTGGGCAAGGGCGAGGTCGTCGATGTCGAGCGCGAGGTAGAGCTGGGAGGACCGATCCACTCCAAGGGCGTGCTCATCCTCTCCAGCTTCCTGGGCGCCCGCTACGCCCGACGCTATCCCCTCTCTCTTTCTGCGAGCCTCGTCTTCGAGCAGTCTTACGGCGGGATCGAGGGGGACAGCGCTTCGCTGGCGGAGCTGGCGGCCCTTCTCTCCGAGCTTGGCCAGATGCCGGTGCGGCAGTCTCTGGCAGTTACGGGTTCTGTCAATCAGCATGGCTACGTTCAGCCTATCGGCGCCGTAAACGAGAAGGTAGAGGGCTTCTTCGATGTCTGCGCGACGCGCGGGCTGACTGGCGATCAGGGCGTGGTAATCCCCGCAGCGAACAAGAGGCATCTCATGCTCCGCGACGACGTGGTGCAGGCCGTGAAGGATGGCCGGTTCCAGGTCTACCCCGTTGACACCGTCGACCAGGCAGTGGAGCTTCTTACGGGGCTGCCGGCCGGCGAGCGAGACAAGAGCGGCGCCTTCCCAGATGGCAGTGTGAACGAGCGAGTGGAAGCCCGGCTGATCGAGCTTGCCGAGAGGCAGCGGGAGTACGCTGGGGAGAAAGAGGAAAGCCCCGGGGAAGATGAAGGGGGATCGACAGTCGAGGCCGGATAGCAGAGGCCAGGGCCGACATGAGTGAGCAGCAGAATGAGCTGAAGATACGCCGTATCCTGGTGGCGCTCGATGCCTCTCGGCATAGCCTGGCAGCGCTGGAGGCCGCCGCCGACCTGGCCGCTGGCCTCGGCTCGGAGCTGCTGGGCATCTTCGTCGAAGATGCCAGGCTGCTGCGGATCGCCGTTCTGCCTGGTGCCAGGGAGGTCTCCTTCCCATTCACCAGCGCAGGCCGGCTGGACCGGGAGCGCCTGGAGAGGCAGCTGCGAGCTCAGGCCACCCAGGCCCGCCAGGCCCTCTCCGCTGCCTGCGAGGCCAGACGAATCAAGTGGGCATTCCGCGTGGTGCGGGGCGAAGTGGCGCCGGAGGTGCTGGCCGCCGCCATGGAGGCGGACCTGCTGACGCTGGGCCGGGCCAGCCGCCCTCTCGACCGGCAGGCCCGGCTTGGCTCTACCGCCCGGGCGGCCACCCGCGGGGCTCCGCACTCCGTCCTCGTGCTGCAGCGCGATGCCGGCATGAAGCCTCCCACTGTCGTGGCCTACGATGGCTCGGACGCAGCAAGGCAGGCTCTGGTCATGGCGGCGCATCTGACGCGGAAGATGGGCGGCTACATGACCATACTGCTGGTGGCGGACACGGCGCAAGAGGTGCGCCAGCTCCAGGGCCAGGTCGCGGAGTGGCTGGCCGCCAGGCAGCTCCTTGCCCGCTTCCGGACCGTGAGCGGCAGATATCTGGCGGGGCTCGCCGAGGCCATCCACTCTGAGGGCAGCGGCGTTCTGGTCATGTCCACGGGCACGCTGCCGCCTGATACACTGCAGGACCTGCTCGACTCGGTCGACTGCCCGGTTCTTCTGATCCGGTAGAGGCGCCCCTGGCGAAGCGCCGAGAGGGTGCCACATTCCTCACGCCAGACGCCAAAGCGCCCCGCCCGGCACAGCCGCGGCGAGGCGCTCTCAGCTAGACGGCTGGCGCTACTTGTCCTTGTCCTTCGCCTCGACGTCCACTATCGTCGGCGGCCCGGACGCCGGCTTCTTCGATGAGCCGGATGCCGCTTCAGGCTTGGGCGCCTCAATCAACGGCGGCTCTATGTCACCGTGCATCGTCGTCTGGCCGCGAAGATAGGCTCCTTCGTTGAGCAGGAGCGAATTGATCATCATATCACCCCAGACGCGGCCGGTCTCCAGTATCTCGACGCGGTTCGCGTTCACGTTCCCCTTCACCGCTCCCGAGATGGAGACGTTGTTCGCCTTGATGTCCGCGATGACCTTCGCCCCCTCACCGATCACCAGATTGCCGGTGGTGTCTATCTCTCCCTCGAAGACACCGCTGACGCGAATGCCCCCATCGGACTGGATCTCCCCGCGGAAGTGGGCGTTGGGACCGATCGTACTCTCGATTCCGGACGACGAGCCCGAAGCGGCACTGTCCTCCGACCTATCCTTTGATCGTGCCATCGTTCCTCCTCAGTCATGTAGGATCCTGCCGGCGGGGCCCCTGCCGAAGCGAGCTGCCACCCCCGCCCGGCCCAGACGGCGAAGCGGAGGCATAATACACCACCGACCGCCTTTTGTCAATCTTGGGCAGTACAAGCGCCAAGAGATCTCCACCGATCCTGCGGCGGATGCGCGCCTCACCCTCTGCTACTCGACCCGCACCGGGCCCAAGATGAAGCGATCGCCCTCTACGTTGCCCGCCGAATCGACGACGTGCAGGCGGCGGAGGGAACGCATCCCGTACATGCCCACCTCCAGCCAGTAGTCGCCGGCCGGCAGCTCGGCGGGTATGGATAGGCGATAGGGGTCAATATAGATCTGGCCGGGCAGCCACTTCGGGAACCAGAGGTAGGTGGGCGCAGAGCCACCCAGTGGGGTGTAGTCGTGGCCGGCTACGGGACGGCCGGCGGCATTGATGAGATGAATGAAGACCGTACGGCTGTCGGCCGGAGCCGCCCACGCCGTCCACTTCAGCGTGACGTGGAGATCGCACCCGGCCCGGACCACGACAGGCTCCTGCCAGGGAGCGCCACGCGGCAGCAGCCCGGCGCTGACCCGGGCGGCCAGAAGGCCGATCTCGTTTTCAAGATTGGCCAGAGCACCCTCCAAGGAGTGGGCCGGCGGAGCGTCCGGGTTGGGTAGGACTGTAACCATAGCCAGCTGGACGGTCGTCCCTCCGCTGGAGAGGGCCAGTTCCGGCCGCCCCCCGGTCCTGTCGGCGTAGCCGAGCAGAAGCGGGTACTGTCCCGGCTGCAAGGTGAAGGGCACCGGAAGGCGGTACTCCTCTGCCACCATCTCGCCGGGCTGCCAGTCGTAGGTGAGCACGCGGCTGTCGGTCGTCCAGTCCACTTCGACCGGCCCCAGCCGCGCATAGGGCATCCAGATGCCATCCAGCGGCTCGTCGACGCTCCCGTAGAGGACCAGATCAAGCGAGCCTCCTGCGCCAACGGTCGTCGTCATCAGATCGAATCCGGCAATGCGAAGCCGGTCGTCCACCCAGACGTCAAGCGGCTGATCGGGCGAGACCCCTGTCGCCGGCGCGGTCTCGACGCGGTGGAAGGGCGGGTCGGGCAGCAGCCTGAAGCCGGCCTGCCGCAGCAGGGGAGGCTCCCCGATGACGTAGACCGGATGATCCTCAATGTACTGCATGGCCAGCCCGACCCACAGATCGGACGGGTTGGCATAGACCAGCTTGACGTCCGACTCCGGCAGCTCCTGCCCCTGCGTGTACATGTGAACCCACAGCGGCGTCAGGTGCTCCCAATCGGACAGCAGCACCGCCCCCTCACCCCGGCCGGCGAAACGGTCGTAGACAGCAGCGACGTACTCCTCTGCCTCGTCGAATCCGGCCAGCGAGATGCTGCGGCCTAGATTGCCCGCAGCCTTGACTGCGGGCAGCGCCAGGAGCAGGCAGCCCAGCGCTGCCACCCAGCGCCGGCGAACCAAACGCTCAGGCCCTTCCGACCGGCCGCCCAGCCACTCCGCCGCAGCGATCACCCCCAGGCCGCTAAGCGCCGCCAGTACGCTGAACGGGCCGAGCAGGTAGGCCATGACGTCCTGGACGGTGTTGAGCGTGAAGATCAGATGGCCGGCCAGCACACCGCCCAGCAGAACGAGACCCTTCCGGTCGCGGCGAGCGAGCCGGACGAGCCCCCAGGCCATGAGTCCAATTGCAGCCAGGGAGAACTGGATGCGAAGCAGCGACCAGAAGACGACTGCCCGATCCGGTTGGTCCGCCAGCCCGAAGTGGAACAGGTTGACACGCAGCCCTCGGGCGGTGAAGTGCGTCCATACGCTCTCCCATCCGCTGAGCGGGTTGAACGGCGCCTCAGGGCCGCGCAGTGGAAGGTAGAGAAACGGCGTCAGGCCTAACAGCAGGCAGGCAGCGAGCAGCACCAGAAGCCGCCAGTCACGGCGTACGCGAGGCCGCACGACGAGGACGAAAGCTGCATAGCCAGGAACGCCCATCAGCGTGATCGGATGGTGGACCGCGGCCAGGCCGAGGGTGAAAGCGAATGCAGCCAGCCAGCGTTCGCGCCCGGTGCGGCGCCAGCGGGCCAGCAGCCACACGTGGGTGGCCACGAGGGCTGCGCTCACTACGTGCGCGTTGGCGTGGATCGAGTGCTGCCACATGTCGGCAGCGGTCGCCAGCGCCAGCGCCGCAAACAGAGCGCCCAATCCCGCTTTTCGTGAGGGGCGATCTGCGGAACCGCTCGCCAGCGCACACTCAACGACGATCGAGTAGACCATCGTCGCTGTCCAGGCCCCGGCGGCGCAGGCCAGCCTGTTGGTCCGATAGGCGACGGTGCCAAGAGGGACGAGCAACTGCCAGAGCTTCGCCAGTAGCGTGTAGAATGCGTATCCAGGGGGATGGGAGATGCCCAGGATGGCGGGGACGAACTGGTACTCAGAGGGATCGCCGAACAGGGTCGCCGGCGCCGCAGTTGCCGCATAGAGCAGGAACACGCCGGAGAAGACGAGCAGTGGGAGAACAAGGTTGGCTAGCCAACGGCGCTGTCTGGTCTGCATAGGGGATTCCCGCTCCTGCACCTCAGGCGCAGGCCAGAATGATACAGCAGGGGCCTTGGGGAGTCAAGGCATCGGCTTCACGTCCCGACGCGCGCTCAAGCACCTGCCGGGCCAACAGGCCCTTTGCGACGTGACTCCAGGTCGGCCAGGCATGCGCCTTGGTCATCTCGGGCAGGGCGTTCTTCCCCTGCCCTCTCGGCGCCTCGGGGGTCAATCCTCCCCGGTGCCCAGCGCTGGCTTGCTTCTCGCCACTGTGCTATAATCGCTGCGCCATGGGGGTGAAGGCAGCAGACGGGCCCCACGTCGTCGTCAATGCGCACCTCCTTTCTGGCCGGCCAACGTACCGCAGCGCCGGCGTCTACCAGTACATGGTGCACTTGCTGCGCCACCTGGTGGACGGGGACGAAGGGCTGCGCTACAGCGTGCTGGTGGGAGCCGGGGCCCCGCCGCTCGATACGCCCGCCAGGCGAGTGGAGTCGCGCTGGCAGACGAGCCGACCGGCCGTCCGCGTGGCTTGGGAGCAGATCGCGCAGCCATCGGTACTGCGCCGAATTGGAGCCGACCTGGTTCACGGGCCGGCCTTCGTCGGGCCGGTCGCAGCAGGATGCCCTTTCGTGGTCACCATTCACGATCTGAGCTTCCTGCGCTACCCTCGCCTGTTCCGTCCGGCAAATCGGATCTACCTTAACGTCATGACGCGGCTCTCTGTTCAGAGGGCCAGACGGCTCATCGCCGTATCTGCCCACGCGGCCGAAGAGTGCAGGCTCCTCCTGGGCGCCCCGGGGGAGAAGATGGACGTCATCTACCATGGCGTGGATTCTCATTTCGAGCCGCTTCCGGCGGATGAGGTGGCGGCCTTCCGCGAAGAGAAGGGCCTGCCGGAGCGATTCGTGCTCCACGTGGGTACGCTCGAGCCTCGCAAGAACCTGATCAGGCTGGTTGAGGCCTTCTCAAGGACACGGTGTACTGGCGTGAAGCTGATTCTGGTCGGCGCAAGGGGCTGGCTCTGCGACGAGCTGCTGCGCAGAATCGAGCAGCTGGGGATGGGTGAAGAGATCGTTCTCCACGGCTACGCCAGCAACGGCGAACTGCCCCTGTGGTACAACGCTGCCGCGCTGCTTGCCTATCCGTCGCTCTACGAGGGATTCGGCCTGCCGGTTCTGGAGGCCCAGGCGTGCGGCACGGCGGTATTGACATCAAACGTGTCCTCGCTGCCGGAGGCTGCAGGAGACGCAGCGCTGCTTATCGAGCCAACCGACGTCGAGGCGATTGCAGAGGGCCTCAACCGGCTGCTGGCCGACGAATCGCTGC
The DNA here is from genome assembly GCA_964530325.1 of uncultured Anaerolineales bacterium. Taxonomy (GTDB): domain Bacteria; phylum Chloroflexota; class Anaerolineae; order B4-G1; family B4-G1; genus CAZHAX01. The sequence goes on along the minus strand of CAZHAX010000015.1, from coordinate 9,651 downwards.
GGCAGGACCTGCGCTGGCGAGGCCTCAGGCACGCCGCTCAGTTCTCCTGGCTGCGCTCCGCGCGTGAAACGGCGCGTGCCTACCGCAGCGCTCTCGGCGAAAGGGGTGCCCTTCAATGAAGCACGGCCGCGCCCCCTGGTGGGTTGTCGCCTCCGACCTGGTCCTATCAGCCGGGAGCATGCTCATCGCCTACTGGATGCGATACGAGCTCCGCTGGCTGCGGGACGTCGTCCAGGTACACCCTCTCTTATCCTACGTCCCGTTCAGCATCCTGTTCTCCATGTTGATGTTGGTCTTTCTCCATATCGACCGGGCCTACCGGGACTGGCGCGGGCGGCCCTGGCTTGATCACTTCTATCGCGTGATCAACGCAGCGGCCAAGTCTGTGGTCGTTCTATTCGCCACGACCTTCTTTCTGGACATCTTCTGGCCCGTGCACTACTCGCGGGCGCTCTTCCTGGAGGCGGGTATCGCCGTCGTCCTCCTTCTTTCGATGGCCAGGCTGGTGCAGAGCGCTGTGGAGAGCGGGCTGCGCGCCCGGGGCGTCGGCACGATGCGCATCGTTATCGTGGGCGCTGGGGAGGTCGGCCGCACGATCATGCGCACCGTCGTCGCCCAGCCGGGACTGGGCTACGAGGTCGTCGGCTTCGTGGACGACAACCCGGAGAAGGGTCAAGCCGATATCGGCCGCTTCAAGGGGCTGGGCTCTATCGACAGCCTACCCGGCCTGATAGCGGAGCTGGCGGTCGACGAGGTCATCGTCACCTTGCCCTGGATGTATCATCGCAAGATCATGAATGTGGTACGTGAGTGCGAGCGGAGAGACGTGAGCGCTCGCATCGTGCCCGACCTCTTCCAGATGAGCCTGAGCCAGGTCAGCGTGGGCGATATCGGCGGCGTGCCGCTGGTGGGGGTGCGCGAGGTCGGGTTCAGCCGGGGAGCGCTGGCCGTCAAGCGGGTGGTCGATCTTGTTGGAGCATCGCTGCTGCTGCTGTTCGGTGCCCCTGTGCTGGGGCTGATTGCGCTCTTGGTGTGGCTCGACTCCGGCAGGCCGGTCGTCTTCCGCCAGACGAGGGTAGGCACGGACGGCAAGCCTTTTGAGATGTACAAGTTCCGCACGATGCATCAGGGAGCCGAGGTACATCTGGAGCGGCTGCGCGACCTGGACGAGATCGACGGCGCCATGTTCAAGATCCGCAGAGATCCGAGGATCACCCGCGTGGGGAAGCTGCTGCGCCGCACCAGCCTGGATGAGCTGCCGCAGCTATTGAACGTGCTCCGCGGCGAGATGAGCCTGGTGGGACCACGCCCTCCCACCCCGAACGAGGTGGAGAGCTACGAGGAGTGGCACAAGAGAAGGCTGCAGGGCCGCCCGGGGATGACCGGCCTGTGGCAGGTGAGCGGGCGCAGCCTGCTCAGTTTCGACGAGACCGCGCTTCTCGATATCTTCTACATCGAGAACTGGTCTCTGTGGCTCGATTTCAAGATCATGCTGAGGACGATCCCGACGGTGTTATTCGGAGACGGGGCCTACTGATAGGGTAGTCGAGTCCAGGTTCGGCGTGCCTCCCAGCAGGAAGAAGCAGACGGCCCCGCCGTTTCCGGCGGGGCCGCCCCTATTGAGGCAGATGCGCTGCCGGGCGTCAAGCATCTGGCGCCCGCCAGGCGTGCAGGAGCTGTCTTACCTCACGTCGCAGGGCCGGGCTGGCTGCCAGCCAGGCCGCCACTTCGCACCGGCTGGGCCTATGCCCATTCGACTTGCCGCCGTTTGCCATAGCCGCCATGAGTTCCAGGAATCGGGTCAGCCACGGCTCCTGCAGGGAGTACATGGCATCGATGATGTTCTCGATTGACGTACCCATCGCCACCTCCGGACCCTTTGCCCAGCGAAAGCAATAGCCCCAGCGTTGGCGTGGAAACAACGCCAGAACTGCGCCGCTCCGCGACCGGGCGACAGCCGTCGCGGCGGACCCACCGGCGCCCGTTCCGTTACTCAGGATGGCCGGTGGTGCCGGCTAGGCGCGGCCGCCCGCGGTCAGCGCCGCGCCGCACAATCCGCCCGCCAGCGCCTCGACGCTGTCCGCCCTGACGGACAGCACCGCCTCCTGCTCCGCCTTGCTCAACCCCAGGCCGGCGAGCGCTTCACCGCTCGCGCCCCGGAACAACCGGCCGCTGAATTCCGAGTCGGTGAAGGCCTTCCAGACCAGTTCGTCCATCTTGCGTGTAGGCATCGCAGTTCCTCCCTAGGTCACGCTGACTGAGCCACCGCCAGGTGCCATCAGCGGCACTTCAGCTGGATCAGCTGTGCTACTCGCCGCTGTAGGTGCGGCTGCCGCACCAATGAGCGCCAGCAGCAACAATACCACACGAACGATTCTCAAACCGAGACGGCGTCTACCCTCCATCGCGACCTCCCTTCTTGAACTACCCATTACCATCAGCCGGCTATGCGTCTGCTCCTCCGCCCAGCCATTCGACAACCACCTCCCAGCCAAGGCCGCCCGGGGCCTCCTGCTGCCCAGTCAGCTGATTCAGAGAAAGAACCGGCACGGCCGCTCGCGCTCCGTGCCCTGGAACTGCGCGGGCCTTTCGGGGGCCTGCGAACCCGCCCGCCGGAGGTACTCTCCCTGGTCAACTCGGCGGCCGCTCCGGAGCACCCTCTGAGGCTTTGGCCCAGCCCTTTGACGGAGTGCTCCCGCCCCGTTCACACTCCTCAGAGCATTCCACCTCAGAGACATGCACCCGGTTACGTGCTAGCCGCTCTATCTTCCCCGGGCGAGCCGGCTTCCCGCTGCCCGCCGTCTCGTCTTCGACGGGCGGGTTTCGCAGACCCCGACCCACGCAGGAGAAGAATACCACAGGCCTATGAGCAAACCTCATAGCATGATCGGGCAGTCTCGAGGCCTCCTCCTACCCCGCCTCCGGCCCGGCGATCCGCTCGTACAGCTCTTTCGTCTCAGCCGAGGGCTCCATCTTGAGCTCGCTCATCAGCAAATCGCGGCAGCGGTGGAACTGGGCTATAGCCTCCGACCGGCGCTCGGCCTCGGCGAAGCAGGACATGATGCGCCGATGGATATCCTCCCGCAGCTCGTCAGCTTCGAGCGCCCGCCTGTACCACTCTACCGCGCCGTCGAAATCCCTCCGTGACTCATAGCAGCGGCCCAGGCCGACGAGGGCCTCGACGTACATCTCCCGCAGCTCCTCCCGCTTGGGCACACTCCACACCCGCTCCACTTCGGGCAGGAAGTCGCCGCGATAGAGCGATACCGCCCGCTGCCACAGGTCCTGGGTCTGTAGATCGCTCACCGGCAGCAGCCGCGCCCGATCGACGAGCGCCTCGAACTCCTCCACGTCGAGGCTGTAGTCGATGTCCCCCACTCGATACCGGCCTTGGTCGACGACGATGGCCTCCGGGCCGAGAGCGCCGCGCACGCGGTAGAGCGCGTTGTGGAAGCTGCTGGTGACGCTCTTCGCCGGCAGCTCGGGCCAGAAGACGGCGCCTATGGCGTCGCGCTCCAGCGGCCCATTCAGGAGCACGTAGAAGAACAGCTCCTTCGCCATCGCCGCCTGCCATTCCGAGGAGGCAACCGGCCGCCCATCACGCACGACCCGACCCTCTCCCAGGGCGTAGATCTCGAAATGGCCAGCAAGCTCGGCTTGCTCGTCGCCACTGGCCTCCAGCCCCTTCTCCGAGAGAGCCCTCAGCTCCTCCACCATCGCCAGCACCTCGGCGCAGCCCGGCAGCTCCGAGACCGAGCACAGGCGGAGCAACCTATCGGCGTGCTGCCCCTCCGCCGCTGCGAACTGGTAGGTGCCGATCTCGGCGGCCAGGTCCAGAGACCCCTTCACCTCCTGGACAGCCCCAGCCTCGTCTCCTGAGAGCAGGTGCGCCTTCGCCAGGAGGAACCTCCCCCGTGCCAGCTCCTTCTTCGCCCGGTGCCCGGCCAGGTACTCGACCGCCCCCTTCAGTATCTCCACGCCTCCCGCAACCTCGCCGTCCTCTGCGAGGGCCGCCCCTTGGGCAAGCGAGACCAGCCCGCGCTCCTCGAACTCCAGCCCTGTGTCCCGCGCCAGCGCGCGTGCCTCCTCGACAAGCTGCAGGGCCCTCTCCTGGTTTCCCTCCCATCTCCACATGTCCGCTTCCGCTGCAGAGATGTAGACCGCCAGCGCCGGATCCACCTCCCGGGCAGTCTGGCGTGCCGACCGGTAGAGCGGCTCCGCCCGCTGGTACGAGCCAACATCCCGGTACAAGTCCGCCATCCCCGCACACAGGTACGCATGCCAGATCAGCGAACCTGCCGCGCGTGCCGCAGCCAGGCCCTCCCGATAGACGGCCAGCGCCTGAGCGTAGTCGCCGCGGATGTGCTGAAGCCACCCCAGGTTGTTAAGGAGGCCCGACAGCAGAAACGGCGAGCCTAGCCTACGCGCACTGGCCAGCGCCTCATCTGCGTAGCGGGAGGCCTCATCAGTGCGTCCGGCGTGGGCGACGCCGACGGTCAGGTCCTGTAGCACAGCGACGACGTCGTAGGAGCTGCCCGCCTCCCGATAGAGGTCCAGAGCGCGCTGAAGCTCACCGATGCCCTCGTCAATGCGCCCCGAGCCAACGTGGCCCTTGCCCATGTTCCTCAACGCGCTGGCCCGCTCTCGAACGTCCGCGTGGGCGAGCAGCCCGATGGCTGCCTCGGCCTCGCTGAGTGCATCCTCGAATCGCGCCTCGCGCAGGGCGAGTGTGGCTCTCTGATTGTGTATCTTGGCCTGCAGAGCAGGGTCAGCCTCTCGGCCCGCCAGCCCCGCCTCGGCATCGTCCAGCCCCCGCCGCGCCTTCTCGTTCTCCGACCTGTCGGTCAGCACCTTGCTCTGGTAGACGAGCAAACGGGGGGCCTGAGACCTGACCTCGCCAGGCAGCGCCTCCGCCCACTGCAGTATCGTCTCCACCCGCCCCCGCGTGAACCACTCCATCGCCACGCGCTCCATCAGCGCCGTCGCCCGCGGATACGCCTCCGCACCCAGGTAGTGGTACACCGCCTCCTCGATCTCGTTCCGCCCCTCGAACCACTCGCCCGCCCGGCCATGCAGCGCCGCCCTGCGCGCCCCGTCCCGCGTGCCCAGCTGCCCATACAGGAAGTCGCGGAACAGACTGTGATAGCGGTAGCTGGCGCCCTTCCCCTTCCCAAACCGCGTCACGAACAGGTTCCGGCGCTCCAACTCCCCCAGCAGGCTCGCCGGCCGCTTCATGCCCAGCGCCTCCCGGCACAGATGGACGGACATCTCCCGCAGCACCGCCGAGGTGGTCAGAAACTCCTGCACGTCGGGCGGCTGCTGGCTCAAGACCTCGCCCGCCAGGTAGCCATACGTCTGGGCGGTCGCCTTCTCCGTGGCCAGCACCTCACCAGCCGCCTCCCCCTGCAATGCGCCCGCCAGCAGCAGAACGCCGGTGATCCAGCCCTCCGACCCCGCCGCTATTGTCTCCGCCTGCCCTGCCGAGAGCTCCCGCTCCGAGAGCCGGGCGAGCGCCTGGATCTCCTCGGCGTCGAAGCGCAGGTCCCCAGCCGTGACGCCCACCAGCTCCTGGCGCGCCACCAGCTGGGTGACCGGCACCTCAGGCAGGACGCGGCTGGCGAGCATCAGATGGCAGTTAGCCGGGAAGACCTCCAGGAGCCGGCGCACGAACGAGCGCACGCCCAGCGCCCCGTCGAGCGCGCCGTAGCCGTCCACGATGACGACGAACGGTTCGCCGATCTCGACTATCTCGTTGACCAGGTCGGCGACGACGGCGGTGGGATCATGGAAGAGATCGGTGGCCGGTTCGGACAGCGCCTCCTGTGTACGCTCCCCGAACCCGGCAAAACGCTCGCCGATCGCCCCCGCCAGGTAGGCGACGAAGAGGCCCACGTCCCGGTCCCGCTCGTCAGCGGTGTACCAGCAGACAGGGACGGCGCAGTACCGGGCAAAGTCGATCAGCGCACTCGTCTTGCCATAGCCGGCCGGGGCGGAGACGAGGGTCAGCTTGCTCTCCAGCCCCCGCTCGATGCTGGCGCAGACGCGCCCCCGGTGCAGAAGCCCGGCCGGGCTGGGCGCAAGCAGCTTCGAGCGGACGAGGGTCAGGTCGGACACTGATCGGGTCCCCGCAATCGCCGACTATCCCCGAGATACTGCTTCGGTGAAAAACGACGAGTTGCCCTAGTATACTAGGGGTGCGGCGGGCGGGCAAACGGCCGCTCTGCCCAGAGTCGTTTGCGCTGGTCTCCGGATCGAGGTAGGATGTGGCTGCCGGCCGCCGCTGCCGCCGGCCAGGGCGCAGCCAGAGAAAGCTATGAAGAACAAGAAGGGGCATCGCCTATTCCTCTCCCGCGAAGAGGGTGCTGCCGCCAAGCCCAATTCCGGTGTCATCTCTTCGATCGACCCGGGCAGCTTCGCCGCCAGTCTGGGTCTCTGCCCGGGCGACGAGATCGTCTCGGTCAATGGCCGGGAGCCTCAGGACGCGATCGACTTCAGGTTCCTTGCGGCGCCGGGGCCCGTCCGGCTGCGGATGCGACGGGATTCGAAGGAGATCCGCGCTGATGGCGACCGAGGCTACGACGAGCCGCTCGGCATCCAGTTCGCCAGGCCGACGTTCGATGGCATCCGTCTGTGCAACAACAGCTGTTCCTTCTGCTCGGTCGCTCAGATGCCCACCGGCCTGCGCCGGTCGCTCTACGTGAAGGACGATGACTACAGGTACTCCTTCCTCTTCGGCAACTACGTGACGCTCACCAATCTGGATCGCTCGGATTGGACAAGAATCCGCCGGCAGCGTCTGAGCCCTCTCTTCGTCTCCGTGCACGCCACGGAGACCGGCCTGCGCCGCAGCCTGCTGGCCAACCCGGGGGCGCCGGCCGTCATGCCCCAACTGCGAAGGCTGGCCCGGGCCGGAATCGAGGTGCACGCCCAGATCGTCGTCCTGCCCGGGGTGAACGACGGCCGCCATCTCGACCAGTCGATCGGCGACTTGGCCGGCCTCTTCCCCGCCGTCCGCTCGTTGAGCATCGTCCCTGTAGCGCTGACCCGGTTCAACAGGTCAGGCCTGCGCCTGCACAGCACCAGTGAAGTGGAGCGGATCCTGGACCAGGTGGCCGGCTGGCAGACAAGGCTGCGCAAGGAGCTGGGCGCCGGTTTCGCCTACCTCTCCGACGAGTGGTACCTCAGGCTGGATCGAGAGGTGCCCCCTCTATCAGCGTACGACGGGCTCGACCTGACGGAGAACGGGGTGGGACTGGTGCGCCAGTACCTGGAGGCGGCGCGCAGCCGGCGGTCGCCGGCTGCCGGCGAGGGAGAGATCACGCTGGTCACCGGAGAGCAGTTCGCTCCGGTGCTGCGCCGAACGATCCCCAAGTTGCCCCGTGTACGGGTTGTGCCGATAGAGAATCGCCTCTTCGCCTCCACGATCACGGCGGCCGGCCTGCTCGCCGGGCACGACGTCGTCGACCAGCTGAAGGCGGCCGGGCCCGGCGACGGCGTCGTCCTTCCCAGCGCCATGTTCGGCGGACCGCGGGGCGAGTCGCTCGACGGCATGATGCCGGCGGACATCGAAGAGGAACTCGGGGTACCCGCTCGCGCTGCAGAGTTCCCCTGGCACGCCTGGTAGCCGTGCGACACGGAGGAGACTGCTGGGAGATAGCCGGCCAGCATGCTATAATCGAAAGCCAAAGCCCTCGCCGGGGCCTGCAGGATAGCGCCAGGCGGGGGCAAGTCGGCCGGAGGCGAGTATGTGCGGAATCGTGGGCTACGTGGGCGGGCGAGATGCCACGCCGATCATCCTCGAGGGCCTGAAACGGCTCGAGTATCGGGGCTACGATTCGGCCGGGATAGCCGTCGTGGGATCGGATGGCTCGATTGGCGTGCGCCGCGACGTAGGCAAGCTGGGCCGCCTGGTAGAGAAGGTGAACGGGTCGCCCCTTTCCGGGCGGATCGGCATCGGCCACACCCGCTGGGCCACGCACGGCGAGCCTGCCGAGAGAAACGCCCATCCCCATCTAGGCCCGGACGGGAAGATAGCCGTGGTGCACAACGGGATCGTAGAGAACTACCGTGCCCTGCGGGAGGAGCTTCAGGCCGAGGGCCGCAAGTTTGCCTCGGAGACGGACACCGAGCTGGTGGTGCACCTGGTGAGCGGATTCATGGCCGGCGGAGCGGACCTGCTGACCGCGGTGCGCCGGGCAATGGAGCGGGTCAAGGGAGCGAACTCGTTCGTCTTCCTCAGCCAGGACGAGCCGGACAAGCTGGTCGCCGTTCGACTGGGCAACGCCGGAGGAGTGACCATCGGCATCGGCGAGGGGGAGATGTTCGTCGCCTCGGACATACCCGCCATTCTGAAGCACACCCCGCGCATGCTGTTCCTGGAGAACAGGCAGATCGCGGTGGTGACTCGGGAAGGCGCCCGGGTGAGCACGCTCGCCGGGGAGGAGGTGGCCCCGGAGATCACTACCATACCTTGGGATCCGGTTGCCGCCGCCAAGGGCACCTATCGCCACTTCATGCAGAAGGAGATCTACGAGCAGGCCCGTTCGATCACGGACACGATCCGCGGCCGGGCCGACTTCGAGGCCGGGCGGGTCCGCCTGGAGAGCCTGGAGCTGACGGCGAAGGAGGCGAAGGGGCTGGAGCGGCTGTTCATCGTCGCCTGCGGCACCTCCGCCTATGCGGCGCTCGTGGGCAAGTTCATGATCGAAAGACTGGCCAGGCTGCCGGTGGAGACGGACTACGGGTCCGAGTTCCGCTACCGCGACCCGATCCTGGGCCCGCACGACGTGGTGCTGGCCATAACCCAGAGCGGGGAGACGGTAGACACGCTCGCCGCTCTGGAGGAAGCGAAGAGCAAGGGGGCACCGGTCTGGAGCATCGTCAACGTGATCGGCAGCCAGGCGCAGCGCACCTCGGACGGCCACATCCTTATGCACAGCGGGCCGGAGATCGGCGTCGCCTCGACGAAGGCCTTCACCGCCAGCCTGGCCGACCTCTACATGCTGGGCTGCTACCTGGGCGAGATGAGAGGTGTGCTGAAGGGCGACGCGCTTCGGCAGCGTGTGGATGACCTGGCCGTCCTGCCCGATCTGGTGGGCCGCGTGCTCGACCACGGCGACGAGTACGAGGACCTGGCCGGCCTCTACTACGACCGCGAGCACTTCCTCTACCTGGGTCGGGGCATCAACTACCCGATCGCGCTCGAGGGAGCGCTGAAGCTGAAGGAGATCTCCTACATCCACGCCGAGGGCTACCCGGCCGGCGAGATGAAACATGGGCCGATCGCCTTGATCGACGAGCACATGCCGGTCGTGGCTATTGCCACTCGCGACAGCGTCTACGAGAAGATGTTCAGCCAGATCGAGCAGGTCAAGTCGCGCGGCGGGATCGTCATCGCCCTGGGCACGGATGGGGATAGCGACCTGGCCGGCAAGGTAGACCACCTGATCTCAGTGCCCGAGACTCCGCCTCTACTCTCCCCCATAGTAAACGTAGTGCCACTCCAACTGCTCGCCTACTTCCTGGCTGTGCGACGGGGCTGCGACGTCGATCAGCCGCGTAACCTGGCCAAGAGCGTGACGGTCGAGTAGCCGGCAGGCCGGCCCGCGAGCCGCTTGTCGACTGGGAATAGTGTTGTTTGCTGGCCCGTAA
>CAZHAX010000014.1:0-78100 GCA_964530325.1 uncultured Anaerolineales bacterium | reverse complement strand
TACCGCGACTTCGGTTGGGTACCGGCGATGAAGACAGTGCTGCTCGTCTACTCGGACAGCAGGACTTCCGAGAAGAAGGGCAGCATGGCGCTTTCCATGCGCGGCCCCAGGAGACTGGCGTGCCCGCCGCTGAAGCTGACCAGCTGGTGCTCGATCCCGGCTGCGGTCAGCTGCTCTGAGAAGTACTCGCAGCCTTGCGGGATCCACCGGTACTCGTCAGACGTGCCGTACTCCAGGGCGATTGCGTTGAGCGCCAGGATGTTGTCCCGGTATGTCTGTACCTCTTCGGCGATGCCGCCGAAGCCGTCCTCCCAGGCTTGCCAGACCTCCTGATCAAGAACCAGCTCTCCCTCCACTTCCTCATAAGGGTACTCAACGTAGGGGGCATTCCTATCCGGATTCGGGGAGAAGGCCATCCCGTAGTTGATCGTGAAGGCCAGGTCTTCGCCAAAGGAGCGGGCAATGAACTCGGCGTGCGCTTCCTCTCTGGAGAGGCCGGCCAGCTCGCGCTCCAGGGCCAGGAACTGGTCCACGGTAGCCTCATTGCGAAACATCTGCGAGTTGGCCAGCCCTTCCTCGTCGAACAGCCCTGGGCTCATGCTGTAGACGCTGCCGAAGACGTCGGGGTGCAGCATCGCCAGGTTCAAGGCACCATACCCGCCCATCGAATGGCCGCTGATCCCTCTCGAGTCGGCGCTGGAGATCGTCCTGTACTCCGCGTCTACGTAGCTCACCAGGTCCTGGACGATGAAATCCTCCCAGTTCCCGCTGACGGACGAGTTCACGTAGAAGCTCCCGCCCAGCACGTGCTGTCCCTCCGGGATAACGACGATCATCTCGCCAATCGTCCCGGCTGCGATGAGCCTGTCCGTGGATCCCTGCAGCATGAATCCCCGGAACGTGCCGTAGGCGAAGGCGCCGACGTCGGTGCTGTAACCCGGAAGGAAGTAGACGACCGGGTAGCTCCTGCCAGACGTCCCGTACGACGCCGGCAAGTAGACCAGGGCTTGCTTCTGCGCCGGGTCCCCCAGCAGGTTCTCCTCGAGCGAAGGGGCCGGGACGTCGATCCAGAGCAGTTGCCCAGTTGTGCTGGCCTGAACAGGTGTGCTCGTCGGCGTAGGAATGCCTGCCGTCGGGCTGGCCGTCGGGTTCGCGCTGGTCGTGTCACACCCAGCCAGGAAGAGGGCAGCCAGGAGCAAGCCAGGCAGCTGTCGGCGTGGTTCTCTGTGAGTCATCGTTGTCTCCTCGGTGCTTCCTTGTCGTTCAGCGGCACGGCCCGGCTTCTCCAGGAGTCCTACCTTCTGGCTCACCACCATCCTGGCCCGGCTCTGGAGTCTACCACAATCCGCAGCTCTGCCAAGAGCACCGCCGGTTCGCGTTGGGCACGCGCAGCAATCCACGGCCTGCGACGCTCGACCAGACGGGGGGCGCCCCTGGGACCTCCAAGGAGGCCCCAAGGGCCTACGTGGACACACGCCCGTCTATTGGCCCACATCAGCAATGTCATTGCTTAGTATGGTCACCAGCGTTTCGATCGCCGGCAGCCGGGGAGATAGCAGCGCGGCGAGCGCGGGCTCGCCTACAGCGGGAGCGACGGTCCGCAGGGCGGCGATCACGTAGGTCCAGAAGCGGCGCGGCTTGCTCTCGTTCTGGTCCAGCGACAGCCAGGCGACGGGCCGCTCCAGGCTCTCAATCCAGTCGATGAGCAGCGCCGTCTTGCCAAAGCCGGCGGGAGCCGAGAGTAGGGTCAGCGGGCGCCGTAAGCCCGCGTTCAGTAGGTCGAGCAGCCTGGGGCGTGAGACCAGGGGCAGGCCCGCGCTTGGCCTACAGGTCTTGACTGTCACGAGCGGACCTGTTGGAGACGCCGTCTCTTCCGTTACGGGAGCATGCGGCTGCCCGGCTATCCTAGCGCCCCAATCCGCGCTCGCAGGCTGCGCGCATCACCACGACGGGCGCCGCCTGTCCGGTCCAAAGCTCGAACGCCGCGGCCCCCTGCTCAACCAGCATACCCAGCCCGCCGATCGTTCTTGCTCCAGACTCTCGGGCCTTGGCCAGCAGCTTCGTCTCCCTCGGATTGTATACCAGGTCGAACACGGTCAGGCTGCCAGGAAGATCGGCCCCCTCAGGCCAGATCGACGTTTCCACATCAGGCCACATTCCTACGGGAGTGGCGTTTACCAGCAGCTCACAAGCCGCTGCGTGGCGAGCCAAGGCACTCTTCGACGCGGCGAGCACGCTCAACCCACCGCTTCCAGCCGACCCGCGCAGATCGTCTACCAGCGACTGTGCCCGCTCGGCCACGACATCGAGCACGCCGACGGACTTCGCTCCCGCAGACAGCAGGCCGCAGACGACGGCCCTGGCCCCGCCGCCCGCACCGACGACGATCGCGCTGCGCCCTTCCGGGTCATACCCTTCCGCGCGCAGCGCCCGGATGAAGCCAGGGGCATCCGTATTGTGGCCGCGCAGGACGACCGTCCCGTCCTCCGTCCTCTCGACAACGATGGTATTCACTGCCCCCAGCGCCTCGGCCTCGGGCGCCACGACGTCGAGTGCCGGGATCACTGCCTGCTTGTGGGGCACGGTTACGTTTGCGCCCCGAAAGCCCAGCGCGGCCAATCCCTTCACCGCCTCCTCAGCCTTCCCCGGCGTCACGGGCAGGGGCAGGTAGCGGTAGTTGAGCCCGAGCTCGTCAAATGCGGCGTTGTGCATCGCCGGCGAGAGACTGTGCTCCACCGGCCAGCCGATCAACCCGACCAGCTGCGTCTTGCCATCAATCATGGTCGAATCCCTCAGGCAGCAGCGATTCCTGCTCCCAGCGCGTGCATCGTCTCGGCGAATCCAGGGAACGAGTCATCGATGCACTCTGCACCCTCAACGACCACCTCTCCATTGGCCAGCAGGCCCGCCACAGCCAGGGCCATCGCCAGTCTGTGGTCGCCGTGGCTGTTGACCACGCCGCCCGTCAGCCTGGTTGGCCCTTGCACCACAAACCCGCCGGCGCGGCCCTCGATCCGCGCTCCCAGCTTCGTGAGCTCCTCCACGACCGTAGCTATGCGATCCGTCTCCTTCACCCTCAGCTCCGCTGCGTTGCGCACGATCGTCGTCCCTCTCGCCTGCGTGGCAGCCACGGCCAGAATGGGGAACTCGTCGATCATCCGCACCACTGTCTCGCCGCCAACCTCCACTCCGCTGAGCGAGCCTCCCGTCACCGCCAGGTCGGCTACGGGCTCGTTCCCCTGCTCCTGTTTGTTCGCCAAGACCACCTGCGCGCCCATCGCCCGGAGCACGTCGAGCAGGCCCGTGCGCGTAGGGTTGACGCCCACGGCCTCAAGCGTAACACTGGATCCGTGCACGAGCGTCGCGGCAACGAGCGGATAGGCAGCCGAAGAGAAGTCGCGCGGAACCTCGAGGGCCAAAGGGGCTAGCGAGCCTGAGGGCCTGAGCGTTACCGCCAGCCCATCCGTGGCGATCTCCACCCCCATCGCCGCCAACATCCTCTCCGTGTGGTCGCGCGCCGGGCCCGGCTGGCGTACCGTCGTGGGCCCGTCCGCGTTCAGCCCGGCCAGCAGCAATGCGCTCTTGACCTGCGCGCTGGCCACGGCCAGGTCGTGGTCGCAGCCACGCAGCCCTCGTCCGCGGATGGTGAGCGGGGCGCGGCCCCCATTGTCTTCGATATCCGCGCCGGCGGCGCGCAGCGGCTCGACGACCCTGCGCATCGGGCGGCGCAGCAGCTGCGGATCTCCTGTCAGCACACTGGCGAAGCTCTGGCCGGCTAGAATCCCGGCCAGCAGCCGCATGGTCGTACCGGAGCGTGCGCAATGGAGCGGTTCGCCGGGCTTTGCCAGGCCCCTTCGCCCGCGCCCGGCTACAACGAGGTCGACGCTAGCCGCGCTTGGGCTGCTGGAATCAGTCTCGTCCACCTCAACGCCCAGCATCCGCACGCAGGCCAGCGTGGCCAGGCAGTCGCCGCAGCGCAGGAAGCCCCGGACGCGGCTCTCACCGTCAGCCAGGGCTCCCAATAGCAGCGTCCGGTGGGATATCGACTTGTCGCCTGGCACCTGCAGACGCCCCCGCAGCGCACCGCTCGCCCTCACCCTCAGCTGAGTCAACTCCGTCTCTCCTCCCGCTCACTCTCTGCGGGGGCTGCTGTCCTCACGACCCGCCTCTCCAGTCGCCGACGACCGCCCCCGCTCCCACGCTACCCGGCTCTCGCGGACGGCGCTCAGCGCCGCGCGAAGCCCCTGCTCGTCGCCTTCGCGCAGCATCCTGGCCAGCTCCTCCAACTGCTCTTCGCACGTCGATACCGCCTCCAGCACGGCATCTCTGTTCGTCAACAGAATGTCGAGCATCATCGTCACGTCGCTCGCCGCAAGACGGGAAGCGTCACGGTAGCCACTGGCGGCCAGCTGCCAGACCAGCGGGTCGGCCGCCGCAGCCTCTGCGGCCGCGGCGACGAGCGCGCAAGATACGATGTATGGCAGGTGGCTCACCGCGCCCACGAGCTGGTCGTGACGCTCCGCGTCCAGAATCAAGGGCCTGCCTCCCACTGCCTGGACCAACTGGCGCCCGAGGTCCACAGCCTCCTGCGAGGTGCGCTGCAGAGGCGTCAGAACGAAGGTGCAGCCCTCATACAGCGTGATCTCTGCGGCCGCGATTCCGGCGACCTCCTTGCCGCACATTGGGTGCGCGCCCAGCGGCTCAATCCGCTGGGGCAGCCCTTCCATCCTGTCTACGATCTCACACTTCGTACTGCCCAGGTCCATGACCAGGCAACCGGCCTTCAGGAGCGGGCCAATCTCAGTCAGTTGCTGCAGGATCACGCGTACCGGCGTTGCCAGTACAACGATGTCCGCCTCGCCCACTCCGGCCGCCAGGTCCGAGGTGCCCCGGCCGATCAGGTCGCGCGCCAGCGCCTGATCGATCGACTCTGCTCTGCGGGCCACGCCTACGACCTGGCCGCACCGATCCTTCAGCGCGCCTCCCAGCGAGCCACCCATGAGGCCCAGGCCGACGATTGCCACCTGCGACTGCGCCAGATCCCTCACAGCGTCCTCCCAATAGCCTTGGCCAGAGGCCGCAGCCCTGCCATCAAGCTCGCGAATCGATCTGGCTTCAGTGACTGCGGCCCATCCGACAGTGCCTCCTCCGGGTGAGGATGCACCTCGATCAGCAGCCCATCCGCGCCGGCGGCGACAGCGGCACGGGACATAGGCTCCACCAGCTCCCACTTCCCGGTGGCGTGGCTGGGATCGACGACGACGGGAAGGTGGCTGAGCTGCTTCAGGAGCGCCACGGCGGTCAGGTCAAGCGTGTTCCGCGTCGCGCTGTCGAAAGAGCGGATGCCGCGCTCGCAGAGAATCACCTTGTCGTTGCCGTGCGAGAGGATGTACTCGGCGGACATCAGCAGCTCCTGAATCGTAGACATCATACCTCGCTTCAGTAGCACCGGCCTCTGCGCCTCTCCCACGGCGTGCAGTAAGGCATAGTTCTGCATGTTCCGCGCCCCGATCTGAACGATGTCGGCGAACGTCGTCACCAGAGGGACCGTATGCGGCTCCATCACCTCGGTCACCACAGGCAGTCCGGTCTCCTCCCGGGCCTCAGCCAGTATCCTCAGGCCCTCTTCGCCGAGTCCCTGGAAACTGTAGGGCGAAGTGCGCGGTTTGTAGGCCCCGCCGCGCAGAACGTGCGCTCCGCACTGCTTGACAGCGCGCGCAGTCTCGAGAAGCTGCTCCCGGCTCTCTACCGAGCAAGGCCCTGCCATCACCACCAACTGCTCGCCGCCAATCGTCAGGCCGTTCACCCTGACCAGTGTGTCCTGCGGGCTGAAGTCGCGGCTGGCCCGCTTGAAGGGCGCGTCAACTGCCGCGATGCCCTCTACGCCGGCCATGCCCTCGATCTTGTCCCAGTCGAGCTGGCGGCCGTTGCCCAGGACGCCGATCACCGTGCGCTCCTTCCCCTCCGATATCCGCGCCTGGCAGCCCATTTGCTCGATGCGGGCGGCGACGTTGGCGATCTGGCGGCTCGTCGCCCCGTCCTTCAAGACCACAACGACGTCATCGCCCTCGGGCATATTCACTCCTCACCCGCGTTCCCTTCATCCGGCACGGGCGTCGTCGCTGCGGGATACGATCCCAGCAGCTTCACCAACGACGAGCGCCGCAGCAGACCCATCATCGCCGCTTCGCACTCGGGGTCAGTCGAATGACCCTCGAAGTCGAGGTAGAAGATGTACTGCCAGGGACGATTGAGCCGCGGCCGCGACTCGATCTTCGTCAGATTGACGTTCCGCTTAGCGAACTCGCCCAGGCACTCGTAGAGCGCGCCCGGCTGGTGCGGGGTGGTGAAGAGCACCGACGTCTTGCTGCGCTGCGCCCGGGGCGGATCCTCCACTGCAAGGACGAAGTAGCGCGTGTAGTTAAACGGGAAGTCCTCCACAGCCTCCTCGATGATGTCGAGCCCGTAGACCTCGGCAGCCAGCTCTCCGGCGATTACAGCCACTCCCTTCTCGGGGCTCGCAGCCAGGTCGCGGGCGCTACTGGCAGGATCGAGCGCGGGCTCCGCCTGCAGCCCGTGGCGGCTGAGGAACGCCTGGCACTGGGCCAGCGCCTGCGGATGGGATCGCACACGCTTCACTTCTCCCAGCTTTGTGGCCGCCGTACCCAGCAGCATCAGGCGCACCCGGAGTATTGCCTCGGCGTAGATGCGCAGATCGTGCTCCATCAACAGCTCGTACGAACGGGGCACGGATCCCGTCACGGCGTTGTCCACGGCCAGTATGCCCCGATCCGCCTCGCCATCCTCGACGAGCTCGAATACCTGATCGAGCGTCCTGCATGGTACCGCTTCCGCCTCCGGGCCGAAGTACTGGCGTACCGCCTCCTCGGCGAAGGCCCCCGCCACTCCCTGGAATGCTATCTTCGTCACAGCTCACTCCTCGGGCGTCACGGCCGCCTCGTACGAGCCAAGCACCTTCACGAAAGACGCGCTCTGCAGCAGGCCGGCCAGCGCATCGGCGCACTGCGGGTCCTGCGCATGACCCTCGAAGTCGAGGTAGAAGACGTAGTGCCAGAGCTTGTCGCGCCGCGGCCGCGACTCGATCTTCGTCAGGTTGATTCCCCTGGTGGCGAACTCGCCCATGCACCTGTAGAGCGCTCCCGGCACGTGTCTTGCGGAGAAGACAACCGAGGTCTTGCTTGGCTCGGCCTTCGGCGGGTCCTCCCGGGCCAGGACGAAGAAGCGGGTGTAGTTGTTGGCCACGTCCTCAATCGGGTAGTCCAGTTCGTCCAGCCCGTACACTTCACCCGCCAGCCGGCTGGCGATGACCGCGACATCTCTCTCCGGGGCGGCCTGTAGGTCCCGGGCGCTGCCAGCTGTATCGTAGGCGGTTTCCACGGTCCACCCGTGACCGTTCAGATAGCGCTGGCACTGGGCCAGGGCCTGGGGATGGGAGCGGACGCGCCGTACCTCGTCGATCGAAACGCCGGCCAGCCCAAGGAGCGCATGGCGGACCCTCAATATGACCTCGCCGCATATCCGCAGATCGTGCTCGAGGAGCAGGTCATACGCCTGGTTGATCGAGCCCGCTGTCGAGTTCTCCACCGGCTGCATGCCGAAGTCAGAAGAGCCGGACTCGACCGCATCGAAGATGTCCTCGAAGCGGCGGCAGGGCACGCACTCCACGTCAGATCCAAAGTGCTGCTGGATCGCCTCCTCCGAATAGGCTCCCCTCTCCCCCTGGAATGCGACACGAGTCATCCTCATCCTCCTCAACCGGCCGCTACCGGTGCGGCCCGGTGCCCGGAAAGCAAAGAGCGTGGAGCCGGTGGCTCCACGCTCTCCTACCTACTCGCTGCGATGGTGCTCTCAGTAAGCCCCCCGCGGCGTGAAGCAGCCGCCTCTACCCGAAAGCCGGGCATAAAAGGCGAACTCAAAGGCCCCTCCACGCCACGAAGACACGAGCGATCGCCCCGCCCCCTTGGGCGGAGTCCGAGGCTGGCTAGGCTGTACCGTCTTGTCCAGCATCCGGCCGCTCCTGTTTCTAGCTGGCCTATGTTACCACGGAAAACGCCCTCTGTCAACGATCCCTGCCCAGCCCGCACCTTCCGCTGCCTAGGCGGCGTCGATGGCCTGCCTCAAGGAGCGCACGAAGTCGTGTGCAGAAGCAGCCGGCTTCGAGCTCTCCGCGATGGCACGTATCAGCGCGCTACCCACGATCACACCATCCGCCAGCCGGGCCACGGCTGCCGCCTGTGCCGGCGTGCTGATGCCAAAGCCGACAGCAAGGGGAACGCGTGCCACCGGCCGCACTCTTTCGACGAACGCCTGCAGCCCCTGCGCAAGCGAATCACGCGCTCCCGTGACGCCGGTTAGAGACACCAGATACAGGAATCCTCTCGTCCGTTCCGCCACCAGGCGCGCCCTATCTTCGCCGGACGTGGGCGCCAGCAGGTAGATCAGGTCGATCTCCTCAGCTCGCAGTGCCTCCTCAGCCTCTTCCGCTTCCTCGGGAGGGAGATCGGGAACGATCACCCCGTCGATTCCGCTCTCCTTCGCCCGGCGAGCGAACTCGCGGGGGCCGATCTGGAAGACGGGGTTCCAGTAGCCCATCAGGACAAGCGGTACCTCGAGGCCAACTCCTCGCAGCTTTGCAGCCTGCTCCAGACAGGCCCTCAAGGTCATGCCATTGGCCAGCGCTTGCTGAGAGGCGGCCTGAATCGTCGCCCCGTCTGCCAGGGGGTCGCTAAACGGCACTCCCAGCTCAATCAGATCTGCCCCGCCCTCAACCAGTGCGGGGACCAGCTCGAGGGCGCTCTCCCGCTCGGGATAGCCCATTGTCAGGTACGGCATCAGAGCGGTGCGCCCCGCAAGCCGCAGTTGCTCGAAGGTCCGGCCAATCCGTCCCATCGTTATCGCTCGAGCTCCAGCTCGTCAGCCACAGTCGGCATGTCCTTGTCCCCTCGGCCGCTGACATTGATGATCATGACCTCTTGGGGGTCCATTGTAGGCGCCCGCTTCAGCGCCTCCGCCACGGCGTGGGCGCTCTCCAGGGCCGGGATAATCCCCTCCAGCTCGCTGAGTCTCTGCAGCCCTTCCAGCGCCTC
Source organism: uncultured Anaerolineales bacterium (assembly GCA_964530325.1). Taxonomy (GTDB): domain Bacteria; phylum Chloroflexota; class Anaerolineae; order B4-G1; family B4-G1; genus CAZHAX01. The sequence continues at coordinate 68,993 of CAZHAX010000014.1, read as the reverse complement.
GGCGTCAGTTGCGTAGGTGTACTCCGCCCGCCCTGTCTCCCGCAGCCAGGCGTGCTCCGGGCCGATGGCGGCGTAGTCGAGCCCGGCAGAGACAGAGTGTGTCAGCGCGATCTGCCCGTCCTCGTCCTGGAGCACGAACGTCTGAGTGCCGTGCAGAACGCCCAGCCGGCCGAGGCGGGGATCTGCGAACCGGGCGGCATGGTGCCCCGTCCGGATTCCCTCGCCGCCAGCCTCCACGCCCACCAGCCTCACGCCCTCGTCCTCGATGAATGGATAGAAGAAGCCGATGGCGTTCGATCCGCCGCCCACGCAGGCCACCAACAGGTCCGGCAGCCGCCTCTCGGCTGCCAGGATCTGTTCACGAGTCTCGTCTCCGATGACACGCTGGAAGTCCCTGACCATACGCGGGTAGGGGTGCGGACCAAGCACTGAGCCTAGCAGGTAGTGCGTCGTACGTACGTTCGTCACCCAGTCACGTATCGCCTCGTTGATGGCGTCCTTGAGTGTCCGGCTGCCCGCATCCACGGGTCGCACGTCGGCTCCGAGCAGCCGCATGCGGAAGACGTTGAGCCGCTGGCGCTCCATATCGACCGTGCCCATGTAGACCACGCACTCGATCCCCAGCAGCGCGCAGACTGTCGCCGTAGCCACGCCGTGCTGCCCGGCGCCGGTCTCGGCCACAATTCTCCGCTTGCCCATGCGGCGGGCGAGCAACGCCTGCCCCAACGCGTTGTTGATCTTGTGGGCCCCGGTGTGGGCCAGGTCCTCCCGCTTCAGGTAGATCCGCGCCCCGCCGAGCGCTTCAGCCAGCCGCCGCGCCGGCGTCAGCGGCGTCGGCCGCCCTGCATAGACGCGCAGGAGCCTATCCAGCTCCTCGGTGAAGGAACCATCCGCCCGCGCCTCTTCGTACGCCTCGGCCAGCTCTTGCACGGCTGGCACCAACGTCTCGGGAACGAAAGCGCCGCCGTACTGCCCATACCTGGGTCCGTCAGACAGGGCCAGCTTCGTCTTCTTCCCCATCTCCCTCTGCTTTCCGTTGCCCCATGCTTGCCAGCCTTGCGCAGCCTCCAAGAGCGGAGCGCCTACCCGCGACTGAACCGAACGGTCCCCAGCTGTCTGAGGCTGAAGCTCCGGGCAGTTGCCGAACCGAACTCCGATCTAGGCGAGTGGATCAGGAGTTCGTATCAGCTCCTCGCACCGCCTCCACGAATGCTCTCACCCGACCATGGTCCTTGCGCCCCTTGGTCCGCTCAACGCCGCTGGAGACGTCGACCCCCCAGGGGCGCACCTCTCCGATAGCCTCGCTCACCGTATCGGGATCGAGCCCACCGGCCAGCACAATACGGAAGCGCGCCACCAGCGACCGCGCCACGGCCCAGTTGGCCAGATACCCGGTCCCCCCATACTGCTCCGGATCGTAGGCATCGACCAGGAACTGAGGGCTGGCGCCATCGGCAGGTACCACGGCTTGGTACGCCGCCACCTCTTTCTCCGCCCTCTCCTCAGTCTGAGGGCGGATCGCCTTGAATGCCCTCGGCCCCAGCAGCTCGAGGTCGCGCGCAGGCTCGCCGCCGTGCAGTTGTACCAGGTTCAGCCCTACGTGCTCGATCGTGGTCTGCACGACAGCCACCGGCATGTCCACGAACACGCCGACGAAGCGCGGCGAATGGGCACCGAACGACCCCCGAACGGCTGCTGTGACCATCGCCGCCTGATCGGCGCCCACGAAGCGCGGACTGCCCGGATAGAAGACCAGCCCCAGCAGATCGGCGCCAGCTTCCGCAGCGCAGAGCGCGTCGTCCGGGTTGGTCAGACCGCATATCTTGACGACGGTCACGGAACCAGCTCCCTCAGCCTCGCTCCCACGTCCGCGGCGCGCAGGAGGGACTCTCCTACCAGCACGCCATTGACGCCGGCCGCCGCCATCCGCTCCACGTCCGCCCGGGCGTGAATTCCGCTTTCGGCGATGAGAACCAAGTCCTGCGGAACCATGGGCCGGAGCCGCTCCGTAGTGGCCAGATCGACCTCGAACGTGCGCAGGTCCCGGTTGTTCACGCCCACTATGCGGGGCCTGGCGGAAAGCGCACTCTCGAGGTCCTTCTCGTCGTGTACCTCCACCAGCGCTGCCATCCCGTTCTCGTGTGCCAGCTCGAGCAGCTCCTGCAGCTCGTCCCGGCCCAGCACGGCGGCGATCAGCAGCACCGCGTCCGCCCCCGCCGCCCGAGCCTCGAATACCTGGTACGGCTCGAGCAGGAAATCCTTGCGCAGAACCGGGAGACGCACCCCATGTCGCACTTCACGCAGATCGCCTAGGCTGCCCTGGAAGAACCGTTCATCTGTCAGCACGCTTATCGCGGACGCGCCGCTCGATTCATATTCGCGGGCCAGGGCGGCGGGGTCAAGGTCAGGCCGCAGCAGCCCCTTGCTGGGCGAGGCCCGCTTAACCTCGGCGACGAGCGAAATGCCGTCTCTTCGCAGAGCCGCTTCGAAGGCGCGAGGAGGCTCCGCGCGTGCGGCCTCCGCGCGCACTTCCTCGAGCGGCCGCTCCACCTTGAGTGCCGCCAACTCGTCTCGCTTGTGGGCTATGATCTGGTCTAGGATCGTCTTGGCTGCCAAGTCCTTCGCCCCTGCACTTCACAACCGCCACTTGATACCAGCATTGAGCTTCCTTTTGAGTGCTGGCGGCTATCCGTCCTTCGCCACGCTCTGGCTGTAGCTGACCAGCCCGTCCAGCGCCTTCAGCGCGGCCTTGCTGTCTACACTCTTCGCGGCCTGGGCCACGCCCTCCTTCAGGTCGGGGGCTGCGCCGCCGGCCACCAGAGCCGCCGCCGCGTTGAGCAGAACGACGTCGCGGCGGGCGCCCTTGTCCTTGCCACTGAGCACCGCCCGCAGGATCTTGGCATTCTCCTCGGCTTCGCCGCCCAGCAGGTCCTCCGGCTTCGCCGGTTTGAAGCCCAGATCGCTCGGGTTGACCGTCTCGGTGACCACCTCTCCGTCCGCCCCCTCCACGCCGAAGCAGCTGGCCCGGTTGGGACCTGACGTTGTCAATTCGTCCAGCCCGCCGAAGCCGTGCACCACGTAGGCAGCCTTGGAGCCCAATTGCTGCAGGACCCGGGCCATCGGCTCGGTCAGCGCGGCGTCGTACACCCCCAGCACCTGCGACCCAGCGCTGGCCGGGTTGGTCAGCGGTCCCAGGATGTTGAACACGGTGCGCACGCCCAGTTCGCGGCGCGGCCCGATGGCGTGCTTCATCGCCGGGTGGAAATAGGGCGCGAAGATGAAGCCAATGCCCACCTCGTCTATCGCCTGGGCCACCTGCTCCGGCGTCATATCGAAGTTGACCCCCAGGGCTTTCAGTACGTCTGCGCTGCCTGACTTGCTGCTAACGCTCCGGTTGCCGTGCTTGGCCACGCCTAGTCCGGCGCCGGCCACGACGAAGGCGGTCGTCGTCGAGATGTTGAAAGTGCCCGCCCGGTCCCCGCCCGTGCCGCATGTATCCACGACGTCTGTGCGCGAGGGCTTCACCTGCACGGCCACGCGCCGCATCGCTCGAGCGAAGCCAGTGATCTCTTCCACGGTCTCGCCCTTCACCCGCAGCGCGATCAGGAAGCCGGCGATCTGCGCCGGCGTCGCCGCGCCGGTCATGATCTCTGTCATCACCGACTCCGCCAGGTCAGCCGACAGCGACTCCCCGTCCAACAACTGAGTGATCGTCTCCCGTATCATGTGACTCCTCCCGCCTGTCTTTGTTCCGCCTCTCATCTGGCTGCCGATTGCTGTCTGCTCACTGCTTCAGGAAGTTGCCTAGGATCCGTTTCCCGTGCTCGGTTAGAATCGACTCCGGATGGAACTGCAGGCCTGTCGCCGGCGCCGCCCTGTGCTGCAGCGCCATTATCTCGCCCTCAGCGGTCGATGCCGTCACCTCCAGGCAATCCGGCAGCGGCTCGTAGACTACCAGGCTGTGGTAGCGCGTGGCGGTGAAGGGGCTGGGCACGCCCTGGAGGATACCACTCTGGCGGTGGTTGATCGGGCTGGTCTTGCCGTGCATCAGCCGCGGAGCCAGGTCGACGCGCCCGCCAAAGGCGGCAGCGATACACTGATGGCCCAGGCAGACGCCAAGGATGGGTATCTGCTGGTGGAACTCGCGCACGATGTCGACCGAGACGCCGCCGTCATCCGGTGTCCCCGGGCCCGGGGAGATCACGACATGGCTGGGGTTCATCTCGCGCACCTGGTCCAGCGTCACCTGGTCGTTGCGGCACACGACAAGCTCCGCGCCCAGTTCGCCCAGGAACTGCACCAGGTTGTAGGTGAAAGAATCGTAGTTATCGATTACCAGGATCATTCGCTTCTCCCTACTGCCCCTGCTCGGCCATCTCGATTGCCGCGCCGAGCGCACGTGCTTTGTGGAGCGTCTCCTCCCATTCCCGCGTCGGATCGCTGTCCGCAACGATCCCCGCACCTGCCTGAAGATAGGCCAGCCCGTCCTGCATCAGTATGGTACGGATGGTGATACAGGTATCAACGTTGCCGTTGAAGGCCAGGTAGCCGACGGCCCCAGCGTATGGACCACGCCGCACCCCTTCCAGCTCCTCTATGATCTCCATGGCCCGCACCTTGGGCGCGCCGCTGACCGTGCCCGCAGGGAATGTCGCCCTAATCAGATCGTGGCCGTCTAAGCCTTCCCGCAGGTTGCCCAGGACCCGGCTGACGATGTGCATCACATGCGAGTATCGCTCTATGGTGAAGAGCTCAGGAACGCTGACGGTTCCGTAGTTGCAGACGCGACCCAGATCGTTCCGTCCCAGGTCGACAAGCATCACGTGCTCCGCCCGCTCCTTCGGATCTGCCAGAAGCTCGGCCTCCAGGTCTGCGTCTTGTTCAGCGTCCTTGCCGCGTGGGCGCGTCCCAGCAATAGGGCGCACCTCCGCGACTCTGCCCTGCAGCCGCACCAGAACCTCCGGCGACGAGCCGATCAGGCAGGTCCTTGGCTTTCCGCCCATGTCGAGGAAGAACATGTAGGGCGAAGGGTTGATCCTGCGCAGTGCCCGGTAGATGCTGAGGGGATCCGCCTCTGTGCGCCGGCACAGCCGCTGTGATAGAACCACCTGGAAGATGTCGCCGGCGGTGATGTGCTCCTTCGCTCGCCGCACCGCGACCTCGAACCGGTCCTGCGTCATGTTCGATTCCAGTTCGCCGCCTTTCTTTCCGGGCGGCTCAGGCAGTGCAGGCATGTCCCCACGTACAGCCTGGGCGATCCGTTCCAGCCTGACGGCAGCGTCATCGTAGGCGACATCCAGGTCCACCTCTTCTTCGACCTGTGCGTAGGCGAGAACGATCATGCGCTGGCGGACGTGGTCGAAGGCGACCACGGTGTCCGGAACGACCATGTGCAGGTCCGGCGCGTCCAGATCGTTTCGCGCCGTCTCCGGCAGCCGTTCGAAGAAGCGCACCAGATCGTAGCCCAGATAGCCTACCGCGCCTCCCAACAGTGGAGGGGCCTGGGGAGTGACCTCGTGAATAGGGGCCACAGGCTGGAAATGGCTCAGCTCCGCAGCGACCACGTGCAGCGGATCCTCCCCCGAGGCCAGCTCTCGCTGCTCTTCCGCGCCATTGCGCTTGATCGTCACCTGCCGGCCGCGGGCCAGCACCTGGAGGCGGGGGTGGAAGCCAAGGAACGAGTACCGGCCGACCTGCTCCGCCTTCTCCACGCTCTCCAGCAGGAAACTGGGCCCCTCTCCGCGCAGCTTGAGATAGACCGAGACCGGCGTCTCGATGTCCGCCGGCAGCTCCAGGCCGAGCGGGACGAGCGCCGCCTGCCGGGCCATCTGCTTGAACTGCTTTCGCGACAGCAAATACACCTGTATCACCCCTAGGCAACAAGAAAGCCTCTCATTCCCCTTGGGGACGAGAGGCCAATGCCGATTCCCGTGGTGCCACCCCACTGAGGCCGGATGCCCAGAAAGCGAAAGACGCGCCCATGAGCGCGTCCGGAGCCAGCCTCACTCTGTGGGTACAGGCTGCCGGTGCTTTCAGCGCGCCATACAGCCGCTACCCTCGCCTGTGATAACGGTGGCGCCTCCGGCCAGCCCTACCTGCCCTTCCGGCCCTCTCTCGGGCTGGCAGCTCCCCGGCCCATTCGCGACCGCCGCCTGCGAGTGGGCTTTCAGCACTGGGCCCACCTCTCTACCGCGCGCACGTGCGCTACTATTCCGGTTCTCTGCCGATCCTTCCTATTCGGTTGTGCTGCTAATATACCCAAGAATGCGCCCTTTGTCAAGTCGGGCTAGCGCTCAAGCTTAGTCACCCAGTTCGTCACGCTGCAGGTGTTCGGCATCCGTGTGACCCCGTTGACAGACAGGGCGCGTCGACGCTCCCGCGTCATCCGGTCCATCCGATGATGACCTGTCCAATCTCTGCATATCGCGCGGCAGCTTGGTTCGCACGACGAACTGTGCTACAATCCCACAAGTGCAGGACGCAGCAAGGAGCGGCTGTGGCGCGTGACGACCGGCGCTGGTTCGTGTGGGTGACGGTCCTGCTGGTGGTGGCCAGCCTGGTGCCCTACCTGGTGGGCTGGGCGCTGGCGCCCGATGGCAGCCGGTTCACCGGGCTGCTCTTCAATCCCTGGGATGGCAACTCCTACATTGCCAAGATCCGGCAGGGGTACTCCGGTTCCTGGCTGTTTCGTCTGCCCTATACGTCGGAGCCGCAGAGCGGCGCCTACCTGTTCCTGCTGCACCTGGGAGTGGGGCATGTGACGCGCTGGACCGGCATGCCACTCATCGTATCATACCACCTGCTGCGCCTCGCCGGCGGGCTCGTGATGCTCCTGGGGCTGTACAGCCTCGCCTCCCGAGTCACCGCAGAGGCGGGAGAACGTCGAGCGGCGTTTCTCTTGGCCGGTGTCGGTTCCGGCCTGGGCTGGCTGATGTCGCTGCTCGGGCTGGCAACGGCCGATCTCTGGGTTTCGGAGGCCTTCCCGGCCTACTCCCTCCTTGCCAACGCCCACTTCCCGTTGGCGATTGGGCTGATGTGCCTGATAGCCAGCGCCGGCGTAGGCGTGGCCAGCCCGTCGACGCGAGGTGGCGAGACGCGTCAGGACGCCCTGCTCTCGGGGGTCGGTATGGTCGCCGCAGCGGTCGCTCTGGGAGTGATCCAACCGTTCGGCCTCGTGCCCGTCTTTGGCGGCCTTGCCGCCATGCTCACGGCCAGGACTGTCCGGCAGAGAAGGGTGCCCTGGCCGGCGGTATTGTGGACGGCCGGCGCAGCTATCGCGGCGCTTCCCTATCCACTCTACATGCAGTGGGCCATTCGGACAGACCCCGTCTTGGCTGTGTGGAACTCCCAAAACCTGACCCCGTCGCCCCCTCTCTGGGACTGGCTGCTCAGCTATGGGCTCGTGCTTGCACTGGCCATCCCAGGCGTGCTCGTGGCAGCGAGAAAGCGGACCGACGCCGCCTGGCTGCTCCTGGGCTGGCTGGGCGTGACCTTCGTCGGCATGTACTTGCCCCTCCCGCTGCAGCGCCGACTTAGCCTGGGTCTCGGGGTTAGCATAGGTCTCCTGGCCGGTCTGGGATGGTGGCAGGTGCTGCGCAAGCGGGTTCCTGGGAGGCTGCGGCTGCTGACGCAGCGGACAATTGTTGGCTTGTCTGCCATGACGCCAGTTTTCCTGGCGGTGGCCGCCTCGTTGACGGCTCTGCAGGGCGCGGGGCTCTTCTACCTGACCGACGGCGAGTGGGCGGCGCTCAGCTGGTTGGGCGAGAACGCGGAATCAGACGCCGTAGTGCTCTGCAGTCCCGAGATGGGTATCTTCGTGCCGGCCTGGGCCGGGGCGCGGGTTGTATACGGCCATCCCTTCGAGACGGTAGATGCGGAGCGGCGTGAGGCCCAGGTCCTGGCCTATTTCGCCGGCGAGATGGATTCGGCAGAACACGATCTGCTGCTGGAGGATGCCCGGGTGTCGTTCGTCGTCGTCGGCCCCAGAGAGCGGGCGCTGGGCGACGTGCTTCCTTCGGGAGAGCTCGTCTTCCAGTCGGAAGACACTTCCATCTACCATGTCGATGGCTGAAACGACGGGCGACTCGCGAGGCCGGGCGCGGAGGCTCTGGCTGTGCTGGCTCGTGCCGGCCGTCGTCGCACTGGCGGTTCTCTGGCCGGCGGTCAAGCAGCCCTCCGCCTGGCTTTGGCCGGCGAAAGGGGATCACTCCGACCTGGCAGTATCCCATTGGCCGAACGCCCTCTTCACCCGTCAGACGGTCTGGCAGGAGAGGCGGCTCCCGCTGTGGCGGCCGACGATCATGAGCGGAGCGCCCTTCGCGGCCAACCCGCTGTCTGGTCTCTGCTACGTGCCGAACTGGCTCTTCCTCTTCACGCCGTGGCTGCCCCTGGAGATAGGCTTCAACCTCTCGGCGATAGCTCACCTCTGGCTTGCTGGTGCTGCGATGTGTGCTTTGATGCGCGTCGCTTTTCGTTCCGGCACGTGGGGGGCGCTGGCGGCTGGCGTGGCCTACGAGGTCTCGCCTAAGCTCCTGGCGCATCTGGCTGCAGGGCACGTGGGCTGGACGCAGGCGATGGGCTGGCTGCCGCTGGTAGTGCTCTGCTGGCTGCAGGCACTGCGGCCGGCGGGCGCGGGGGAACCACGGGCCCGGAACCTCAGATGGGCGACGGCAGGCGGAGCAGCGGCTGCCTGCCAGTTCTGTGCGGATACCCGCGCAGCCGCCTATTCCCTGGCCGCTGTTGGCACCTTGACGGCCGTTTGGGCCGTTGATCGCTATCGGCACTCGCGCAGGTGGGCGATCGGACCTGGTGCCCGGCAGCCAGCCGCTTGCCCCGCGGGCGGCTGGTTGGGAATAGGAGCCAGCGGCCTGGCTGCCCTGGTAGGGCTCGCCGCCTGCCAGTGGATCCCTCTTGCGGCGCTGCTGCCGCACCTTACGCGCTCATCGATGACGCTTCAGGACGCGGCCGCCTGGTCGCTCCCCTGGCGCTATCTAGCCGGGCTGCTCATCGCGGATCATGCCGGCTTCCACGAGTGGATGACCTACCTGGGAGTGAGCACTCTGATGCTCGGTGCCCTCGGAGCTTGGGCCTTGTGGCGCCGGCGGGAGGAGCGCTGGCTCGCCTGGTGGCTGGGGATCCTTGTGAGCGGCGCCGCATGGTTCAGTCTGGGCGAGAACGGCGGCCTGTTCAGCCTGCTGGGGAGCGTCGTGCCTGGACTGGGCCTGCTACGAGTGCCGCCGCGGGCCTGGGCCCTGGTTACGTTTGGGGGCGCTGTTCTAGCCGGCGTGGGTGTGGATAGGATCTTTGGTTGCGCTTCCGCTGCCCCGCGCATGCGTCGGGCTGGCCGGGTGTTGCTGGCTGCAGTGGCGCTGTTCGCCGCGCTTCTCGTTGCCGGGTACTGGCTGGGGGTTGGCAGGCCGCAGCCGGCCCTACTGGCCTTTGGGATTATCACTCCTCTTACGGCTGGCATCTGTCTGCTGCCTCGGACTACAACCGCTCGCCGCTGGGCGGCGCTGGCAGCGGTGTCTATGATCGCGCTGGACCTGGGAATAGTGGATGCGACTTTGGTTAGGGCGTGGGCGGAAGACGAGGTATTCGCTGATGGGCGAGCGGCGGCCGAATGGCTAGCTGCCCAGGGCAGCGGATTCCGGGTCTACTCGCCGAGCTACAGTATCCCGCAGCACGTTGCGGCGCGCTACGGCCTGCTGCTGGCGGATGGCGTCGATCCGCTGCAGCTGGATGTCTACGCAGGCTACCTCACGCGGGCGGCTGGCCTGGAGCCGAGCGGATACAGCGTGACGCTCCCGCCCTTCCCCGAAGGGACGGATGTTAGGACGGCGCTGGAGGGGGTCGTTCCTGACGCCGAGATGTTGGGGCTTCTGGGTGTCCGGTACGCCGCGGCGGCCTTTCCCATCTCCCATCCGAATTGGGTGGATGTCGGCAAGCTAGACGGAGTGCACGTATACGAGAATCGCCTCTATCGGCCGCTGGAGCCGCTCGACGTGCCGGGCCAGATTGCCCTGGCGGACGACACCGTGCTTTTCAGCTACGATGCGCGCCCCGCCTACATCGGATGGGCAGTCTCCGGCTTGACGGCAGCAGGGCTGCTGATCGGCTGGCTTCGGACACGGCCCGCTCGAGGAGAGGGCGATGAGTGAGCGGCGGGTGGGACTAGGCCTGGTGATGCCCCGCGAGTGGCGGTTTGTGCTCGCGATCAGCGCTCTCGCCCTACTCGTTACCTGTATCCCATACGCAGTCGGAGCCGCGGCCGCCACGCCGGAACGCGCGTTCGGCGGATTCATCTACGCTGTAGATGACGGCTACTCATATCTGGCGAAGATGCGCCAGGGCGCCGAGGGCGAATGGCTCTTCCACATCGTATTCACTCCCGAGCTGCATCCAGGCGCCTTCTTCTTCCCATTCCACCTCCTACTGGGCAAAGCAGCAGCCCTCGTGGCGGGCGGCGACCTGAACGCGGCTATGGTCTGGGTCTACCACGCGGCCCGGCTGCTCTTTGGTCTTGGCCTGCTGGTGACGCTGTACCGCTTCCTGGCGGCCTTCACGGAGCTGCTGGCGGTGCGAAGGATGGCCTGGCTGATGATTGTCTTTGGGGGCGGTCTTGGCTGGCTACTGGTATCGCTGGGCGGGCGAGAGTGGCTGGGCAGCCTGCCTCTTGACTTCATCCTGCCGGAGGGATTCACCTTTCTGGTGCTCTTTGGCTTTCCGCACATAGCGCTGGCACGGACGCTTCTGCTGTGGGGGATCCTGTTCTTGCTGCAGGCTTGGGGGGTTCTTCAAGCGCCACGGTCAGGCGAGGAGGGCCTCTCGCGCCCGCCTTCGCCGCTCGGTGCAGCCGCGGAGACCGGCGTGCTTTGGCTTCTGATGGGGCTTATCGTTCCCTTCTACGTCGCCGTGGCCTGGGCCGTGACTGGCGCCATGTGGCTGGCTCTGATCATCAGGAAGAGGCGCTTGATGTGGCGCCAGGTGGCTCTTGCCATGGTGGCCGGGCTGATCTCTGCCCCGATAGTCATATATGGCTCGCTCGTCTTTTCGTCGAATGAAGTGTACGCCGCCTGGTTTGCACAGAACCTGATCAGCTCGCCGCATCCGCTTCACTACCTCTCCGCCTTCGGGCTGCCTCTACTTCTGGCCCTCCCGGCGCTGGCTGATGTCTGGCGTGATCGTTCCCGCGCCACTTGGGCGCTGCTGGCGTGGGTCGTCGCCGTCCCCGTACTCGTCTATCTGCCAGTAAACGTGCAGCGGCGGCTCGTCGAGGGGGCGCAGGTGGCTCTCTGCCTCTTGGCGGCCCTGGGAGCACATCGCCTTCAGGCACGGGGATGGGCGCACAGGTCCGCCGTGAACGCCGTGCTGGGGATGCTCTTCATCACCTACGCGCTCTTGGTGGCGGGATACACCATTCAGCTGCTGGGACAGCCATCGCCAGTATTCCGGGATCGAGGCGAGCTGGAGGCGCTCGACTGGCTCAGCGAGCGGGCCGAGTGGGACGACGTGGTGCTGGCTTCTTACGACACTGGCAACTACCTTCCCGGCAGGGTGGGTGCCCGCTCGTTCATTGGTTTGGGACCGGAGACCGTCGGCTTTGACCTGAAGGAGGAGCTGGTGGCGCGCTTCTTCGACCCGGCGACGGATGATCCCTGGAGGCGGTCGCTGCTGGAGGAGTACGGCGTCGACTTCGTCTTCCGAGGCCCGGCCGAGAGGGAGCTGGGCGCTTTCGACCTCCGGCAGGCGCCCTACCTGGTTCTCATCTACGAAGCGGAGGGATACGAGCTGTATGAGGTTCCGTCGGAGCAGGAACCGAACTGAGGCCCAGAGCCGCCTCGACACGCTGCCTCGGCGCATTGCCCTGGCAGCCATCCCCTGCCTACCGGCCCTGCTGCTCTGGCGCCCTCTGTTCGGAGGCGAATCCTTCTTCTGGGGCGCGCCGCTTCTCCAGTTCGTGCCCTGGCTGCAGCAGGCAGGAACGATGATGCTGGGAGGCAGCGTGCCTCTGTGGAATCCCTTGGCGGGATGCGGAGCGCCGCTCGCCGCCAACTACCAGACTGGCGCGTTCTATCCCCCGAATGTCCTGCACCTCCTGCTGCCCGCCGACCTAGCGCTGACCTGGGTCACCGCTTTCCATATCATACTGGCCGGGCTGGCGATGTACGCCTGGTGCAGATCGATACGCCTGCGGTGGTTCTCTGCGCTAATAGGGGCCTTGGCGCTGGAGGGCAGCGGCTATCTGGTGGCTCGCGCAGGCCTCTTCCCGAGTGTCGCTCTTGCCTTCGCCTGGATCCCGGCCTGGCTCTGGCGCACGGAGGTCCTTTCCCAGCGTGTTAGTCTCCGCGGCGCCCTGTGGCTGGCGCTGGCGGTTGGCCTGGGCCTGCTCTCCGGCCACGCCCAGACAGCCGCCTATGGAGGGCTTCTTGTCGCTGGCTATGCAGGCTTTCGGGCAGTCCGGATGGATGACCGGGGGCGTGCGATGCGCTTCCTTGCCCTGGCCACACTCGCGGCGCTGCTGGGTGTCGCCCTGGCTGCGATCCAGCTGCTGCCAACGGCGGAGCTGTTGGCCCAATCGCACAGATCGGCCGGCGTCGACTACGATTTCGCCATGACCTACTCCTTGTGGCCGTGGCGGATGATCACATTCGTGGCGCCCGGCTTCTTCGGCACACCGGCCCAGGGAGACTTCTGGGGATACGCCACGTACTGGGAGGACGCGGGCTACGTAGGGCTGTTACCGCTGCTTCTGGCCATCGAGGCAGTCCTTGCCGCGGGGGGCGAGAGAAAGGGCGAATGCCGGCACCTGGTCTGGTTCCTCGCTGCCTGCGGCCTGGTAGGCCTGCTGCTCGCGCTGGGCAGCAACACGCCCCTGTTCCCTCTGCTCTTCAAGTACGTGCCCGGCTTCGACCTATTCCAGGCGCCGGCCCGTTGGCTGGCGGTAACTACCGTAGCCCTTGCCGCGCTCGCAGCGTTGGGGGCAGAGCAATGGCCGAGGGGCAGGAATGGACAGCGCCGCGGCGCCCTCGCGGTCACACTCGGCCTGGCCCTACTCGTCGCTGGGTTCGGCGCTCCGTATGTCTCCGCTTCGATGCCGGAGACCTTCGCCCCGGCGACTGCTCGTCTCGGCGTCGTCCTGGCCGTCGTGGGCCTGCTGGCACTGCTACGCCGCGGGAGTGGATGGTGGCGGGTTGCAGCAGTCGCCTGTGTGGCCGCAGACCTTCTGCTCTCCGCCGCGGGGCTGGTGCCCTCGGTGGATCGTGCCCTCTACGAGGGCAGGACCTGGACCGCTGGCCTGCTGGAGGCTGAGGGAGGCGAGGTTCGGGTCTACTGGCCCTCCGATCCTGAACACGTCGATCGCGCCTTCGATGCGGAGTACCGGGCCAAGTTCAGCTACCTGACCTTCGACGATTTCGGACCGAAAGACGCGACTTACTGGCGGCAGCTCCGCGAGGCGGAGCTGCCCAACGCCGGGATGCTCGACGGGGTCAGTTCGGCGAACAACTTCGACCCGTTGCTGGTCGGCAGGTACGCCGAGCTGCTGCAGGCGGCTGTCGATTCCCCCGCCGTCCTGCGCGTGATGGGCGTGACGCACGTCGCAACTGACCGCACGTGGGAGAACGGCACGGGGCTGGATGGCGAATCGGGAGTCAACCTGTATCGTCTTGCCGAAGCGCTCGGTCGGGCCTGGATCGTGGGCTGTGGCCGCCAGGTCGACGACCACGATGCTCTGCGCCTGCTCGCTGACCCCTCCTTCAACCCGGCTACCGAGGTCCTCCTCGATGTGCCTGCCGATTGCAGGCAGGCGCCGGCTAGTGACAGCTACGGAGAGGTGCTGTCCTTGCAGGATGAACCCAACGGGATTACAATAGGCGTCGCTCTGGACGGAGCCGGCTACCTTGTGTTGGCGGATACCTGGTACCCGGGCTGGTACGTGACAGTCGATGGAGAGTCACGTCCACTCTTGCGAGCCAACTACAGCTTCCGAGCGGTGTGGCTCACTGAAGGCCAGCACTCGGTCAAGATGGTCTACCGTCCGAGCTCGTTCTTGACGGGAGCGAGGGTCAGCCTGGCGGCTTTGGCCCTCTTTGTTGTGGGCCTGGCCAGCGTCGCCTGGCGGGCGAGGAAGCGCGGTGCCCAGGCAGGCTCAGGGATCGAAAGCGCGGGAGGGAGATGAGGAAACGGGCTAGGCTGCTCGTGCTGGTCCTGTTGTTCTCCTGCCTGCTCTTCTTCGCTGAGAACGTTTACAGTAGTAAGTCGCTTGCCCTCCGCGTCCTTAGCCAGGCCGTGCTCGTACTGCCACCTCTGGCGTGGCTTGGGTGGCTCGTATGGAAGAGGAAGGGAATCCCGAGCACCTGGCTGGACGGTCCGCTCCTGGTCTGGCTGGGAGCAGCGGCGGTCGCGGCGCTTGCCGGTTTGAGCCCCAGACACAGCCTGGATGCCGTATGGATCTATCCCGTCTACATTCTTGGCTTCTGGCTCCTTGTCGATACCAAAGGCATGGCCTGGGAGAAGCCCGTTCTGGCGGCGCTGTTCCTGACTGCAGGCATCGTCTGCTTGGTCGCGCTGGCAGAATGGTTCAGCTGGTACCTGGGGCTGCCCTTCCTGCCGGGCGTCGTCGTTGGCTGGCCTGAACTCGGCGGCTGGGCCGATCCGGTGCCTCCGTGGATCTACAGGCTGAACATGACCCTGGGCGGCGCCACGCCCCTCTCGGCATACGTGGCGCTGATGATACCGCCCTCTCTGGCCTGGACGCTGACTGCCAGGAGCAGGCAAGGGCGATTGGCGGGTGGGCTGCTGCTTTGCGGACTTCTGGCCGCTGAGTTCCTGGCCTTCTCTCGGGGCGCTCTCCTGGCGCTAGCGGTTTCCCTTGCCATCACCGCTGGCGCCTGGTTGGCTGCTGCCCCCGAGACCTGGCAGTCAGTGTGGCGCTGGGTGCGGCGGCGCCGAGCGGCTGCGACCGCGGCTCTGCTGGGGGCACTTGTTCTCGTCGGAGTCGTCGGCGGGACCTGGACTCTGGAGAGCTTCGTTGGGCGCGGCTTCTCGACGCGCTTCCGGCTCTCGCTGTGGCAGGTGGCGCTGGACACCTTCACGGCCAATCCCTGGACCGGCGTGGGCCCGGGCAACTTCGGCCGTGCGCTGCTTGCTCGGAATGACAGCGCGCTTCCTCGCGTTCAGATAGCGACCGCGCACAGCCTGTACCTTAACACGGCGGCCGAAATGGGCCTTCTGGGACTGCTGGCCGGCGGCCTGCTGTTGATGGCGGCAGTTCGAGCGGGCCTGGAGAGGTGGCGCGGCAGCGACAGCCGGACCGAGCGTCTGCGGATCGCGGCTTGTGGAGGAGCGCTGGCCGGGCTGGCTGCCCAACAGCTGGTAGACACGTTCCCAGGACCTGCGCACGTGGTACCGGCGTTGGTCCTGGCGGCCTTCGCGGTGGCGCCGGCACGGCCGGCAGCGGCGCGACGAGGCCACTGTCGGTGGCCGGTCGTCGGCATCGCCGTACTGCTTGCCCTGGTCGTCTGGCTGGTCTGGATGGACGTGGCCCACTACCATCTTGAGCAGAGCGTGAGCCTGGCTGGTGCTGGCGACTTCGAGGCCGCGAGCGGAGAGGCGGGCGTCGCCCGCGAAATGGACCGGCACTTGGCCTTGCACACGTTCCAGCTGGCATACACCGAGGGTCTGTGGTCGGCCGGCGACGGGGGCGTTGGAGTGGCGGCGTCCGCCATATCCCACTACCAGGAGGGGCTGGCCCTGGACCCGATCTGGGGAACGAACACAGCGAACCTTGCCGGCCTCCTGTGGGAGCAGGGAGATGTAGACAGAGCCTTGGAATGGATGCGGCTGACGGTGGAAGCTGATCACGGGGCGCTGCACCTGCTCAACCTGGGGCTTCTCTACGAGCAGAGCGGCCGGACAGACGATGCCTGGAAGAGCTATGCGGAGACACTGCTGGCGAGCCCATCTCTGGCGGGCTCAGGTTTCTGGACGGCGGAGGCGACCAGGTCTGCGGCGTGGCCGGAGATCCTGCAGCGCATCGATGATGGTCTTGAGGGTTCGCCGGACCAGGGCCAGGCCAGCTTCTGGGCGATGTTTGCCTGGGCCCGGGGCGAGGTGGAACTGGCTGAGCAGCAGGCACGCCTGCTGGTGTCGTTGGCGCCCGATTCCGCTGATGGCTATGTGTGGCTGACCCGCGCGCTGCTGGCCCAGGGTCGGGTTGCGGAGGCGATGGGCGCCGCTGAGATCGCCGTTTCCCTGGAGCCGGTAAGGAGCGACACCCACAGCGCGCTGGGCTGCGCCCACCTGGGTGCCGGAGATGCGGCTCAGGCTGAGGACGAGCTGCAGCTGGCCCTGTTCATGCCGGCCGGTGCCCGCGAAGAAGCATATGCCTGTCTGGCAGAGCTGAACCGGGACCGAGGGGATAGGGAGGCCGCCATCTGGGCCTACGAGCGGGCAGTCGCTCCACGTGCGATCTCGCAGGATGTGGAGATTACGCTGTACGGGCGGCTGGCGGGCTTCGACCTGCTGCCGGGACTGGTGCGCATAAGGATGGGCGAGCAGGAGGCTGGGCCGTGGCTGCGACTGGGCGATCTCTACGAGCAAGAGCAGAGCTGGGATGACGCCCGGCGCGTCTATCTTGCGCTGCTCGCTGAGGATCCATACCTGCGGGCTGCAGAGAACCGGCTCGAGGCGCTGCCGCGTGTGAACTAGGTGCCACGGCCCGTTCCGGCATAGAGCAGTATGCGTCGTAGGCGCGAGTTGACATACGGAGGGAGTCTTGAAGCGAGCGGTAATCGTTCCAACCTACAACGAGCGGGAGAACATCGCCACGCTCGTACGGGAGCTGCTGGCCTTGCCGCTGGGTTTGCACGTCATTGTAGTGGACGACAACTCGCCGGATGGCACCGGCGAGCTGGCCGACCGGCTGGCCGACGCCAGCCCGGGCCGCGTTTCTGTCGTACATAGGGCCGGCAAGCTGGGGCTTGGCACTGCCTACGTGGCTGGATTCGATCAGGCGCTCTGCGACGGGGCCGAGCTGATCTGCACTATGGACGCCGATTTCTCGCATAACCCCCGCTACATTCCGGCGATGGTAGAGAAGGTCGCCGAAGGCTACGACCTTGTGATCGGGTCCCGCTATGTGCGCGGTGGGGGGGCCACGGGATGCCAGTTTCGCCGCGAGGTCTTCAGCTGGGCGGCCAACGCGTTCGCCCGGGTGGTGCTGGGGCTGCGGGCGCACGATACGACGGCGGGCTTCCGCTGCTACCGTCGCCCGGTGCTGGGGGGCATAGGGCTCGAGCAGATCAGGGCCAGCGGCTACTCCTTCCTGATCGAGATGCTCTACCGAGTGCAGCGGGGCGGATGGCGCCTGGGTGAGGTGCCAATAGTCTTCGAGAACAGGCGCCTGGGCAAGTCGAAGATCTCGCAAGGGGAAGTGACGAAGGCGCTGGCGACTGTGCTCAGGTTGGGCTGGCGGCGGCTCACCAGGAGGCCGCTCTGATGGAGCACGTAGCCTGTGCCCTGTGCGGAGGCGACGACACTTCTGTCCGATACCCCTCCACGATAGAGGGCAAATGCCGCGAGGACTGGCATGCTTATCGCTGCACGCATAGCGGCTATGGACGACACCACGAGATCGTGCAGTGCCGGGAGTGCGGCCTTGTCTACACAGATCCTCGGCCGGAAGGTGAGGACATCGTGGAGACCTATCGGGCGGTTGAGGATCCGCTGTACGTCGAGGAGAGGGCAGGCCGTGTGCTCACGTTTGAGCATCATCTCAAACCGCTGGAGCGGCTCACGGGGCCGCCGGCCGGGCGGCCGCTGCTCGACGTCGGCTGCTATACGGGCGTCTTCGTGGAGATCGCAGGCAACCACGGCTGGAGTGCATGGGGGGTCGAGCCCTCGCAGTGGGCGGTCGAGCAGGCACAGGAACGGGGCCTCCGGGTCGTCCAGGGGATACTAGACACCGCCGCGCTGCCCGAAGCCGGCTTTGACGTCGTGACCATGTGGGACGTGATCGAGCATGTGGTGGACCCGCGTAATACGATAGAGCAGGCTTACCGTCTGCTCAAGCCCGGCGGCCTGGTCGTGATTCACACCATCGATATCGACAGTGCCTTCGCCCGCCTAATGGGCCACCGCTGGCCGTGGCTGATGGAGATGCACCTGTTCTACTTCTCGCGGCGGACGCTGAAAGCGATGCTGGAGAGATGCGGCTTCGAGGTGCTGAGCGACAGGCCGCAGGGGCGTTATCTGCGGCTCGGGTACCTGATGAGCCGCCTCTGTGCGCTGCTTCCGGTCGTCGGCCGGCCTGGCGAATGGCTGGTCGACAAGCTCAGGCTCCGCGGCGTGGCAGTGCCTGTGAACGTGGGCGACCTCTTCACGGCCTACGCACGGAAGGCGTGACGGGTACGTGCTGGGTGGAACCAATGGACCAACCCCAGGAACGGGAATCTGGCAGGCCCTCTCCGAGCCGACTGTGGCAGCGGCTGGATCCGGCCTTCCGCTGGGCACTGGTTGTTTTCGTCGTCACCAGGCTGCTCGTCTCGACAGCTGCGGTGGTGGCAGTCAGCGTTGCTCCCGTCCAGGTCCCCGATTTCGCAGATAGAGTCCACGAGACCGTCCGCCAGGCCTACCCCCACGGCAGCCCTTTCCTGGACGCGATCCTCGGCGTCTGGTTCCGGTGGGACACAGGCTGGTTCAACAAGGTGGCGATCTACGGTTATGACGCCAGCGACGGCAGCACTACCGTCTCTCCGCTCTACCCGCTGCTGATCCGGTGGCTGGGGGCGCTGCTCGGCGGGGAGTATCTTCTGGCATCTCTCCTCGTATCGAACCTCGCCATCTTCGCGGGCCTGGTGCTACTCTACAAGCTGGTCAGGTTGGACTATCCTGGCACTGTTGCCAGGTGGACACTGGCTGTGCAGGTCGCCCTTCCCGCAAGCTTCTTCCTTTTCGCCGGCTACAGCGAACCTCTCTTCCTCTGCTTCGCAATCCTCAGCGTCTATGCTGCACGCCGGTCGATGTGGATCTGTTCTGCTGCGGCTGCTCTTCTGGCCGCAGCATCGCGGATGCAGGGCTGGATGCTGGCCCTGCCGCTTGCCTACGAGGCAATTCGCCAGGCGAGGGAGCGCGGGTGCTTTGACCGCAGAAGCATCGTCGCCATGGCTGCGGCCCCCGCCGCCCTTCTGGCCTACAACGCCTACCTGGCCCTGGCGGGCCTGCCGGGGATGGCGGAGACCTATCAGCTGGACTGGGCAGTCACGTACGCACCGCCCTGGGTCGCGGCGGCGAACGCTATCGAGAGCCTGCTCAGCGGCACAGCCACAATGCAGGACGCGGTGAACATGGGTGCGCTCGCGCTTTCTCTGGCGCTGATCGTGATCAGTCTGCGCAGGCTTCGTCCTACGTATTGGCTGTATAGCTGTGCTCTTCAGGTGATCTTCCTAATGGGCCACCTGGAGGGCGAGCAACTGCACAGCATGATGCGCTACACCCTGGTGCTCTTCCCAAACGCCATTGCCTTGGCGCTGGCGGTTATAGGGCGGCGGTGGGTCAAGGCGCTGGCGGTCGCCGTCTTGGGCTGCGTATTCGTCCCGCTCCAGCTTGTGCTGGTCGGGTTGTTCGTCCGCTGGGTGTGGATTGCCTGACTACCGGGCGCGGCCGAAGATGAGCATGCCGTCGCTGCCGTAGATATCGGTCTCGATTCTTTCGACGACCACGTAGCTATCTCTGAACTGTCGGTCGGGAAGCAGGCCGAGCCTGCCGTACACCTCGAGGATCACGATGTAGTCCGGGTTGAGGGATGCTACGAGATCGGCGGGGATGGCGTAGTTGGTGACGTAGAGGGCCGGATCGGCCGGATAGTGCGAGGAAGACTCAGGTGTCACCAGCCCCACCGTGTCCACGATCCGCAAGCCGGTCCGATAGCCGAGCACGCCGATATCGCCGGCACACAGAGTATCGTCCGGCTGCGCGCTGGCTAGCACAAAGTCGGCCGCCTCGCTGTAGAGCAGCTCCAGCTCGAACCAGGCCATCTCCGGGGCAGGCCGGTCGGGGCCGTGGTTGGGGTGCATCTCCCAACTGTTGAGAGTGCAGCCTAGAGCTACTGTAGTGAACAGAATGAGAATCATGACCGGAGCCCGGGCCGATGCGCGCTGGCTGCGAGTTCGCAGGGTCAGAGCCCGGGTGAGATCGACGGCCAGAGCCCAGACCCCGCCTGTAATGAGCAGGAAGTAGAATGGGAGCGGAGGCGACAGGTACCAGCGGAAGAGGAGCGGGTTAGCGATGGCAAACACGGCAAGATAGGCTAGCGGATAGGCCACTATCGGCCAGGCTCTGTGGTCGCGCTGAATTGCCCGCCTGCCAGCAAGGAACGATAGCCCGGCGTAGAGGACGAATGTCGCAGCGATCAGGAGAACAGGTATCACTAGCTGCTCGAAGAACGGCGTGGCGTAGTGCTGCAGGAGACGCACAAGTGCCGCGCTTGAGGGCAGCCGGTAGGCGTCTGCCTTGGCGCCCATCGATGTGGTTAGCGGGCTGCCGAAGTAGATGGTGCCGAAGGCAAGCCAGGGGGCAAGCACCGCGAACGCTACCAGCGCCTCTCGCCACAATAACCGCCTGCGCGAGAGGAGCTGGTCGATCCAAAGCAATCCAAGCAGGATCGCTGTGTCCGGCCGCGTCAGGAGTGCTAGCGCTGAGACAATCGCCAGAGTGATGTGGCGGCCGCTGGCGTGGGCCAGCGCAGCCGCAAGGAGCAATCCGATGGCCAGGTCGGTCTCCATTCCTCCGACGGCGAACGTGACGCTGAACGGGGCCAGTGCCCATAGCAGTGCGGCTGCAACAGCGGGGGCCGGGTGGCCGGTCAGCCTCCTGGCCAGTGCGTAGAGAAGCCCCACCGACAGCGCGCCGAAGAAGGCATTGGCGGCGACTGCAAGTTGCGGGAAATCTCGGCTCCGGGTGGCGATACTGAGGCCGGTCAGGAGAATGGTGTATAGGGGAGTGGTGGTGCCTAGCACTGGCTCGCCGGGGTTGTAGACGAAGCCGACTCCATCCACCAAATCGCGGGCATAGCGGAAGGTGATGTAGGCGTCGTCGATCGGGCGCTCTCCGGGAATGAGCCGGGCGGCAAGGGCGACGAGGAGTAAGGCGGGTACGAGCAATCGGCCGGGGCGGAGATGGAGCGCCTGGCAAGTAGAAGAGGAGCTGGAAGCGGGTTGGCTATCACTCACGATGGCATCCCGTACCATTATGCCACAGGGTGGCTGGGGGGACAACATTGGGCAGAGATCACTCTACGTGGGCGGCGATGTACGGGCAGCGAGGCGGTAGGCCCGATTTGGCTAGGTCTGGGATAATCTGGTATCATTGTAGCGTGCCTCGCCTGTGGGACTGGCGCAGAGTCGCCAGGGGCGCGTTCGCTGTGGGCACTAGGCCCGCTGTCGCAGCGACGGAACAGAAACCGCGTCACTTGGAGGACGTATGCTGAACGGCGCGCGCGGACAGGTGTTGCGGGACCGGCTTCTCTCATATGTGCGGCCTGCCGAGCGCTGGCGGCGCGGCCTCCTTCTCGCTGTCGCGGTCGTGCTCGTGGCTCGCCTCTGCCTTGGGCTGATCATGGGCGCGGTCTGGTTTGTGGCGAAGCCGCACCTTCCACCCGAGCAGGTCTGCTCGCTCGAGCTCAACAGGGGATTGCCAGTCCCCACCGAGTTCCCCGCTGATGCGCTGCTCGGCGTGTGGCAGCGCTGGGATGCTATTCACTATCTGAATCTGGCCAGGGTGGGCTACTTCGGCCTCAGCGATGGAGAGTCAGTCTTCTACCCGCTCTACCCCTTCTTTGTCCGCTGGGTTGCCCCGCTCCTGGGTGGCTCCTATCTAGGCGCAGGCCTGTTGGTGTCTACCCTTGCCAGCGTTGCTGCTTTGACTTGCCTCTTCTGGCTGGCCGAGGAGCACTACGGGCCGGACACGGCCCGATGGACTGTCTGCGCCTTGGCTGTCTTCCCCACAGCGTTCTTCCTGCTGGCTCCCTACGGTGAATCGCTCTTTCTGGCTCTAACTATTGGAGCGTTCATTGCTGCGCACAGGAAACGCTGGTGGCTGGTCGGCTTGCTGGCAGGCATGGCGAGTCTCACTCGAGGGCCAGGTGTTATGACCCCCGCGGCGCTTGCCTGGCTGGCCTGGGATCAGCGGCGGCGCACCGATCCGCGCCGCCCAATCGCACACGCAGCCCAGGTTGGCCTCGGAGTCGGGCTGCCCATCGTCACGTGCTTCGCCTTCAATTGGTGGCGTCTTGCGGCGGGATACCCTCCGATTACTACTGTGCTTCGCAAGTACGTAGGGCTGGAGGTGGTGAATCCCGTCACGGGGATCGTGCGCGCCGTAGCACAGCTTGTCTCGACACTTCACCCGCTCGCCGCCTTGGAGGTGGCGAGCACGTTCCTCTTTGTGGGACTGACCGTGGCGATGGTCCGAGTGGAACGCTGGCGCAAATGGCCCTGGATAGTGCACATGATCCTGAATCTGACCCTGTTGCTTAGCAAGGTCAGTTACCTGGCCACCTCTTTCCACTCCAACGCTCGCTACGTGATAGTGCTGTTCCCCGGCTTCATCGTGATCGGTGACTGGCTGAGCCGGCTCAGGCCTCGACTACGATTTGCGTATCTGGCTTGCAGTGGAGCCCTTTTGTTGGTGGCGAGCTCTATGTTCGGGCTGTGGTTCTTCCTAGGCTGACCGACCTGCTGAGTGGGTTCGTCCCGGAGCGAAGAGCGTGAAGCCAAGCGGTTTGGCGGCCAAGCTGGACATAAGGAGTCTGGCGACCATAGTTCTGTTCGTGGCTGTCTTTGCCATGGCGGTACGTGCGCCAATCGACAGCGATACGTGGTGGCATCTACAGGCAGGGCGTCAGACACTGGAGCGCGGGCGAATCCTGCAATCCGATCTCTTCTCACACACGCGCTACGGCTCGCCATGGGTCAACCACAGCTGGCTCAGCCAGGTCATGCTCTTCTTGCTGTTTGACAACTTCTCCTACGCTGGCCTGGGACTGTGGATCGGAGTAATCGTCACAGCCACCTTCCTGCTCGTGTTTCTGCAAGTGGAGGGGGACATCTTCACTCGGGCATTCATCATCGTTCTGGCAGCGGCAACGTCGGCCGTCGTCTGGACGGCCCGCCCTCAATTGCTCTCACTCTTACTCACCGCCGCTGTTGGCTATATCCTGTACCTGTTCAAGTGGCGAGATTCAAATCGACTGTGGCTGATTCCCCCCCTGTTTGTCCTTTGGGTCAATGTGCATGCAGGGTACGCACTGGGATTCCTTGTCCTGGCGGCTTTTCTTGCCGGCGAGCTCCTCAACCACGTCCTGGCTCTCGTTGGAGAATCGGAAGGGCCAGTGGTTGCCTGGCGGGGCATTGCCTTGGTCGCCGGGGTCTCCGTAGTGTCCGGCCTACTGCTCGTGGTCAACCCGAACACGACGCGGATGTGGACCTACTATCTGGATACGGTAGGGGTCGGTGCTCTGCGCGACTTCATCCAGGAATGGCAGTCCCCTGACTTCCATCCTCTTCATACACAGCCGTTCATCTGGCTGCTGCTGGCCACGGTGGCGGCGATGGGGCTCTCCAGGCGGCGCGCGGACGGGACTGATCTCGCATACGTGGGCGTATTCGCCTACGCCTCGCTCCTGGCTGGGCGGAACATCGGGCCCTTTGCGCTTGTAGCCGCGCCCGTGCTTGGCCGTCACGTTAGCCCTATTGTCGACCGCTGGCGGCTGGCTATCACTGGTAGGAGTGGCCGGGCCAGAACGAGGCACGCCGGCCTGGCCCCCTGGATGGTGGCGGTGAACTGGGCGCTTCTGCTCCTGGTCATCGCGGCAGCGGCAGTCAAGATCTACGTCCCACTGGACCCGGACTTTAACTTGGCTCTGGAGCGGGAGGGCCTGCCTGCCGCTGCCGTCGATTGGATCGCGGAGAGCGAGCCGCCGGGCCAAATGTTCAATCACTACAACTGGGGTGGCTACCTCATCTGGCGGCTATGGCCGGAGTACCTGGTGTTTGTTGATGGCAGAACCGACCTGTTTGGAGACGATATCTTGGGCGACTACATCGAGATACAGCGAGGAGGGCCGGATGCTCCATCGCTGCTCGATGACTACGAGATATCGTTCGTGCTTACCGATTCGAGGGGCTCCCTGAGCGCGCTGCTCGATTGTCAGCCGGAGTGGCAGTTGGCCTACGCTGACGATCTAGCCGCGGTGTGGGTAAGGTCGGCAGAGGTACACTAGCGGACGGAACCGACGCTGGCTGCAGCATCGCATCCGTTCACTCGGGGAGGCAACTGCGATACGGACAGGTAAGCGTGCGAACCGGTTGGACTGGAGGTGGTCGCTGCTGTTGGCCGCCATCGTCGGGGCGGTGGCCGCGCTCAGCCTGACCCTGCCGCAGGCCTTTGACTTCGACACAGTCTTTCGCCCGGTCGTATGGGCCTGGCTGCGGGGCCAGGCAGTGTACAGCGTGGGCAGTACTGCCTATTCCTTCCTGAACCCCCCGTGGACGCTGCCACTTCTTCTGCCGTTTGCGCTTCCGCCAGTTGGGATAGGCCGAGCGCTTCTACTGGTCTTCAATGTCGCCGTCGTACTACTGTCTCTGCGGGGAAGGCGCCGGCGCCGTGCCTCAATCCTCCTCACAATTCTCTCGCTGCCTTGCGGGGCGCTGCTGTGGAACGGCCAACTCGAAGGCTTTGCCCTGTTGGGGATCGGGCTGGGATTCTGGGCGCTGAGCTGCCGCTCGCCGTGGGCCCTCTCGGCGGCCCTGGTGCTGATGGGCACCAAACCACAGGAAGCCACTCTGGTAGCTCTGCTGCTGCTCTGGCACGCGCGTGGCTGGCATTGGCGCGAGTGGCTGAAGGTGGCGGCGCTTCCGGCTGGCGCTGCGGTGTTCTCGTGCGCCTCGTTCGGATTGGACTGGGTGGGGGCGATCGGCGGGGCCAGCGTAGGCTACGCCGGCGACTGGGTGAACGTGTCCTGGCCGTGGCGGTTCCTGGGCCCCTCTGTGCCTCTGCTTGCCGTCGCCTGGTCGGCTGCCGTGGCTGCCCTGGCCCTACGCTTCACGGTGCGGCGTCCCCTCAGCCTGTACACCCTGGGAGTCATCGTCACGGCCAACACCCTTGCCTCTCCGTACGTAGCGACCCATCATCTGGTCGTTCCGCTCGTCATGGCCTGGCCGTGGCTGCTCGATCGGAACTTGCCGCTCGCTCTGGTTGTGTACCTGACGACGCTGTCGCCATTGCTTAGAGAGGGCGGGGACCAGACTCTCAACTGGCTCGACTTCCTGTTTCCCCTGGCTCTCATGGTCTCGCTTCTCAGCGTACGTCGGTGGGTGCGGCCTAAGGAGATACCGTGCGACTAGCCACCGTTCTGCGGAATAGGTTCACTCCTGTAGTCGTCGCGTTCGCGGCCCTTCAACTGATGATGCTCATAACGATGCCAGCCGAGAACCTGACCCTACATGGCGACTACGCCTACTACTATGAGCTGGCATCGTACTCTGACCAGGGCAAGCTGCCGTTCATTGACTACTGGTCCGAGTATCCACCGCTGTTCCCGTTCCTCTCGGTGGCGGTCTACCAGCTGAGCGGTGGGTCCGGAGGCAGCTATCATTCCTTTGTCCTGGCATTGGGCCTGCTGATGGCGGCGGCCAGTGTCGGCAACCTTGTGCTGATCATCGGTCTGGCCCGCCGCCTCCACGGGGAAGAGAAGGCTGAACGGCTAGCCTGGCTATATGCGTTGCTCTTCGTGCCGCTGGTGTATACGTGGTGGAGCTTCGATGCGCTGGCCGTCTTTTGCCTGCTGCTGACTCTAGATCTGCTCCTCGCCGGGCGCGAGCGCTGGTCAGCCGTGGTCATGGGGTTAGGAGTGCTGGCCAAGCTTGTCCCCGCACTGGTCTTCCTGGCAGTGGTACGGACGAGATCGTGGCGGCGCTGTGCCGTCTATGGCCTTATCGCCTTCGCTTTGGTAGCGGCGGTCGTCGGTCCGCTGCTCGCGGCTGGCGGCGAGATGGCTGCTGCCTCCTTTCTGTTCCCATTCCGCAGGCCCGCCTGGCAGACGGTCTGGGCGCTGCTCGAGGGCAATCTGAGTACCGGCCTACTGGGCTCGCCCGCCGATCACCTCGACCTGGCTAATGCTACCGGGCAGGGTGGGGTTGCCGGACTGCTTGGCTGGGTCCCGCTGGTGGCTCTGGCGGCGCTGTACGGGGTTGCCCTTTGGCGAACGCGGCTGGACAACAGGCCGGAGCGGATCATTGCTTTCGTCTGCCTGGCTCTGGTTCTCTTCTTCCTTCTGTCCAAGGGTTGGAGCCAGCAGTGGCAGTGCTATCTCTACCCGCTCTTGCTTCTCGTTCTTCCCATCCAGCGCGGCCTGCTGTTCGTCGTTGGTCTGAGCCTGGTGAACCTGGCTGAGTGGCCGGTTCTCCTCTCCCGGGGCTTGAACGACTGGCTGTATCTGACCGTGCCTCTAAGGACGGCGATATTGGCGCTGCTGGCCGTTGTACTGTGGAGGAGGGTGAAGGCGTGACGAGAGGCCGGGCGCGGGTGGGGATCGTCATCGCGCTGCTGTGGGTCTTCGTCGTTATTGCCAGCTACTATATCCGTCACAAGCCGTTCGTGGCCCCTTGGGGGCCGGATC
This sequence comes from uncultured Anaerolineales bacterium, assembly GCA_964530325.1. GTDB lineage: Bacteria > Chloroflexota > Anaerolineae > B4-G1 > B4-G1 > CAZHAX01. The sequence goes on along the minus strand of CAZHAX010000014.1, from coordinate 42,319 downwards.
CTGACGCTGCTTCGCTGACCCCTGCGCTGGCGGCGCTGTCGGGGCTGGCAGGCGCAGGGCTCGTGCTCGCAGCCGCCGCAGGAGTTGGGCTGGTGGCCACCAGGAGTCTGGGCGTGACAGCGGCCGAGCGGCTTGTGTGGTCCGCTGCTCTTGGCCTGGGGGCTCTGTCGCTGGCGGCGCTGGGCCTGGGTGCGGCAGGGCTCCTAAGATCCGAGGTGCTTTGGCCGCTGACCATCCTGCTCCTGGCGGCGACGGCTCGCCCGCTGTGGAGAGCAGCCCGTGCAGCGTGGCGCGACGCCTCCTGGCGTCCCGCGGGTCGCCTGCAGGTTTGGCTTGCCGCCTTCTGCGCGCTCACGGTCGCTGCAACTCTGATCTGGGCGGTGATGCCCCCGACTGCGTACGACGCTCTCGTCTACCATCTCACCGGGCCCAGGCTGTGGCTCGAATCGGGAGCTGTGTCTCATCCGCTCGATCTCCCCTACCTGGGTTTCCCGGAACTTGTGGAGATGCTGTTCACATGGGGAATGGGCCTTGCTGGCGAGCGTGCCGCGGCACCGATACACCTGTTCTTCGGCTTGCTCGCCGTGGGCGCGCTGGTCACTGCTGGGCGCCGCTGGCTTGGCGGGGCTGCAGGCTGGGTAGCCGCTGCCGTGCTCTTGTCTGCGGAGACTGTCGTGCTCGTTGCTGGCTGGGCCTACGTCGACGTCGGCCTGCTTGTCTACTCGACATTGGCCTTTCTGGCACTAGCCCGGGCGAAGGAGGATGGAGCGTATGACCGGCGCTGGATTCTGATCAGCGGGGCGATGGCCGGCTTTGCCCTGTCCACCAAGTACACAGCGTTGGCGACGATCCTCGGCCTGGCTGCCGTGCTGCCGGTTGGCAAGTTCGGTGATGGGCAAGCGCGGCAGGCCTGGAAGGAGACGCTCCGCTCCCTGCTGCTGCTCACCGGGGTCGCGCTCGTGATCTGGTTGCCTTGGATGGTGAAGAACCTGGTGCTGACCGGCAACCCGACCTATCCTTTCTTCTTTGGAGGCATCTACTGGGATGATTGGCGCGCCTGGTGGTACGATCGGCCGGGAACCGGCCTTGCCGGCGAACCGCTAAGACTACTTACGGCGGCGTGGGATGTGACCGTCTGGGGGGTCGAAGGGGGCGCCGGGTACTCTGCCACAATTGGGCCGTTGTTCCTGGCCCTGGCGCCGCTGCTGGCCCTGAGCTGGCGGCGCCTGCCGGACGAACGGCGTCGTTGGCTGCGGCTGGCCCTTATCTTCTTCGTCGTACAGTACTCCTTCTGGTTGTGGGGCCTGGCCCGGAGTGCGCTCCTGCAGCAGACACGCCTGCTCTTCCCGGCCTTCGGCGTGCTGGCCCTGATTTCGGCGGCAGCGGTGGCAGGGCTCCGGTCGCTGCCGCGGGGGCCACTCGACCTGGGCTGGGTGGTGCGGGGGGCTGTTGCGGGCGTGCTGGTGCTGGCCCTGGCCAACACAGCCTACTCGCTCGCGGCTGGCCGGCCCGTGTCCGTTCTGCTGGGCGCTGTCAGCGAGGATGAGTACCTGCGCTGGCGCCTGGGCTGGCACTACGAGGCGATCGAGGCCGTGAACCGCGTCGCAGGGTCGGATGAGACTGTCCTTTTTCTCTGGGAGCCGCGCACCTACTACTGCGAGGCACATTGCCTGCCGGACGCATTGCTCGACCGCTGGCTGCACGCTGCGCAGGTACACGGGCACGACGCGGAGGCCATTGCGGAGGCCTGGCGTTCGCAGGGCGTGACTCACGTCCTAATGTCCGATGTCGGCTACGAGTACATCACCCGGGCCGGCTTTGACCCGATCACCGCGCAAGACCGCGCCGCTCTGGACGAGCTGATCGACGGCCATCTGGAGCCCCTGCTGGACCTGGGCGGCGCCTACACACTCTACGAGCTGAGGTAGTCGTGGGCAAACGTGACCTTCGCGCGGCGATCGCACTGCTGGCGCTGGCCTTGCTGCTGTGGGCTCCCGTGCTGGCCCGCCCAGGCAATATCGCCTTCGGTCTTGACCTTTCGCAATTCCTCTACTGGGAGCACTACGCCCGTGCTGAGCTCGCTGGGGGGAATCTGCCACTGTGGAATCCCTACGTCTTCAGCGGGGCGCCTTTCCTGGCCAACCCACAAACTCGGCTGTTCTATCCGCCGGCGATAGCACTCAGACTCCTTCCGATTGAGGTCAGCTTCGGCTGGGGCCAGGCTCTCCATTTCTGGTGGGCCGGCCTGGCCATGTACGCGTTGATGAGGGACTGGGGCAGCCGCCCGTGGGGCGCCATGTTTGGTGCCATCGCTCTGATGATGGGCGGCTTCCTGGTGCCACGGCTCTATGCGGGCCACGCGGACATCATCCAGGGAGTCTGCTGGACGCCGCTGGCGCTGCTCCTTTTTTCGCGAGCGCTTCGTACCGGCCGCCTGGTGCCTCTGCTGGCCGCAGGAGCGGCGCTGGCGGTGCAGTTCCTATCCGGCTTTGTGCCGATAGTGTTCTACTCCGGACTGCTGCTGCTGGCCTATGTCGCCTGGTGGCTCGTCTGTGAGGCCCGCGCAGGGGATTGGAGGCCGCTCGCGTCGGGGGTGCTGAGGGCCGGCACTCTGGCAGCGGCGTTCGCCGCTCTGGCGGCGGTACAACTGCTACCAACGCTTGAGCTGGCTCGCTGGTCGACCCGGGCCGGCGGGCTCGATATCGAGTCTGCGAATCTCGGCTCGTTCGCCTGGCGCCACCTGGTCACTTTGATTGTGCCTCATTACTTCTACGATCCGGTCAACCACCTCCCGTTCCCGGACGAGCTGGCCTGGGAGACGTGCGCCTACGTGGGTCTGCTGCCGCTCCTTCTCGCTCCGCTTGCTCTGAAGGCCCACAGAAGGAGAGCCCGGTTCTGGGCGGCGGTAGCCGGGTGTGGGATGATCCTGGCGTTTGGCACGAACCTGCCCTTCTTTCCGCTCCTGTGGCGAATCATCCCCTTTTTCCGTGTTCCAGGCCAATTCCTGCTGCTGTGGTGTCTTGGGGTTGCCGCTCTGGCCGGTCTGGCGGTCGGCGCGCTCGCCGAGAACCCTGAGCTGATGCGGCGTCAGCTGAACCTGGCCGGCGCCGGTTTGGCGAGCCTCGCTGGAGTCAGCGCGATTCTTTGGGTAGTGGGAGCGCCGGCCTTGCTGGCCCCTGAGGCGGGTGCTCAAGCTCTGGTGGGCTACAACCTGAGGACGGCGGCGGTCCGCGCTGCCGCTTGCGGAGTGGCGGCTTTCGCGGCCGCCCGTTCGAAGGGGCACGTCGGGGCGGGGGCGCTGACGGCTGCTCTGGCGATGGATCTGTGGCTATTTGGGCGCTACTATGTCATTCCGGTGAGGATGGAATCGCTGCTGCAGGCCAACGCCGAGGTCTTTGAGGTGATTCGATCCGGGCCTGGCGATTCGCGCTGGGCACCCGTTGAGCTCGACCTCACGGTCGGGACAGCTGTCCTGCTGGGGAATCAGTCTATGGTGGCCAGGGCTCCCTCCACCTCCGGCTATGCGCCCCTATTCCTGGAGCACTACGCCGAGCTGGTAGCGCTTTCGTCAGCCCAGGACATCTCACCGGATGCGCCCTTTGTCGACTTCCCGCAGTTTGGCCTGGCCAGACCCTGGGTGCTCGATCTGCTCGGCGTTCGTTACATGGTCACTACTGCTGAGTTGCCGGTCGGCACGCTTCTGCTTGACGGCGCCGTGCGCGTATACGAGAATCCTGCCGCAATGCCGCTCGCCTTCTGGGTGGGCGGGGCGGTAGGCTGCGCGGAGAACTCGAGTGCGGTTGAGTGCCTCGGCGGGACAGGCTTCGACCCGGCATCCGTCGTTGTCCTCTCCGGTGCCGATGGTAGGGAGAGCAGGTGCCCTGGAGAGGAAGGGAGAGTCGGGATCGTGAACTACGAGCCGCGTCGCGTTGAGCTGGACGTGGAGGCGCCTGCCGACGGCTGGGTTGTGATCGCCGATACGTACTACCCGGGCTGGCAGGCCCGAGTGGACGGTCAGCCGGCGCCGATTGTCCGGGCCGACTGGGCCCTCCGCGCCGTCTCCGTACCCGCTGGCGAGACTCGTGTGGTTCTCGAGTATCGATCCGTCCCCTTTGAGATCGGAGCCAGGGTCAGCAGCCTGACCCTGGCTGCGCTCGTCGTGCTGGCGAGCATCGACGTCGCCAGATCCCGTCGACGTGTAGTCGCGGCGAAGGGTGCAGCGGCCCGGGTTTGACGTGCCATCGCGGTGTGATATGCTGAGGCTCCGGAGTGTGGGATAATGGACTCGAAGCCGGCGGGCCGCATGGGCTGGGTGGTGACTGGGTTGGCGTTGTGCCTGATAGCCGGCGGAGACATAATCGTCACCCACCAGCTCTTAACGTCTCGATACCCCGGTGCGAACGACTTCGCTTCACGCTGGGCAGGAGCCCGCGCCTTCTGGCGCGATGGTCTCAGCCCTTACTCGGACGAGGCCACCAGGCAGATCCAGTTGCTCATATACGGCCGCCCCATCCCGCCTGAGGAAGAGCAGGAGGTCGACCCCGGCCCATTTGCCTATCCCTTCTTCACGGTCTTCCTCCTGTCTCCTCTCGTATGGCTTCCGTATGCCTGGGCCGAAGCGATATGGCTAGTGTTTCTGGAGGCATGCCTCCTGGTCGGTCTTCTGCTCACAGTGCGGCTGGCACGCTGGTGTGCGCCTGCGTGGCTTCTGGCCTGCACGGCACTCTGGGCCTTTCTCTTCTATCCGGACGCGCGGGCGCTGATCCTGGGGCAGTTCTCCGTGTTCGTGTTCGCAGCGATAGCAGCGGCGCTATGGGAGCTGGACCGTCGCAGCGACGTCGCCGCGGGTGTCTTCCTGGCCCTGTCCACTGTCAAGCCTCAGATTGTATTCGTGCTCGTGCCGCTGCTGTTCCTCTGGGCGCTGAGGGAGCGTCGCCACACGTTTGTGGCCTCATTTCTCATAGCCACGGGCCTGCTTCTGGGCGCCTCCTGGCTTGCCGAGCCGGCCTGGGCAGGAGCGTTTGTCGAGCAGGTAGCCCGGTATCCCAGCTACACGGCCATCGGCTCCCCGATCTGGATAGTAGCCCACACTGTCGTTCCGGTGCTCGGCTCGGCGGGAGAGTGGACGCTCACCGGGCTCGCTATCCTGTATCTTGGAGTGGCCACCTGGCGCTCGCTAGGGCGGCAGGTGGGCAAGCTATCCCTCTGGCTGGTTGGGTTGTGCCTGATCGTCACCAACCTAGTGGCATTACGAACCGCGACGCCGAACTTCGTTGTCCTTCTGCTGCCGCTGGTCGTGGTCTTCCGGGCGCTTCAGAAGCACCGCCACGGCCCGTGGCTAGTTCTGCTGCTGCAGATCGTACTGTTACTCGGTATGTGGGGCCACTTTCTCCTTACGCTCGAGGGGAAGTTCGAGCATCCGGCAGTCTACCTGCCGCTGCCGCTTGGACTCCTCGCCGTCTTCTCGCTCGGCCGCCCCTGGCTTGTCAAGGGTGAGCCTTCCGGTGGAGGGAACAGGGATGTCTGAAACGGCACGAGGCCCAGGAGCGTCGCGATCATGGTCGCAAGCTGAACTGATTGGTCTTGTGCTGGTCATCCTGCTGGCGGCCGCAGCCCGGCTCTACATGCTCGGAGATCAGAGTCTCTGGTACGACGAGTCGGATCGAGTATTCATCTCCTCTTTGCCTGTAGATCAGATCTTCCCGACAATGGCGGAGGAGGGCCTGCAGTTCCTACCGCTATACTTCCTTGTGCAGAAGCCATTCGTTGATCCCTTCAGTGAGGTGGTGGCGCGTCTTCCCTCGGCTTGGTTCGGCATCCTGGCCGTTGCGCTGATGGCACAGGTGGGACGGTTGGTGCGGGGCAGTCGGCTGGGACTTGTGTCAGCCCTGTTGCTGGCGCTCAACGCGTTTCACATCTGGTACTCTCGGGACGCAGGCTTCTACTCGGTTGTTGCGGTGTCTTCGCTGGGCTCGCTCTACTTCTTCCTCCGCCTGCTGAGCAGGCAGCGGCTCCGGCTGTGGGTGGGGCTGAGCGCGTTCACTGCCCTGGGCATCTGCACGCACTACTTCGCCTTTGCCATGCCCTTCGTGCAGTTCGTCTATCTCCTTGTGACTCTGCGGAGAAACCATAGGCTGCTGCGTGGTTGGGCTCTATCGCAAGCTCTGGCCTTTCTTCCCCTCCTTCCATGGTATGCTCTTGTCATTCGGCGCGGCGTGTTCTACTACGGAGCGGCTGGAGCTGTCGCTCCTGCGCCCCTTGATATCCTCTATACCCTGTGGAACTTCAGCATAGGCTATGCGGGCGGCGCCAACCTGCCTATCGTCCTGTCACTGGCGGCGTTCGGGAGCGCGCTCCTGCTCGGCGTAGGCCTTGCGGCGCGGCGCTGCTGGCCGGCCGGTCGGCTGCTCCTCTTGTGGCTTGTCCTGCCTGTGGCCCTGGCCTTCGGGATGGCGTTCCGCCTGCCGATGTATCTGGATCGATACCTGATGCCCGTCTTCCCCGCGTTCCTCATTCTGGTCGCGGGCGGCATCGGCGTGCTGGGAAGGCGGGCGAGGCGCGTCCTGCTTGCCGGGCTGGTGATCGGGTCCGCTGCAGCAACCGTGCGCCTCTATCACGATCCCGCCTACGCCAAGGAGGATTGGCGAGGCGTGGCCCAGTATGTCGAGGAGAATGAGCGGCCGGGCGATTTGATCATGCTGCTGCGATACCAGAGCCTGACTCCTCTTATGGCGCAGTATTACCGCGGCGTCCTACCGTTGGAGCCCCTGCTGATCCAAGACTATGAGCGCGATCCCTATGAGATCACGGAGGGATACGGGCGCGTCTGGTTGATCGTGCCGCACGATCATGGCGTGCCGGAGTTGCCACATACGATGCATCTGCTGGCCAGATGTCAGCCGGCTGATCCGCTCGACCCGGAATCGTACTCCCTGCCGCTGCTCGCAGAATGGGTGGGAGATCATCTAAGCGATCTGGCGTGGCATTCAGACTTCACCTGTCTGAGCCTGCTGCTGTTCGAGATGCCCGAGGGTGAATCGTGATCAAGAGGACGGGGCGACGACCGCAGCCTTCCGCTTCCGGAGCCCGCCGCGGCCTGGCGGTTCTGCTGGTCCTCCTGGTGGCGTTTGGGCTGCGGATGGTCCGCCTGCAGGACCGTGATCTGTGGTACGACGAGGCCTTTGCCGTCCTGTATGCTTCTCTCAGTCCGGAAGACATGCTCTACGGGACTGTGACGCCGGTCAGCGAAGCCGGGGCTGCCGACGTCCACCCTCTCCTCTACTACTTCTCCCTCCACAGCTGGATTGCGCTTGTGGGAGCATCTCCCCTTGCAGCACGGTTTCTCTCCGTTGTCCTGGGAATGGCGACCGTCGCAATGTTGTGGCGGCTGGTCGACTGGGTCTTTGACCGTCGTGTGGGCCTGACGGCGGCGATGCTTGCTGCGGCCAATCCCTTCCACGTCGCATATTCCCAGGAGGCGCGGATGTACGCCCTGCTGGCCCTGGCATCCGTCGTCGCTGCCTGGGGGCTTATGCGAGCACTGGCGGCCCCGCGGTCATGCTGGTGGGTCCTCTACATTCTGGGCGCAGCGCTCGCGCTCTATGCCCATAACCTGGGCGCGTTCCACATTGTCGCGCTCCACCTGCTGGTCGTAGCCAACCGTGATTGGCGGCGTCGTGTATGGGCACTGCTGCTGGCCGACTTGGCCGTCCTGCTGCTCTTCCTTCCCTGGCTGCTTGCCGTCCTTCCTGGCCAGCTCGGCTTCGTGGATAGGGGCTACTGGGTGGCCCCGCCGGGGGCGGACGAGCTGGCACGAGCCTTGATGCTGCCCATCGTCACGTTCTACGAGCCGACTGCACCCTGGCTGATACCAGTGGCGCTATTCACGGGGCTGCTGATAGTGGCCCTGCTGGCGCAGAGGAGTCTTCGGAGACGGAGTCGGGCCGGGTGGTTCCTCCTGCTGGCCTGGGCGCCGATCCTGCTGCTCTTCGTAGTCTCGCTCAGATGGTCGGTCTACTTGGAGCGCGCGCTGCTTCCGTCGGCGCTATTCTACTTGGCAGCTCTGGGCTGGCTGGTGATCAGAGGCAGGCTGCCCCGGGCCATACGGCTTACTCTGGCGGGACTCATCGGTCTCTGCGTGGCCACGACCATCGTTGGCCACTACGTCTACTCTGGTTTCCCCAGACCACCGTTCGCAGAGAGCGTGCGATACTTGGAGGCGGAGCTTGAGCCGGGTGATGCCGTCGTTCACACGAACAAGCTGACCTACCTGCCGATGCACGTCTACGGGCCGGAACTGCCGGCTGCCTTCCTGGCAGATCCGCCGGGCTCTCCTCAAGACACGCTAGCCCTGCCCACCCAAGAGGCGCTGGGCATCTTCGCCACCAGTACCATCACAGAGGCGGCCGGTACGGCAAGCCGGCTCTGGCTGGTCTACTTCGAGCAGGAGATCCAGGAGATGGAAGGATGGGGGCAGGAGCACGGAGCCCTTCGCTGGACCGAAGAGCGATTCCAGGAAATGGATCGGAGGATCTTCACCGATCTGGTGGTAGTCCTCTTCGAGAGGGCTGATTCTTGATCGGTGTTTCGTGCGCCGGGCGCATGCCTGCTGCCGTACCTACCGACCGTCTCGGGGTAAGCTAGATGAAGATGAAGACGAGGTTCCGCCGCGACGTTTGCACCCTCTTTCTTCTATCGCTCGCCGTTCGGTTAGCCGTTGCGCTTCTTATCGATCGGCCAGGCTACGTCGATACGGCCTACTACGCAGCCGGAGCGGTCCGCTTGGCCGAGGGCGGTGGGCTGGCCGAGCCCTTTGTGTGGAACTACCTCGATAGCCCCGAAGCGCTGCCGCACGCCGCCTTCTTCTACTGGATGCCGCTTCCTTCGCTGCTTGCGGCGCCGTTCGCCGTTCTGTGGCCAGGTTCTTTCTTCGCTCTCCAGCTGCCCTTCGTGCTCGCTTCAGCTATCCTGCCGACTATCGCCTTCTGGCTGGGCTGGCGACTGGGGGGGCAGCGCCGCACCGCCTGGGCTGCAGGGATGCTCACACTATTCAGCGGCTTCTTCTTTCCGTATTGGACGATTCCGGAGACCTTCTCGCCGTTTGCGTTGTTCGGGTCCCTGGCCCTTTGCGCTGCTGCACTGAGAGAGCAGACGGCAGGCTACGCGAGCCGGTGGGCCGGCATAGCTGTGAGCGTCGCGTCCGGGGCGTTCGTTGGGCTGGCTCATCTGACCCGCCCGGACGGGCCTCTGCTTCTGATCGTGGTGCTGGGAGGGACGCTGCTCGGATCGCGACAGCGCAACAACAGAGGCGGTCGGCTGAGGTCTCCTGCCGGGGAGGCGATTCTGGTTTCCCTCGGATACCTGCTGGTGATGGCTCCCTGGTTCGCGCGCAACCTGGCCGTGGCGGGCACGCTGCTTCCGACGGCGGGGACGAAGACGCTCTGGCTTCGCACCTACGACGACATCTTCTGCTTCCGGTGTGATGTCTCGGCGGGATCGTACCTCAGTTGGGGTTGGGGCAACATCGTCGAGTCGAAGTTAGTGGCCCTGGGCATCAACCTGCAGCGGTTTGTCGCCGAGGACTGCCTCGTGTTCCTGCTGCCATTTGTGATCGTGGGCTTGGTCAGGCTGCGCCGCAATCTGGTGTACAGCCAGGCCAGTGCATATCTAGTCTTGGCCCTGCTGTTTCACTCGCTGGGATTCACGTTCCCCGGGCAACGCGGCGGCTTCTTCCACGCCAGCGCGGCGGCACTGCCGATGGTATTCGCCGCCGCTGCCGCAGGTCTCGACGTAGCAATCCAGTGGGTGGGAGCTCGGCGCCGCTGGCGGATCCGCCAGGCTAGAATCGTCTTCGCCGCGGCGGCGATATCCGGAGCAGTCGCGCTCAGTGCGTACGCGGCGCGGGCACGGCTGGGTGCCTGGCGAACGGCAGACGCGGTCTTCGAGGAGGTCGAGCGTTGCATAGCCGGGCACGAGGAGGCCTCTGCGGTGATGGTGAACAACCCGCCGGCCTTCTGGTATCAGACTGGCCGCGGCGCCGTGGCCGTGCCCAATGGTGGCATTGACATGCTGATGGCTGCGGCAGAGGTATATGGCGTCTCCCACGTTGTCCTGGACGAAAACAGGCCGCTGCCACTGGCGGCTCTGTATTCCGGCGCGGAGAGCGATTCCAGGCTCGAACGAGTCTGCGAATGCGGATCCACCGTTGTGTACAGGGTGCGTTGATGCCAAGAAGCAGACCTCCTCGCTTCTCGCCTTCATTCCAGGTGGCAGCAGTCTCGCTGGTTCTGGTACCCCTTGTCACCTATTTCACCTTCATCGCCGGCGTTCCGTTTCTAGGCCGCTACGACTACCCCGGTCGAATACGGGCCCAGCTGGCCGGAGCGCTGATTCTAGGCGGATGGCTGCTGTGGAAGCTGCTGGTGCGGCGGGAGTGGAGACGGACCCCTCTGGACGGGCCCGTATGCGCCCTGCTGGCCGTATTGGCCTTGTCTACGCTGTTCTCAACCGACACGCGCCGCAGCCTGGAAGGGCTGCTCTCTGCTGCCGTCTACGTTCTTGCCTTCTACATGTTCCTTGACTTGCGGCAGCACGCGCTGCTCTGGACAGGGCTGCTGAACGCGGTGGTAATCGTAGCCGGTGTCGCCTGCTTGCTCGGTTTTCTCCAGCTGGTGTGGTGGTACGGAGATCTGCCCCCGGTGGTTCGTGCTAATCCGCTGCTGATCTTGCAGGGTGACGTGGGGCTGCCGCGCCTCTCCGTTCTCGGCAACCCGAACATGCTGGCTATCTACTTGCTGCTGACGTTTCCGTTGGCCGTTCAGCGTTGGCTAGCGGCCAGGCGCAGGCCAGTCCGTTGGCTGCTCGGCTTCGCTCTGGGTGCGGCGCTGATCGTGTTCGCCCTGACCGGATCGCGAGGAGGGCTGCTGGGCCTGGGCGCTGCTGCGGCGGTCGCGGTCATCCTGCTCCTCAGAAGGAGCGCCCTGGCGGCGGCGATGGCCTGGCGGGTGGTTGCATTAGCCGTAGTTGTGGTGGCAGCGGCGCTCGTGCTGGTGCTTGTCAGGGGTGGCCTGGCCCTCACCGGCTCCGCCGCGGGAGTGCGTTGGGAGTCGTGGCAGGTGGCGCTTCAGGTGCTGGCCGCCCGGCCCCTGCTGGGGTCGGGTCCGGGCACGTTTGGCGCTCAGTTCCTGCACTACGGAGACCTGCAGGCAGTTGGCGACGTTCATTCCCACGCCCACAGCCTGTATGTGACAGTCGCTGCGGAGATGGGCCTCCTGGGAGTTCTGGCGCTAGTCTGGATTGGCGTAGGCTTCCTGAGGGGACTCGGGAAGCAGGCGCGGGCTGCCGCTGGGTTCACGGTCGCGCAGGCCTGCGTCGTTGGTCTGGCGGGAAGAGCCGCTCACAGCCTGGTTGATACGTTCCTGGAAGAGCCGGTGATCATACTGCTGACCCTGTTGCTCGCGGCAGGGGCTCTGCGTGAGTTCCGCCCCTCCGGGCGGAGGGCGGCCAGGGGCCCGTTGCTCTTGGCTGCTGTCGTTTTCGTCGTCATGTGCGGGGCCAGCATTTGGATAGATAGAGGGTTCGCTGCCCACCACTCGGCGCGGGAGGCGGCGATGGATGAGGACTGGGAGGGGGCTGCTGCGTGGCTGGAGGTGGCTGTCGACCGGGATCCGGCATACCACCTCTATGCGCAGGAGGCGGCGTTCGCCCAGGGTGTTCTTGCCTGCGGCGATCCCTCCTACCTGGCGAGCTCTATAGCCGCCTACCGCAAGTCGCTATTGTCGTGGAGCTACTGGCCCTTGGATCACGCCAATCTGGCCGTGCTCCTGGCAGGCGCAGGGGACCTGGACGGCGCGATCAGCGAGGCGGAGCGGGCGGCGGAGCTTGACCCCTCCGAGTCGGTCTACGCCTGCTGGCTGGGGATGCTCCTCGAGGAGCGCGGCCAGCACGGCGACACAGCAGAGGCCTATGCAAGCTGCCTGGCGCTCGAGCCGGCCTGGCTAACCTCAGCATTCTGGGATGGCACCACATGGCGCGCCGCGGCGCTGGCCGAGATGATCGCCCAGGCGGAAAGCAGAGTCCTGTCGGACGGCGGTCTCCTTGCCCGCGCATCGCTTCGCAACTACGCGGGGTTCTTCGAGGAGGCGCTGGCAGACGCAAGCGACTATGGCGCCGAGCACCCGGATTCGGCGAGCGCTGAATTCGAGCAGAGCCGGGCGCTGGCCGCATTGGGAATGGATGAAGACGCTCTGCAGCTGCTTGACGGCCTGCTGGTGCGAACGCCCCTCTATGGGCCAGCTTGGATGCTGCGAGGGCAGATACGTCTGCTGCACGGCGACTTCGCCGGGGCTGGGGACGACTTCGCGAACGGCGGGGTGCTTGCCGCGGGTCCTGAGGCTCTCTATTGGCAGGGACGGCTGGCGGAGGCTCGGGGCGACGCCGAAGAGGCGATGATTAAGTACGGGGCTGCGATTGCCGAAGCGACGAAGCCGACCACGACTCACCTTGCCCCCAGCCTGGCGGGTCGCCTGCCGCTTCCTGTGGAGCGTCTGCCGTGCCTGCAGGTATTGCGGTCACGCGAGAGCTTTCTAGCCCCGGCCCTCAGGCTGGCAAGCCTGCTTGAGCAGTCAGGCCGCTGTGCAGATGCGATGAGTGTCTACGGGCTGGTGCTTGCCCAGGAGCCCTATGCGGGGGAAGCCCGCGAGAGAGTGGATGAGTTGAATTGCGAGGTTGACGGGAGTTGAGGAATAGCGGGTGTGACTCCGCGCAGCGCGCGGAAGGCCCGCACTCAGGGGGCCGCGCTTGGGCCACCAAGGAGGTAGAGCGACAGTGATGGCACGTCCGCCCATTCTAGGCTTGATTCCGGCTTGGAACGAGGCTCCACGCGTTGGCGCGGTAGTTCGCGGCGCTTCGGTCTACCTGCCGGTGCTGGTCGTTGACGACGGATCCGAGGACAACACGGCTCGGGTGGCCGCAGCTGCTGGCGCTACCATCATCCGCCACCCGGAGAACCGGGGCAAGGGCGCTGCGCTGATGACCGGCTTCGCCTGGGCGAAGGAGCGATCTTTCGACGCCGTGCTGACGCTTGATGCGGACGGCCAGCACGATCCGCAGGAGATACCGAAGCTGGTTGCTGCCTATGAATCCGGTGCCGGCGACCTCATAATCGGCCGGCGCAACTCCACCCAGATGCCTTTTCCCCGCTTCTTCACGAATCCGTTCGGCAGCTGGCTGCTGACGCTCGCGCTCGGCGTCAAGATCTATGACAACCAAAGCGGCTTTCGGGTCTACGGCCGCCGTCTGCTGGAGATACTGGAGCTAGAGAGCACGGGGCTGGAAGCCGAGGTGGAGGCCATAGCCAGGACGGTGTCGGCCGGCCTGGCCATCGGCTGGGTTGATATTCGTACGATATACGGCATCGACAAGAGAAGCGGCTTTCACCCCATCGTTGACACAGCCCGCTTCATCAAGGCTGTCTGGCAGGCTCGGAAACACCGGGTGTGCGGCAGGGGTGACTGAGGATGAAGTGCCTCGCGCCACAACTGGGCTAGGCGTCCGGGCCGCCCTGCGCGCGCCACAGGGATAGCGTCCGGCTGATGCGGGCCTGCACGGACCGAAGCCAGCGGCGGGGGCCGAGGATCTTGCGGCCCATCGCCGGGTCCGCATCGGGCAGCCGGGTCAGGGCCCCTTCTTCGACCAGCCGGTCGAAGAAGGCCAGAAACCGCTCCTCCAGCTCCTCCAGGTCCGGTATCTCCCCTCGCTGATAGGCCTCGCGCGATAGCTCGAGGATGTAGCCGGCGGTCTCGCTGATCAGCGTCTCGACGGGCTCGAGTACGATGCCCCAGGCGTAGATCGGGTCGATTGGCATCGAGCCGAACTCGCGGGCTGCCGGGCCTTCGATCTTGTCGGTTGGATCGGCCATAGACACGCTCCTACCAGCCACTGGCGGCGAAGGCAACTGCTAGAAGGGCCTTGCGCTCATCGGCCGTCATTGGCCGCGGCCGTGAGTAGTCCTCCAGCATTGCGGTCAACAGCTCCGTGCTGATGTGCCGCCCGTCGTAGAAGACGTGGCGGTCCATGAACTCCTGACGTGTCTCCAGCCAGTCCATCTGATCGAAGAAGAGGTTGCCCAGGCCGTAGTGGATGAAGCTGCCGGCGTAGAACTCGAAGCCCTGGGGTTGGTGGGCCTGACTGCCGCTGACGATGGCCGCTCCGGCCTCGGCCAGGGCTCGAGAATCGGCCTGCTGGGAGGAGATGGGCGCGTAGCTCTCCACCTCATAGTGCTGCAGGGTGACGATCGGCAGATAGCCGCTGTCGGCTAGCTCGCGAACCACAGGGCCCAGTTGCTCGCCTACCATGTTGGCGTCGCAGGGCGCCGCGCCAGGGCTGTCCTCAGTTGCCCACTGCTGGGGCGGGCCCAGGGGGTTGCAGTTGCAGCCGGCGAAGGCGAAAGTGTGAATGCCAGCAGTGAGGGTCAGCGGCTGCCGGGCCCGAGCCAGGTCCGCTCCGCCGCCGAAGTAGGGGATGGCGCGATCGTCGTACATCTGCAGTGAGAGGAGCATGGCGTCCTCGCCCCAGTCGACCAGGTGGTTGCCGGTGAGCTCGACCACGTCGACATCGATGTACTCGAGAAGCTCGATGTAGCTTGGCCTGGAGCATAGGACCAGCGTGCTTCTGCAAACCGGGATGCAGCTCTCGGCGAAAGAAACCTCGTTGCTGATGTGAGTGATATCCGGCTCCAGCAGCCAGTCGAGCACGTACTCGGCGGGGTATCTCACACTCTCGCGGTCCATGGTGCATGCAGTGCTGCGAGCTAGTGCTGTGACGCCGGTCATCATTACCACCGTCATCCGGGCCTCATCGCGATTGGTCAGAGGCGCATCGAGGCTATTTTGAAGCGCGGACACGCCGTGCCCCGCGCCCGCCAGGCCGGCGTGCAGGACTAGCGGATAGGCGAATAGATCCAGGTTTCTTTGGAGCGGAGAGAGGCCCGCCACGCGCAGGACCTTCCATCTGGGATCCAGGCGGTCGAAGGGCACGATGGCCCAGGAAGGGCGGGCGGCCCACGCCTCGTCGATCATCTGCTCGGGGGCGACAACTTTCACTCCGCCACCAGGTGCTCCTAGGAGTGGTGAGAGAGCTGTGAGCGTCTCGGCGTCGAGCAGAAGAGGCCGCCCCGAGAAGGGCCCACTCGAATCGCCGGCCCAGCTGTCCGTGATGTCGCTCCAGGCCACTTCGTCGACCAGGGTGGGAAACGGAGCCACGACGGCGTAGACCCACTGCACCAGCTCTGCGGTTGCATCCCCTGAGCCGTAGACCAGCTGGATGTCCGCCTCTTCATCGGAAGGGGCGCGGGTGAAGAGGGAGGGCTGCTGCTCGATGGCTGCCTCCAGCTCGGCGGCGACCTCAGCCGGAAGGCTCTGGGGCACGAATATGCTGAGAGGCCAGGCGGGAGTGGGTGAGGGCGATGGCGTAGGCGTAGCCGTGGGCCGTGGTGTGCGCGTCGGCGTAGGGGTGGGGAGAATGCTGCAAGCCGAAAGCGAAGCTGCCACCACAGTGGCGAGCAGCAGGGCAATCAGCGCCCCGCCTAGGGCCCTCTTCGATCGCATGGGCGGTCCGTGCTAGGGGGCGCTGCTGATCAGCAGGGTCCACGTCCCCTTCTGGACTACCTCATCCTTCTGGTTCAGCAGCGTGACGTCGAAGAAGACGAATCCCCCGCCCAGCTGCTTCATCTCCTTCTTCTTCCTGACCGCAATCCGGGCCCGGATCGTGTCGCCGAACATGATCGGGCCGCGGAACTTCCACTCCATGCCCGTGAGCGCCTGAGCGGTGCCATCGGCGAAGCCCAAGCGGTTGGCCAGGCCGCTGGCGATGGAGAGCCCCAGCAGCCCGTGGGCGATCCTTTCCTTGAACAGAGTTCCCCTGGCGAACTCGGAGTCTGTGTGCAGGGGATTGTAGTCGCCGGACAGGCCTGCGAAGAGTACCACGTCTGCTTCGGTCACGGTGCGCGCGGCCGTCTCTGCCTCGTATCCGTCCTCGAACTCCTCGAAGTACAGGCCACGGGGACGGGGCTGATCGCTCATTGTTCGCTCCTCTGTTGAGATCTACGGCGGGCTATTCTAGCATCGTTGCTGCAAAGGCGCAACGCTCGGGTGCGGTGGCTAGCACTCTGTGTCCGGCGCCGTGCCCGCACCAGGGGGGCTGGCAGCGGCTGCCCTGGCTAGCGCATCTCGCACGCAGCGAGCGATGGTGGCCAGCCGGGGTGATCCGAGCAGCTCGGCGTCGCGCGGACGCGGAAGATCTACCTTGATCTCGGAAATGAAGAGGGCCGGCCTCGTGCCGAGCACCAGCACGCGATCGGCAAGGAAGACTGCTTCTGGAACCGAGTGGGTTACGAGGACCACCGTCTTGCGGCTGCTCTCCCAGATCCGGAGCAGCTCTGCGCCCATACGCTCTCTGGTGAGCGCGTCCAGCGAGCCGAACGGCTCGTCGAGGAGCAGCAGCTTGGGGTCGTGCACCAAGGCGCGGGCCAGCGCGGCCCGCTGGGCCATCCCGCCCGATAGCTGGGCGGGGTAGTAGTCCTCGAAGCCGGCCAGGCCCACCAGTTCCAAGAGCGAGCGGGCACGTTCGCGGGCCTTGGTCTTCCCAGTTCCTGCTACCTCAAGCGGAAGGGCAACGTTGTCCTCCACCGTCCTCCAGTCCATCAGTGTCGGCTGCTGGAAGACTATGCCCACATCGCGACTTGGCCGGTCTACATCCAGGCCGGCCAGGCGAATGCTGCCGGCGGCGGGTCTCTCCAGCCCCGCCAGCAGCCTCAGAAGTGTCGTCTTCCCATATCCAGAAGGGCCGACAATGCAGAGGAACTCCCCCTCAGCCACGCTGAACGACAGGCCGGCGAGCACGGCCAGTGCCCCGTTGGGCTGGGGATAGTCCATCCTCAGTCCATCTACTGACAGCAGCGGTTCGCCCACTTGCGGACTCCCTAGGGCAGGAAAGCGTTGCTGAAGCATTCCTCCACATCCACCTCAGTGGAGAGAAGCCCTGCCTCAACCATCGTTGCAGCCGTCTCTTCCCACGCGGGTAGATCGGACTCGCAGAGCGGATCGCCTCGCCAGTACTCGAGGGTGGCGTCGAAGACCGCTCTCTGTATTCCCTCGTTCGCATCCAGGCCTTCGACGTAGTCGCGGCAGATATCGAAGGCCGCATCCGGGTCGGCAAGCGTGTCGCTCAGGCCACGGACGAAGGCGCGCACGAACGCCTGGATCAGCTCGGGGTCATCCTGCACCGTCTCCTCGTTGGTGATGATGCCGTTGGAGACCAGGCCGGCGTAATCGGCCACGGCGAAGGAGACCACGCCGTACCCTCTCTGCGCCAGCTGGATCGGCTCGTTGTTGGCGTAGACAACGGCCGCGTCGACGAGGCCTTCGATCAGGCTGGCTACCTGGGTGTAGCCGATGATCTCGAGCTGAACGTCATCATCGCCGATGCCCACACAGCTACCGATAGCGCGCCAGCCGATGTAGCTGGCTCCGAAGGTCTCTGGAATGCCGACCGGCCGGCCGGCAAGGTCGCTCGGCACGGTGATTCCGCTCTCCTCGAGGGCTATGACGGCCACGGGGAAGCGGCGCCACCAGTTGGCCACACTGACTATGGGCAGCCCCTGTGCGCGGGCCAGGAGCACCTGATCGCCGCTGGCAACGGCGAAGGGCAGCTCGCCGGCCCCAACCAGGCGCACGCCGTTAGTCTCCCAGCTGTAGTCGAACTGGATCTCTATCCCCTCGTCGGCGAAGTAGCCCTTCTCCACAGCCACGTACCATGGAGCGAACTGAACGCTGGCTACGTAGCCCATCGGGACGCGGATAGTGGTCAGCTCGGGCGCGCGGCCATCCTCAGAATCGCAGCCTGCCAGGCTGGCCAGAACTACCGTAGCCAGTAATGCCTTCCGTAGAGAACTCACGACGCACCTCCTGATGATGTCTCTCGGCGCCAACGGAGCAGCGCCCGCTCTGCGAGCGCCACAGCGCCGTATAGGAGCTGGGCCAGCACAATGAGTGTGGTGAGGGCGACGAAGATGAGAGGGGTATCGTACAACTGCTGGCCCTGCTTGAGCAGGTAGCCGAGACCTCTGCTCGAGGCCACGAACTCGCCGACGACCGCCCCGATGACGGCGAGCGTGGCGCCCACCTTCAGCCCGCCAAGCAGCACCGGCAGTGCCGCTGGGACCTCGAGAAGCCAGATCGTCTGCCAGCGGCTGGCCTCAAGCCCGCGCATTAGGTCGCGCAGGCGCCCGTCGACCGAGCGGATGCCGGTGACGGTGTTGATCAGAATCGGGAAGAAGACGATCAAGGCGCACACTACGACCTTTGACAGGAGTCCCGTTCCAAACCAGATGACCAGCAGCGGGGCGATGGCGACTGTGGGCATCGATTGAGTGGCGACGATGTACGGCGTGAGTATCCGCTCGGCCAGGCGGGAGTGGGCCAGCCCGTAGCCGAGCAGCGTGGCCAATAGGGCTCCGATCGCCAGCCCGGCCAGCACCTCTATCAGGGTGACAGAAGTATGGAACAGCAGGCTGGCGTCCTCGATCACCTGCACCAGGCGTACCGCCACGTCGGCTGGCGAGGGCAGGATGAAGGGCGGGTAGTCAGCCAGAGCTACGACGCCAGCCCAGGCTGCGAGGAAGAGTGCAATGCTGGGCAGCAGAACTGCTGCCCTTCGAAGCGGTCGATCTCGGCGGTTCATCTCGGCTCCCAAGTACAGAAAGCCCCACAGAGTATCAGCATACACCTGTGGGGCAGAGTGCGCCTAGACCAATGCACCCCGAAGACCGGAGGGCACTCGGGGTGTGAGACCGCGCTCAGGCAACCTGCTTTCGGCTGCTCGGTTGCTCACCTTCTCTCTTCCGGACTCTTACCGTCGGCTCCGGTATGGGCGCTATCGCCGCCTCCACCGGATCGGCCGCTTGCGCGGCTCGCGGGCTTGGCAGGCACTTCGAAGCCTGCCCTACCGCCGGTCGGGAATTCCACCCTGCCCCGAAGGTGCTAGAGCGTATTATAGCGAGACGCTGCCATTAGTCAAGCCAGCGCTGCGTGGTACGTGGGCCTCGGCGCGTCCTCAGGACCGCGAGCGGCTCTTGTTGGGCCATTGCGGCATGCTATAATGCCGCTGCCGATCTTGCCAGGGGGCGGGATGGGCCGCAGCGGTAGGGCAGGGCAATGTCAGACGACGATCGCGTTCTCCGCATTCATCGCCTGTTGCTTGACGAGTATGGCGATCCACCCCGCCGCGCCCACGACCCGCTGGCGACACTCGTGTCTACCATTCTCTCGCAGAACACCAGCGACACTAATCGCGATCGGGCGCTGGCCCAACTGAGGGAGCGATTCCCCGGCTGGGAGCAGGTGCGGGACGCGCGGCTCGAAGACGTGCTGGAAGCGATCCAGCCGGCCGGTCTGGGCCCCACCAAGGCGCCGAGGATCCAGGAAGCCTTGCGATTGATCACCGCCGAGCGGGGAGCGCTCGAGCTTGACTTCCTGGCTGAGCTGCCGCTTGAGGAGGCGCGGCAGTGGCTGCTGGCGATCCCCGGCGTGGGGCCCAAGACGGCGGCCATCGTCCTCCTCTTCGCGCTGGATATGCCGGCGTTCCCGGTCGATACCCACGTGCACCGCGTGAGCAGTCGATTGGGCCTGCTGCCGGGCGGAACGAGCCGGGAGAAGGCGCATCAGATGCTGGAGGAGATGGTGCCGCCCGAGATCTACTACCCGCTGCACATCAACCTGATCGAACTAGGACGCGACATCTGTCACGCGCGCGGTCCCGAACACGACGTCTGTGTTCTCAGGTCCGAGTGCCCAGTGTTCGAGGCTGTTTCCCGAGAGAAAGCACCAGGAGCATCTACTTGAGGGGTAGGCGGGTGCGGCTGGGCCGCCGCGGTGAGAATATGGCCGCGAACGAGCTCGAACGGCAGGGCTATGCGATCGTGGAGCGCAACTGGCGCTGCCAGACGGGTGAGGTTGACCTGGTGGCGCAGCAGGGCGGTGTCTGGTTCTTCTTCGAGGTGAGAACCCGCCGCGGGCGGGAGTTCGGGACGCCTGAGGAATCCGTCACCCAGGAGAAGCAGGAGCGGATGGGCGAGGTGGCGGAAACGTACCTGGCCGAGCACGACCTGGTGGACGTTGACTGGCGGCTAGGCCTGGTGGCGATCGAGCTGGGCCCAGGGGGCCGCTTGCTGCGGCTCGACGTGTATGACAATCTCTGGTAATGGGGCGCTGGTAGCGGTGGTCGGCCCGACTGCGGTGGGGAAGACCGCGCTCTCGATCCGGCTGGCGGAGTCGCTGGGCGGCGAGGTCGTGTCCGCCGATTCGCGACTCTTCTATCGGGGGATGGATATCGGCACTGCCAAGCCGGCGCCTGAGGAGAGGGCGCGGATTCCCCATCACCTGGTCGATATCGCCGACCCGGACGAAACGGTCGGATTGGCCGAATACCTGAGGATGGCGCGGGAGGCGATAGAAGGCATTCACGCCAGGGGCAGGGTCGCTCTGCTCGTGGGCGGGAGTGGGCAGTACGTCCGGGCCCTGCTCGAGGGGTGGACGATTCCCCGCGTGAAGCCGGACCCCTTGCTGCGGCGGGACCTGGAGGCCGAGGCGGAGCGGGAGGGGGCACGGGCGCTGCACGCTCGCCTGGCCGAGATCGACCTGGCAGCCGCACGGAGGATCGATCCCAGGAACGTGCGGCGCGTCGTCCGCGCCCTGGAGGTGTGCCTGATTACCGGCCGGCCCATCTCCGAACAGCAGAGGAAGCGACCGCCCGGCTACCGCGTGCTGCAGATCGGGCTGACAATGCCGCGCACCAAGCTCTACGCCCGAGCTGACGGGCGGATCGAGGCGATGCTGGCGGGCGGGCTGGAGCAGGAGGTGCGCCGCCTTCTCGCGGAAGGGTACGGCTGGGACCTTCCGGCGATGTCCGGCCTGGGCTACGCCCAGTTCAGGCCGTTCTGCGAGGAGGGAGGCGGGCTCGAGGACGTGGCGGCGGAGATCAGGCGGGCGACCCGCAGCTTCATCAGGCGTCAGCATAACTGGTTTCGCCTGGAAGACCCCTCGATCCACTGGTTTGACGTGACTGAGTCGACGGTGGAGGATATCGAGGCCTTCGTCGCCGATTGGCTGGGCGGCAGGCCATCCGCTCCTCTGGACGACTAGCCTCGGGGTGCTGGCCGGGGCAGCCCGTGCGCGGGCACCTATACCTCTTGACACCCCTCCCCATTTGTGGTATCATATCGCTTGCCTTAGCACTCTGGCGGGAGGAGTGCTAAGGCGGTTCCGGTTTGTATTGCTAGTAGCGCCGCGGTCAATTCACAATACTGTCAGGAGGAACGAAGATGGGATTGAATATCAGGCCGCTGGGAGATCGGGTAGTGGTCGAGCCGCTCGATGAAGAGGTGCAGACGTTCGCCGGCGGCCAGCTAGTCCTGCCCGATACGGCCAAGGAGAAGCCTCAGCAGGGCAAAGTGCTCGCCGTGGGACAGGGTCGCATCGATGATGACGGCGAGCGGATCCCGATGGAGGTCAAGGAGGGCGATACCGTCGTCTTTGCCAAGTACTCGGGAACGACGTACAAGACCGAGGATGGCAAAGAGATCCTGTTCATGCGGGAAAGCGACATTCTCGCCATTCTGGCTTGATCACTACTACTGATTCTGATCCATTTTGAGGAGGATATGAGATGGCAAAGCAGCTACTATTCGGCGAGGAGGCCCGCCGCTCGCTCAAGCGCGGGATCGACACGCTCGCCAATGGAGTCGTCACCACGCTGGGGCCGAAGGGGCGCAACGTGGCGCTGGACAAGAAGTGGGGCGCGCCGACCATCACCCACGACGGCGTGACCGTGGCCAAAGAGATCGAGCTGGAGAACCACTTCGAGAACATGGGTGCCCAGCTTCTCAAAGAGGCGGCCACGAAGACGAACGACATTGCCGGAGACGGCACGACCACAGCGACGCTCCTGGCGTACACGATAATCACTGAGGGGATGAAGAACGTTGCCGCCGGGGCCAACTCCATGCTGTTGAAGCGGGGGATTCTGGCGGGCGCGGAGGCTGTGGTGCAGGCGATATCCAAGCAGGCGATCGATCTGACGAGCAAGGATGAGATCGCCAACGTGGCGGCCATCTCCGCACAGGACCGGGAGATCGGCGAGCTGATCGCCGAGGTGATGGACAAGGTCGGCAAGGATGGCGTCATCACCGTTGAGGAGAGCAAGGGTCTGGAGTTCGAGACCGAGTATGTCGAGGGTATGCAGTTCGACCGCGGCTACATCTCCCCCTACTTCATTACCAGCCCCGAGTCGATGGAAGCGGTAATCGAGGAGCCCTACATCCTGATCCACGACAAGAAGATCTCCGCTGCCCAGGACTTGGTGCCGATTCTGGAGAAGCTGGTCCAGAAGGGTGAGCGCAACTTGGTCGTGCTGGCCGAGGACATCGACGGCGAGGCGCTGGCTACGTTGGTGCTGAACAAGCTCCGCGGCATGCTCAATTGCCTGGCCATCAAGGCGCCCGGCTTTGGTGATCGCCGCAAGCAGATGCTGCGGGACGTGGCCGTTCTGACCGGTGGGAACGTCATCACCGAGGAGGAGGGGCGCAAGCTGGACGGCGTGACCATCGAAGACCTGGGCCGGGCGGACAAGGTCATCGCCAGCAAGGACGATACGACGGTCGTTGGCGGCCGGGGCAAGACTGCGGACATCAAGGGCCGCATGGAACAGATCAAGGTGGAGATCGAGAAGTCGACCTCCGACTACGACCGGGAGAAGCTCCAGGAGCGCTTGGCGAAGCTGGCCGGTGGTGTGGCCATCATTCGCGTCGGGGCTGCCACGGAGACCGAACTGAAGGAGAAGAAGCACCGTGTGGAGGACGCTCTCTCGGCGACCCGGGCGGCCGTAGAGGAGGGCATCGTGGCCGGCGGCGGCGTAGCTCTGATCAACGCCATCCCCGCCTTGAAGAAGGTGAAGATGGACTATGCAGATGAGCAGACCGGCGTCAAGATCCTGGGCACGGCGCTGGAGATGCCGATGCGCAAGATCGCCGAGAACGCCGGCAACGACGGAGCGGTGATCCTGGAGTCCGTGCGTCGCATGCAGAACGAGAAGGACAACAAGAACATCGGCTACAACGTGATGTCGAGCGAGTTCGTCGACATGGTCGAGGCGGGCATCATCGACCCGGCCAAGGTGACGAAGGGGGCGCTCTCCAACGCGGCCTCGATAGCGGCTATGATCCTCTCGACCGAGGCTCTCGTCACCGAGCTGCCCGAGGAAGAGAAGGCCCCGCCAGGCGGGCCGCCGATGCCGGAGTACTAGACCGGCTCTTAGTACAGCAGCAACAGAGACCCCTCGCGACGTCGCGAGGGGTCTTTCTCTATCCGCAGGCTTCTGGGCCGCGTCTGCGGGCGCCACGAGCCCGGTGGGCCGGAGACCCTCTACTCTGTTAGCTCCGCCAGAGCCTGCCTGCACGTCTCACAGCCCGGCGCCAGATCGAGCGCGGCCTGGAACGCTGCCCGGGCTTCGTCGATCTCGTCGAGCGCCAGCCAGGCCAGGCCGGAGTCGTAGTGGGCCTGGGCCAGCTGGGGGTCGATCTCCAGGGCAGCCCCGTATTGCTGGAGCGCCAGGTCGTAGCGCCCGTTGTTGTGGTAGACGTGGCCCAGGTCGAGACGGAGGCCCGCCCTGGTGGGTGCCAGCCGGAAGGCGAGCTCGTAGTAGTCGACGGCGGCATCCAGGTGGCTCGCATCCACCGCCTCGCTCCAGTAGGCGTGCAGAACGCCGCTGTTAGCGTAGTGCTCGAGCTCAAGTGGCTCTAGCTCGATCGCCCGCGACAGCGAGTCCGCCGCCTTCTCCAGCAGACCGGCCTTCGTGTCTATCTCGCCGGGTGGGAGAGCGCGGGCCAGGTTGTACAGCGTCTCCGCGTAGAGCTGCTGGGCGCTCGATTGCCAGGGCACCATGGCCAGGGCCCGGTCGTAGGCGGCGATGCTCTGGCGCCAATCACCGGCCCTATCCAGCGAGCGACCCTGGGCCAGAAGCGTGTCCGCCCAGATCAGCCCGCCCTCCAGCCGTAGGGCGAGGGCGGTCAGCAGAGCGGCGGCGATGATCGCATAGATGCGCCAGCGGCCGCACAAGAGGGGCTGGGTCGCGCTCTCGCGCGCCGTGCCCCGGCCTGCGGCCGCTGTCAGCGGGGCCGGTGCGGCGAGCCACGCCACGCAGAGCCAGGTCATCATTGTCACTGCAGTTAGCGAGAAAGCGAACTGGGCCTCGACGGCGTGGGCGAGCAGCGCGGCCAGCGGGGCGGCAGCCCAGGCCCGGCCGATCGGGTCGGACTCCCTCTGCCAAAGATCGAGGCCACGCCGTGCAGACGAGAGCGCGAGGACGGCCGCCGCCGCTATCCCCAGCCAGCCGGTCATCGTCAGGAGGTCGAGCGTCTCGTTGTGGGCCCGATCCCAGATGGCGCCGGGGTCCTCGATGTGCGCCAGCTCGGGCGGGTAGGCATAGGTGTAGACGATGGAGGCCGTGTCCGGACCGTACCCCACCAGCGGCCGCACCACTTCGAGTGGGTCCGCCTCCAGGCCGACCTCCGGCCAGGTGGAAACCACTCCGGCCGCCGCCTCCCAGAGGACGAGACGAACGCGGACGGTGCCCCCCTCGAGGCCCTCGGCGAGCACGATTCTCTCCACGTACGGCAAGCTGGCGAGAGGTGATGAGGGTGAGAGGCCGAAGTTGAGCCCCGCGAAAAGGGCAACTGCGGCAGCCAAACCTAGGACGAGTCCGCCGATGACGAGACGGCGGTGCTGGCGCCAGAGTATCAGCGCGGCGAAGACCGCCAGCCCGGCCAGGGCGCCCAGCCAGGGGCCGCGGCTCTGGGTGAGGAGCAGGGCCAACAGCTGTAGGACGAGCGCGATTGCGCCCGAGGCGACGCTGAATGTCCTACGGGGTCTGGCACCGACCGATTCGACCAGCGCTGCCAGGGTGAAGGGCAGGGCCATGATCAGGTAGGCGCCGAGGAAGATCGGGTTGCCCAGGCTGCCGCCGGGTCGCCACGAGAGGAGGTTCTCCCCCCAGCGTGCCGCTTCGGCGAAGGGGGTGAGGGCGACGAGCGTGCCAGCTAGGACGATTGTCGTAGCCAGGCGGCGCCGCTGGCCGGCCGAGCGGAGGCGGCTGGTGACTATCAGCGTCCACGCAAGGAAGCAGGCGAAGAGGTAGGTGCCCTGCTGGCGGTAGGAGGTGCCCCACAGGCTGACCCGCGGCGAGATAGAGGCGGCCAGACAAAGAATGAGCACGAGGGCGACCAAGAGAATGGGCCGGACGAGGGGCTGCTGCAGCCAACGACGAACACTGGGAGGACTTGACCACGCCAGGAGCAGAAGGTGGGCTGCGACCATCAGCAGCGTCAGGCCGCGGAAGAGGGTGACCTTCGGGAGCTCGTAGTTGAACCCCCAGGGGTTGACCGCCAGCGGCACCAGGAGCACGGCCGCGAGCCAGCAGGCCTCCAGCGCTACCTCGGCTGCGCGGCGCACGGCCGATACGGAAGGCGGCAGGTGCGCTGCGGCGGTCTCCCTGTCCACGCACTCGATTATACGGCGGCGACGCTGGCAGGGCAAGAGGCACAGAACGAACCTCGGAGGCTGGTTGACCTCCGAGGCTCATCAGGAGGGTGTCCCCCTGGTCTTACATCGCGCCGAAGACCGAACGCGCCCGGTTCGTCGGTCTCGGCGCTGGTAGCGATCGCTGCGCCGGCCGGCGATGGCCAGACCGGCGCGAGCGCTCCTACTTAGACAAGTGCTGTTACTGAAGGCTACGGCCAGAGCGCCGCGCCCGTGCAGGTGGTGTCGCTCTCAGCGAAGACACCGGTCACAGTCAGGCCGCTATCCCAGCCCATGTTGAAGCGGGAGCTGCGTCGCAGGTAGGCGCCGAAGTTGGCGCTGCCCGGTCCTGGCTGGGTGCATCCGGTGGGATTCGGGTCGTCGCAGCTCGCAAGTGTGTAGCAGATGTCGAGCGCCGTCTGGACGATGTCCCCCTCCGCCTTCGCCGCCTCCGCGGTCGCCTCGTCGCCCACGCCCGTGAGCATCAGCGCCGTGAGGCCGAACAGCACGGCCAGAATGGCGATGACGACAAGCAGCTCGATCAACGTGAAACCACCTTCGCTTCTCATCACATGCCTCCTTCCCAAGTGCAGGGGTCTGATGATTGCCGGCCAATACTATGGACTAGTATAGACGAACGCACAGCCGCGGTCAACAGTTTGGTGTTGCGTCCAGGTTACGGTTAAGTTAACGCGGTTATGTCATGCGGGGTGGGGTACGGGGGTTCTGCCTCGTGCTCACGCCTGCAGCAGCTTCTTGAAGGCGTCCGGGTCGGCCACGTGGGCCAGCGCGGCTTCGAGCGTGATCAAATGGCTGCGGCAGAGGTCGCGCAGGGCCTGATCGAGCGTCACCATGCCGTGCTCCCGCCCGGTCTGCATGGCGCTGACCATCTGCGGCGTCTTTGCCTCCCGGATCAGGTTCCTCACCGCCGGGGTGCCCACCAGGATCTCGCAGGCCGCCACGCGCCCTGCGCCGTCTGCCCGCCTCACCAGTCGCTGGGAGATCACCCCCGCCAGCGTCATCGATAGCTGGGCCCGCACCTGCGGCTGCTGATCAGAGGGGAACACGTCTACAATGCGGTCAACCGATTCGGGTGCGCTGGGCGTGTGCAGCGTGGCCAGGACGAGGTGGCCGGTCTCCGCCGCCGTCAGCGTGGCGGAGATTGTTGCCAGATCGCGCATCTCGCCGACCATGATCAGGTCGGGGTCCTGCCATAGGACGTGCTTCAGAGCCTCGGCGAAAGACCGGGTATCCGAGCCCACCTGGCGTTGAGTGATCACGCTTTGCCGGTCCTCGAACAGGAACTCGATCGGCTCCTCGATGGTGACGATGCGGCGGCCAGTGGTCCGATTGACGTGGTCGATCATAGCAGCGACCGTGCTCGATTTGCCGGAGCCGGCCGGTCCGGTGACCAACACCAGCCCCCGGGGGAGCATCACCAGCTTGGCGCACGCATCCGGCAGGCCTAGCTCGGCCAGCGTCGGCACCTGGAGGCGGATAGCCCGCAGGGTGAGATAGAGTGACCCCTTCTGCCTGGCGGCGTTGACCCGGAAGCGGGCCACATCCGCCAGGTCGTAGGCGAAGTCGAGTTCGCAATCCCGCTCGAAGGCCTCTCGTTTGGCCTCGTCCGTGAGCCAGCCTAAGATCTTCTCCAAGTCTCCTTCATCGGGCGCCGGCCAGTCGCTCTGGGGCACGAGCTCGCCGTGGATGCGCAGCACCGGCACGCTGCCAGCCTTGAGATGGAGGTCGGAAGCGTCGCGGTCTACGGTGCCCTTGAGCAACTCCTCAGGTTTGATCATCGTGCTGTCTCCTCATCCACCCGCGAGCACGTGGAACGCAACCTCCATCTGCTCCCCACAGAGGAGTGTGGCGGCCCCGCCTAGCGCCAGGAACGGCCCCAGCGGGATGGTGTCGCCGCGCCTCCGCTTTCCGCTGGCCATAAGAGCGGCCGCTACCAGCCCGCCCGAGACGAAAGCGATGAACAGGGCGAAGAGGATACCCGGCAGTCCGGTGATGAGCCCGATGAAGCCGGCCAGCTTCGCGTCACCCCAGCCCATGCCGGCGGGCACCAGCAGGATGATCAACGCGATCACTCCCGCACCGATCAGGCCGCCCAATGCGTCGTAGAGGCCATCGGGCCATCCGGCTACCGTCGCCCCCAGCAGGGCCGCCCCGATGCCGGGAACGACGGCCCTGTTCGGTACTAGGCCGTGCTCCAGGTCGGCGATCGTGACCAGGATGAGGGTTGCCAGGTAGTATGAAATCAGGAGCAGCGACAGCCATTCGGCTGCCTCAGCGGGCATAACCACGTAGGCGGCCAGGCCGAAGAGGAGGCCGGTGGCAATCTCTACGAAGAGGGTGCGCACCCCAATAGATGCCCCGCAGTTGCGGCAGCGGCCGCGCAGGATCAGGTAGCTCAATACGGGCACCAGCTCGGCCGGCCCAAGCCGCCGGCCGCATGCCTCGCAGTGGGATGGCGGCGAGAGGAGCGATTGGCGCGCGGGGATGCGATCCGCCGCAGCGTTGATGAAGCTGCCCACCGCCATGCCGAGAAGAACCCACAGCGGCAGCAAGAGGGGGGCAGCGATGGGCATTACCCCTCCAGGGCGACGGAGAAGGTCACGTCCGGGGCGATCCCCAAGGGGTCGGCGTTGACCATCGAGAGGATGCGCACGTTGACAAACTCCCCACTCGACAGCAGAGCGCCGGAGTAGTCGAGCACCAACGCCTGGCTGCCCGCTTCGCCGGTTACCACTACCAGGTTACCCATCTGGACGATGCTCTGGATCTGCACCCTCGGCACGAGGTAGGCAACGGCGGCCTCCACGCTGTCCGCACGGGGAGCACGCTCCTGACCGATGGCTCCGAACTCCTCAGTAAGCCCTGCTATCTCAGACTGAACCTCGGATATGCGCTCCTCCGTTTCCAGCAAGCCCGCCTGCTGGCCCTGGTAGGCTGCCAGGGCGCCTTGGACGACCGACAGGCGGTCTGCGACACGGCCCGTCTGCTTCTTATGGTCGATTAGCGCGGCATAGAGCGGAATCAGTCCTGCTACCAGCACAGTTAGGGCGACGGCAGCCACGACCGTCCGGGCAGTCAGCCTACGAGGACGATAGCCCACAGGGAGCACATTGACGTCCGGCGGTTGGGATTGGACCATGTGACAGCTGCTCCTTGTTATCTCAGTCGCTTAACGGCCAGCCCGACATTGACCAGGTAGCGAGACACCGGCAAGTCTGGCGGCAGCGGGATCGGCGGGGACGGGTCGACGAGAGACCACTGGCTGGCGATACGAGAGACGACCTCATCCTCCTCGGCCAGCGCTCCCGCAAGGCATACAGCGGGTGACCAGCTGGCCAGGCCGGCGCCTGCCGTGGAGCCGTAGAACTCGAGCGTGCGCTCGATCTCCCCCGCCAGGTGCTCCGCGCGCTCCGCCACCGACTGTTCGGACGCTCCTGGAAGGGCGATGGACCGAGTGATCTGGGGCACGAAGTCGCGCACCAGGACTACGCTGCCTGTCTCCTGCTCCAGATCGGCCACGATCACGTCAGCACGGTTGACGGCTCGGACGAGCGCGAGCGGCTTCAGATCCATGGCCACAGCACGCAGCCCGGCTGCAGCCAGGCCGGCGACGCAGTTCTCGACCGCCTCGCGAGGAATGCCGATGGTGAAGACTCTCGTGCTGCTGGCGGTCTCGCTGACAGGCTGCCAGGATAGGTGGAGCTCCTCCAGCGGCAGCGGCAGCTCACGCCGAGCTTCGCGCCGGACAGCTTCCTCCAGCATTCCGGGCGGAACGGCCGGCAGAGTGAGGATGCGCACGAGTGACCGCTGTCCGCTCAGGGCGACCACCAAGCGGCGGCCCGGTGCCCCTGCCTTGTCTACTAGCTCCGCCACGGCCTGGCCAAAGGCGACAGGTTGGACGACCTCGCCTCCGCGAAGGACTTCCACTGCAAGCGTCCCGCTGGCCCAGGAGGAGACCCTCTGGCCCCTGGCGATGAGGAGGCGGAGCTCCCCCGGCTCCAGGCTCAACGTGACTCGGGCCCGGGACGGGAAGAGAGGCCGCCCCGGCTTTCTCCTCTTCTTGCCACGAGCGGGCTCCCTGGCAGGTGAAGGAGCCGCCTCACGGACCGGACCGGGCTGGGGAATCTCGCTCGGGCCGCCGAAGTCGAAGCTCGAGAATAGCGCCTCAAGCGAGGGAGAGGCTTCCCGCGGGGAGAACAGGTTTTCCAGGCGGTCCTTGAGCTCTTTACCATTCACGGTGGATCAGCTCCTGGGCTAGGTCTCTGTACTGCTCGGCGCCTCGGCTATTCGGGGCGTAGAGGAAGACCGGGCGTCCGAGGACGGGGCTCTCGCGAAGCTTTGTATCGACCTCAATGATCGTATCGAGCAGAGCGTCGCTGAAGACGCGCTCGAGCTGCTCGCGGATGATCGTCGAGATGCGGTTGCGCTGGTCGTACATTGTGATAAGGACCCTGTATACGAGGTCCGGGTTGGTCCGGCCCCGGACGAGGCGGACGAGCTCCAGCACCCGATGGAGAGAGCGCCCGGCGTAGTACTCGCATTGAGTGGGGATGATCAGCAGGTCGGCTGCTGTGAGCGCGTTGAGCGTCATTGGGCCGAATGAAGGCGGTGTGTCGATCAGGACCGCGTCGTAGCGGCCGGGGTTGAAGCTCTCCAGTCCCTTCTTCAGGTAGTACTCGTAGTCCTGCTGCGTATAGAGAATGCGCTCCAGCACCGCCAGATCCTCGCTTGCCGGCGCGGCCTGGAGGAGCGGCATGTCGGTCTCCTGGATGACTTCCGCCATGTCGGCTTCCCCGAGGAGTGCGGTCATCACGGTCTTCTCGATCTCTCTCGGCTCGAGCCCCAACGAGAGCGTCAAGTGGGCCTGGGGATCGAGGTCAATGGCCAGCACGCTCTTTCCCAGTTCGGCTAGCCCGGCTGCGAGCGAGAGGCAAGTAGTCGTCTTGGCCACGCCGCCCTTCAGCGTTCCTATCGCGACTGTCTTAGGCAGTGCCACGGTGGTCCTCCGGCGATTCCGGCGGGGCGGCGTGCGGGGCCGGCGATGTACGTGGGGTTAGCACAGCCGTATCCGCCATGATGAACGGTCTCCTCGCTGCTAGCGCCACTCTTCCCAGTTCTGCGTGCAAGTGACAAATCCGAGGGAGGTGGGAGCACTGCCCCCGGTGACAACCGCCAACTGGTCGGATACGGCCGGGTAGTTCCCCTCGTCGTCCGGCACGAAGTCATGAAGCCTCACCTGCATCTCCATCGCCTGGTACTTGGTGGCGTCACAGGCCTGCTGCCACGCGGCGGTGCTGCCGTATATCCCGTTGACGCTGGCGTCGGCCCCGGCCTGCACCGTCGTCTCGCCGCATCCCTGGCAGCATTCGACCACGATGTAGAATCCAGGCAGCGGCTCTCCAGCCAGCGTCTGCACGCGGCCCGCCACGCCTGTCCAGTTCGGGTATGGTGGGCTCTGCAGCTGGTACACGCAGGTGAAGGGCACTGCGGAGCGAGTGGCCCACGGCTCTGATGGGGTGGGGGTCGGAGTTCGGGTCGGCCTGGGAGTGGGCGAGGGGGTTAGCGCGTTCATCGACCGCAAGGCAGCGATGGCCTCCTCGTTGTCCGGATCGATGGCCAGGGCAGCCCGGTAGTCCGCTGCAGCCTGCTCGTACTGACCGGCCGCGAGGCGGCGAGCGCCTTCGAGCAAGTAGGCCTCCAGAAGCTGATCGTTGATCGTCTCGTCGGCAGGGTCGATCTGGCGCAGCACGATCAGGATGCTGATAGCTCTATCCCAGTCCTCCTCCAGCCTCGCTTCCTCCAGGAGATCCTGGAGCTCCTGAATGCGTTCCTGGGGCGAGACCTGGGTGGCGGCCGGGCCGGAGCCGGGCGTGCCTGGCTCGGCCAGGCGCACGAAGACCCGCAGCTCGAGCGAGACTCGGTAGATAACCGGGGCCTGTTCCAGAAACGGGTCTGTCCCTGGCAATGACTGGCCAGCCCCGGTAGGCCCGGGCGTCGGCGTAGGCGTAGGCTGGGCGAGAACGCTGATCTCGTCGATCGTGAGCGTGCTGATGGGGCCGCCTTCCAGATCGACCAGGAAGGCTGCAATAGCCTCTAGCTCACCGTCCACCTCGACGTCGTAAGGGAGTATCCTGTAGACACTGGTTCCCACAACGGTCGTGATGGGCTCCTGTGCCTGAACCTCTCGTAGATTGACCCGGTTGACGGCGGCTGTAGCCACGACGTGGGCGAGGACCTCTGTCGAATCGACCTCGCTGGGGAAGGCCAGCTGCGCCTCGTGCAGCTCGGCTTCCAACTTGGCAAGCTCGGTCTGGCGAGTCGGCAAGGTATCCGCCCCTGCCCGCTCCGCCGCGACGGCCGTCTCGAGAGGTGCGATGCTGTCCTCGAGGTCGCTCTGCTCGTTTCGCTCGGCTATGATCGCACCGACTATCACACCGTAGGCGATGAGGATCACGAGCACGCCCACCACAGCCACGATGGTCCTGGTTCGTTTCTTCACGGTATGATCTCCCACGAGAGAATGACAGGCTGGCCGTTCTCGATCCGCACGCGCACGATGATCCTCAGCCCGAGAACCTCTGCTTCGATATCGAAGGTTGGCCACCTGATGGTGACACAGGCCAGGTTGCTCTGTGTGACGGTGCCGATGCTCCCGCCGCAGGTCACGGCGACGGTGTTGCAGTAGCTGCCGACGCTGTTGCTCGACGTGGCCACGAAGGTCAGCGTGGCGAAGGCCCCGGCGCTGATGCGGGGGTAGGGCGTGTTGTACGACCAGGTCACGCTTGAGCCGGCGCTGACGATCGAGTCCGGGAATCGAATGCCGCTCGTGGCCGTCGTGGTCACGTACGTGAAGCCGGCGGGAAGCGTGTCCACGATTTGTTGCACGCTGACATTGCTTGGTCCCGCGTTGCTGATCGTGATCACGTAGGTGTACGTCACCACCTGCCCGGGCGACTCAGAAAGCTGGGGGGTGACTCCCTTCTCGACGGCGACCTGGCCGGGTACCCCCGCGGAGTATGTAACCCGCACAGGCACCCAATCGAGATAGAAAGCCCTCTGATCCACAGGGTCGCTGTAGCAGTGAACTCGAACGCGGAAGTTGGCGTTGTTGAACTCGTCGTAGGTCCAGCTTCTGCCCCACAAGTCGGCCGTTCCGCCGAGGACGACCGTGGTCCACGAGGTTGGCTCGCTCGCATCAGACTGATAGGAGGTCCAGCTCGTCCCGCCGTCCCAAGACAGGTCGACGCGGATCTCGTTCGTTCCGCCGCTGCCATCCAGGCGCCAGTCCAGCCGTACCTCGATCCCCTCGATCGTGGCCCCAGCCGGGACGCTGAAGCCGTAGTTGTAGTAGCGGTGCAGATCGGTGGGGTCATCCGGCGAGAGCCATCCGCCCGGCGCCCCGTTGTTGACGCTGGCCGCCGCGCCTCCCCCGTTCGCGTAGGCATTCTGGGGATTGACCTCGAAGCCATTGCCATCTCCGCCAGAATCCGCGGCGTTCGCGGACGGGCTGAGCCAGCCGGTGTCGTCTGCCAGCACATCCGGCGTGACTAAGAGGGCCCAGGCCCCTACCGCCATGATCCCGGCGACAAGCGGCAGTGCTGCCCTGTCCAGCCTGCGACGTCTCTCTCTAGTCATGGGCTAGGATATCACCAGTACGCCTGCGGCCGCCAACACCCCAATGCTCACCAGGTAGAGGCCCAAGACCTGCTGCTCGCGGTACCTGCGCCGCATAATCAGGCCGAACTGGACGCCTCCCGCGGCGACGGCAGGCAAGAATAGGCGCGGGCTGCCGAAAGCATGCGGCGCCGTCCCGTAGGCCACGAGCACCAAGGCCCCTATCGCTTGCTGGCTTCTTCTGAGCCCCCAGCGAACGGGGAGTGTGCGAATCCCCGCTTCGCTATCCTCGTCGTAGTCTTTCAGGTCGATCAGATTGGCGGCCAGGGCGAAGGGCACCATGAACCAGAGCACGATGAGCGGGCGAATCTCGCGGATATCGGATCCGCCGTAGACGTACCCCATCAGCATGCAGGCCAGCGAGGCGAGCGCGATAGGCAGCTTGGAAATGACGACCGACCGTTTTAGCCTGAGCGGTGGAGTAGCGTAGAGGTAGTATAGGCCCATAGCCAGCAGGGTCAAGAAAGCGAGTTCATAGGCCACGACGCCGGCAGAGAAGAGGGCAAGCAGGCCTGCCCCTGCGCCAAGCGTCAGCTGGCCATTGGCTCTTGCGCCCTCTGGCTTGGCGGCGTGACCGGACTGAGAGTCCTGGATGTCGCTAATCGTGATGACGAATAGGCAGGCGGACAAGACGGAGACGCCAGCAAGCAGCAGGTCGAACGGCGTACTCTGTGTCCACTCGAAGTGAGCGCTGAGGCTAATCCCCAGCGTGAGCATCAGCAGGGCATGCGCCAGCCGGTATGGGCGTAAGCTCCGGACAACGGCGGCGAAGAGGGCCCGGCTCCAGCGCCAGGCGACGGGGACCAGCAGGGCGAGGGCAAGGAGCAGGTTCGCCTTGACGAAGAGCGATTCGTCAGCCAGGGACTCCAGCAGGCCCAAGGCCTGTAGCGGGACCCCGATCAGGAACGGGATCATCGCCAGGCCGAACACGCAGGTGTAGATTGCCAGGATCGACAGCAGGCTCCGGGCGATGCTCAGGCCCTTGGCGCGGAAGTAGAGGTAGGAGCAGGAGAGGATCACAACCCCCTCAAGCTTGAGGCCGATCGTGATGCCTCCGGCCTCGGAGCCGCCGCCGAAGGTTAGGTAGCGCGCCAGCAAGTCGTCGTGATATCCGGGGAGAAGGTAGGAGATGTCGTGGCCGGCGCCTCCGCTCAGCAGCAAGTCGAAGAGAGGGGCGAGCAGGACCAGGAAGTAGGAGAAGAAGACGATACGGGCGCTCTTCTCTGTCGGCTCTCGGGTCGCCAGGGAGAACAGGAGGGTCACGGCCAGCGCCGCGGAGATGTGGAACAGGTAGTAGTGCATGTGCACCTGGAGCGAAACCGGGGTCCTGTCCGAGAAGATCTCCAGGAAGTTCCTGAGAGTCACGAAGACGAGGAACGTGCCGGCGACGTACCTGAAGGGCACTCCGCTATCCTGTACGTAGGCTGTGTACCTTCTCGCCAGACGAATCACTTGCCGCTCCACCAACTGCTGTGTGTCGCTCGCTATGGGCTGATCACCTTGGTGACCATGATTGTGACAGTCCGCCCGTTGATACTGATCGTATAGACATACGGCGTTCCGCTGACCAGCGAGTCGCGGAAAGCGGGCTGGTTGGCGAGCTTCCAGATTGCGTCCTCGGCTCCGGCATCGGCCGAGTACTGGTCGATCATCTCCTCGCGAATCGCTTCAGTGGCCCGCTGGCTGGTAGAGACGTAGTACAGAAAGCCGGCTATCAGAACGACCCCCAGAGCCAGTGCCAGCAGTGCCAGCACGAGTGTCTGCCCGTCCTCGGCTTTGCTGCCATGCCTGGGCCGCCCCTGCTCTGAGTGCGCTACTGGTCTCATTTGCTCTGCCCCGTTCTGCGTACCTAGTCCACCCGCATTGTGACCGTGAAGACCTGGCTGGCCGAGACGTCGCCACTGGTCACGGTAAGCATGAGCACGACCGTGCCCGTGATAGTGGCCGCCGGGCACTCCAATCCAGTGAGACGACGGGCCACCGCGTTCGACTCGGTCCCGTCCGAGCGCGTGAGGGTGGTCCCCGTATACGTATAGGTGTACTCGAGGCCGCGCTCGGGACCGGTACCGAAGGCGAACGTATTGCAGGGTGCTGTTCCCGTGAACACCTGGCTCTGGCTCCCGTCCCGCATCAGCCACAGCCCGGCGTTGCGCAGGTCGCTGTCGACGTTCATCTGAGCGTTTCCCCATCTGGGGATGTTCATGATCTGGTAGATGATAGTGCCGAGTAGAGCGATCAGAATGCCGACAATACCCAGGACGACCAGCAGCTCGACCAGCGTGAAGCCCCGCCGGCAGCGTAAGGCCCATGCACTGCGCCTGGCTCTGGCAGTCATCTATAGACCTTGTAGTCGCTCAGCTCGATCAGTGTCTCGCCGTCGTATGAGACGGTGACCGTGACCTGCTGCAGCCCTGCTGTGATCACGTTCGTCGTCAGGACGATGCCGTAGTCGGTGGGGCGATCCACGATACCGTACCCACCAGCCGCGTCATACGCCTCGGACTTGATGCTCTCCAGCTGGACCGCGGCGAGGTTGGTGGCGGTTGTCCGCCGCGAGGATACGCGGACGCCGATGCACCCGGTCGAGAGCGCGCTGATAAAGACGACCAGCACGATGGCGATTATGGCCACCGTGACCAGGACCTCCACCAGCGATGCGCCGGAGTCCCGGCTCGCGGGAGCTTGGCCAGGTCGATTGCTCATCGCGGCCTCCGCTGCATTCGGAGATAGATTGCTAAGCAAGCGCCGATGATCGTCAGAATAGCTATCGTCAGCACGGCCAGCGGCAGGTAATCCTTGGGCACCCACTGGGTGACCACTGCCAACAACAGCCACTCCGCTCCGAAGAGCGCGACTACCATCCATACCAGCCACAACCCGCATCCAGCTCTTCTTGTCACGCGCGCCTCAACTGCTACTTGATCGATGACATTATCGAATACATAGGCGCTACCAGCGAGACGGCTATGAAGCCCACAACCCCCCCAACGAGGAGGGTCAGCACCGGCTCCGCAAGCGATGCCAGCAGGCGCACGGAGCGGTCGACCTCTCCCTCGTAGAAGTCGGCTAGCGTTTCCAGATTCGCCTCGAGTGTGCCCGTCTCCTCCCCAACGCGTATCATCTGGGAGACCAGCTGGGGGAAGATGTCCTCAGCTGATAGTGGCGCGGAGAGCCCTTGTCCTGAAAGAAGTGCTACCCGGGCGCGCTCCAATGCCTCCGCAACGATGCTGTTCCCTGTGGTCTGAATCGCCAGCTCCATCACCTCTGATAGCGGCAGCCCGGCGCTGATCAGAACCGAGGTGGTGCGAGTGAACTGGGAGAGTTGACTCTCGATGACGAGTCGGCCTACAAGCGGAATGCGCAGGACCAGTCTGTCCCACAGCCTCTGGCCTGATGGCTGGCTCGCCCAGTAGGCCGTGAATGCGGCGAGGACAAGCCCGAGTGGCAGAGCGTACACTCCGTACTGGCTGGCTATGCCGCTGAAGCCGATGAGTATGCGCGTCGGCAGCGGCAGGTCCGCCTCGAAGGACTCGAAGAGCTGGACCATAGGCGGCAGCGCCGTTGTGAGCATAAGGGCGACGACAAAGATGGCCACGCCGAGCACGAGCACAGGGTAGGCCAGGGCGTCTCTCATCTTGCGGGTCATGGCAGCCTGGCGCTCGTAGTAGTCGGCCAGCTGGCGCAGCGATTCCTCGAGGTTGCCGCTTCGCTCGCCCACCGTTATGGTGCGGCTGTACAGGTCGGGAACGGCGAGGGGATGCGCCATAAGGGCACTGGAGAAGGACTGACCCTGTTCGAGGTCGCCGGCGACCTCGTGCAGCACATCTCGCAGAGCCTGTCTGGGGACCTGGTCAGAAAGGAGCCTTAGGGCCGGCAGAATGCCTATGCCGGAGGAGATCAGCGTGGCTAGCTGTCGAGAGAAGACTATCAGGTCGCTGCGCTTGACGCCGAAGAAAGTCGGCAGGAGCTGGGCGAGGCTGGGTCGGGCTTGAACGGGGGTCAGCTGGACGACGGTGAGGCCCCTGTCCCAAAGGGCTTGTTCCGCCGCCGACTCGTTGACTACCTCGATATCGCCTTCGATGCGGCGGTTGTTGCTGTCGAATGCCACGTACCGGAAGTTCATTGGCCTCGTCTCGTGTCCTGCCTCCTGATGGCTCGCCCGGCGCTGCCGCCTACCTGTGCCCCGGGCTGGCTACTGGATGGTGAAGACGTTGCGCACGACCTCGCCGGGCGTGGTGATACCCTCCTTGACCTTGATCATGCCGTCACGGCGCATCGGTACCAGCCCCTCTGCCGTCGCCTGCTGCTTGATCTCCTCCGCGCTGGTGCCCTTCATCAGCATCCGGCGGACTGCCTCCGATATCGTGAGCACCTCGAACACGCCGGTGCGGCCGCGAAATCCGGTCTCTGCGCAGAAGTTGCAGCCCGTCCCTATGTTGAAGTTCTTTGGCGCGGTTCCCATCTCCGATTCGAAAGCCAGACGTTCCTGCTCGGAGACCACCGCCTTGGCGCCGCAATGCTCGCAGACCCTGCGCACCAGCCGCTGGGCGACGACGCCGACCAGCGCGGAGACGACTAGAAAGGGCTCCACGCCCAGATCGATCAGGCGGAAGAGAGCGCCGATGGCATCGTTCGCGTGTATCGAGGAGAGGACCAGGTGGCCGGTGAGCGCTGCCTGAACGGCGATCTCGGCCGTCTCTTGATCTCGGATCTCGCCGACCAGTATGACGTCGGGGTCGAGACGCATTATCGCCCGTAGACCTGCGGCGAATGTGATGCCGGCCTGCCTGTTCACCTGGATCTGGGCGACGCGATCGAACTGGTACTCGATCGGGTCCTCTATCGTCATCACGTTGAACTCGTTCCGATCAAGCCGGTTGATGGTGGCGTAGAGCGTGGTTGTCTTGCCGGAGCCTGTGGGCCCGGCGACGAGGATCATGCCGAACGGCAGCGTGTAAAGCCTCCGGTAGGCGGCCATCGCTTGGGGAAGGAAGCCAAGATCGTCCAGGTCCAGCAGTGAGAGTGACTTATCGAGGATGCGCAGCACGGCCATCTCGCCTTCGACTGTATCGATCGTCGCCACTCGCACATCCACATCGCCGTTGCCCGGGTTGAAGGAGAACTGTCCATCCTGGGGTCGGCGGCGCTCGGCGATGTTCATCCCGGCCATGACCTTGATTCGGCTCACGAGCGGGCCATGGATCGACAGCGGGGCCTTCAGGGAATCGTGAAGGATGCCGTCAATGCGGTAGCGTACGCGGAGCTTGCCCTCATCTGGTATGATGTGCACGTCTGATGCCCGATCCCGCACGGCTTGGCCGAGGATGAGCTCGACTACCTTGGCAACCGGGCTCTCAGCGATCACCTCGGGCGTGAGAGTCACGTCCTCGGGGGCGCGTGTAGGCGCAGGGGCGATCTGCTCGATCTGCCGCTCGATCTCGGTCTGGGCCCGGTAGGACATGTCGAGCGCATCTTGGATGTCGTCGCGAATGCCGACGGCGGGCTGGACGCGCAGGCCTGAGCTGATGGTGATGTCCTCAATGGCCTTGATGTCGAGCGGGTTCTCCATCACGACGACCAGCTCGTCGCCTATTACGTCGAGAGGGACGGCGTTGTAGCGGCGGGCGATGTCCTCCGGTACGAGGGCGATCGCGTGCGGCTGTACGGAGTGGCGCTTGAGTTCGATCAGCGGCAGGTTGAGCTGGAGGCTGAGGGCGACTGCTACCTCGTTTGGGGTGATTGCTCCCTGAGCGACCAGGACGTCGGTGACGCTTTGGCCGTCCAGGCGAGCGGTTTCTGCCGCTTCCAGCTGCTCCCCCCCGACCAATCCGGCGTTGAGCAGGATGTCGGTCAGTTCCGGGCGGCTTGCCGTCTTGGTGGGCTCGGCCGGCGTCATAGTCGCCTCCCCTGGTTGTTCACTGCTCCGCGCTCCGCAGCGTTTCGGCCAGCTCGTCGAAGACAGGGTCGCCGCTCTTCGCCTTGGCCGGTATTGTCAGCGAGGTCCTGGCAAGAAGATCGGCCGGGCCCGACTTGTCTGCAACACCGACGACGACTACATCAACCCGGTCTTCAGCAAGGCCGCCACCCGTCAACATCGTCAGTGCGGTCTGGGAGCTGCGCAGCGATGATGCATCTCCGGGCGTCACGAGAAGGACGCGGGCGCATCGAGGTGCCGCCTGCAGAAGAAGGTCGGCAGGGGAGAGCGGCAGGTCCAGGAGGACGAAGAGGCCCTCCGAGAGCAGGGCGTCGACTACGGCGCGTACGTCGGCGGCCGTGATCTGCCCTCCTTCTCCCCGGCCTTCGACATTGTCCAGGAGGCGCAGCCCACTTGAGTGGGAGGCAGCGGCTCCGCCGATCTCGGAAGCGTCTGCAGTGGAGATCGAGGACTCCCGGGGGGTGACTTCCAGTAGAACTGAGTGCTCGATCGAGAAAGGGTGCAGGTCGGCGATTATGGCGGGCTCGCCCTTCCCGGCGAGGCTCAGACCGGCGTTTGTGGCCACACGAACGACCTCCGCTCGCTGTGGCCCTATCGCGGCGACGCACGTTCCCTGGCGTGCAGGCCGGACGGAGCCCTCGCTCGTGTGCTTGGCGACCAGGGCGAGCAACTCCTCCTTCGTGTACGGCTTGGTCAGGTAGGCGTTGGCGCCAATCCTGTTTGCGGTGTCGGTGTCTGTGGGCCTGGACTTGGCAGAGACGACGATCACAGGTAGGTCCGCGGTCTTGGGATCAGCCCGGAGCCGGCTGAGGATCTCGAAGCCGTCCAGCCCCGGCAACATCAGGTCCAGGAGTACCAGATTGGGAGGGGTTTCCGAGATGATGTTCAGGCCCTGGAGGCCGTCCGGAGCGGTGAGCAGCTCGTAGCCCTCGGTGCTCAACTGCAGTTCCACGAGACGCCGGGCGATAGGATCGTCCTCGATGAGCAGTATCTTTGCTTTCACGGCACCTCCACCTAGAGACAAGCCCCAGCTGTGCAGGAGCGAGCCCCGCGCCACTCGCTGCAATGCCCATCCGGTTTGTGCGCGTGTCCTCGGTTGAACGGCGGCGCCGGTTCCGGGCGTCTTTCGGCACCGGTTATGGGGTAATTCTCCTACGATTGGCTTCTTTAGTCAAGTCAAGCCAGGGAATTGGGGGGCCGGAGCCGCCGTACTTCATGTGCAGCCATGGCCGGAAGCGGGGGTTGGGAGCCTCAATGGTTGCGGGGGCGACCGTTCGTGCTATACTGCCCGCAGAACGCGGGGAGGATGCGACGTGGGCGATAAGCGGGCGAGAGCGGGGTGGAAGGCGGGGGTTTGGCCCTTCGCCGTGATCACTCTGCTCTGCGTGGCCTTCTTCTGGGACGTGCTCCTGCTCCCTTCCGGCCAGATGGTCGCTGGGAACGACCTGGCCAACATGTTCCTGCCCTGGATGCGCTTCGCGTCCTCTTCCCTGGAGAAGGGCCAGCTGCCGCTCTGGAACCCCTACACCTTCTCGGGCCTGCCCTTCGCTGCGAATCCTCAACCGGCTCTGTTCTACCCGCCCACCTGGCTGGCGCTCGTGCTCCCTCCTACCAGGGCGCTCAATCTGATTCTCGTCTTCCACCTGTGGCTGGCGGGCGTCGGGGCATACTGCTGGCTCCGCTCGGAGGGGGCGTCGCGGCCCGGCGCCCTGCTGACCGGGGTCGTCTACGCCTTCAGCGGCTACTTCTTCGTTCGGCTGCTCTCCGGCCACTTGGGAGTCATCGCCACTCAGGCCTGGCTGCCATTCCTGATGTGGGGCCTGGGGCGAGCGGTCAGGGGTCGATCGTGGAAGTTGACACTGGCGACCGGGATTCCTGTTGGACTGTCTGTCCTGGCAGGGCACAGTGCGTCCTTCGTACTCGTTGGACTGGCCCTGGCAGCCTACGCGGCGTTTCTCGCCTGGGAACGGTGGACGGAGCAGCGTTCCGCCCGAGCAGCCGCTGGCGTGCTGGGCCGGGCGGCCGTCACGCTGCTCGTAGGCGTGGGCCTGGCGGCTGTGCAGCTGTTCCCCATGGTTGAACTCGTGCTCAACTCGAGCCGGCAGGCGTCCGCCGGGTACGAATTCGCCACCCGGTTCTCTTGGCCCCCTGGCTACCTCATCACCCTGCTGGTGCCCAACTTCTTCGGGGACCCGGTCCGCACTGGCTACTGGGGCGATGGCATATACGACGAGTTCATTCTCTACATTGGCGTGCTGCCGCTCCTGCTGGCCCTCCTCGGTCTCAGGCTGCGCCACCGCCTCATCCCCTTCCTGGGAGCACTGGGCCTGGGGGGTCTCCTGGTGGCGTTCGGGAGCTACTCCATTGCCCACCGCCTTCTCTATCGCTTCCTGCCGCTTTTCCAGCTGATGAGGGCGCCGGCGAGAGCAGGGTTCCTGTTTGTACTCGCTGCAGCGGCCATCGCCGGGCTCACAGCCAGTGCGGTGGGGGCCGCGGGCGACGAGGACAGGAAGGAGCTGCTGCGAGGGCTGAGATGGACGAGAGTGGGAGTGATCGTCGCTGTCGCCACCGTCGTCGTCGTGGCTGGGTTCGGCGCCTTCGCTCTGGGCCGCGAGACCAACCCGGCGGCCGCCAGGCTGTGGCACCAGGCGAACGCTACGGCGCTGTTCGCCTTCTTCCTGCTGCTGGCTGCCGCTCTGCTCATTTCATGGCGTGCCGCGACGCGCCGCAGCGCCGTCTACTGGGCACTCGCCCTGGGGCTGGTAGTGATCGACCTGTGGACGTTCGGCAGCGACACGGTGCATCCGGTCGATATGCACCCGAGCGACTACTGGAGCGCCGTGGCCGAGGCCGTGGCGGATCCCGAGGAGGCGCGGGTTCTTCCGTGGGGGTTGAACGACTTCTATCAGAACGGCGGAATGGAGTTCGGGCTGCGCAGCGTGTTCGGCTACGACCCGCTGATCCTGCAGCGATACGAGGAGTTCATCACCTCTCTGCCCGACCCGCTGGCCCGCACGTACGACTTGCTGAACGTGGGATACGTCGTGTCCGGCGGGCCGCTCGA
>CAZHAX010000013.1:31510-92028 GCA_964530325.1 uncultured Anaerolineales bacterium | reverse complement strand
TCGCCTACGACGACGGGCGGATCGTTGGCCAGGGCGCGGGCGATCGCCGCTCGCTGCTGCTGGCCGCCACTCAGCTCGCTGGGCAGCTTGTCCGCCTGGTCTGCGATTCCGACCAGATCGAGCAGGCCCATGGCCCGTGACTTGCGCTGCCGCCGCGGATATGCGTTGCAGAAGTCCATGGGCAGCATGACGTTCTCCACGATCGTCAGCGTGGGCAGCAGCTGGAAGAACTGGAAGATGACGCCGACGTTCCTGCCGCGCCAGCGGGCCAGCTGGTTCTCGCTAAGCGAGTGGACCGCCTGGCCGCTCACGAAGACCTCTCCTGCGGAGGGCCGGTCTATCCCGGTGATCATGTTAAGGAGAGTAGACTTGCCAGACCCGGACGGGCCGACCACGCCCACGAACTCCCCGGGCCGCACCTTGAGATTGACATCGGTCAGTACGGTCACGCCCCCGGCGCCTGTCTCATACGTCTTCACCACGTCGCGCAGGTCGATCAGCGCGCCGCTGCCGCTGGAACCGCTGCTATGTGTGTTCATCATCCCTCCACTCATTTCTTTGTCTGATCTAGTTGCTGATCTGCGTAATGTCGCCGGAGCCGGACACTGCTCTGCCCACCGTATTGGGATTGCCGGCGTAGCGGACATCTCCACTGCCAGTGATATGGACATCAAGCCTCTCGGACACTTCGACTTCGGCGGCGCCACTGCCCGTGATGCGCACCTCCGTCACTTCGCTCTCCATTCCGATCGAAGTGAGCTCGCCCGATCCGGTGATCCGGACAGCCTGGCGCTCGACTTCCCCACGGCGGATGTCGCAGGTGCCCGAGCCCGAGATGCTGACATCGAGCGTATCTGCACCCGCCTCCGCCAGACGCAGGTCGCCGGAGCCGTTGATATCGATGCGCACCTCAGCAGCGTCGCACTCCTCCACATCCATTTCACCGGAGCCGGAGATACGCAGCTCGATATCACCGCCATTCATCACGCCGGCGTCGATGTCGCCCGACCCCGTGATCTGCAAGAGGATCTGATCGCCCTGCAGGTCTGGCGCCGTGATGTCCCCGCTCCCGCTCAGGAGGACGGTGTCCAGGCTCTTCGCGGTGAGATAGAAGCGAACGGGCCTCGTGTTGTGCAGCCACACGCCAGGCTGGTGCCGAATCTGCAGCCTGTCCCCAACTACACTGATCTCCAGGTAGGGGATCAGGTTCTCTTCCGCTTCTACGCGCAGTCCTTCCTCCTGGCCCAGCTCGATCACCAGGTCGCCGAAGGAAGCCATTTCCACAGCGTCGAAGCCGCTGACGTCGAAGTCCTGCTCTATTACCTGGCCGGATCCGTTGACGATCGGCCATCCGAACATCGCGCACGGCAGGCAGCCCAAAACCAGCGCCAGAACCACGCACGCCGCTACCACTCCTTGCTTGACCATTGTCAGTACTCCTTTCCCTTTGTATACTCTATCTAGAGTTTCCCTGTACCAGCCACT
The DNA here is from genome assembly GCA_964530325.1 of uncultured Anaerolineales bacterium. Taxonomy (GTDB): domain Bacteria; phylum Chloroflexota; class Anaerolineae; order B4-G1; family B4-G1; genus CAZHAX01. The sequence continues at coordinate 90,543 of CAZHAX010000013.1, read as the reverse complement.
TGCCTACGCGTCACCCGCGGTAGGCGCGGACGCTCTGATCGCGGGCCGCCAGATCACGAACAGTATGCCTGCCGCGATCAGGAGCACCGGCCCGGCCAGATCGAAGACCCAGGCGCCCGGGAAGACGGAAGAGAAGGATAGGATGGCCGTCATCCCGACCAGTGCCGCGCCGGACAGCGCGCTCAGACCGGCGCCCGTGGCGAAGAGTGCCGGCGAGCGCTTGACTGCCCCCGCCAGTGTCAGGGCCAGGCCAACGCTCAACGGCTCGATCGTCCACAGCGCTCCCCACACGCCCCACAGGCCGGTGAGAGCGCAGAACCCCAGGAGCGCGCCATTAGCGCCGACGATGATGGCCGGGATGCCCAGCCATACCGAGCGCATGTAGACCCCGGCGCAGGCGAAGCCCAGCGCGACAGCCAGGACCTCGAGTGGCCAAAGCCAGGCCCACGCTCCCCAGGCGTTGAAGACGCTGCAGAAGAGCAGAATCCCCCCGGTGACGAGCACCGGAACGCCCGGGATGTACAGGGCTCCCAGGCCCCGCTGGCCGCGCATCAGAAGCGGCGGTACGACGAAGAGCAGTCCCGCGAAGACGACGATCAGCGGCCACAGCCGCCAGGCACCGAACCGCCATATCTCGTAGCCGAAGACCGGCGCAGCGAGGTTGATTGCCAGTCCGAGCCCCCCCGTCAGGATCAGACCAGCGCCCACCAATAGAGAGAATCGCCTGTTCATACTTGCCTCCTTAGATGGTATTGCCAATCAGGAGACAAGATACCACGCGACGGCGGGGAGCGCCTATCTGCCGCCTAACAGAGGGCTATCAGCTTGCCGTTGCCCAGGGGTAGCGTGGCTGTCCGGCGGGATGGGGTAGGGAGACGAACTCGACCCGTCGGCCGGGGCATTTGCCTGCGAGCTACGTGGGGGTCCGTCCCGATTCGGGGCGGGGACGCCGTGCAGTACCAGGGATGCAAAGCAGGCGGGCCCCTGCGGCAACATCGCTGCTGCCCAGGCGACCCGCCTGCTCGTCCTGCTATCTGCTATCGTACGCGCACGTGCGATGCGTTGTTCAGAGTCTAGGCGTGTGTGTCCTTAGTGTTTGTACTGAACGCCCACCTTGAAGGTGTGCGATAGTCTACTTGCCGACAGTCGGCGTGACGACGCCGTACATGAACACCCTCTGCATCAGGAAGAAGATGACCAGCGGCAGCACCATGCCCATGATCGCCGTCGCCTGGATCATCTCCGGCTGGAAGGTGTATGTCTGGTTGTATAGCTGGATAGCCACGGAAATGGGCTGCAGATCCGGCTTGCCCGCCAGGTAGATTAGCGGACTGAAGTAGTCGTTCCAGGCCCAGACGAAGTGGAACAGGCCGCAGGCAACCAGAGCCGGAATCGCTTGGGGCAGGATCACAGATGTCAGGGTACGTATGGGGCCCGCTCCGTCCAGCATCGCCGCCTCGTCCATTTCCTTAGGAATACCCATGAAGTACTGGCGCAGCAGGAAGACGTTGTAGGCATTGGCGAAGAAGTGGGGCACGATCAGGGGCAGGAACGTTCCTACCCACCCGATACGGGTGAAGAGCGCATAGGTCGGGATCAGCGTGACCTGGCCGGGGAGTATGATCGTCCCGGTCAGGATGACTAGCAGTATGCTCTTCCCGGGGATGTAGAAGCGCGAAAGCCCATATGCCACCAGAGTGGACGAGATGACCGTGCCTATCAGCCCTGTCACAGCTATGACGAGCGTGTTCATCGTCTTGGCCGGGAAATCGAGCTCTTCCCAGGCCTGGGCGAAGTTGCCCCACTGCGGATCCAGCTTGTAGACAGGCTCCAGCGTGCGCCACTCGCCCTCCCAGGATATGAGGCCAGCCTCGACGTTGGATGGATCGATGAAGAAGCTCACGCCTCGCCGCGGGACGACAAGCGCCCATTCCTTCGCCTCGCCGTCCGCTTCCACACTCAGTATGTCGAACGTATCTCCAGGATTGAGTGTGACCTCCTGCGGTTCCGCGTCCATCACGTAAGAAAGAGTGACGGGCTCAGCTCCAGAGTAGACGAAATCCTCCGGCGACAGAGGAAGCCAGGGCTTGTGCGCGTCGGTGATGATATCCCGGTTCTTGAGGGCGGTGCTCGCCATGTAGGCGAACGGGCTGAGGAAGATGAGCAGCAGCCCTCCGACGAGCAGCGTTCCGCCGGCGGACAGGACCAAGCGGCGCGACTGGCCGGACAGAACAGGAGAAGTGCTACGGTCCGATGAGTTCGCCATCTAGCCCTCCTCCACCGCGTAGTAGACCCAATACTTCTGAGTCCCGAACAGCACTACCGTGACAACAAGCGCCATGAAGAACAGCACCCAAGCCAGCGCTGCCCCGTAGCCCATCTTCGAGTAGACGAAGGCCTGCTTGTACAAATACACGTTGTAGAACAGCGTTGCCTCGGACGGGTTGCTGTTGGGCCCGCCGAGTATCCAGGCCAGCAGGAAGTACTGGAACAGGCCGATCGTGAGTAGAAGCAGGTTGTAGAACAGCATCGGGGATATCATGGGCAGGGTGATGTTCCAGAAGGTGCGCCAAGGGCCTGCGCCGTCGACGCGGGCGGCCTCGTACAGGGCGGGCGGAGCGTTCTGCAGGCCGGCCAGCAGGCGGATCATCGCATCTCCCACGCCCCACAGGCCGACGAGAACGAGCGCCGGGTAGATCCAGGTGGTCGAGGCGAGCCAGTCCGGAGCCTGGGCAAGGCCAAAGACCTCCTCCAGCACCCTGTTCAGCCAACCTGTCTCGTTGTTCAGAAAACCCCGCCAGATGTAGGCTACCGAAACGACCGGGACAATGAAGGGCAGGTAGTAGAGGGTACGCAGCAGCTGCTTAAGCCACAGTCGCTTCATATTCAGCATCAGGGCCATCAGCAGCGGCCACACCACGCCGATAGGCAGCGCGATGGCCATGAACTTCAGGGTCACTCCCAGGGCCTTGCGGACCTGAGGGTCGTTGAACAACCTGATGTAGTTGTCGAGGCCAACGAAGGTTAGTGTATCCGGATTGCTCAGATCGAACTCAGTGAAAGAGAAGACCAGGGATGCCACCATCGGGATCAGATAGAAGACGAGGAAGCCAATGATCCACGGGGCGACGAACAGCAGGCCTAGCTTGGTCTCGCGCCGGGCCGTGGCTCCCAGATCCCGGCGCTTGGTCTTCCGCGATCCGAGCGCTGCCCTTGCTTCAGACACCACGCTCATTAGACCACTCTCCGTGCGAACTGGTTACATGGGGCCAGCCGCGCTGGAAAGCGGGCTGGCCCCATGTTTACTGACTGATCGTTAGGCAGCGTCGAAGATCGCCTGCAGATCAGAGACCAACTCATCGATTGCGGCGTCAACGTCGAGGTCGGCCGTATCCTGCAGTGTTGACTGGAAGGCCTTCACTCGATCGTCGGCCTGGGCGAAGTTAGGCATCCAGGCCTCGTGGTTCGGCACGTCGGCGTAGGCCAAGCCGTCCACGATCGTCTGCCAGTTCACGCCCTCCGGCCAGGAGGCGAAGAAGCCTGCCTGCAGCGCCGTCACAGGCGGCATTCCGCCCCAGATGCCGATCAGGGTGCCATTGTTGGCGATGTCGTACAGAACCTGCACGGACTCCTCTGGAACGTCGGTGCTGCCCAAGATTCCGATCATGTCGGTGTGCAGCTTGGACGTCACCACGCCGTCGTACGAAGGTGTGCAGCCGAAGTCCCAGTCCTCAGCGGGCACGCAGCAGGAGAACCAGGTGTGGCAGTGGGCCATGGCTACGTTGCCGGAGCCGAACGGGTTCCCGCCAGCGAAGATGTCACTGTTCTGGTAGGGGCCGTTGGGCATGAAGATGTCGTTCCACATCCCATCGTACATCCAGTTGAAGGCCGCACGCCAGTGCTCGGGGCACTGGGCGGTCACGCCATCGTCGGCGACGAAGTTGCCGGCGCCGAACAAGGTGGCCCAACCACGGGGGTCTGTCCACTGATGATGGAAGCCGAACTGCACGATGTTGTCGGGGTCGAAGGCCGCGCTCGTGGAGTCGTTGCCATTCGCGTCGACCGTCAGCAGCTTGGCAACTTCCGTCATCTTCTCGACTGTCCACGCATCACCATCGTAGGTGTCACCGTACACCTGCGGTGGCTGGGGCAGGCCCGCCTCATCGAACAGGTTCGTCTTGGTGAAGAGAGCCGAGGGGTAAACCGCGATCGGGATACCGACCTGGCCCTCACCGGGGACGTTCCAGGCCTCCAGAGCGCCCTCGCCGAAGACGGAGGTGTCCACTGCGCCCAGGTAGCTGGTCAGATCGAGCCAAACGTCGGTGAACTCGTTGCGGCCGCGAACGCCAACAGGGCCGATGATGTCCGGCGCGTTGCCCGCTGCCATCTGGGTCTTGAGCGCGTCGAACGCAACGTCATTGGCGACGATCTCGAGCGTGAGGTTCACTGCATCCTGGCCCAGGTTGTAGTCCACGACCCAGTTCTGCTCTTCCGGAACCTGCTCTGGCTGCGTGCCCGTGCCCAGGCCGATGAACCAGCGGACGGGAACACGCGGTGCAGCGGTAGGCGGCACCACCGGCGCCGTCGTAGCCGTCGGCTCCTCCTCACCGCCATCACATCCCGCGAGCGCTGCGCCTGCGGCGGTCAGCGCACTGATGCGAAGAAAGTCACGACGATTCAACTTCTGCGACATCTTGCTTCCTCCTTGAGTTATGCTGGTGGTTCTCATTCTATGTGGATGTCAATCCACACTGACTGCACAGGCCGTGGCTCTCTGTCTACCGGATTTGGGAGCGACGACCTGCGCACGCTATTCGTCGTATCGTCTCAAGCGCAGCACCACCTCCCTTCCCGTTGGTATTTGGTCTCAGCGGGCCAAGACCCTCGGTCTCGGGCCCGCCTCGCATGAATCTCTACTACCCAGCTCCGCGTGCCGGGCAGTGGCCCGCCCGCTCACGCTGAGGGAGTATCCAGTGACAGCTAACCTCGGCCGGCGACTCAGAGCGCTCGACCCGGTGGCGAAAAGCCGTTAGCGCCGGGCCCGTTGCCCAGGCAGCCAAAAACCCACCCCATCTCCAGACAGGAGCCAAAGCCGCACTGAAGCAGACAAGCTGCCTATAGAATCCATAGGAATGGGATAGTTGGGCCCGAGGAACAAGTGGCGGTTCCGGCATGAGGATACCACATATCGGTGGAGATGTCAAGAACCCCTTCTGGACTCCTGCGGTCCTCCAGCCGGGACGACGGGCCGCACATGACAGGCAGAACGGAGGGGGCGTTCGCAGGCCCAGTCCCGGGAGCAGTCAAGCCGCGCGGCGCTCGAGGGGACGCAGCCCCTGCGATCTGCCCCACCCGGCCGGCGTCACAGAGCTAACTGCTATGGCTGGATGATCGTCGACAGCTCAGGCAGCAGAGTCTCCAATCCGCTGCTCAGGCCCACGAAGATGATTCCACCGATGCAGACCAGACTGAGCAGCAGAGCTATCAGCCTTCCAGCCGCCCGCGATGGCGACTTGTGCCGGCCGACAAAGATAGGCAGCCCGACGGACACCACGACACCCCAAGCCTCGAACAGCCACAGGAAGCTCCACTGATTCCAGTTCCCGGTCAGCTGGCAGTATGTCAGGATGACCGCAGTTACGACTGTCGGCCCCGCCGGGATCAGCATCCAGATCGACGATGAGAGGTACATGATCAGGCTGAGAACCCAGCCGGCCAGGAAGACCTGGATCGGCCATCCAGATGTGTACAGCGTCCAGCTGCCCGTCGTCGCCGCCGCGGTGAGCAGGCACAGGTTGCCCAGCACCGGCAGCAGTATTGCTCCTGCCACAGCCAGTCCGGCATTGCTCCGCCGCGGCGGTGCGCTGAGTCTGCCCCGAACCTGTTCTCCTCTACGCTGCCGCTCGATTGAAGTGTCCGTGTCTTGCGCCGCGAAGCTGGCGTTCGAGAGGTCGTCCCGCTCCTGGCCGGAGAGAACCGCCGCCGACACCGAAGGCGCGGGAGCATGGGCAGGCGATGCCGGCACGGAGATCTGCGGAGGAAGCTCTATGCCCGATTCCTCCGCTGCCTCCCGCACCGCCTCCGCCATTTCCGCAGCAGTCTGATACCGATCCTCGGGCTTCTTCGCCAGCGCCTTTAGCACCACCCGCTCAAACGGCTCAGGGATCGACGGGTCTATCTGCCGGGGGAGCGGCAAGGGGTCGTTGACGTGCTTCATCAGTATCGCCAGTGGCGTGTCCGCGTCGAACGGAATGCGCTGGGTGAGCATCTCGTAGAGGATGACCCCCAGCGAGTAGATGTCGCTTCGCTCGTCGCAGACTCCCTCCAGTCCCTGCTCCGGCGCCATGTAGTTGAGAGTGCCCATCAGGGCCCCCGATATCGTCTGGCGCGTGCCGCCGATTATGTGGGCGATGCCGAAATCGGCGATCACCGCCTGTCCGCTGCTTGTGAGCAGGATGTTGGCCGGCTTCAGGTCGCGGTGGATCATCTTCTCGCCGTGGGCGTAAGAGAGCCCTTCCAGCACGTCGAGCATTATCCTGGCCGCCTGACCCAGGTCCATGGGCTTGCCAGCCGAGCGGGCTCTGTTGAGAGGGCTCTTCAGCGTGGCTCCCTCAAGCAGCTCCATCACCATGTACGTGGCGTCGCCCTGCACGTCGAAGTCGTAGACCTGAACGATGTTAGGATGGCGTAGCGCGGCGACCGACCGCGCTTCGCGCTTGAAGCGGCCCAGGAACTCCTCCTCCTCTACCAGGTCCGGCCGGAGCACCTTGATCGCCACGTACCGATCGAGCTCAGGGTGGTAGCCCCGATAGACGCGAGCCATGCCCCCCCGGCCGAGCGGCTCCAAGACCCGGTACTTGCCGAGCGTCTGTCCCTCCAACGTGCCTGCCATATTGTTCTTCTTCCCTGGCCTGCCACCCGTGTCTGCAGGTGACGAGCCCTTGCCAGCAGCCATAGCTCACCGTCCTGCAGCCAATATACTACTCCGCGGCCCGCCCCACCTATCCTGCCCCTAACAGCTCGCTATCGGTTGAGCGGCACTTCCGGACCCGCCGGCCGGATGGTGCGCAGCTGGAGCGATGCGCCGCTCGACCCATCTTCCCCTTCAGCAGCAGAGGGGGCACAGTCCGTACGTGAACAGCCGCGCCTTCAGCCGCGCGCCAACAGCTTGTAGCCCAGACCGCGAACGGTAAGCAGGAGTTGGGGATCGGCCGGCTCCTGCTCCAGCTTCGAGCGAAGGCGGCGCACCAGGTTCTCGATCTGGTAGTCGTACACCCCCTCCTGATACTCAGGCCAGACCGCCACCCCGATCTCATCCTTGGAGCAGACTTCCCCCCTCCGCTCGTAGAGGTGTACTAGCAGGGCGAACTCCTTAGGGGCTAGCGTGACTAGGCGCCGATCGACCCGGACCACTCCGGCGGCGATGTCCACCTCCAGCTCGGGGAAGACGGTGTCTCTATAGGTGATATCCGGATCGTGGAAGACGAGCGTAACGTCGCCGATACCGAGACAGTCCGAATCGCGCAGATTCGTCTCAGACAGAAGCCGTTCGTTGTTGAGGAACGTGCCGTTCGTGCTGCCCAGGTCCTCCACGATCACCCGCCAACCCTCTCGGCGGATGCGGGCGTGCTCGCGGGAGACTCGATTGCTGGTGATGACGATGTCGCTTTCGACCGCGCGGCCGATCATCGTCACATCGCCCGCAAGGAGATGCTCTCGGCCGCCGTCGTCGGTCAAGAAAGGGACGCTCTTCCTGGTCACCGGCCACCTCCGAGGGCTAGTCTACTCTGGGCTGGGCGCGGTGTCAAACGCTGTCCCGAGGACCAGCCTGGCCTACCCTGGCCTGCAGACAGGCGGCGGCGTGGCCCGCGGGGGATGAGCTATGGGACTAGCGGACGTGTGCTTTGGCCGCCTCGCCGTTCGACCCGTCACGCGCGTCCATTCGCTGGACGACGGCATCTCTGTACTCGTCCGGTATAGGCAGGCGCTGCAGATTGAAGTCCTTCTCGGCGATCTCGATCAGAACCTCCGCCGGCGATTCGTCCGGGCCCAGGGAGTAGACCTGGGCCTTGAAAGCGCTGGCGATCTGCTTCGCCACGCTTTCGTCGAGCTTGAAGTACTTGATCTCCTTCAGGAAGTAGTAGATCACGTTCCAGCCGCTCAGCGGGCCGAGGAGGATCTCCGACTCGCTGACGCCAAACTGATCGAGGGGATGGGCTTCGTAGGAGCCGCTGTCGTGGAGCACGGCCTTCTGATGCACGCCGGCCGTGTGCGTGCGATTGGTCAGACTGACCGGCTCCTTCGATGGGACGAGTTTCCGCAGCTTCGAGGCAAGCATAACGTTGATCGGGTAAGAGCCCCGCAGGTTGTAGCCTTCAAAGCGGTCGTAGTCCTGGTCGATGAACAGGTTGAGCAGCAGTGCGGTCATCGAGGTTATGCCGGACCGATCGCCTATGCCCAGTATGCTGGTATCCACGTAGCGCATGCCGCTGCGGGCAGCCTCAAGCGCGTTCACCAAGGCGAGCCCCCTGTCATCGTGGAAGTGCCCCTCTATGTCCGTCTCCGGGTATCGCTCCCGCAGCGCCGTTACCCGGCGGGCCACGGCGGCCGGCGTCGCCGCGCCGACTGTGTCCGGTGTGCCCAGTCGGTCCACGAGAGGGACGATCTCGTCATAGACGCGGAAGAGCTGATCGTCCGCCGTTCGGAAGGCATCTTCGCCGCTGAAGCGCAGTATCAGCTGGGGGTGGTCGCGGCGCACCTGTTCGATCAGCGATCGGGCCTCATTGACGATCTGATCGAGACTCTTGCCGTGGCTGCTGGAGCGGGTCTGCGCGGATGTGCCGATGTAGAAGTCGAGGCCATCGAAGTTGGCTTCAATCGCCGACCGGACGTCGTCCGCATGGCAGCGCACGTGAGCGAGGAGGAAGGTGTATCCTCTCTGCGTGACCAACTCGTCGCGCATCGCCTGGATGGCGGCCAGATCGTCCCGCTCTCGAGGGCCGACTATTGGTGCGAAGAGCTCGATGAACCTCACCCCATAGACGATCAGCGCGCGGACGATTTCGGTCTTGTCCGCCCGGTCGAAGAAGTACTTGTGGTGGTCGTGGAGCAGCGACGACTGGGCCCCCTCTCGGAGGGTGGTGTCCACGAGCTCCAGCGCACGCGGGCTGTACTTACTGAACTGGTGCGGGCTATCAGGTGTCATTTCGCTTCCTGCCGATGCGGCTGCTCTGCCGCTCGGAGCTTCTGCCTCACTGCCGGGCCAGACGTAGAGAACGGCTCTCCGTCCCCTTGGTCCGGAGAGCCGTTGCGCGCTCGGCGATTGGCGGCAACAAGTCTACCCAGACCCAGGGTCTGGTCGCTTGCTGCCCTTCTTCTCTAGCAGAGGGTGTCGGTCAACCATCTTCGCAGCAAAGATACCATAAACGCTCCCATTGTCAAGCTTCGGCCATCGGCGATCGCCGCGGACCCCGTCGTCAACCGAGAGATACTTGGCGGTCGCGATAGTCTGATGTATAGTTTGGGCTCCTCTGCGGCGCGCGCCAGTGTGTGTGCTTGGCGAACGATATCTAGGGAGGGGAGCCCTGGTGAAGGCGAGGAGTGCACTAGTGTGGGGCTTGGCGCTGACAGTGATACTTCTCGTTGGAGCTCCTTCCAAGGCCTCAGCCGAGGATGGCGACGGTGTAGTGCAGGCAACCCTCTTCTATTCCCCCTACTGCGAACACTGCCATCAGGTGATAGAGGAAGTCCTGCCCCCGCTCCAGGAGCAATATGGGAGCAGGCTGGAGATCGAGCTGGCGGACGTCACAACAGCTGCCGGCAGTGAGCTGTACCAGTCAACGATGCTCGCTTTCGGTGTGCCGCCGGAGAACTGGGTGGTGCCGATCCTCGTCTGCGGTGACGTCATGCTGGTTGGCGGGCTGGATATACCGGAACAGTTCCCCGCATTGATCGAGCAAGCTCTGTCGGGCGGCGGAGGGCAGGCGGCGCAGACGGACGTCTTCGGGCGAGATATGCCGGCCAATGCGATCGCCCTTGCCGTGCTGTGCGGGATGGTCGTCTCGGTGGCGCTCGTAGTGCACGACGGGGCACGTATCCTGCGCCCGCCCGCGGGCCGTGAGCGGAGGCGCCGCCGCCCCACACCCGACCGCTCGGAGCGCTCGCCCCAATGGGCAATCCCTGCACTATGCCTGTACGGCCTGGTTGTGTCGGTCTACCTTGGCTTCGTGGAGATCGCCCAGGCGGAGGCAGTTTGTTGGCCCGTCGGCGACTGCAACGCGGTGCAGCAGAGCGAGTATGCGTTCTTGCTGGGGGTTGTTCCCGTGGGCGTTGTCGGCATCCTGGGCTACGGAGCCATGCTGATCGTCTGGCTTCTGGGCCGCCCCGGAAGCGGCAGCGCAGCCCAGGCTGCTCCTCTACTGCTGCTCGGGCTGGCGGGCCCGGGCACACTGCTCTCGATCTACCTGACGTTCCTGGAGCCGTTCGTCATCGGCGCCACATGCCTGTGGTGCCTGACCTCGTCGGTGGCCGTGACCGCGATTCTGCTACTGGCGGCACGGCCCGGCTGGAAGGCGCTACGGCGGGAGCTGGGAGCGCGGCGCGCACGGAGCTCAGGCTCCGGCAGGTAGAAGCGGAAGCGGGCCCGCCGTAAGCCGGGGGGCCCGCCTGGAGCGGGTGAGGGGATTCGAACCCCTGACATTCAGCTTGGGAAGCTGACGTTCTGCCACTGAACTACACCCGCGCAATTCGATTATACGGTTCTGCCAGCCGGGTGTCAACCCCCCGATCGCTGACTGGGCTCCCAGAGCAAGCGTTCCACGGCTGTCAGATCGGTGCGCCGTATCTTGAAGGCCAGATCGGCGGCGATGTTCCGCATCAGCACGTAGCCCAGATCTGTGTTCTCTTCACAGAGCTTGATCAGATCGTCGCGCGCGACCACCAGCAGACGAGTGTCGTCTGATGCGCTTTGCGCCGAGGCCGAGCGGAGCCCCTCGTCGACGAGCGCGACTTCACCAAACATCTGGCCCGCCCTCATGTTGGCGATAGTGATCGGCGGGGAAGCTTCCTGGGCGGCCGCGCTGGCTTCTGAGCCTGAGCTGAGAACGATGTCGATCTGACCCGCGGCGATGACGTACAGCTCGTCACCGGCGCTGTTCTCCTCGAAGAGAACGTCCCCTGCGGCCAGCGAGAGCTCCCGGCAAAGGGCGGCGACCTTCTCCAGCTGGTGGTCCTCCAGGTCGTAGAAGACATCTGTCCTTCTTAAGATGTGCAAGTACTCGGACGTCCTACCGCTCTTCTTGCCAGACATTGGCGTACTCCTCGCTCCTACCGGGGACAGCTGGTCAGGCGGGGCGATTCTACCATAGCTGGGGCGACAGTGCAAACACCTTCAGGCGTCGTACAAGGACGAGCGCGTGAACGCCCTGCGGTGCCGAGCGAGGCCGTGCAAGCGCAGGAGAGGCCAGGCAGTTTGCGGAGCCGGGTGGGCTCTGGTATAATGCCCCACTACGGGGCGTGGCGCAGTTTGGCTAGCGCGCTACAATGGGGTTGTAGAGGCCCCGGGTTCAAATCCCGGCGCCCCGACTGGGAGACAACCGCGAGGTTGTCTCCTCTCCTTTCTTGGGCGCTCTTGCCAGGCTGCAGTTCGTGTGCTACAGTACGGGTGAGCCCGGGGCCGCAGCAGCGGCGGCCGCGGCCGCGTCAGCTCCGCACCACAGGGCCCGTAACGAGTCTGTAACTCTTCTGATTTCGTGCCCAGGCCTGCGCGGGCGTATAATGAACTGCCGGCCGTTGCGCAAGACAGGCTTCAGCCGTGGTGGAGCGCAACGGGCGGCCGTGCTGGCACGCCAGTGTGGCCAGCTCTGTCTGCTGTGCGCTTGGGGTACTCATGCCGCGGGTGGACCAACGATCGCCAGGGGCGGTTGCAGCAGATCTCATTAGTAGCGCCAAGCATGCCGTGGCCCTGACAGGAGCCGGAATCAGTACCCCGTCTGGGATACCGGACTTCCGGTCTCCCGAGTCGGGGCTGTGGGAGTCTGCGGATGCGTTCGAGGTTGCGTCGATATCAGGCTTCCTGAACAGCCCTACAGCATTCTGCGAATGGATCAGGCCGCTGGCGCGGCTCGTGCTCGAGGCAGAGCCGAATCCTGCCCATAATGCGCTGGCGGAGCTGGAGAACCTCGGCCGCCTGAAGGCGGTCATAACGCAGAACATCGATGGCCTGCACCAGCAGGCTGGGTCCAGAGAAGTGCTGGAGCTGCACGGGCACGTGCGCGAGTTGGTCTGTCTCAGCTGCGGCAGGGCCGCAGCCACGGCCGATGTGTTCAATGCCTTCGTGGAATCGGGGGAGCCGCCCAGGTGTGCGGATTGTAGAGCTGTGATGAAGCCAACGGCAGTGCTCTTCGGCGAGGAACTGCCGTCCGACGTCATGGCCGGAGCCCGGGAGCACGTTCAGCAGGCGGACGTGATGCTCGTCGCCGGCTCCTCACTCTCCGTCACTCCCGCTTCGGAACTGCCGCGGATGGTCCGCTCTCAAGGCGGGCGGCTGGTGATCGTCAATCTCGGCCCTACATACGCTGACCGCGTGGCCGATTGCGTCCTGCACGAGGACGTGGCAGAGGCCCTACCGCGGATCGTGCAGGCTGTAGCCGAGGGTATGGGGACCTAGAGCCGTGACTGCGAGGAAGCGGAGCGGCGACGGCAGGCGCGTTGAACGCCTCGAGCGGATCATCGAAGTCACCAGTGCGCTCAGTTCCACGCTTGATCTGGAGCCGCTGCTGCGCCTGATCATCACCACGGCTCAGGAGTTCACGGAGACCGAGGCCTGCTCGATCCTGCTGGTCGACCGCAACACCGGCCGTCTCCACTTCGAAGCCACCACCGGTCGCGATGTCTACCGCATGCGCTCAATCGTCGTCCCAATGGAAGGCAGCATAGCCGGCTGGGTGGCCAAGACGGGCAAGCCTCTGGTGGTGCCGGATGCCCGCACGGACCCCCGTTTCTATCGCGAGGCGGACGAGCTCTCGGTCTTCACCACCCGGTCCATCATGGCCGTCCCCATGGTCACGATGGGCAAGGTCGTCGGCGTACTGGAGGCCCTCAACAAGAAGGGCGGCGTCAAGTTCACCGAGGACGACGTGGAGATGCTGACCGTTCTCAGCGACCAGGCAGCGGTGGCGGTCCAGAACGCTCTCCTCTTCCGGCAGTCGGACGCCGTGGCCGAGCTGGTGCACGAGATGCGCACACCGCTGACCTCCATAGTGGCCTACGCGGAGCTGATCCAGCGCCCGGAGACGCAAGCGGACCAGCGGCTGGAGTTTGCACGCATCATCAGGGACGAGGCCGAGCGCACCAACGAGATGGTCGGCGACTACCTGGACCTGGCCAGGCTCGAGTCGGGGCGTGCCGGCATGGCCCAAACACCTGTCGACATCGGCACGGTCGTTGGCATCGCCGTCAACGTCTCAAGGGCGCAGGCGGAGGCAAAGGAGATCGCCGTGTCCGTCGAGGTTCCCGCAGGATTGCCGACGATCCTCGGCGACGCCCAACGCCTGCATCAAGCACTGCTCAACCTGTTGGGCAACGGGATCAAGTACTGCCAGCCGGGAGATCAGATCACCATCTCTGTAGAGCGGCAGGGTCAGTTCCTGCGCGTCGAGGTGGCAGACACCGGTCCTGGGATTCCGCGCAAGGCGCTGCCCCGCATATTCGAGCGCTTCTACCGTGTTCCCGATGCGGAGCGGCGGGCTGCGGGGACCGGCCTGGGACTGGTGATCACCAGGCGGATAGTAGAGGCGCACGGCGGGCAGATCTCCGTCGAGAGCCAGGAAGGTAAGGGGACCAAGTTCGCCTTCACCCTGCCGATCGGCGGAGCGGGAACGTCCGCGGCCCAATAGGGAGCGCTCGGGCCGCCTCCGCGGCGCCTGTTCCATCGACCTGATGCCGCGCGCTCGAAGCACTGCCTGCCGGTGGGAGCGCTGCCGCGCATCGGCTTGCTAACCTGGCCTAGGCGCCCACCGCGGTGCTGGTCAGGTTGGCGTCGACCATCTCCTGCATTCTCCTGTAGGCTGCCGAAGCCGCATACGATCGCAGCTCCTCGATCCGCTTCATCGCCCTCGGGTGGGTGGAAAGCGCCTCGGAGAGATTGGCCAGCGGGTGGCTGCCCGCGGCGCCTACCTGACGCAGTGCCTGGTCTATCTCAGCCGGTGTGTCCAGATCGCTGCCCACCGCCAGCTTCAATAGAGCGCTTGTCGCCTTGTCCGGCCTTCCGCAGGCCAGCAAGCCTGCCCGGTCTGCAGAATGCTCGCAGGCCCTGTTCCACCACAGGAAGGCCATGGCCAACACGGCGGACAGCGCGGATGGGCTCGGAATACCGGCCATGCCGCCTACGAGTGAGTTCAGCCAGGTATGGCCAAGCCGGACGTGGCCGAACTCGTGCCCCAGGACGAAGCGCATCTCATCCTCGTCCATCACCTGCAGCAGCGGTGAGTTCAGGACGACGACCTTGGGTGAGCTCAGCCCGAAGGTGTAAGCATTGAGACTCCGCTGCCGAGAAACGAACACGCGCACTGGGCGTGGTTGCAGGCGGGCCGCCGTCTCGGCCACGAGACGAGCCAGGCCTGGAGCCTCCTGCGGAGTGACCGGGAATGCGCACCCAACGAGGTCGCGGTGGAGGGAGCGAGTGCGGCCGTAGGCGAAGAGCACAGTCCCGGCGATGAAGACGACGCTGAGACACACTGTGGCCGTGGCGGTCAGGGCGATGATGGCGAGCACGGCCAGGATGGTCAGGGCCAGGATCACGTGCTCGCCGGGGTAGCGGTAGGCGGTCGTATCGAAAGCGCGCTGCACGGCCATGTGGTTGCTCGTCGGACGCGGGCCAGCGGCAGCGACAAAAGCGGCTGCCTGCTCCCGACCCTGCGCCAGGCCTACCGCTCCTCGATGCGGATGGTGTAGATCAGATCGCCGTCGTAGTCCGGGTACTGATCTGGGTCGCGCGGAGTAAGTGACTGTACGACCTCAAACCCCTCGATCACCCGGCCGAACACGGCGTGGCAGGAGACCTGTGAGCTTAGGCACTCCCTGCGCTGGCCGTTCTCGTCGTAGGCATCGAGCCAGGGCGTGGCCTCATAGGTGATGAAGAACTGGCTGCTGCCCGTGTTCGCCCCCCGGTTGGCCATCGAGAGCACGCCGGGCTGGTCGTGCTTCAGGTCGGGGTGGAACTCGTCGTCGATGACGTAGCCAGGGCCGCCCGCCCCGGTGGCAGTGGGATCGCCTGCCTGGGCCATGAAGTCTGGGATCACGCGGTGGAACGTGGTGTTGTCGTAGAACCCCTCAGTCGCCAGGAAGACGAAGTTGTTGACCGTGGTGGGCGCCCTGTCCGCGTAGAGCTCCACAACGAACTCGCCCTTCTCCGTCTCGAAGGTGGCGATGTACCGCTTGCCGGGGTTGATCTTCATGGGAGGCGGCTCACTGTACATACCGTTTCGCTCGATGGGATCGGAAGGCATCTCAGACATAGGCATCAGTATCCAGACCAGGGCGACTACCACAACGGCGGCGACGAAGATCGGCAGCCAGCGCTTCCAGCGGCCGGCCCCGGCCCCTTCACCACGCCGTTGCGGCGCGGCTCCTGCTTTCTCCCGCCTGCGTCCCTTGCCGCCCCCAAATACCAGAACCGGAGCGGCACCGGCAATCCGGGTCTCCGGCCCGGCCAGCAGGGGGACGAAGACGAAGAGCGACGAGTAGGCAGAACCGACCGCCCCGAAGAGAACCGTCGCGGCCAAGGCGGAGACGGCCGCGCCTGCCGCGACGAGCAGGGCGATCTCCAACACAGCGATGCAGACAAGCGTCACTAGCAGCGTGTGGATCGAGTCGGCCATCGAGCGGACGAGGACGCCGTTGTAGCTATCTCCCCGATACTTGGGCACGTTGGTCCGGACGCGCCCGACTATTGTGAGTATCGCCTGAAACGTCAGTGCGGCCGTGACCGGCAGGCCCACGAGAATGGACGTGCTGTCCGCCCAGCCGACGATGAGAGCCGTCAGGGCATGAAGGCCGACGGCCATCCCGACCGCGTGGACGAGCGCGGCCAGCGCCGCTGCAGGGTAGCGCAGGGAGCCGGGCAGAGCTCGGGCCGCCCACCAGACGACGAGCGTGACGCCGAGCGCAGCTAGCAGCACGGGAAGAACGGACGAGGCCAGGCTGGGGCCGGGCGTCACCACCGCCTGAGCGGAGAGTGAGTCTCGGTCCACAGCTCCCAGCTCGCTCTCCAGGGGACCCAGCCAGTCGTCGACGTCCTCAGGCAGCGCAGCAGCAGTTCTTATCCGGAAGGCTTGCGGGTCCCCAGGCCCTAGTCGCTGAACCACGGCACGGCCCAGCCCCTGCCCGGCGAGGAACGAGCGGAGCGATTCTTCGTCCACACCCTGATCCACCATATGCAGTACGACGAGGCTGCCTCCAGCCTCAGCCGGCGCGAGGAAACCGAACCGAGCCTGAGCCACGACGACCGCCGCAGCACTGGCAACGAGCAGCACTGCGGCAGCGATCAGCCATATGGCCCGCCTCTTCACGATGCCGAACATGAATCCTCCAAGCCTAGATGCCAAGCAGCCAGACCGATCGGTTGAGCGGCTCCCTGGTGGTTCCAAGCACCAGGCGGGCCAACTCGGCAGCCACCAATCTGGCTACCACGAAGCTGGCCAGGGTCCCGAAGAGGAGCGCTTCTCCCAGACTGACAATCGCCGGGGTCTCCGCGCGCAATCCGACGTACCAGAGCAGGACGGCGAGAGCCAGCAGGGCGAAGTGGACACTGCCGACCGTGGCCCGCACGGAGGAGAGTGCACTCCCTATGGAGCGCAAGGATATCAGGCCGCGCGCCCGCTTTTCCTCGCGCAGGCGCTCGAACGTAGTGATCACGCTGCCGACGGCGACCACGCCAGCGACGACAAGTCCGGCAAGCGAACAGAGTGTCAGGGGCAAGGGGACCAGCTTGCACAGCGCAATAGCCGTCAGCCCAAAGGCGACCAGGGCTGCGACCGCGACAAGCCCTGCCAGCCGGTAGTGCGCCAGGAGGAACAGGGCAACGGCTGCCAGCCCGATTGCGGCACCCAACGCCACCAGTCTCACCGTGCCCTCGCCGAGCGCCGGCCCGAGCACGGCCGTCTCCCAGATCTGCAGAGGCACGGGCAGTGGGCCGGACGCCAGCAGCGCCTCGTACAGGGCAGCAGCCTCCGTTGTCAGGCGAATGCCGGGCATATTGACCACGCCCTCAAGCCGAGTGTCCGGCAGCTTGGGACAGGAGAGGACCAGCTTGTCGACCGCAACGCAGAGGTAGTCGCCGGCGTGGGTGCCCGTGAAGGCCGCGAACTCGCTCTGGGCTCCTGCTGCTGCGAGGAACTGGATGTAGTACTCGGTCTCGCTTGTCTGGCCTAGAGCGACGGCTGCCAGCTCCGCGCTGCTGAGCACGGTATCATACACGACACCAGTCTGCTCCTCTGTGGTGGTAGGCGTGACGACCAAGCCAGTCGAGACTGTGTCCTCAGGCTTCGGTTGACCGATGGCGTCGAGGTCCGTCTCCACCACGGTGCCGGGTTCGGCGTAGCGAAGGCTGGCGTCGATGAACTCGATCAGGCCGATCGACTGCAGGGTGTCGGTCAGCCAGACACGTTCGCGGATGCCCTGCAGCTCGACCAGCAGAATGCCGTCGCCAAGAACCTCGACCGAAGCACCCGCCGGCTCGTGGCCGGCGAGGCGATCCTGCAGCACCTGGCGGGCCGACTCGAACGTGGCTGCGTCGGGCTGGTAGCCGAACGACGGCAGAAGCTTGATCTGCAGCCCTTCCTCTAGCTCAGATCCGTACCGGAGCTCAACCTGCCGCTGGCCCGCCGTGCGCCAGAACAGCATCTCTTCCACCCACTCCGGGAAGTCGAGGTTGAGGCTGAACACTACGGCCAGTGCTAGCACGAGAATGACGATGCCCAGGCGCCAGCTCCCGCGACTGCTCATTGCCTTCCTTTCGCAGAGGACGATAGCACAACGATGGGCATTATAGCCGGGGGGTCTGCTTGTGTCAATCGTCCGGGCGACCAGCCGCCCGCGCTGCCCGTCACCACTAGACCAGATGGTCCGCCACCAGGCGGGCTCCTGCTCCCGGCACGGCAGTACGCACCTGCGCAATCCCGTCTAGTCCCAGCAGGCGCCCGGAGAGCTTACTGGCATCCTTCAACTCGCAGAAGCAGTGGATGTTCGGCCCGGCGTCGATGGTGAAGTAGGCCTCAAGCCCCTGTGCGCGCCAGTCAACGACGGCCTGCATTACGCGCACAGTAGCCGGCATCCAGTAGTGGATCGGCGGCTTGGAGGTCATGGCCACGGCGTGGAGCATCAGGGCGTCCGCCTCCATCGCCCGGCCGAGCGCCGTCAGATCGCGCTCCAGGATCGCGGACCTGCACCGGTCAACGAGCTCGGTGGCTGTGCCGGCGCGAGCCTTGAATAGCGGACTCGAGGAAGCGCGGGCGTGGCCTTCGCTCGAGCCCACCGCCTTGTGCTCCTCACTGACGATGGCAATGCAGTCCACCAACGTCCAGTGGTTGGGCGGGGCGAAAGAGCGGGCGTAGGAGGACTCGTGATCCTCTCCCGGGCGCCACTCGACGAATCCGCCAGGGATCGAGCGACAGGCGGAGCCAGAGCCGATCCTGGCCAGCGCTGATAGAGCCTCCTCAGAAAGCTCTAGCTCCAAAGCGGATGCTGCCGCCGTTGTCAGCGCGGCGAACGCCGACGCCGAGGAGGCCAGACCCGCAGCGGTGGGGAAGTTGCTCTTGGAGACAACCCGCGCCCGCAGCTCACTCTTTGCCAGCGCTCTCACCCGGTCCAGCTGATCGATCACCCGCTGCTGTGCCAACTCAGATGCTGGTGCGCCGTCGATCAACACGTCGTCCATCTCGAGGTCATCGCTGAACAGAACGGTACTGACCGTGCTCAGCCCACCGAGAGTGACCGATACCGAGGGGTTCGCCGGGAGATGTAGAGCCGCATCCGCGTCGCCCCAATACTTGACGAAGGCGATGTTGGGGCCGGCAGCCGCGGTTGCCCTGTGCATTGACATGGGCGTGTCCAGGCGCGTGTGCGCCTAGACATCCTCCGCCGAGATGAGCGTGCCCATCTGCTCCGCCGGTTGATGGAGAGCCTGGGCGAGCGCCCCCTCCTCCCCGCCGGGGAGGATACGGACGGTAAGCCCGGGGAAGCGCTGCACGAGGTCGATCATCGTGGCCACCTTGCTCGCCATCCCGCCGGTCACATCCACATTCTCGGACCCTCCAAGCGAGCAGCGGAGCGCAGGTAGAGTGGCGGGTGTGATCCGCTCCACGACAGCGCCGTCCGGCCCCAGCACCCCTGGCGCCGCTACGAGCAGCAGGACCCGGTTGGGATTGAGAGCACCCGCCAGGTAGGCGAAGATGCCTTCGGTGGAGACTATCGTGGCCCCGCGTACATCGTCAAGGGCCACGTCGCCATAGAGTAGAGGAACCAGACCGTTTTCGAGCGCCGATTCGATGGGGCGGGTGTCCAGATAGCGCAGAACGCCGTCCTCGCATCTGGCGCTCGCAGATGGCTGCAGGGGCAGCGCCGGCACGCCGGCCTCTTGAAAGATGGACGTCACGACGCGGTTGAGCTCTGCCGCGGCGGCGGCCACCTTGGCGTAGGCCCGCCACTCGCCCGCGGTGTGAACCCCGTCACGGGTCGAATACGGCTTGGCCGCCCAATGGCCGAACGACCCTGAGCCGTGGCCGATGAGCAGACCGAGGCTGGGCTGGCCGTCGAGGGCCTGGCGTGTTTCCTCAGCCAGACGTTTGATCACCGCCGGCCTGGCAGTGGACGGGCGCGACTTGTCTGTGATCAGCGAGCCGCCCAGCTTGACGAACGAAATGGGTCTTCGAGGCATCGGGGTGAGCTCCCAGTCGATGGGAGCAGCTGCCCTGAGCCCGCCACGGACGCTCGTCCGGCGCGGCCGAGGACGGGGCTAGCTGATCATGCTCTTCAGATGAAGGGCGAGCGCCATGTTGCCGCTGATCTTGATCTTGCCCCGCATCAGGGCGTGCATCGGCTTCAGTTCATCCTTGCCGATCGCTATCAGGTCCTCCGACCTAACGGAGAGGGTCATGTCGGGGGCTTCTACGGCTCCCTCCTGCAGCTCGGCCTTGCCGTCGGCCAGGACGAGCGTGTACTGCGCCGGCGCGTCGCCGGTCACGTCGAAGAGTATGGTCCCATTGACGCCTGCAAGTTTGTCAGGGTCGGGCTTGGCAAGCTCGCTAAGGATCTGGCGTACGGTCGGATCAGCCATATATCAACTCTCCTTGGCAGGGTCGTCGGTCAGTATAAGCTGAACTGACGGGCTTGTCAATTGCGCTGCGCCCGATTCTTACATTGTCTTCATCATGTCTTCATCGGCTATTCAGGGCGCCGCGCTATCCTTGCAGCCGACATCGGTTCAAGGAGGTTGTTCAGGTGGGTAGAAAAGCTCGGCTGTTCTACGCTGTAGACGTACTGATCGGACTGGCCTTCATACTGTCGGCGGCGACGGGATTGGCCTTTCTGCTGATGGGCTCAGGCGGCTATCACGGTGGCCGGAATCCCGAGTTCAGAACGGCGCTGCTGGGACTGGAGCGGAGCGCCTGGAGCGATCTGCATACCTGGGCCAGCGTGGCGATGATAGTCGGGGTAGGGCTCCACTTGCTGCTGCACTGGAAGTGGATCCTCCACACCACCGTGCGTATCCTCCGCCCAGCACGGGCCTAGCTGAGGCGACCCCAGATAGCTCCGGGTGGGGTGACGCCAGGCTCTAGGCAGGCCGGCAGGCCCCTCTGCCAGTTTCGTGCTATAATACCTTGCCGACCCAGCTCGCAGGCTGGACACGCCTTGTTGTCCGGGATGCCGCAGGCGAGCCACATGCGCAGCCGGTACGGAGTGTGGAAGGGGGTGCCATGACCAGAGCGACTTTCGAGCGCGAATTGGACCGCCTGCACGACGAGACGCTGGCTCTAGGTAGCATGGTGCAGCGGGCGATAACCGAAGCCGTAGACGCCCTCATGGAGCGGGATCTGGAGGCGTCTCGGCGCCTGGTCGCCGGCGATCAGGTGATCAACGAGAAGCGATTCTCCATTGAGGCCGATACGCTCGCTACCATCGCTACGCAGCAGCCGATGGCGAGTGATCTGCGCAGGCTGGCGGCTATACTGGAGATCATCACCGAGCTGGAGCGCATCGGCGACTACGCCAAGGGCATCTCGCGGATAAGCCTGATGCTGGAGGAAGGGCTCATCCTCCGATCCCTGTCCGAGATCCGAACGATGGCCGAGAAGGCGTTGGACATGCTGCGGAGGGCGCTGGATGCCTTCGTGAGGCAGGACGTGGACCTGGCCCGCTCCATCCCACTGGAGGACGAGCAGGTCGACGCTCTCTACAACCGGCTCTACAGAGAGCTCCTGGATCACATCATCGAGGACCAGACCCGGATCGAGGAGGCCAGCCAACTGCTATGGGTGGCGCACAATCTGGAGCGCGCTGCTGACCGCGTCACCAATATCTGCGAACGGGTCGTTTTCACCGCCACGGGCGAGATGGTCGAAATGGACGTGGAGGAGGGCGGCCTGGAGAGCGTTCACTAGGTATCGGGACGCCAGGCAGGATAGCCTACTGAGCCCGGCCAGCCAGGGGCCGGCAGACCTAGCGTGGGGCGAGGGCATCGCGGATCCTGTCAGCCAGGACGTTGGCAGCCAGGACGGTCGCGGTGAGGGCGAGCCCCGGAAAGCCGCTGACCCATAGCGCATCCTCAAGGTAGAGCCGGCCCTCGGCGATCATCGCTCCCCAATCCGGCGTACCGAGCGGCGCCCCCAGACCAAGGAAGTGGAGGGCTGCTCCGTTGAGGAGCACCCACCCCAGCTGCGACGCTCCAAAGGCCAGCAGTGAACCTGCCGCGTTCGGCAGAATGTGGCGCAGCAGAATGTGCAATCGACTGCCTCCAAGACTCTCGGCGACCTCGACATACGCCTGGGTACGCACATCCGCAGCCGCGGCGCGCGCCACGTGGGCGTAGGCGGGTGAGGCCGCCAGGCCTACGGCCAGGGCGACAGAGACCAGCCCAGGGCCCAGGATCGCCACCACGGCCATTGCCAGGAGCAGGCCGGGAAAGGCGAGCAGGGCCTCGACGATACTCATCAGAACTGCCTCGATCCGACCGCCCGCGGCGCCCGCTGTCAAGCCCACCGGCAACCCCAGCCCCACCGCCACCAGCAGCGCCGCCGCGGCTGTTGCAAGCGTCCAGCGACTGCCCCAGAGGAGCCGTTGCAGCAGGTCGCGGCCCAGCCAGTCGGTCCCCAGCAGGCCACCCGGCCCAGGCGGGAGCAGCAGCCTGTCTGTGTCTGCTGTGATCGGGCCTGCTGGCGCGACCAGAGGCGCCAGGGCCGCACCCAGTATAACCGCCACGAGCCATGCGATCGCGGCGATCGTGCCCGGCCTGCGGAGGGCCCCGGGCGGTCCCAGCCGCGGGGGAGCGCTAGCTCTCTTCATCGCGAAGCCTCGGATCCAGCCACATCCGCGCCAAGTCGGCAAGCAGGTTGACGAGCACGTACGCCAGGGCGCCGCAGACGACGACCGCTCTGACGACGGGCATGTCCCGCCAGACTATCGCCTCCAGCGCGAGCGTACCCAAGCCCCGGCGGGCGAAGACGGTCTCCGTCACAACTGCGCCGCCCAGCAGGAATCCAGCCTGCAGTGCCACGACGGTGAGCGCCGGCGCCAGGGCGGGCCGCAGCACGTGCACCAACACCACCCGCCAGGCGGGCAGCCCTCGCGCCCTGGCGGCGATGACGAAGGGCTCCTCCATCAGCTCGATCACCCGGACGCGCACGAGCCTGGCGACCGGGCCGGAGAGGGCAAAGCCCAGGACGAGTGCCGGCAGCACGAGCTGGTCCATCCGGCCATCTCCTGTCGCCGGCAGCCAGCCCAGGCGGACGGAGAACACCGTGATCGCCAGCATGCCGGACCAGTAGACGGGCGTGGAGAGGCCGATCGCCGACACGGCTGTGGCCGCGCTGTCGATCCAGGTGGAGCGGCGCCCGGCAGCGGCGATGCCCAGCGCCAGCCCGGCAAGCGCACCGGTCACAGTCGCCGCCAGGGATAGCTCGACCGTAGGCCCCAGTTGTTCCAGGAGCATCTGTGACGCGGGCCGGCCGTGGAGCCAGGACTCGCCCAGGTCGCCCCGGGCCAGGTCGGCCATGTACCGGAGGTACTGGACGACGGGGTGATCGTCGAGGCCCAGCTGGCGGCGCCGTTCGGCGATCTGGTCTGCGGTGGCGCCTGACGCCGCAAGAAGCGCCTGAGCGGGATCTCCCGGCGCCAGCTGGAGGGCGACGAAGGCGAGCGTGGCGGCCAGCCACAGGACGAAGGCGGACTGAATGGCCCTTCGCCCTATGTAGCGCCCTAGCATGGCCCCAGCCCTGGTTGTCCGGGCAGGCTGCTTGCGACCTGCTCCGGCAAGTTTGCAGCGAGCGCTACTCCGCCTCTACCACCAGGTCGATCAGCCAAGGGAACCAACCCTGCGCATCGAAGCGGAGGCCTTGCACACGCTCGCTGACTCCATTCAAGTTGACGTAGTCACGGATGGGCACCACCAGCGCCTCGTCCATGACGCGTAGCTGCACCTGGCTGTAGAGTTCTGCCCGCTCCGCCTGGTCCGAGGTGCGCGATGCTTGCTCGAGCCAGGAATCTATGTCTGGGTCGCTCACTCTCGACCAGTTCGACCCGCCCTCTGAGTGGAAGAACTGCCGCAGGATGTCCGGGTCGCTGCCGGACAGGTTGAACGGGACCAGGTGGTGCTGGCCCTCGTCCGCCAACTCCGTCGCTTCGACGAAGCTGACCACCCTTCCATTGACGGCGATACCGAGATCCAGCCACTGGGCCTGCAGCACCTGCCCCACCTCCGGCATATACCCCCAGCCCATCAGATAGACGTCGAGAGTGAGCGGCTCACCATCACGGTCGCGTACGCGATCCCCGTCGCTGTCCACCCAGCCGGCCTGGTCGAGCAGCACCTCGGCCTGACGGGGGTCGAACGGATAGAGATCCTCGACAGCCGGCTCGTATCCAAAGGTGATCGCCGCCAGCGGACCGTATGCGACGGGCGAGGTGTCGTGGAACACCGCGGTGACGATCGCCTCCCTGTCCGTCCCGTAGAGAAGCGCCTGGCGCACCTTGGCGTCGTCGAGCGGCGGCCGGGTGCTGTTGACAAAGAACATCAGTGAGGCGCCAGGGATGCGCGCGCCCTCAATGCGGAAGTCGGGGTTCGCCTCCACCTGAGCGGCATGTTGAGGCGGGATCTCACCGACGATGTCTGCATCTCCGGTCTGCAGGGCCGGCCAGCGGGTTGGCGGATCGGCGAAGAAGCGAAACTCGATCTCCTCCACTGCCGCCGTCTCGTTCTCGTAGACTGCGGGCGCCCAAGCGTAGGCCGGATTCCTCCGCAGGAGAATGCGGCCTCCGGGTACGTATTCGGCGAAGACGTATGGGCCCGTGCCGACCTGGTGAAGCTGGTACTCGCTGCCCCACTCATCCACCGCCGCCGGCGAGGCCATCCCGAGGTAGACCTGACTAAGTCCGTCCAGAAGAGGGGCGAAGGGCTCGCTGAGGCGGATGCGGACTGTGAACTCGTCTACCACCTCAGTGGCCTCGTACGGGCCCAGCATATAGCGTGCCTTCTGCGAGGCGAGCTCGTCGCTGGTGATACGGTCCAGATTGTACCGGACCGCGCCAGCGTTGAAGGGCGTGCCGTCGTGGAAGTAGACGTCCTGGCGCAGGTAGAAGGTGTAGACAAGGCCATCGCCGGACATCTCCCACCTCTCTGCAAGGCCGGGCACGAACTGACCGCTTTCGGGGTCGAGGAAGACGAGGGTGTCATATACGGATGTGAGCGGTATGCCCAACTCGGAGGAGCGGTTGACGTGGGGGTCGATCCCGGAGGGTGCGAGCGTCAAACCATATACCACGCGCGAGCTGCCCTCCCGGCCGCTGCAGGCTGGCATCAGGGCAGACGTGAAGATGATGGCAAGCGTGGCCAGTCTGTGCAGGCGTTTCAATGGGCGAGCCTCCTGGCGGTGGTAGAGAGCGACGGCGGATTATATCATGCCTGAAAAGGTTGACAAATCGAATGGCCAACTGTAGAATGCCCTGCTATGCATGAGCGGGCTGATTCGCTAGACCGCGACCGCCTGAGCGTGCTCGTGGCGGTTCTGCTCCTGGGCTGCGTGCTCTTCCGCTTTACCGAGCTGCCCGAGCAAGTCCTAAGACTGGAGGCGCTGGGATCGCCTCTGGAGGTCCGCATCACTGGGATGTGGATCCTGGTGGTGACCACCGTCCTTGTGGCCTGCGCCGGCACCAACTTCGTCCTCCAGAGCCACCCCCGACGCCGGGCCGCTACGGGGCGGCCAGCCTTTGTGCCCTGGATCCTTCCCGCCGCTGTGGCTGGCCTTTCTGTGTACCTGCTGGACCTGGCCCCCAACTGGCACGTGTGGGCAGCGGGGCTAGCTACACTGGGAGTGATCTTCAGCTCGACCGTGGCTGCTGAGTACACTGCTCTATCGCCTGATGCGCCGGGCCACCTTCGCGCCCGGCTCGCCCTCAACGTGCTGGCCTACGTGCTGGCGTTCGTGTTCTTCACCGCTGCATACGGGGCGCGAACGCGAAGCCTGATTACCGCCACCGTGGCTCTGCTCGCGGCCGCTCTCCTGGCAATCGACCTCTTGAGCGTGGCGGATGTGGGGCTGGATCGCGTGCTTTCCTACGCCGCCGTTGTGGCTCTCATAGTCGGCCAGGGCACCTGGGCACTCAACTACTGGCGACTGGGCGCGGCTACTGGCGGGCTGGCGCTGCTTCTCCTGTTCTACAGCGCCGTGACCGTCGCCCAGCAACACCTGCTGGAGCGCTTGAGGCCCGCCGTCCTAGTTGAGCTGACTGCGGTGGCGGCCGCTGTGCTGGCTATAGCAGTAGTCTGGGGAGCGTGAGCAGAGCTGCAGGCAATCCCGCCGCCCCGATAGCAGCGTGGAGCAGAAGAGGAGAAGAGTTGGAGACGGAACCCCCTGCTTTGTCACAGAAACTGCCTGCGCGCATCGCCCGCCTGGAGAAACTGGCCTACAACCTATGGTGGAGCTGGCGGCGTGAGGCGCGCGATCTGTTCAAGCTGCTGGACTACCCTCTCTGGCGCCGCACCGACCACAACCCGGTGCACATGCTGCACCTGGTTTCTTCCGCGCGGCTGGAAGAGGTGGCCGCCGATCCTGCATTCCTGCGTCAATACGATGCCGTGACCAGGGCCCTGGACGCCGATCTGAGTAACGGTCACCTCTGGTTTCCCACCAAGCACCCGGATCTGGTATCTAGCCCCATCGCCTACTTCTCGGCCGAGTTCGGGGTGCATCAATCGCTGCCCATATACTCGGGGGGCCTCGGGGTGCTGGCCGGGGACCACTGCAAAGAGGCCAGTGACCTTGGGCTGCCGCTCGTCGCCGTGGGCTTTCTCTATGATCTGGGCTATTTCCGCCAGCGAATCAGCGCCGATGGCAGGCAAGAGGAGGTATACCCGGAGTTCGAGCCGAGACTGGCGGCCGTGCGCGAGGTGAAGGTCCGCGCTGGGGTGGCTTCGGGCAGTCCCAGCCCGGACGGGGAGTGCCTGTTCGTGCCGATCGAAGTCGGTGAGAGAACCGTGCTTCTTCAGGTCTGGCGCGTCGACGTGGGCAGGGTCTCTCTCTACCTTATGGATGCCCACCATGATAGGAACGTGCCTGCGGACCGTGAACTCACAGCTCGGCTGTATGGCGGAGACCTGGAGATGCGCATTCAGCAGGAGATCATCCTCGGCATCGGCGGTCTGCGTGTGCTGAGGGCGGCCGGCCTCGATCCCGTCGTCTATCATCTGAACGAAGGTCACTCCGCGTTCGCCACGCTGGAGCGAACGCGTGAATTGGTGGAATCTGGTCTGGCCTTCGACGAGGCGCGGGGCGCGGTTCAGGCGAGCACCGTGTTCACCACACACACTCCGGTGCCCGCCGGCCACGACGTCTTTCCATTCGAACTAGTAGACAAGTATTTCCACAGCTACTGGAACAGCCTGGGCATCGACCGCGAGCAATTCCTCCAGCTGGGATGCTGCGAGAGTAAGGATCAGGCGTTCAACATGACCGTGCTGGCGCTGCACATGAGCGGCTACAGGAACGGGGTGAGCAAGCTGCACGGCAGGGTCTCGCGGGCGATGTGGCGCGCGGCCTGGCCCGAGCTGGGCGAAGACGAGGTGCCGATTACGCACGTCACAAACGGAGTTCACGTACCGTCCTGGGTGGGCGAGGCGATGAACCGCATCTATCGCAAGCACCTGGGGCCAGACTGGCTCGACCGGCACGACGAACCGGTGCTCTGGGAGAGACTGGCGGACGTTCCGGATGACGAGCTCTGGGCAGCCCACCTGCACCTGAAGCGCAAGCTGATGACGCTGATACGGGAACGGACCAGGCGGCGACGGATGGCCGGCCAGATGGACGCCGAACAGGTCTTGTGCGCCGGCACCTTCCTTGACCCAGATGCTCTGGTGATCGGGTTCGCTCGCCGATTCGCCACATACAAGCGCGCGGCACTGGTCCTGCAGGACGTCGAGCGCCTAAAGCGCCTCCTGCACGATCCCTATCAGCCCGTGCAGTTCATCTTTGCCGGCAAGGCACACCCCGCAGATGAGGAGGGCAAGCGGCTGCTGCAGCGCGTCTACCAGGCGGCCAAGGACCCGGCGATCGGCGGCCGGATCGCCTTCGTCGAGGACTACGATCTCCAGGTTGCTCGCTACCTGGTGCAGGGCGTCGACGTATGGCTCAATACGCCGCGCATACCGCACGAGGCCAGCGGCACCAGCGGACAGAAGGCTGCCATCAACGGCATCCCGAACCTGAGCATCCTGGACGGGTGGTGGGCAGAAGGGTACGCGGGCAGCAACGGCTGGGCCATAGGCGCCACACAGGAGCCTGGAGCGGAGCCCGCGTCGGATGCCGAAGACGCCGAGTCGCTCTATCGGCTGCTTGAGGACGAAGTAGTGCCGCTTTTCTACCGCAGGGACGCCGACAGCGTGCCCCGGGGCTGGGTCCACCTGATGAAGGAGGCAATCCGCACTGCCGCCCCCATCTTCTGCGCCAGGCGGATGGTGAAGGAGTACACGGAGCGCTTCTACGTCCCCGCGGGTGAGCGGGTGGCCGCAGCCCCCGAGCCCGTCGCCCAAGCTGAGCCCTTCTGAGCACTGCTTGGGCATCCGCGCCATTCGTCCTGACGCAGCGCGATTAGGAGATGATGGCCCGGAGCAGCGCCGCGGGGCACTGCGGATGGCAGGGTTGGCCCGGAGGCCCTCGTCCGCCGCAGGGCGGATCAGTTGCCTCACCTGGTAAGCTAGGCTGTGTCTACTTGGTTTGCTCGACGCGTCCTTGATCTGGCCGGGGCGCTTTCCCGGGCCTACTATGCGCGCAAGTACGGCGCGCTGGCCCGGCGCCTCGGGCGCCCGGGCGTGGGGCCCGACGAGAGACGCGGGTTCATCCTTCTCCAGATAGACGGGCTGGCCCACGACCACTTGCGGGAGGCAGTGGCGGCGGGCTACATGCCGTACCTACGAAGGCTCCTGGCCGAGGGCGAGCTCAGCCTGGCTCCTTGGCGCTGCGGCATACCGAGTTGCACTCCCGCAGTACAGGCCGGCTTGATGTTCGGCAACCGTTTCGACGTGCCCGGCTTTCGCTGGTACGAGAAGGATGACGATCGGGGCATGCTGACGCGACGACCCGATCAGGCCCGGGAGGTGAGGGTGCGGGTCAGCGAGGGGCGCAGAGGAATCCTGGAGGGCGGCTCCTGCTACGTGAGCATGCTCGATGGCGATGCGGATCTGGCCCTCTTCACGCTCAGTGCACTGCACAGGCAGCGGTTCTTCGAGAGCGCCCGGGGCATGGGCCTGTTCCTGCTGTTCCTTCTGAGCCCGATTCGACTGCTGCGCCTGGCATGGTTGATCGGAGTCAGCTACGTGACCGGGCTCGGGCGGCGACTGGTCGCGCTTGTGCGGCCGAGCGTCCTCAACCCCTTTGACGTACTTTCGCCATTTGTGCACGCTGTGAGCGACACGGTCTTCACAGAGGTGCAGACCTTCGGAGTGATGCTCGATATCTACCGCGGGGTTCCGTCCATCTATGCCAACTACAACAGCTACGATGAGGTAGCACACAAGATGGGCCCACAGCATACTTCGGCCCAGCGTGTCCTGCGCACAGTCGACAGGCACTTGCGGCAGATCGACCGCATGAGGCGCAGCTACCAGAAACGGGAGTATGACCTGTACATCTTGTCCGATCACGGCAACAGCCCCTCAGTGCCGTTCAGCTGGCGCACCGGCAAGGGTCTGGGTGAGTACTTCGCCGCGCAGATAGGACGTGGGGTCTCCGTCGAGGAGCGGCTGGGCGAGGACACCCCCCACTCCACGGAGAAGGCTCGCTATCTCCTGCGAGAAGCGGCGAGCATCGCAGATCGCCTTTCCCCGCGCATGCGCCGCCTGCTGGAGGTGGTGCGTCGCTACGTCGGCCGCCGGTTCCCGGAAGACGGTGGATTGGCGGTGGACATGGAGAGGCAGCGTGACGTTGTTGTGTGCGCCTCCGGACCTCTGGCCCACGTATACCTGAACGTCAGCCCGCGGCCGCTCGATCTGACCGAAGTAGTGCTTCTGTACCCTGAACTCGTCGATGCCCTGCTGGCGACAGATGAGATCGGCGCCGTAGTGGCCCGTTCAGGCGAGCAGACTGTGGTGCTTGGCCGTGATGGAGGAAGCGCGATCATCGGCGGCAGCGGGTCGGTGGAGGGGCCGCATCCGCTGACCACCTACGGCGAAGTGGGCTACGTGGCCGACCAGCTTCACTACCTGGCCCACTTCCCGCATTCCGGGGACCTGATGCTGCTGGGCGCCGTGGAGCCCTCCGGCAGTACGGTGACCTTCGAGAATCAGGTGGCCACCCACGGAGGGTTCGGCGGTCCACAGGGCGAGCCGTTCATCGCCTGGCCGCCGGCCTGCCCTCTCGAGCCGGCAGAGCTGAACGATCCGCGTGACTTCTACCCGTACTTCCTGGAGAACTACTTGGGGACCGGCGAGGCCAGCCGGCCCGAGTGGCCGGCGGACGAGCGGGGTGAGCACCGCTAGCGGCTGCTGTGAATGCGGATGAAGTTGGCGATGGAGCGGTCGTAGGTCCGTTCCGCTTCCGGCGGAAAAAGGCAGCCCGGAAGCTCCCCCATCTGCCAATGGTAGCGCAGGCAATCGCAGCACTTCCCCTTGCGCGAACAGGGCTCGTAGGTGCACGTACACCTCTCCAGGTTCTGCTCGATCTTGCACTCCATTGAGGTGATCTCCTGCCCACCGCGTGCTGCCTGCAGCCGAACCCGCAGGCAAAAAAGGCTACCGACGGAGTGACTGTCGGCAGCCTTTCCACCTGACTTGACCAGGCGTGCAGCGCACGCCCGCCGGTCAGCTCATGTGCTCATCGATGTACTTGACTACCTGCCCGACCGTCGTGATCTGCTGCGCCTCGTCGTCGGAGATCGTGCCTCCGAACTCCTCCTCGAAGGCCATGATCAGCTCAACGAGATCGAGGGAGTCGGCTTCCAGATCCTCACGGAACCGCGCTTCGGCCGTGACGGTATCCGGAACAGCTCCTAGAAGATCCACCACAATCTTCTTGACGCGCTCGAACGTATCCGCCATTTGCTTTGCCTCCTTGGGTTGTCTCCCGGGTCGAGGATGACAGCGCTATTCTACATGTGCCCACCCTTTTGTCAAACAAGCGGATGGTTGACAAGCACTCTCTTTGCCGCTATCATTCGAATCCGCAATGAAGAAACACCCAAGAGGCCCGGGGGTTGCGTCGCCAGCGGACGGGTCTGCGCAGCAACACCAGCGACGCAAGTCCGACCACATCCGCATAAACCTTCACGAGGACGTTGACTACAAGGAAGTGACCACGGGCCTGGAGCACTTCAGCTTCATCCACTGCGCCCTGCCGGATCTGAACCTGGATGACGTAGATGTTCGGGCCGATCTACTGGGCAAGGCTCTGAAGGCTCCGATCCTTATCTCCTCTATGACTGGAGGCGCTCCTGAGGCCGGGCCGATCAATCGGCGCCTGGCGCAGGCGGCGCAGAGCGCCGGCGTGGCCATCGGTGTGGGCTCCCAGCGTGCCGCCATCGAGGATCCGGCCCTGGCGGACACGTTCCGTGTCCGCGGCGTCGCGCCGGACGTGTTGCTGTTAGCCAACCTGGGGGCCATTCAGCTCAACCTCGGATACGGCCCGGATGAGTGCCGGCGGGCGGTAGACATGATCGATGCCGACGGGCTCATCCTGCACCTGAACCCGCTGCAGGAGGCACTCCAGCCTGAGGGGCAGACCCAATTCGCCGGCCTGCTGGGTCGGATCGAGTCCGTGTGCCGGGCGCTGGAGAGGCCGGTCGTAGTCAAGGAAGTCGGCTTCGGAATATCGGAGGACGTGGCCAGACAGCTAGCCGATGCGGGCGTGGCGGCCATCGACGTTGCCGGTGCCGGGGGCAGCTCCTGGAGCCGCGTTGAGATGTACCGCTCCGATACGGGGCGCCAGCGCGACGCGGCCGAGGTATTCGCCGAATGGGGCATCCCCACGGCGGACAGCCTGCAGATGGCCCTGCGGGGCGCACCGAGCCTTCCAGTCATCGCCAGCGGGGGCATCCGCAACGGGCTTCATATAGCCAAGGCAGTGGCGCTGGGAGCAGCAGCCTGCGGCATCGCCGGGCCCCTGCTCCGGGCGGCTAGCGAATCTGCTGAGGCCGTGAGCGAGCTGATCGCCCGGCTGGTGATGCAGCTCCGGGTAGCCATGTTCGGCGCTGGAGCTGGTGACATAAGGACTCTTCGGGCGACTTCCCTGCAGCGGTCTGAACAGTAGAGGCCGCGCCAGGCGACACCGGATTCAAGCTGATGTCTCTTCGCGATCTACAGGAGCGCTACCTCCCCAGCCTCGAGGCGGAGCTGCAAGCCGTCGCTCAGGCGCCGCAGCAACAGCACGCCGAGCTCTTCGGCATCTTGAGGTACCACCTGGGATGGGTGGACAGCACGCTGAAGCCTTCGCCGGCAGAAAGCGGCAAGCGCGTCCGGCCGATGCTCTGCCTGCTGGCCTGCGAGGGATGCGGCGGTGATTGGCAGAAGGCACTGCCAGCAGCCGCAGCTGTGGAGTTGCTGCACAACTTCTCTCTGATACACGACGATATCGAGGACGGCGATAGGACGAGGCGCGGGCGCCCCACGGTCTGGGCGGTGTGGGGCGAAGCCCGCGGGATCAACGCCGGCGATGCCATGTTCGGCCTGGCTCACCTGGCGCTGCTCAGGCTGCGCGGGCGCGGCGTGGAGGATGGCAAGGTGCTGGCGGCTCTGGACCTGCTGATCGAAAGCGAGCTGGCACTCACCGGTGGCCAGCACCTGGACATCGGCTTCGAGGATCGGGGAGACGTCACCGCGGACGACTACCTGGCGATGATCGAAGGAAAGACGGCGGCCCTCGTCTCGTGCGCCTGCAAGCTCGGTGCAGTCGTGGCCGCCGCGAACGCGGACAGGCAAGCGAGACTGGCTTCATTCGGCCGCCATCTCGGGATCGCCTTCCAGATGCGTGACGATATCCTGGGCGTATGGGGAGATCCGGAGAAGACCGGCAAGCCATCAGGGGCCGACCTGGCCCGTCGCAAGAAGTCGCTCCTCGTGCTGCATGGGGCTGAGAACAACAGCGAGCTGCGCGGCTTGCTGGCGCAGGACGCGCTGTCTGAGGAGGAGATCGACACGGCCACGCGCTTGCTCGAGCAGGTAGGGAGCCGGCGCTACGTGGAGGAGCTGGAGCGCGAGCATCACACTCGGGCACTGGCCTCGCTGGAGAAGGCCAGCCTGCAAGGGCCAGCCGGAGAGGCACTGAAGGAGCTGGCGCAGGGTCTGCTCGGACGCTGCCGCTGATAGCCTGGGTGGCGGGAGCACGAGGTCAACCCGGCCCGCCGTACCATCAGGCCAAGACCAACGCTGCAGGGGGTAGGTGTTCTTGACTTCATCAGATGGCTTCGGGCGGCGCTACTTCGCCGTCATCTTCCTGGTCTCCGTGGCCATGCTCGGGGCACAGGTCACAGTGACGCGACTCCTGTCCTACAAGTTCTATTTCCATTTCGTATTCCTGGTGATCTCACTGGCGCAACTCGGAATCGCCGGGGCAGGGGCATGGGTCTTCGTTCTGGGAAGTCGGCTCAACCTGCGCCGGGCCCTCATGTTCGGCCTGCTGGGCATCGTCGTCTTCACCCTCCTTCTACTGCTCGCCTATGCCTGGCTCTCTCCTCCTGCGAATGTGGGCATGGCGAAGATCAACGGATACACCGCCGTCCCATACCTGATCGCGCTCTCGTTGCTGATGGTGGGCCTCTACTTCTGCGCCGGGATCGTCTACTCGTCATTGTTCAGCCAGTACCGGGCCCTCTTCAACCGGCTGTATGCGAGCGACCTGCTGGGAGCCTCGGTTGGCTGCATCGCCTCTGTAGCTCTGATGTACCTGGTCGGTCCACCAAAGGCGTTCCTGCTTTGCGGAGGGCTGGCCCTCCTCGCTGGCATCCTGGTGCTCGCGGGCCGGGGCCGGGGAGCGGCCGAGGTGTCCTGGTGGGCGGCGGTCGCCGCGCTGTCCGCTGTTCTGATCGCCTCCTGGATTGGGGCGGAGTTGTTCGATCCGAACGCCCGCTACGGCGACGCAGTGATCGAGTATGAGTGGAACCACCTGGCCCGCACAGACCGGCTGGGGCCCGGCCACTACATCATCGACGGGGATGCTTCCACGTGGATCATCGATCCCCAGGCCGAGATCGAATACCTGCTGGCACCGCCGAATCCTCGAATCGCCATCATCGGCGTGGGGGCCGGGCCGCAGCTCAAGTCAGCGGTCAACTACGATCCATCCTATGTGTTGGCGGTCGACATCAACCCCAGCATCATCAACTGGAGCGTAGGCCAGGACAGCGAGTACAACGGCGGCATCTTCAACCTGCCGCAGGTGGTCGCGGAGATCGATGAAGGGCGGCACGCCGTGCGGTCGGCCGAGACGACGTTCGACCTGATCGGAATGCACGCCGTCGACACCTACGCCGCTTCGGCGGCGGGAGCGTACAGCCTCTCTGAGAACTACCTCTATACTGTGGAGGCGTTCAGGGACTTCTTCGGCAAGCTGTCTCCCCAAGGGCTGCTGGCGACAAGGCGGTGGCTGTTCTATCCCCCCAGAGAGAACCTGCGCCTGTTCACCACGATCGATCAGGCTTTGCGGGACGAGGGGATAGAGCATCCAGAGGATCACCTCATCGTCCTGGCCCCGGTGCAGGATTACCGTCGGGACGACCTAAAGGAGTGGGGCTATATCCTGCTGGCCAGGTCGCCCTTCACCGAGCAGCAGCTGGCCCTGGTCGATTCCTACGTCGCGGCGAACGGGTGGAGTTACATGCATCGGCCGGGGCAGCGCCTGGACACGCCCTTCTCCGAGTTCGCCTACACGAGTGGGCGAGATCGGTTCTACGGCGACTATCCCTACTTCGTCGAGCCGTGCTACGACGCCAACCCGTTCTTCTTCCAGTTCGTACCGCCGTTCTCTACGTTCTACTCCGAGGCGACTGCCTCCGGTTCGGTGCTCTACAACCAGAGCACCGACCTACTCTTCGTCACGCTCGGGGTAGTCTTCGTGCTCACACTGCTCGTCCTGGGCCTGCCGGTCGTCCTGCGCCGCAGGGCTGCCGGCTCAGGGAAGGGATGGGGCACATCGACGCTCTACTTCGCCAGCCTGGGGGTGGGCTTCATGGCGATCGAGCTGGGGCTGATTCAGATAATGGCTCTATTCCTTGGCCATCCCACGTATGCGCTCAGCATAGTGCTCCTGGGAATGCTGGCCTTCGCGGGTCTGGGAAGCGTGCTCGTGCGGCGGCTGGAGACGGAGCGCGCCCGCCGCATGTGCCTGGTCATATGCATCCTTGCTGCCGTGGCCTCGCTGGGCCTGCTGCCCCTGATCCATGGGTTGATAGCGGTTCCCTTCTGGCTACGGGTAGTGGTGACACTTCTGGCCCTGGCGGCTATAGCGGTACCCATGGGCATGCCGATGGCGACGGGGATCCGTCTGGTTGGCGAGGAGAACCGACCTCGCGTCGCCTGGGCCTGGGCCTGCAACGGCGGTGCGGCCGTGGTGGGCACTAACCTCTGCATGATCCTGATGGTCTACGCCGGCATCCCAGCCGCGCTGCTGGTCGGGGCCGGCTGCTACGCGGTGGCCTACGTGGCGCTCGGTCGATTGAGCCGCGGGGCCGGCGGCGGCTCTCCTACCTAGACTTCCACGGCAGACGAGCAAAGAGGCGCCCGGTGCTATGCACCGGGCGCTTTCTCTTGGCCAGACAGGAGGCCGACCTTCAGGTGGGCCGGGCAGGACTCGAACCTGCGAAGGCTGAGCCAGCGGATTTACAGTCCGCCCCCTTTGCCGCTCGGGACACCGACCCACGACACCGCACTGATTGGAGAGTGCTGCTGGACCGAAGGCACCCTCGCCCGACCCGCTCCCGAAAGCCAGAGCCGGCGACGGGAGTCGAACCCATGACCCACTGATTACAAGTCAGTTGCTCTGCCAACTGAGCTACGCCGGCGCGATTGAAAGGCACCTGCCGCAGGGCCAAGACCTCAGCTCTGGAGCGTAAACGATTCTATCACCAAAGGAGCGAATCGACAAGCCTTGACTGCGCCCCGATGGACGCTCACGAAGAGTCCAAGGCGTGCCGCACTGCCTGGGCCAGGTCGCCTGCATCGAAGGGCTTTTCCACTATATCGACGATGCCCGCCTCCCTCAGCTCGTCGGCGGTCTGCTCGAGCGCGTAGCCGGTCATGCCCAACGCCTTCAGGCCGGGGTCGAGACCGCGCAGCTCCTTCACCAGATTCTCCCCGCTCATACCGGGCATGACCAGGTCGGTGAGGACGAGATTCACCTTGCGGGCTGCTCCGTAGACCTCAAGCGCCTCGCTCCCGTTCGAAGCGGTGAGCACTTGATAGCCAAGCGACTGCAGCAATTCACGCCCGGCGCTACGCACGGCCTCCTCGTCCTCCACAAGCATAATAGTCTCCGCCTTGCGCTTGGACTTGGGTAGTGACCCGTGGTGGCGGACGGCAGGTCGACGGGTTGGATCGGAGCGGGCCGGCAGGTAGATGCGGAAGGTGGTCCCTTCTCCCCGGCCGCTCTCCACCGTGATGTGGCCGCCGTGCTGCACGACGATCCCATAGACCTGAGAGAGCCCCAGTCCAGTACCCTTCCCCGGCTCCTTGGTGGTGAAGAACGGCTCGAAAAGGTGAGCGCGGGCCTCGTCGCTCAGACCCACCCCCGTATCCGCGACGGTCAGGCGAATCCAGGAGCCTGGGGCCATTCCGCCGACCGGCGCCTCGCCCTCGGCGCCCAGCTCGATTCTGGAGACTCTCACCTGGAGCTCGCCGCCCTGGGGCATGGCATCGCGAGCGTTCAGAGCCAGGTTCATCAGCATCTGCTCCATCCGGTCGCGGTCCGCTTCGACGACACAATCGTCACCGCTCGCCTCCACCGCGAGGTCGATCTCCTCGGATAGGGCCCGCCGGAGCATGTCCGCCACACTCCTGGCAAAGGCCGCCAGGTCCATTGGGCGCTTCTCTACACTCGACGACCGGCTGAAGTCGAGCAGCTGGCGGACCAGCCGAGCCGCTCCGCGGGCCTGCTCCAGGATGGTCTCCGTGCTGCCTGTGACCTCCGCCGCAAGGTTAGGCCTGGATCGGAGAGACTGAGCATAGAGCGCGATCGTGGTCAGGTAGTTGTTGAAGTCATGGGCAATGCCCCCGGCGAGGCGGCCGACTGCGGCGAGACGGTCCTGATGGCGAACCGTAGCCTCCAATCGCTTCTGGTCTGTGAGGTCGATCACGATCCCCCTCACACCCACACCTTCGCTCCCCTGTGCAACCCGATTAGCGTACACTATTACAGGGAAGGTCTCTCCGTCCTTCCTAAGCACGGTATACTCAGCGGTGACCACCCCTTCGCCGGCCAGCGCCATCGCCAGATCAGCGCTTGCTCTGGGCCGGTCCTCGGGGACCACTACATCCAGGGCGTTCACCCCTTGCCCGGAGTCCTCCTCAGCGTAGGCAAAGGCCTCGAATCCCATCCGGTTGACGAAGGTCAGCTCGCCGTCCGCATTCATCTCGAAGACGATGCCGGGAAGCAGCTCGGCTAGCTCCCTGAACCTGGATTCGCTGGCTTGGAGCGCCTCCTCGGCTCGCTTCCGCTCTGTCACATCGCGAACGACGCAGACCCAACCGCATCCCTGACCGCGCTTGTCCTTGAGCGGAGCCACGTAGAGATCGGCTGGGAACGTAGCTCCGTCCCGCCTCCATACGGCCTGGCCAGACGCGTGCACATAGCCGGCATCGCGCACCGCGCCTTGCAGCATCTCAAGGAAGGGCCCGTTCTCCTCCTCGGAAACCAGCGCCTCGAGCGGCTGCCCGAGCATCTCCTCACGGCTGTAGCCCAGCACGGTCATCGTGGCCGGGTTGCAGTCGACGGCCCGCGGCGGCGAGCCCGCATCGAAGATGACGATGGCGTCGCGCTGGTTCATGAAGGTCCGCTCGAACAGCTCTATCGACTGCCACAGCTGCTCCTCGGCCCGCTTTCGCTCTGTGATATCGCGCACGATCATGAGCACCGCCGGCTTGCCCTGGTGGCTAGCCGGGCCGGCAGCTACCTCCACGTCGATCACGGAACCGTCAAGGCGCACGAACTTCTCCTGGCTCAGTGGTGGGCGTTCTCCCTTTCGCGCCCGCCGAGCGCGCGCTTTCGCCGCAGCCCGGCATTCGGGATGGACGAGATCCAGCATCCGTTTACCGGTCAGCTGCTCTGGCTCGTCCGCCCCCAGGAGTCGCGCGCCCGCCTGGTTGACAAAGACCAGCCTGCCGCGCGATTCGATAGCAACCGCGTCAGGGGATAGCTCGACGAGGCTGCGGTATCGGGCCTCGCTCTCGGCCAGCGCCTGTTCCGCCCGCACCTTCTCGCGGGCCAGCTGCTGCTTCTCCAGCGCTTCTCGGACTATTGCCAGAACCTCGTCCATGCGCAGGGGTTTCTGGATGTAGGCGACCGCTCCCTGGTTGAGGGCATCTACGGCGGACTGGATGGAGGCATAGGCGGTGGCCATAATCACGACGATGTCAGGGCAGGCCTCCTTCAGCGGGGCGATCAGTTCCACGCCCTCCATGTCGGGAAGCCGCAAGTCGACGAGGGCCAGATCGAACCTCTTCTGCTTCGCCTGCTCCAACGCGGAATGGCCCGTGTCGGCCATCTCCACGCCGTACCCCATGTTGGCGAGTATAAGGCCCAGCGTCTTGCGAGTGCCGTCGTCGTCGTCCACAACAAGGAGCTTCTGGGCTTCGGCCATCGGCAGTTCTCCTCCCACTCCAGTCGCCTGCTAGATAATCGCGCCCGTGCCCTGCTTGCGCTGCCACAGCTCATCCACCAGCTCGAGCACCCGTTCCATCTCCAGCGGCTTGTGGAGGCAGGCGTAGGCCTGATTGGCCAGCGCATCCGCGACAACGTCTGCCATCTCCTGGCCAAAGCCGGTGATCATGATGGCCATCACGGACGGATGCATCTCCTTGATCGCCAGGTAGGTCTCCAGGCCGTTGATTGTGGGCAGCTTGATATCCACGATGACGATGTCGTATTGCGTGGCCCGCGCCATAGCTACGGCCCGCTCCCCGTTCGATGCAGTGCCCACCCGGTGGCCTCGCCTGGCCAGGATCTTCTCCAGCGTGGTGCAGGTGGACGGATCGTCGTCCACGACGAGCACGAGAGGCCCTTCCTTCTGCTGGTGCACCTCATTGACCAGGGCCACAACCCGGTCCAGGTCCAGAGGTTTGTACAGAACGCCGTAGGCACCCTCGTGCAGAGCCTGCTGGACAAGATCCTCCACTGCATAGGCGGTCATCATCACCACCGGCGTATCCGGCCTGAGGTTCTTGACCCGACGATACGTATCCACACCGCTCAGGCTTGGCAGCCTGATGTCCATGAAGACCATGTCGAAGGCGGCCTTTCTGACCTCCTCGATCGCCTCCAGCCCGTCCGCTGCTGTAGACACGGAGCAACCTCTACGGGCCAGGACAAGTGACATGGTCCTGCACAAGCTGGCATTGTCGTCCACGATCAGAACTCGAGGCTTGTTCTGCACTGCGCACCTCCTCCCTCAGAGCGAGGGACTGGCAGGGCGGGCCTTGCATCGAATGAACATGGTCCTCGGGCCGGGCCTGCCGCCGACAACGGGCAGGCTCGACCGGCTGCTGTCGCCCCATATCCATCGGGGTTCAGCAGAGTTCTCGCGGCACGCAGCCCCTGAGTTCGGAAGCAGCGTGTCGCGGCGTGGGTTGACAAGCGGCATCTCCAGGATGCCGGTGGCTGTGCCCGCCGTCTTCCTGCGGGCGTCGCGGTCTCTCACAGCTCCTCGCCCTTCAGCTCGTCGCTGAACTCCCTCAGGAGTGGGGCGACGAGGATGTTGCCGGCCACGGCGCCCAGCACGTCGAAGATCACATTCAGCACGCCTTGGAGCTGGCGCCGCAATTCGCCTGCCTGGCCTGGCTCCGCCTCGCGACGCAGGCGCTCGAGTGAGATACCGCTGTCCGTCACTTCCATCGCGCCCAGGAGCGATGCCTCCTTTCCCGCGGCTGCCTTCAAGGTCTCCTTGAAGACGGTGGTGGTGGCTACCGGTCCCAGAACGGGCATCATCCTATCCCAGATCGTCTTCAGGTAGCCCTCGTAGAGCCTGATCACGTCCTGGCTCATCAGTGTTTCCACAACTACGTCGACGTCGAAGGGTTTGTAGAGCACGCCGTCGACACCTATCTGCATCGCCTCGCCGACGAGGCCGGAGACCGCGTATCCGGTCATCATCACCATGCGCGCAGTGGGTGCTACTTCCTTCAACTCACGAAGCGTATCCAGGCCGCTCTTGCCGGGCATCAGCACATCGATCAGGATGAGATCGAACTCGCCAGCCCGCGCCTCCGCCGCGGCGCGCTCCCCATCCTCGACGGTCGTCACCTCGTAGCCCTTCCTGTTGAGGATAAGGGACAGCGTACGGCACAGGCCGACGTCGTCGTCCACAATCAGCACTCGCGTCTTATCGTTCAGGGCGGGCCTCCCCCCTCGTCAGGAGGCCGCACGCCCCCGACGGGAAGCCGGACGGTAAAAGTACTGCCCTTGCCCAGCTCGCTACATACAGTGATATCGCCCCCATGCGCCTCCGCCAGGGTGCTGGCCAGGGCAAGCCCCAGACCGATGCCCTTCGCCTTTGTGGTGAAGAGGGGCTGAAACAGCCGGTCCATGTGCTCGTCCCGTATGCCGACACCCGTGTCCGATACGGAGACGGAGATCCACTTTGCTCCTCGAGGCTTGCCGCGCGCTTTCGAGGTCTGCACGGTCAGCTCGCCGCCTTCCGGCATCGCCTGGACGGCGTTGAGGATGATATTGCCGAAGAGTCGGTCCAGCTGCCCTGGGTCACCTTGCACATTAGGCAGCGAGGAGCCAAGCTGGCGAACGACCTTTACGTTCTCCGGTACGCTCGTGCGGCTGAGTGCCTGCTCGAGGATCTCGTTGACATCGACTCTGCGCCTGGCGGGCGGCTGGGGCCGAGCAAAGCCGAGTAGGCTGCTGATGATGTTCTCGGAGGTATCCACCTCTCGGTGCAGGATCTCGATGGCCTCTCTGACGTCCGGCTCCGGGTTCTCAAGAGCCATTCTCAGGAAGTAGGCGGCGTTCTTGATGGCACCCAGCGGATTGCGCAGCTCGTGGCCCACACCGCCCGCCAGTTGGCCCATGACAGCCAGCTTCTCCTGCAGCAGCGCCTTTTCCTGCACCGCTCTCAGGTCGGTTATGTCCGACAGAAGGCCGTCAGCGTAATCCCTGCCTTCTCTCTGGTACAGACTGACTGCCCTGTCGTGTAGCCAGACCCACGTGCCATCCTTGCGTCGGTACCTGTACTGAACGTCGTAGGGCGTCCCTTCTTCGAACAGGTTGGCGAAGGCGCGCCTGACTTCCTCGACGTCGTTCGGGTGCACGTTTGCCAGCCATACGTCGGGGCCGCCCTCGTAGACGTCCTGTTGGGTGTAGCCAATCACCTTCTCGACATTCGGACTGATGAAGGTAG
This sequence comes from uncultured Anaerolineales bacterium, assembly GCA_964530325.1. Taxonomy (GTDB): domain Bacteria; phylum Chloroflexota; class Anaerolineae; order B4-G1; family B4-G1; genus CAZHAX01. The sequence continues at coordinate 49,236 of CAZHAX010000013.1, read as the reverse complement.
TGACGCCCTCTCTGTCCGTGGTCCAGACAACGTCGGGGATGTTGGAGACGAGCGAGCGGTAGCGCTCCTCACTGCGGGCCAAGGCCTCCTGATCCCGCTTCCGGCTGGTGATGTCCCGCCAGGCAATCTGCACGAACTCCTTGCCGGCTATGGAGATAGACCTGCTGCTCACCAGAACGTCGACTGCGTCGCCGCCCTTGCTGCGGTACAGTGTCTCGAAGGCGTCCAGTCCCTCTCCGAGGAGCTTCTCGGCTGACTCCGGGGCCTGGAAGTCGTGGATGGACAGCTGGGCGAACTCCTCCCGTGTGTATCCCAGATCCCCGTACGCCCTGTTGTTGAAGTCCACGATCAAGCCGTTCCGGCCATCCGCGAGCACTATCGAATCAGCGGCCTGCTCGAAGAGGGCCTTGTATCGCGCCTCGGAGGCACGCAGCTCATCGACGGCCCTCCTCCTGACGGAATGCTGCTCAGCGCCCTCCAATGCGGCTGAGATATGGTGGGCCAGATTCTGCACAGATGGTATGAAATACTCGGGCATGCTGGGCGCCGAAATGGCCAGGACACCGATGATCTCACCATGACGCCGTATCGGCGTTAGTACAGCCTGCCGATTCTCACAGGCAAGCATCTTGTTCAGTAGCCTGGCCAGGGGCAGCGGGAACAGCTCTTCCACGATCTCGCCCGCGGTGGGCGTGACGGTCTTCCCCTCGACCGCCACCTGCCGGTAATAGGTGGCTTTGTCCAGATCGATCTTGAATGAGTCGAGGCGGACAGCCGCCGCCTTCTCGCCCGCCCTCGTCTCCCTGCGGCCGAGGGACGTGCGCCCTATGCGCACACCCTTCCCGTCCTCTGTGAGAAGCAGTATCGACGCGGTGTACTTCTTCGAAGCAGCGAAGCGGTCGACAACCATAGCCATGACCTCGGCCTCTTCCAGGCCGCCATGAAGCCGGGCCGAAAGCTCGCCCGTGAAGCTGACGATCTCGACCAGGTCATGGAACGCTTGCTCCAGATTCCTATACTCTTCCATCCGGCAATCCTCCAGCGCCAAGGCGGGTGCAGGGCGTTTGGCGCGCTCCGCGCGCCAAACAGGCGGCGCTAGGCACTGCCCGAAAGCGGCAGCGTCACTGTGAAGATTGTACCCTTGCCTTCTTGGCTCTCGACGTCGATTTCGCCTCCGTGGGCCTCGATCAACGTCTTGCTCAGGGCCAGACCCAGTCCTATTCCCTTCGCCTTGGTAGTGAACAGCGGCTCGAAGATCCGCCTAAGATTACCCTCGGCGATACCTATACCACTATCCTTCACCGATACCACAACCGAGCTTTCTGCCGAACCCTCCCTTTTCGCCTCCCGTGTTTTCACCTCCAACCGGCCACCCTCGGGCATGGCCTGGAGGGCATTGAGGACGATGTTGCTGAAGACCTGGGTCAACTGGTCGTGGTCCGCCAGCACAGATGGCAGCTCCTTGCTGAACCTGGTGGACACCTTTACGTTCTTGGGGACCTCGACTCGGGCGAGCACCTCCCGGACGACCGCGTTCAGGTCGGCCTTGCGGCGAGTGGCAGTTCTGGGGCGGGCGAAGTCGAGCAGGCTAGAGATGATCCTGTCCGACGCGGCGACCTCACGGTCCAGAATCGCCAGTGTTTCCTTAACGTCAGGATCGGGGTCGGCCAGCGCCATATTCAGGAAGTAGGCCGCACTCTTGATCGCCCCCAGCGGGTTTCGCAGTTCGTGCCCTATACCACCCGCCAGCTGCCCCAGCACGGCCAGCCTCTCGTGCCGGAGCAGAAGGTCCTGCGTTCGGCTCAGCTCCTCTGTGCGCTCGTCGACCATCGCCTCAAGCCGGTCTGAGTACTCTCTCAGATCCTCATCTGCCTGCCGGTGCTCGGTGATGTCCCTGGCCGTAGACAGCGCTCCGGTCACCTCACCATTCGCATCGACGAGGCGCCGACACCACCAGGCGAGTAGACGCTTCTCTCCGTCGTGCCGGCGCTGCCAGCTCTCCACGTAGACCACAGTATCGTCGTCGTTGACTAGAGGCTGCACGGTATCGTACGTATCCTGGTCTCCTTCGAGGTAGAGGGCTGCCTCCTTGCCCAGGACGTCCTCTCCGAAGAACTTCAGGCCTGCTCTGTTCGCCCAGGTGTAGACCCTGTTTCTATCAACCTCCATGATGATGTCGGGGGCTGCGGCCAGGATAGCCTCGTAGCGCGCGGAGAGCGACCGGAGGGCGGCTTCAGCTCGCTTCCGTTCAGCTATCTCCGTCTGCAACTCTTCGTTCGCCCTCTCCATCTCCGCCGTGCGCTGCCTGACCAGGTCCTCAAGATGGTCGCGGTGCTTCCTGAGTTCCTCCTCTGCCAGCGCGTTCTCCAGGGCGATCGCGGTCTGATTGGCGAAGGCTGTTACGGCGGGGATATCCGCTCTCGTCAGACCCGATCCATGGAGCAGCAGCAGGCCGTAGACGTCGCCTCCCACCACCAGCGGCGCGGCGATACCCTGCTCAATGCCCATCAGGGAGGCTACCCGGCCAGCCAGCCGCTTCACTCCCCGGGGCAACGCCTCAGCGATCGGCTCGGTGAAGGGCTCGCGGAAAGCAGCGGCCCTCTCGGTGATTAGGCGATCGTAGAAGCCCCCCTCAGGAATGGGGAAGCGGAAGGATCTGGTCAGCCCGACCAGCCGCTCCGCGGCCCTCAGCGTACGCTCGTTGAAGCCCAGGTGGGGCATCGCCAGATGGGTTCCCCCTTTGACCACGGTGAAGATCGAGGCATTGTAGCCCAGCGTAGCCAGCTCTCTACCAACCCTACGGTAGACGTCCTCGGCAGTGCGGGCACGCTGGACCGCCTCAGCTGCCTGGCCTAGCGCTAGCAGCAAGCGCTGGCTGTAGTTCGTCTCTCCGGGCGACTGGCGCAGGTTGGCCGCCATCAGGTTGAAGGCTAGCGCCATCTGGCCGATCTCATCCCGGCCGGTCACCGGGATCCTGTGAGCCAGGTTGCCCCGGCCGATCTCCGCGGCGCCGCGGACAAGCCGGCGCACTGGCCCGGTGATCGATTGTGCCAGCAGGAACCCGACAACAACAACGGCGACTGCGGCGCCGGCCCCCAGGCCCAGAACGGCGTTGCCCAGAGCGGTGATTGGCGCGTAGGCTTCCGCCTGGTCGACCTCAGTCAGGATACACACCCCTCGCTCCGGGATCCAGTCATACGCTCCGATTACCGCCGCTTCTCTGTAGTCATCGTACTCAGCCATTCCGTCGCTGCCCTCGAGGCAGCTCGCGATAGCCTCGGTCCGGACCTCCCCTTCAGAAGCGTAGTCGTCTCCGAACCGGGGCTCGGTGACAAAGAAGCAAGATGCGTTCACGAGGTACGTGTCCTCGGTGCCGCTCTGGGCGCTGCGCCGCCTCAGGATCGCGGAGAGTTGACCCAGGTCTGCTCGGCCAGCGAGCACTGCTGTCAAGTCGCCGTCGGCATCATTGACCGGAGTGCCGATGTACATCACCATCTCTTCCAGCTCCGGCGAGTAGGCAGCGTCCTGAACGAACGTGCGGGCCTGCCCCTCCAAGAAATACGGCTCACCATCCCGGCGCTGGCCTTCGAGAGTGTCGTCAGTGGATAGAACGGTAAGTCCATCGCCAACCTGGAGCAGGGAGAGATCGAGAAAGCCGCCTTTGTTCTCGAGCGTGGGAGCCAGGTGATCCTCGACCAGGCGGTTGTATGCGTCTCTGTACTGCGCATCATCCGGATCGCGCGAGGCCAGAACGGCCGCGAGTTCGCGAACCCCAGGCCTGCTGGCTAGCTCCCGCAGGGTCTCCTCGTTGTCGGCAATCCAGCGGTCCAGTTCCTCCTCTCTGAAAACGTTGGTCGAGGCAAGGTGGTGGAACGTATCGCTCCTGATCGCCTGCCGGCTCATGCTGTAGGCAAGCCAACCGACTGCCGCCAGCGGCAGGGTCGAAAGCACGAGAAGCAGCAGCGCCAGCCTGACGGCGAGCCTCATGGACAGTCTCCAAACGGCAGCTGAGTGAGGCCCGTTGAGCCGGATCCAACCTGGCGAATCGGCCTGCCGAGGTTCCGCCGCCGCAACCACCCGGGCAGAGCACTAGGCGACGGCACAGGTCTGCTTCTGCCTGGTGCGCAGGATAGCCTCGAGCGTGGGCACAAGCTCAGCCCGCATCTTCAGCTTGGGCACGTAGGCACTGGCCCCGGCCGCGGTGGCGTCTGCGCGATAGGCGGCGTCTTCGTGTATGGTCAGAATCACCACCTCGGTTGCCGGCGCCGCCGCTTTGATCCGCCGCGTGGCTTCAATGCCATTCATCTGCGGCAAGCCGATGTCCATCACGACAGCCCGCAGCGGTCGTTCACTGGCCACGGTGACCGCCTCCTCGCCGCTGGCTGCCTCCAGCAGGTCAAAGTGCGGGAAGACTGCGCCCAGCCAGTCACGCAGCGACCTGCGCACCACTTCGTGATCCTCTACGATCAGGATTGTATCTGGCACTTTACCCTCCCTGCCCACGCCACCTGAGCGCGCGGGCACACCTCCGAATCGGCCTTGATATGGTACCACAGCCAGCCACGGCTGTCTGTCAGGTGAGCTTGACAGTTGGAGTGGGGATGGTATGACTGAAGTGAGCCAGGCGATTGGCCCGGGCGAGCGGCTGGCGGGCTCTGCCAGGCAGGCCGGTCTCTTCAGCGCCCGACCCCCAGTGGTGGCATCACCGGGCCAGGAAGCTCGGCCCTATGAACCGGCCTCTGCCAGCCTCCAGAGCCCCGATCACGGGGCGCCGTTGTCTAGCCGGGCGACTTCATCGCCCGGCAAGCCCGTTCATTCCAGTGGAGTCAGACCGTGTTGGATGGCGAACTTCACCAGGCTGGGTACGTCCTCGATACCCAGCTTGCGCATCAGGCGGCTGCGATAGGTTTCGACCGTCTTGCGGGATAGGGAGAGAAGGGCTGCTATCTGAGCGCTCGTGTTCCCTTCGACGACCAGCTGGAGCACCTCTCGCTCGCGCTCCGTGAGCAGAGCCAGGGGGCTGGCCGCCTGGGCCGTGTCGCGCAGTCGGGCGTAGCTCTCGATCACCTGATCGGAGATCTTCTGGCTGAGGTAGCGATGGCCGGCGTACACGGCGCGGACGGCGCTGACCACTTCTACGCCAGCTGATTCCTTGAGCAGGTAGCCCTTCGCCCCCGCCTGCAGAGCCCGGAAGACGTGCTCGCTCGTCGAGTGCATAGAGAGAATGATGGCCCTGACTTCAGGGCAGGACTGGCAGATCTGCCGGGTGGCCTCGATGCCATTCAGGCCCGGCATGGCCACGTCGACGATGGCCACGTCCGGGCGGAGCTGCGCCACCTGGCGCACGGCACTTCGGCCATCGGCGGCGTCACCGATCACCCGGAGATCATCCTGGGCCTCGAGCAGGTAGCGCAGGCCGTCTCGGACAACCGCGTGGTCGTCGGCTATGAAGACAGTGATGCTCATCGATCGACCTCTACGATGACATCCGTGCCCTGACCGGGGCGGGATCGGATCCGGCACTGGCCACCGACTGCCTCGGCCCGCTCGGCCATCGTCAACAGTCCCCAGCTGCCCTGGGCGGGCGGATCGACAGCGTCGAAACCGACGCCTCTGTCCGAAACGATGATGCGCACAACCCTGGGCTCGGCGTCTACCGAGACGGACACCTCCGCTGCCTGAGCGTGCTTGGCGACGTTCGTCAAAGCTTCCTGAGCGATCCGGAACAGCGCCGTCTCCGTCGCTATTGGCAAGCGTGGGTCTGGCTCGTCCCCCTCCACGGTGCACTCGATGCCGGTGCGCGCGGTGAGCTGCTCACAGTACCAGCGAACCGCAGCGACGAGGCCGTAGTCGTCCAGGACCGGCGGGCGCAGATCGGCCATCAGATCTCGAATACGCTCGGTCGTCTTCTCGACGATGGCCAGCGAGTCATCAAGCCGCGCCGCCAGCGCCTCCGCACCGCCGTTGCCCATCTGGGAGCGCACGATGTTCAGGTTGATTCCAAGAGCTGTCAGGCTCTGCCCCACCTGATCGTGGAGCTCCCGTGCAATACGTCTCCTCTGGGCCTCCTCGGCCTCGGCGAGGCGTGCCGTCAGAGCCCTCAGTTCTCCGGTGCGCCGCTCCAGTTGCTGTTCGGCCCGATCGCGCTGGTCTTGCAGCCGCTTCACCCTCAGTTGAGCCTCCACCCTGGCCAGCAACTCAGCGTTCTTGAAAGGCTTCGTGACGTAGTCGTTCGCCCCGGCGCCCAGCCCCTTGACGGTGTCCTCGAGCGTGTCCAGCACGGTCAACATGATCACAGGCACCGCGTCTAGCCGGCTGTCCTGGCGGATGCGCTTCACTATCTCGAAGCCGTCGAGTCCCTTCAGCTGAACATCGAGCAAGACCAGGTCCGGGGGCAATGGCCGCTTGGCGGTATCCCGTATTGAGAGGCCCAGCCTGGCTAGGACCTCAGTGCCCGACCCGGCCAGCTGCACCATGTGGCCGCTCTGCTCCAAGAGCACGGAGACCATGCGGGCCAACTCGGCATCATCTTCGACGAGCAGTATCGTCGCTCGTTCTCGCTTCTTGTTCTCCGTCATGGGCCGCAGTCCCGCCGGGATCCTCCTAGGCCCGCCAACGATAGTCGCATTCGAGCGCCTTGCGGAAGTCCTTGTGGATGTTCCTCTTGTCTTCGATCACCCAGTCGTCGTGTGACCAGCGATAAAGCAGGAGGCATTGTATCTGTTGGGCATAGGAGGTGCGATTCCAGCGATCGATCTCCGCGTATGCCGCCTGAACCCAGCCTTTGTCCTTGTTGACCCAGCCTGCCAGCTTCGATTCTCTCTCACTGCGCGGCTGGCGCTCCAGCGCCAGCCAGTGGTTCGTCTCGGTTATGTAGATAGGCCGGTCGCGCCACCGCTCCGGGATCGCTTCGGCAAAGGCGCGGTAGGAGAGGAAGTCGTAGTAGTGCTCCCGCGGTGTGCCGGGCTGGAGGAACTGGTCGCTGAAGAAGGTCCGGGAGGTGATCAGGCCCACATCCATCCAGTGGGTGTAGGTGTGCAGAGCGATGCCGTCCAGATCGTCGATATGGTCCAGCATCGTCTGGAAGTACTCCAGCGGGCTGTAGCGGGGGCCGCCGGGCGACCATTCCAGCCCGAAGTAGGGGTCGATCGCACCCGGAACTACGACGGCATCGGGCTGCGCTTCCTTGATGCTGGCCCGGGCCAGATTGAAGGCCTCGGCATACGCCTCCGGGTGGATCGGCTCGCCCTGCGGGTGCTCGCGCACGTTGTTCTGCTCGTTGCCGATGATCCAGATGTGACAACCCTTCGAGGCCCCGGCGTATGCGCCGCACACGTAGGCGAAGTCGGCGTACTTAGACCTGACCGGCAGCGTCCCGGCATCCTCATAGCCATGGTTCAGACGGACGATGATCCCGTAGCCATCATCGGACCAGGCCGAATAATCGTTGCTCACGCAGACGTCCCTGTTCGCCCCCAGCGACATCGTGAAGAGCACCCATCCTGTCTTCTTCGTGCCTTCGAACAGGAAGCGGAAGTCGGCCTCGGTCCCGTCCGAAGCGTGTATGCCGTAGATCCAGGCGCACTCGCCTTTGGGCAGACTGGTGTCCTCCACCGGCTGGCGGTCGTCCTGGAACTGCTTGGCCTGCACGTAGAGCGCATTCACGTAGCCCTCGTGCAGGCTCGGCGTGCCCACTTCCAGCCACCGCTCCTTGCCCAGCTTATCCCGCACCCCTGCCTTGTCTTCGCGCACGTCGAGCACCGTGCCGTCCGGGACCCGCCAGATAGGAGGGTCGGATGTCCCCGCGCTCTTGCGAATGTTGAGGCCGCTGATCGTGCGCACGACAACGTGAGAGATGGAATCCCCGGAGGGCTCCTCGCGAAGGCGGAGATTCTCGGCGTGGACGTAGCCTTCCACCCCGTCCGGGGTTCGCACCCGGAGCCACTTGCCCCGATGCCCTACCTGGTCGAGCACGAAGTCCCGCTCTTCCACCGCCTCCAGCAATGCACCGGCCTCCACCATGGCCACAGCTGGCTCGTCGGCGCCTGGCGCCCGCCGAATAGCCACCCCCTCGTCGCCGGCGCTGATCGCCTCCACCGGGATCGACGCCTTGGGGGCCGAGGGCTGCGGGAGCGGCGACTGCGGCAGGAGTTCCTCCTGAAGATTGGCATACAGAGCCTTGATGAAGCCCTCAGTGCCCTCGGGCGTCCGGACGTGCAGCCACTGTCCTGGCTGCCCCACGTTGGCGCGGACGGCCTCGTCTGAGCCGAGTGTCTCCAAGAGCGTTCCATCCTTGACGCGGGCGACAGGAGGGAATTGCCACTCCCGCGGGTAGGGATGAACGGGCAGGAAGCCGCGGCCGGGGTAGAAGACGACGACGCCGGCCACCCGAGTTCCCGGCCGCTCAACCAGGTCCACCTGCCAGGCAGCCACGAAGCCTTGCCTTCCGTCCGCCGCTCGTATGCGTAGCCACTCGCCCTCCCGGCCCACCTTCGCCCTCACATCCTGCTCAGGCTCGAGGCTCTCCAGGACCAGCCCAGACTCGAACGCTCCGATAGGAGCATGAGCGTCTGAGGGGCTGGGGCGAACGTCCACCTGCTCGCCGACCGCTGGCGCTGCGACGAGGCGAAGCGGGACCGAGGGCAGGCTCTGGTGAGGTCGAAGCTGGGCGGTCGATACGTAGCCGTACAGACCCTTCTCTGTGCGAACCCGCAGCCATTGATCCTCCGTGGCCAGCTTGGCCCGAGCCACATCCTGAGGCTCGAGCACGTCGAGAATGGCCCGGTCTTCGACCCGGCTGATAGGAGGTAGGAAGGCTACAGGCGCGGGACGGATGCTGACGAATCCCGTCGCTGGGTCGAAGGCCACGGCCTGCAAGCGCGCGGCTGGGGTCTCCTCGCTGTGCAGCCGGACGTACCAGGCTGCGACATACCCGTCCACCCCCTGGGGAGTGCGAATGTAGAGCCACTGGCCCTCCACCCCAGCCTTCGCCATCACTTCCTCTTTGGGCTCCAACGCGTCCAGCACAGTTGCCAACGCTACCTGGCTGACCGGCCTGTAGCGGGTGGACGGCGTCGGCCGGACGTTGAGTGCACTGCCGTCGGGCGTCACCACCTCCACCCTGGCCTGGGCTTTGGCCACAGCGGGAGCCTGGCCCAGCGGCGCCGTGTAAATGGGCGGCAGGAGATCGTCGCCGATGACCCCGGCGGTGTAGACGCTGAAGAACGTCGGGTGGTGGGCGGCCAGGCGATCGAGCCACACCTGGAACTCGTCCGGCGCCATGCGCTCGTTACCGTGAACGTCGTGGTAGGGCGCGAGAACCGGGTAGAGAGGGGGTCGATAGCCCCAGCGCCTGCACCAGTACTCGTACTGATCGTAGGTCAGCTCATCGATCACGCGTTCAGCCTGCTGCTCGGGCGGCACAGGGCTGTTGCGGGCATAGAAGGTGCCGTACGACATGGGCATCAAGCCGCCCTTGCAGAAGGCGTTCATGCGGTCGTACGGCAGCTCACGATGGTGGGAGATGTTCGGATACGAGCAGTTGAAGAGCTTGGCCGTGTCGACGCCGGCCGCCCGCAAGCACTCGCCCAGCCGCGCCGCCTGCTCAAAGCGGTTACGGCACTGAGCCACCTCCGTATCGAATACTAGGCCCTGGAACCCTCCCTCGAGGGCTCGCACGACAACGTTCGCCTCTGCCTGCGGATCGTCCAGATAGAGGGCTGTCCAGGCCAGTGGCACGAGGCCTGCGTCGGTGATCTTGGCCACGGCCTCCGCCATTCCAGGCAGGTAGTCGGATCCGTGTCCAGCTTTGTAGAGGATGTGGGTAGCGCCCATCTGCGGCGCCATCACAATAGCCCGGTCCAGCTCCCAGTCCCGGTAGGCCCACAGCCCCTTGCCTCGAAGCATTGCTGGCTCTGTTGCTCCGTTCTGCTATCGCCGCGACACGAATCGGCTATCCTGGACGTAGAGGCGCCAGGGAACCGAGATCGCCTTCGCATCCCCGGTGACGCCGACCCGCGGCCCGCAGGCAACAGCCGTATCCGGCACGGGCACGCTTTTCTCGAGGAAGAGCTGAGCGTGGCTCGCGCACAGGTCTGCCCCGTTGAAGGTGCGATCGATATCTAGGGCCTGGCAGAGACGGCCTGGGCCGCTGGCCAGCGCCCTCGGTTCGGTGCGGCTGCGCAGCTTGCCCATTGTCTCGAGACCTTCGAGTGGCTCCAATCCGCGGATCAGCACCGCGGCGGGCTCTCCCTCGCTCCCGGTGACGAGATTCAGGCAGTGGTACATACCGTAGATCAGGTAGACGTAGGCGTGGCCCGGGGGTCCGTACATCGTCGCGTTCCGCCTAGTGCGCCCTCTGCTCGCGTGACAGGCTGCGTCACCCTCGCCGACGTAGGCCTCTACCTCCACTATTGCTCCCGAAAGCCGCTCCCCATCGCGCAGCCGGACCAGCCGCTGGCCCAGCAGGCTGCGGGCCACCGTCAGAGTATCGCGGGCGTAGAAGCGCTTGGCCAGACGCTGCATCCTATCAGCGACGAAAGCGGAGGTCGTGCTTGATCGTGCGGCGCAAACCATCTTCCAGGCCCACGCCGGGCTCGAAGCTGAGCAGTCTGCGGGCAAGCGAGATGTCCGCCCGCATGTGGGAGACACCTCCGCTCTCGGCCGGGCTGTGGAGCACGTCCACGGCCTTCCCGGTGACCTTCTCGACAAGCTCCACGAGTTCGTTGACACTCGTCTCGGTTCCGCTGCCCACGTTGATCGTGAGGCGATCTACATCGGTCGCCGTAGCAGCAGATAGCAGCGCCTCAACGACGTCGTCCACGTAGACGAAGTCGCGCGTCTGTCCGCCCCCGCCGAACACGACCAGCGAGCCGCCCCGCAGGGCCTGCTGGAGGCAGCGGGGAACGACGGGAGGGTGAGACGGTGGAAGCTGCTGGCCTGGACCGTAGGTGTTGAAGACCCGCAGGATGACCGTTTCCAGGCCCCAGAGGGCGCCGATCGTGCGGACGTAGTACTCGGCGGCGAGTTTGCTCACGGCGTAGGGCGACCGCGGGTTAGGCCGCTGATCCTCTTGCAGAGGCTGATCCGCCTGCTCGCCGTACACAGCCCCAGAAGAGGTGAAAACAACGCGCTGCACGCCTGCGTCGCGCATCGCCTCCATCACGCTCACCGTCCCCCCTACGTTGACCTCGTTGTACTCGCGGGGATAGTAGATCGATTCGCTTACCAGCACGCGCGCCGCCAGGTGGTAGACGCAGTCGACGTCCTGCAGAAGCGTCCACAGCTTGGGCCTGTCGATGACGTCGCCACGGGTGAACAGGACGCGGTCGTCGAGACCGGCAGGGTCGCCGGCGCTCAGGTCGTCGATGACCCGTACCTGATGACCCTCTTTGACCAGGCGGTTGACCAGCGCCGTGCCGAGGAAGCCGGCGCCGCCGGTGACCAGGAAGCGCATTTGTCTCTCTCTGCGATGTTGCGACTATTATAGCAAACACGGGGCGAAGGTGCGAACGGCGGACCGGTCAAGTCATATCACAGTGCTTCCGAAGGCTGATGATTCGGGCAAATGATGATGTTACCGGATGGCCATCCCCCAGATCGGCATTGCCCGGCAAGGCAAGAGGCCAGAGAAGACGCTCCTTCCGGCCGGGTTGAGTTGACGGAGGCAGCCCCAGGCGTTATACTCAGCGCTACCGCCCTCCGGAGCAGGGAGGGCGGCCGAGTGGCGCAAGGGAGGTATCTGCGTGAGAGAAGTGGTCATAGTCAGCCCGCTGAGGACGGCCGTGGGGCTGCACGGCGGAGTCCTGGCCAGCCTGCAGGCCGTTGAGCTGGCCGTCGCGGTCTTCAAGGCCGTGCTTGAACGCACAGGGCTCGATCCAACCCTGGTCGACGAGGTGATACTGGGCAACATAGAGCAGCCCACCAGTGCGCCCAACATTGCCCGGGTGGCTGCCCTGATGACCGGACTGCCTGAAGAGACGCCCGCCTTCGCCGTGCAGCGCAACTGCGCGAGCGGCATGCAGGCGATCACTTCGGCCTACCAGGCCATCCAGGCTGGCGACGGGGAGCTCTTTCTCGCCGGCGGCACCGAAAGCATGAGCAACTTCCCCTACCTGCTCAAGAAGGCCCGCTGGGGGTATCGGCTGCGCCATGGCGAGCTGACCGATTCGCTGTGGGAGAGCCTCACCGACCCCGTCTGTGAGCTCGGCATGGGACTCACGGCGGAGAATCTGGCGGAGCGGTATTCCGTATCTCGCGAGGAGCAGGACGACTGCGCGGCCCGGTCGCACGCCAAGGCGGCCACTGCGCAGGCAGCGGGCAGGTTCGAGGAAGAGATAGTGCCGGTGGAGGTGACGAAACGTGTCTCCGGCAGGGGCAAGGTCAAGGAGCAGGTCGCGGCCGACGAGGGTGTCAACAGAGAGCTGACCGTCGAGGCTTTGGCCGGCTACCGCACCGTCTTCAAGGAGAACGGTACCGTCACCGCCGGCAATGCCTGCCCGATCTCCGACGGCGCTGCAGCGATGATCGTCTGCACCGCGGAGAGGGCCCAGGAGCTGGGCCTGAGGCCGACGGCGCGCATAGTCAGCTACGCCTACGCGGGGGTCGATCCAGCCTACATGGGCATCGGGCCCGCCCACGCGATTCCAAAAGCGCTGAAGCGGGCGGGTCTCCAGCTCAAGGATATCGACCTCATCGAGTTGAACGAAGCGTTTGCAGCTCAGGTGCTGGCCGTGGGCAAGGACCTTGCTGGGCAGGGGTTCGACTGGGACTGGGATCGAGTCAACGTCAACGGCGGAGCAATCGCGCTTGGGCATCCGGTCGGCGCGACCGCGGCGAAGCTGGTGGCCACGCTGACGCAGGAGATGCAGCGAAGAGAAGTCCGCTACGGCATGGACACCATGTGCGTGGGCGGCGGGCAGGGAGGCTGCCTGATCCTGGAGCGATTGCCGCTCGATTGACAGATTCGGCGGGCGGTCGCATACGTGAACAACCGCAGAGGCGTGTAGGGCGCAGAGGCAGTCCGAAAGCGAACCTCTGCGTTCTCTGCGTCTCGGTGGTGAGGATCCGGCTCTCGTCAGAAGCGATGTGGTATAATGCGGAGCGACATGGGGCTATCCTACGCGGTCTTCGACCTGGACGACACGCTCTATCGCTGCGACAGCGGCCTGATGCAGGAGGTCGGCCGCCGCATCCAGAGCTGGCTCACCACGAACATGGGGCTGGGGCCGGAGGAGGCAGCGCACCTGCGGCGCAAGTACTTCCTCGAGTACGGAACGACGCTCGGCGGGCTGATCGAGGAATCCGAGATCGACGTCGAGGACTACCTGCGCTACGTGCACGATATCCCGGTCGAGAAGTACGTGCCGGCAAGGCCTGATCTCTCGGAGATGCTCTCCCTGGTCCCGCTGCGCAAGGTGGTCTACACGAACGCGACCAGGGAGTACGGCGAGCGCGTGCTGGGCAGCCTTGGCGTCGCCGGCGACTTCGAACGGGTTGTCGGGATCAGAGAAGTGGGGCTGCGCAACAAGCCCTATCGCGACGCCTACGAGAGGCTCCTCGCGCTCCTCGATGCGGCAGGGCCTGAGTGCGTGATGATCGAGGATTCGGCCCGGAACCTGCGGCCCGCGAAGGAGCTGGGGATGACAACTGTGCTCGTGCGCCAGCCCGGGGCCCCGGCCCGTTTCAGCGACCTGGCCGACATCGGCCGCGGCCACGACGAGGTCGTCGATCACTTCGTCGGCTCTGTGCTCGAGGTTGGGCCATTGCTCGCCGGACTGGTCAAGGCCGCTGCTGTCTGATACAGAGGGAGCCTTTCGGTGCCGGCATTCGGGAGAAGCGGGACTTGACAACGGGAGCAGTGCGGGCGGCGGCAGCCGCCGCCTCATCGCTGGTCGCCGTGCTGGCCCTATCTGCCTTCGCCACTGCGTCCCATCCTGCCGCTGCGAGCGGGAATACCTACTACGTCGACCAGGGCTTGGAAGGAGCCAGCGACTCGAACCCGGGCACCGAGACAGAGCCCTGGCTGACGATCCAGCACGCAGCGGACGTGGCGCTGGCGGGGGATACGGTGATAGTCAAGAGCGGGACCTACCCGGAGAGGGTGTGGCCCGCCCACTCCGGCGTGGACGGCGCCCACATCACCTTCCGCGCTGAGCCGCGCCGCTCGGTGACCATGTGGGGCTTCTACACCCGGGACGCGGACTACGTCCGTATCGAGGGGTTCAGCATCACGACCGATCCCTCGCTTACCGGCTGGACGGATAGGCACGGCCTCTTCATCCGCAGCAACCACGTCGAGGTGGTCGATAACTACTTCTACGACATAGATGGGTATGGTGTGCTCGGCTACTGGCACGAGCCCTATCCCCGCTCCGCCTACGTCGCTCAGAACAAGGTCTACCGCTGCCAGGCCGGGATCAACGTCACAGGCTACGATTGGCTGGTTGAGGACAACGAAGTGGAGCGACTCTACGACCACGGCCAGGGCGACTGCGACTACACCCGCTTCTTCGGCGATGACCACGTGATCCGAGGCAACTACTTCCACGGCACTGACTTCGAGGAGATCGGCAGCGCCCACGTCGACTGCTTCCAAACGTTCGACAACAACGGCGAGTTCGTGCACGACGTGACGATCGAAAGCAACTGGTGCGAGGATTTCCACCAGGGCTTCATGGGCGAGGGGCACTACTACCACGACATCACGCGCATCACCTTCAAGAACAACGTCTTCGCCCACGGCGGCGCCTGGGGGCTGTGCGTGCAGGATATCTCCTACCTCACCGCCGTCAACAACACGTTCGTGGACATTCGCTATCACGCCATCGGTGTGAGCGGACAGCACGGGCACCATGCTCTGATCTATAACAACATCATCTCGGGGAGCAGCTCGAGCTACTGGTTCTCGGACGGAGCGAGCGGCAGCGGCGACTACAATCTGATCTTCGATGCTAGTCCGCCGCCAGAGAGCGGCGCCCACGATCTGGTCGGCCTCGATCCGCTGTTTGAGGATGGCAGCGGCGGGGACTACCACCTGCAGCCCGGCTCGCCGGCCGTCGACGCTGCGCAGGCGTGGGGCTCGGTGCGGGGCGACTTCGACGGCAACGAACGGCCGCAGGGCCACGCCTGGGATATCGGCGCCTTCGAATATCTGCCCCCGCTGACGCTCCACGGCCAGGCGGGCGACGAGACGATCCGGCTCGATTGGACGGTCAACGTCACCGTGCCGGCCACGAGCGTCTGGCGGATCGACTACTACAGCACCACCATCGCTTCGACAGTCGTGGCGACTGACGCCCTCGCCGGCAGCGTCCGGCAGTACAAGCTGCCAGGGCTGGACAACTACAGCTGGTACACGGTGACTCTGAGCACGGTTCCTTCGTGGCTGAGCGATACCGTATCGCTGCTGGTCACCGACCGCTTCGCCTTTCTTCCTATAGTCCACCGCGGGCACTAGAGATCGGCGCGCCGCCCTGGGCACGCGCACCCGGAGAGATCAGGACAATGCCAACACTAGTGAGGCCCATAGGCGCCCGACGACTGGAGGGTGTCCACGCCGGTTCCAGGCGCTGGGTCCCCTGCGTCCTCGCCCTGGCCCTGGCCGTGCCGGCGGTGTGCACGCTGGCGGCAGGAACCTCGACGCTGGGCAGGACAGCCGGCCTCGATGCAGCAGCGCCGCCCTGGCCTGCGCGAGCCGCCGCGGACGGCGAGGGCATCTTCTACGCCGCCAGCTGCTCTCAGGCGCACGTCCAGGCGGCCATCGACGCCGCGAGTGACGGCGACTTCGTCCTTGTGCCCGCCGGCGCTTGCGCATGGACGACCTCGGTAGACAGCGAGCCTGCGGTGCGCATCGCCGGCAAGGGGATCATCCTGCAGGGCGCCGGTGTAGGGCAGACTGTCATCACCGATGCCACCGGCACCGGCTGGAACAACTCACTGATCATAGTGGACGCCGAGGACGGGAAGCTCTTCAGGATCACCGGCTTCACCTTCACGGGAGTGAACTCGCCGGCCGCAGTCAACATCAAGGGCGCCAGCCGGGCCTTCCGCATCGACCACAACCGGTTCGAGAACCACTCGGCATTCTTCACCGCCGTCTACCCCTCCGGCCGCATCTACGGCCTGGTCGATCACAACTCGTTCCTCAACTCACGGGTGCTGGTGCGGGATGACGAGGACGCGGCCTGGATGAGGCCCCTGACCCTGGGCACAGAGAATGCGGTCTACATAGAGGATAACGACTTCGAGTGCACGGTCCACTGCAACGCGGTCGATGCCGGGAGCGGCGCCCGCTACGTCTTCCGCTACAACACGATGACGAACACCCACGTGGAGGCCCACAGCGGCTGCCCCAGCGGCCTGCGGGCAACGTTCAGCTATGAGATCTACTCGAACACGATGGTGGCGACGACCCCCACCTACCGCCCGTTCCTGCTTCGCGGAGGCACGGGCGTGGTGTTCGACAACGTCATCACCGGCAGCTACACGACGCCCCACATCCACGTCGACGATCAGAGGACGTGCGATGGTCTGAGCGGCTACGACTGCCACGATCCCTGGGACAGGTGTGACGGGACGAGCCCTTTCGATGGCAACCAGCCCGGGATGTCCGGTTACCCCTGCCGCGATCAGATCGGTCGCTCCACCGACTGGGGCCGCTACGCCGCGCAGTCTCTCCAGCCGCTCTACGAGTGGGGCAACAAATTCTATGGGTCGGACGTGGACATTGTGCTCAATCCCGTCATGTGCGCCATGACTGCGGTGCATATCCAGGAGGGCAGGGACTACTACAACGACACGGTGCGGCCGGGCTATACACCCTACAAGTACCCCCATCCGCTGACGAACGACCTGGTGCTGAGCGGCTCGCCCGGCGACCGATCGGCCAGACTGCGCTGGGCCGTGCGCACCATTCTACCCGTGACCGCGACCTGGGAGATCGACTACTACACGACCACGCTGACCGCGCCATATACGACCACCGATCCCATGAGCACCACGCGCGAACTCGTGCTCGCCGGCCTGGACAACTACGTCTGGTACACTATCACGCTCTACGCGGTAGGCGACAGCGCGCCCTTCCTCACGGATACGGTGCGCGTGATGCCCACCGACATCTCCGTACATCTGCCGCTGATCCTCCGCGGCCAGTGAAAGGAGCTTCAATGAGTGGACGTATCCGCGTGCTCGCCTGTGTGGCCGTCGCCGTCCTGGCCACCACGATTGTCATGTGGACCACCGCAGCGTCCGGCGCAGCTTCTCCACCGTCGACACTGGCTGGTGTGCCGTCTGAAGGGGACGCCACGCGCGCCGCCGGCGCGGAGGGCGGGCCGATCATCATCGATCACACCTGCACCGACCTGAGCAAGATCCCCGACTACTGGATCGAGCAGGCGAAGGCCCTGCTGCGGGTCTTCTATGCTCACACCTCCCACGGTACCCAGCCGGTGACCGGAATGTACGTCATGATGAACAACCCCGCATTCGGCGGCCTCTACGACTTCACCGACGACGGCTCCGTCGTAGCCGGCGAGCTCTCGCTCGATGATCATGCCTACGACATGGGCGATCTCGGCAACCCGAACAACACAGCGTGGGAAGTGGAGACACGAAACTACCTGACTGCACACGGGGATCGCAACGTCGTCGTCTGGTCCTGGTGCGGCCAGGCAAGCTGGGCCAGCCCGGAGTATATCAGCACCTATCTCGGCCTGATGGACGGACTG
>CAZHAX010000013.1:26039-31410 GCA_964530325.1 uncultured Anaerolineales bacterium | reverse complement strand
AAGCTGGGCCAGCCCGGAGTATATCAGCACCTATCTCGGCCTGATGGACGGACTGGAGGCGGACTACCCCAGCATTACCTTCGTCTATATGACCGGCCATCTCAACGGCACCGGCGAGGCAGGCAACCTGCACGCGCGCAACAACCAGATCCGCGACCACGTCATCGCCACCAATGGCGTGCTCTTCGACTTTGCAGATATCGAAAGCTACGATCCGGACTACGAGTACTTCCTCGATCGCGGTGCGCATGACACGTGCGTGTACGACTCAGGCAACTGGGCCACTGAGTGGTGCGCCGACCATGTAGGCGACCCACTGTGTGCCTCCTGCGGCTGCGCCCACTCCGAGCCGCTCAACTGCAACCTGAAGGGGCGGGCCTTCTGGTGGATGATGGCCCGGCTGGCCGGCTGGAGCGGGCCGGGCGAATCGCTGAAGAGCAGCTCGACGATGACGGCCGTTACGGGCCACGCCATCACCTACACCGTCGTCCTGCAGAACGTCGCCGCGCCTGTCTCCAGTACCATCTACCTGACCGACACGCTTCCCTCGGCGCTGGGCTACGTCAGCGGCACGCTGACGGCGACGGCCGGCGCGTGGAGCGACGCCGGCTGGCCGACTCTCACCTGGAGCGGCACGCTCAGCGATACGCCGGCCGTGACCATCACCTACGTCGCTACCGTGACGGCCGTTGCCCCCCTATTGGTAGAGAACGCGGCAGAAGTCGTCGCCCCCGGCTACGTCACGGCGACCTTGACCTCGGCAGTCATCGTCAACCCGTATCGGGCGCACCTCCCACTCGTCCAGCGCAATTAGCCGAAAGCGAACGCTGAGTCCTGATACCAAGGCCCTGATCACCATGCCCGACCACCTGCTTTGCATTCACGGTCACTTCTACCAGCCGCCCCGGGCGGACCCTTTCACCGGCGTCGTTCCGCACGAGCCGGACGCGGCCCCCTATGCCAACTGGAACGAGCGCATCACCGCCGAGTGCTACGCGCCGAATGCCGAGGCCGGCCACTTCGAGCAGATCAGCTTCAATCTGGGGGAGACCCTGGCCGGCTGGCTGGAGACGAACGCCCATGCGACCTACTCCCGGATCATAGCTGCAGCACGGGCCTACCGGGAGGAACACGGGGTGGCGAACGCGTTGGCCCAGCCATTCCACCACACGATTCTCCCCCTGGCCGCCCGGAGGGACAAGGTCTGCCAGGTGCGCTGGGGCCTCGCCGCCTACAGGCACCGCTTCGGCAATCAGCCGCTCGGGATGTGGCTGCCGGAGATGGCGGTCGACCAGGAGACGCTCCAGGTGCTGGCAGAGGAGGGAGTGCGGTTCTCCATCCTCTCCGATGAGCAGGTGTCCGGCGAACCAGGCGGCGGGGCCGGCCCCTACAGGGTTGGGCTGGGAGAGGGCGGCGACATCGCCGTCTTCGTCCGCGACCGGGGGCTGTCCGACGGTCTGTCCTTTCAGATGCCGGAGCTGGGCAGGGCGGAGGCCTGGATTCGGGCTTGCGCCGGCCCGTCCGGCCGGCACGCCGGCCTGCGGCTGATCGCCACGGATGGGGAGACGTTCGGACATCATCAGCGCCAGGGGGTGGACTTCCTGGCCCGGCTGCTGGCTGGCGGCGACAGGCACGGGAACGCGCTGACGACGCTCGGCCTGCACCTGCGGGACCATCCGGCGCAAAAGGAGATCCAGGTCCTGGACAACACGGCCTGGAGCTGCCAGCATGGGCTGGGGCGCTGGGCGCAGGGCTGCACCTGTACAGCGGGCGACAGTGCATGGAAAGGCCATCTACGCCGGGCGCTCGACCGCCTGGCCGGTGAACTGGACGGGCTCTACGAGCACGAGGCGGGCAGGATGGGCACGGATCCCTGGCCGCTGAGGGACGGCTACATCGCCGTCGTGCTGGGACAGATGGACGGCCCCAGCTATCTCGTCGAGAAGGGCCTAGGCCGGCTCACAGCGGAGGAGAGTGGCCGGCTGCTGGGCCTTCTCGAGTCCCAGTTCTACAGGCAGCAGATGTACGCCAGCTGCGCCTGGTTCTTCGAGGACCTGGCCCGGCCCGAGCCCCGCTACGCGATGGCCAACGCCGCCCGCGCCGCCGTGCTCGCCGAGAAGGCAACCGGTGCGGACCTGCTGGCCGGCCTGCGCGCCGATCTGGCCCAGGCTACGAGCGGCCGCACCGGCCGCAGCGGCGCGGAGATGCTGGACGAGTTGCTCTCGCAGCATCCTTCGCAGTGACCCGGGTCACCGGCACTTCGGAGGTGCCGCTCACCTGAGACACGCTGCCGGGCCGCGACCTACCGCCTAGTCCCCCAGGACGTAACCCGATTCCTCCCACGCCTCGAGCATCGCTGGGTTGCGCCTCAGGTAGGCATCCACAACCTGCTTGGGCACGTGGTTGGCGGGGCAGGAGAAGTTGACGCACCTGGAGCAGCCGTGCCGCCACAGGTTGTAGACGGCGTCGACGGCGGCTGCAGCGGCGATCAGCGCCAGAACGTACTCTGCGCCGACCAGCAGCAGCACGAGCGGGAAGCCAATGAAGAGCGCGCCTCCCAGGATGAACTGGGCCTTCTCCCAGCCGCTCATCGGGCCGGGCCGATACCTCCAGAACTTGATCACCCCGTAGTTGGCGTGACAGCGCAGCATCCGGCCTTCCACTGCCCAGTAGGGGCAGTGGCTGCACAGCACCCTGCCCTCCCAGACGAAGAAGAAGAATGGCCAATAGGCCAACCATCCCAGCAGGTATAGTCCGAGGCCGCTGCGGACCAGCCCGGCGACTACGGCGATGCCAAAGGGTAGGAAGCCAAACAGGAAGGAGAGCAGGTCGCTTCGCTCGAAGCGACACATGAGTTGCGATTCCAGGTGGCAGCCCTCACAGCTAGCGCGGTTCTGAACTGTGCAGGGCAAGCGGCTGATAGGCGGCGAGCTCTCCTTAGCGGACAATGGCACACCTCACCTTCCCAGCCGGTTCTACTCGCTCAGGTCGTTCGTCATCCACTCCCACTCGCCCTCCTCGAACCGGGCCTGGATGTCCGCTCCGCTGATCTGGCTCAGGATGTCGATGAAGAGCAGGAACTTGTCCAGCCGAGACACGGGACAGGCAGGGTCGGACGCCGCAGGGTAGGCGCGGAAGGCCTGCTGGAAGAGCTCCCATCCGTAGTCATCGCGCAGCTCGGCGAAGCGAACGTGGATCACCGCCCAGTTGTACTCGCCCCGGCTGCGGGCCTCGGCGTAGCTGGCGGCGAAGACGTCACGGAGCTCCTCGCCCTGGTAGCTCTGGCCGTCGAAGACGACGGTGGCGTCAAGAGCCTCCACGATGGACTCCAGCTTGACGTTGGCCAGCAGCTCCGCGTCCCACACCCAGCGGTAGTCGAGGTCGAAATCGTGCCCCAGCTCGTGGACCACGCCGAACGACCAGTCGCCCTCGTTCGCGATTATGTAGAGGCTCTCGCTCACGTAGGGCTGGTGCCACCTGATAGGATTGCCGGCGACAGCCCATCCGCCGGGATACTGGCGTACCGCGGCGATGCCGATCCGCTGGCCATCGAAAGGCACGTCGCCGACGAGCTGCGCGTAGGCCTCGTACACCTGATCGAGCCTGGCCTGCCATCCGGCCAGTGCCGCGTCGCTGATCCCGGAGGCGGCGATATCTGCCTCCTCCAGGATCAGGTAGTGGTGCTGCCCTTCATACCTGGTCAGCGGTGTGATCGTCAGATCGTCGAAGTAGGCCTTGCCCGTGACCAGGCTTCCCCAGCAGCCCAGCCGGCAGGCAATGGTGACCTCGCCGCTCACGTTCGCCTGGAGGGTGAGGTCGAGCTTCGTCCAGTCGAAGGTCCCCGGGCCTGAGGAGGAGACCTGCCAGGAGTCCATGAGCGAGAGGTTGGCCGCCAGATCTCCGGTCGCGTTGCTCAGGCGCTCGCCTCTGACCCATCCGGAGAGGCTGTACCAGCCCTCCGGTGTCAGCTGCAGGGTACGTGTCCATCGGGCGTCGTTGCCGTCGGGATCTATCGTCTCTATGCTGACACACCGCGACCCGTCGCGCCCGACCCCGGCCTCCTCCCAGGTGAAGGCGGAGCGCTGCTCCCACTGATCGACGCCCCAGCCATCCGGCATCGCTCCGCTGCCCTCCTCGAAGTCCTCGCTGCCGCTGGCCGGATCCGGCAGCTGGAAGCGGGTGATTACCAGAGCCGGCGTGGGCACTGCAGTTGGTGAGGGAGTGGGTGTAGCGGTCGGCGCTGCGGTGGGCGTAGGCCCTGCCGTCTTGGTGGCAGAAGGCGTGGCCGTCACTGTCGGCCCCGAAGTTGGCCGCTGGGAGCTGCAGCCAACCACAAACGCGATCAGCACAATGAAGCAGCAGCGCGGCACTCTGTACAGCCTGTTGGGCACCTCTGTGTTGTCTCCTCGCGCTAGATGATCGATACGCCCCTGCGAGTCGGCGCCGCCCGGGGATATCGCAGTCTACGGAGTACCAGACAGGCGGTTGCAGGTCGCCGCACCCGCTGTGCCTGGAGAAGCGCCTACTTCGGCCTGCCCAGGACGAGGTACTCGTGCAGCCGATCCCGCTTGTAGACGCGGTTCTCCCGGTCGATGTCCGCCCGGAAGCGTTTCCACTCCATCTCCCTGAAATCGACATCGCTGCAGAACTCGTCGAATAGGGAGACCAGGGCTTTCCTGTCCAGCAGCCCTTCGTCATTGTAGGATAGGAGGACGTAGTCCGAGCGCAGGCGGCGAAACAGCTGCCGGTAGGCCTTCTCGACCGCGGTCCTCAGACAGAAGTCTGAACGCAACTCCTCTGCCTCGCGCAAGCCGGTGACGCCGCGGGGCTCGAACTGATCGACGTCCCACCGGGCTATCGTCTCCAGGATGTGGTAGTTGGCCGCGTACTGGCGGTGGTTGTAGGGCGTGTCGATGTAGGTCAGCTGGATGTTCGCCTTCCCAAGCCGCTCCAGCAGCGCCAGCCCATCCTCGCGGAAGACACGGTGCTGGCCCGCCGGATGGGGCGATGGCACCGGCCTGAGAGCGACCATCCTCAGCGGCTTGCGAGCCGAGGCCTTGACGTGCTTCAGAAAGGCGCCGTAGACTGAGGCTGTGTTCGCTACCCGGTCGGCCGACTCGATCAGGCAGGCGACCAACCAGGCCTTCTCGGGCTGCGAGAGCAGTCCCTCGGCATCCCAGCCCTCGATCGCATCGCGGATTGCCTGGATGCGCCTGCCGTTCTTCTTGGAGAAGTACAGCCGGCGGGACCTTCCCCCCCGGCAGTAGGCCTCGTAGAACGGTCCTCGGGCCCCCTCGAGTGCATTCAGATAGCGCAGCACCTGGGCACAGGCGAGGTCGCCCGCGAGGGGCTCCCTGCCGTTGATCGAGTA
>CAZHAX010000013.1:15498-25939 GCA_964530325.1 uncultured Anaerolineales bacterium | reverse complement strand
GCAGGGACCCCGTGCTCATCGAGAATGGCCTCGATCTCGCCCAGGAGCTTGTACTTCGACCCGATGTAGTTCATCGCAAGCGCAGCACAGTGTATCCCATCTGTCCATGGACGCAAGCAGGAATACGGCCTGAGCTCCGCGAGCCAGGACATGCTCTGTCGAAGCGGCGTTGCGGCGACGGGCGAGCGCCCAGGGCCATGCGAGCCTGCCTCTTCTCGGCCGGGTGGCTCACGGTAGCCTTTCCGGCCGATCAGCCATCCGGTGGGTGACCGGCGTGCAGCGACGGTTCAGCGTGGGGTGGATGCTGCCCTTGATTGACTGAGCCCGGCATCTGGGCTATACTCCCGGCGGCTCGCCGAAGAGCAGAAGGCGCAAGGAGGGCGTGATGCGATACCACCGTGTGTTCTCCGTTTCCGTTGTCGGTTGCGGGCTGGCCGTGGCTCTGCTGTGCGCGCTCGGCGCGCTGCCGGAAGCGGCCCGCGCCGCTACGCTCTGCGTCAGGCCCAGCGGCAGCGGCTGCTACACGTCCATCCAGGCCGCCGTCGACGCGGCCGGCGACGGGGACACTATCCGCGTGGCCGAGGGCATCTACTACGAGACAGTCGAGATCGCCAAGAGCGTGACGCTGGAAGGCGGCTGGAACGCCGACTTCAGCGCGCGCGACTGGGATCTCTTCCCAACGACGGTCGACGCTCAGCGTACCGGCCCCACCATCTGGGTTCAGGCGCCGGTAAGCCCGACGATCGAGGGCTTCATCATCACCGGCGGCGACGACACCGCCGGGCTGGGCTGGGGTGGAGGGATCAAGATCTATGCGCCGGGCGTGATCGCTCCGGCCGGCCATACTACTATCCGCCACAACGTGATCACCGACAACGTGGCCTGCACTGCGGGCTGCCAGGGACACGGCGGGGGCATCTTCGTCTACAGGACGACCGCGGCGATCGAGTACAACACGATCATCAGCAACGCTGCTCGCACCGCGGGTGATGGCGGCGGACAGGGAGGAGGCGTGCGCGTCTGGACCGCGGATGCCACGCTGCTGGGCAACACGATCGTCAGCAACACTGCGGTCTTCTCGCCGACTGGCCTGTGGACAGGCAAGGGCGGCGGAGTGGGCACCGAGCATGCGAACGACGTCGTCCTGATCGAGAACGTGGTCCAGGGCAACGTGGCGACGGTCGAAGGCCCGGGCTACGGGGGCGGCGTGTGGGCCTACGCCTACATGTACGGCAATCATATCCTGAGCAACACCGCCAGCGTCAACGGGGATGGATACGGCGGCGGGATCTACGCCTACTACCTGATCGAACTGGACGACAACCTGGTGCAGGGAAACGTGGCCAGCGAGAACGGCGACGGCTCGGGCGGCGGGGTCTACGCCATCTACCTGAAGAGCGCGGTTGGCAACGCGATACAGGGCAATTCGGCCGGGCGCGGCGGGGGTGTCTACTACAAGGAGTACCTGGGCCAGCTCGTCTTCCACGACAACACCGTCTCCTGCAATGAGGCTACCGGCAGCGGAACGCACGACGGCGGCGGCGGGATCGCCAGCGCTGCTGACTGGATAGAGATGACCGGCAACGAGTTCTACAGCAACACGGCCGCAGGCTTGGGGCTGGGGGGCGGCCTGCTGATCAGCGCAGGGGAGCGCTTCATTGTGCGGGACAACCTTTTCGTGGAGAACTCGGCCGGCGTTGGCGGCGGGATTGCCATCAGCACGGCTACGGGAACGGTCGTCCGGAACACCGTCGTCGGCAACAGCGCGGTATACGGCGGCGGGATGTCCCTCCTCGGCCGGGCCAGCCCCGAGCTCGACGGCAACGTGGTGATGAGCAACACAGCCGCCGGGTACCTGGGCGAAACGGCGGCCGGAGGAGTGCTGGTCGACGTGGAGGACGGCGTGCCGGTCACGCTGACCAACCACATCGTAGCGAGGAACGCCACGGGCAGCGGCGGCCACGGGGGTGGCGTCTACTGCTTCCACGGTGACTGCACGCTGATCAACAACACTATCGTGGACAATGACCTGGGTACCTACGACGAGGGCGTGATCCTGGGTTCCAGCTACAGCGGGACGCACGCGATGCGGAACAACACCATCGTGGGCCACAGCATCGGGGTCTGGCTGCGCAGCGGCACGGCCACTCTCGACTACAACGACTCCTACGACAACAGCATCAGCGTCAGCGGGGCAAGCTGGGGCGCGAACCACGTCACCTACGACCCCCAGTTCGACGACCGGTCGGGCGGAGACTACCATCTATCCCTGGCGTCGCTGCTTATCGACGAGGGCGACTCCGGGGTGGACGTCCCGCTCGACTTCGAAGGCGACCCCCGACCGCGCGGCTCGGGCATCGACATCGGAGCCGACGAAGCCTACCGGAGCGAGAGCTACGTTAGCCAATCCACCGGCAGCGACATGACGGGTGATGGCTCGTCTTCCAGTCCCTTCGAGACCGTGATGAAGGGCATAGGCGAGACCCGCACGGCGGGCACGGTCTACGTGGCGGGAGGGCTGTACTCCGAGCTGGTGGCCATCACCCGCAGCGTCGAGCTGCTGGGCGGCTACAGCAAGGACGACTGGAGCCGCGACATCGCCGGGCACCAGACCACGATAGACGCCGAAGGGGCCGGCACCGCCGTCGCCGTGCACGGCGAAGGGGTCGACGCGACGATCGAGGGATTCATAGTCACGCATGGTGATGGCTCCGTGTATGACTCCGGCGGCGGCATCGCCGTCTACGACGACGCAGCCGCCATCATCCGCTATAACGTCATCACCGATAACGGAGCGCTGAATGGCGCCGGCGGCGTGATGCTGTGGGGGAGTGAGCTGCGCGAGAGCGTTCTCGACTCGAACCTTATCTGCGGCAACGAGGCGCAGGGGGTATTCGCCCTCCCGCCGCTGGCGGGGGACCCGAAGGCTGTGATGCAGGGCCCGGAGTCCGGAGGCGGAGTGCTGCTGGGCGGAGGGCGGGTGCTGGCTGTGAACAACCGGATCCACGGCAATAGCGCCGGGGAAGGCGGAGACGGGATGGCCATATCCGCCTACTACGGACCGGTACGGATCTACCACAATACGATCGTCGACAACGGCGGCGAGGGTATCAGGCTGATGGGTGCGGCGGCGCAGGCTCTGCTCCGCAACAACCTGATAGTGGGTCACGGCTTGGGGATAGCAGGGGCGACTAGTCTTGCAGCCTCCTGGGACTACAATGGCTTCTACGACAACGGCGCCGACTACTCGCCGGGACTGGCAGGTGGGGGACACGATCTACACGGACCGCCTGTGTTCGCGGATCGGGCCGGAGGCGACTTCCACATCCACACCGTCTCGCCCATGGCCGGCCGGGGGGTGGACGTGGGTATCGGAGTGGATTTCGAGGGTGAAGAGCGCCCGCTGCCTGTGGGTACCCGCCCGGACATCGGCGCGGACGAGCTGGAGCAGGATCCCTTGCGCGTGTTCCTTCCGCTGGTGCTGCGCAACCGGTGACCGAATCCTCGATGAGTGCAGCGAGCCGGCCAGCAGGCCGCTACAGGATCTCGATCTGCCAGTCCACGACCTGAACGTCGGGGCGGTGAGTCTCGATCCAGTGCACGGCCCGTTCCAGCACGGCGTGGACGTGGCCGGCATCGTTGGCCACGGCTACGACGGCGATTTCCGCCGACTGCCACACGTCATTCTCCCCCACTTCGGCAGCGGCGAGCTCGAATTCGCGTCGCAGCCGGCTGAGCAGCGGCTTGAGGATACTCCGCTTGCCCTTGAGCGACCCGTTCCCGGGCAGGTGCAGCTGGATAGCGCAGGAACCGATGACCATGGGCTGCCCTTCCTCCCCTGCGCGCATGCCGCAGGGCGAGGCCCGGCCAGTATAGCACGCCCGCTCGGGCGGTCGACCGCGGCTGGTGCGTAGCGCCGGGCCCTACATGCGGCGGCCGACCGCCTGAGCCAACGGTGCCAGGCTCTTCATCAGGTCGGCGAAGCGGCCGGGCTTGAGCGATTGGGCCCCGTCCGACAGAGCCTTCTCTGGATGGGGATGGACCTCGACCAAGAGGCCGTCCGCCCCTGCAGCCACCGCGGCCCGCGATACGGGCTCGACCAGCTCCCATTTTCCTGTGCCGTGGCTGGGATCGACCACTACGGGCAGGTGGCTCAGCTGCTTCAGCAGCGGCACGGCACTGATATCGACCGTGAACCGGGTGTAGAGCTCGAAGGTACGGATGCCCCGCTCGCAGAGTATCACATCCCCGTTATCGTGAGAGAGGATGTATTCCGCGGCCATGAGCAGCTCCTCGATCGTGCTCATCATGCCGCGCTTGAGCAGCACGGGCTTGTGCGCCTCCCCCACGGCGTGGAGCAGCGCGTAGTTCTGCATGTTGCGGGCGCCGACCTGCAGGATGTCGGCGTACTCCGACACCAACTCCACCAACTGCGGCTCCATCACCTCCGTGACCACCGGGAGCCCCGTCTCCTGGCGCGCCTCTGCCAGCAGCTTCAGCCCCTCCTCGCCCAGCCCCTGGAAGCTGTAGGGTGACGTACGCGGTTTGTAGGCCCCTCCGCGGAGCACGGTCGCGCCTGCTTCCTTGACCGCGCGCGCGCTCTCGAGCAGCTGTTCCCTGCTCTCGATAGAGCAGGGGCCGGCCATTACCACAATCTGCTCGCCGCCGATGCTCACTCCGTTGACGGCGACGACCGTATCCTGCGGGTGCATCTCCCGGCTGGCCAGCTTGAACGGGCGCAGAATCGGCACCGTCCGTTCGACGCCGTCCATCCGGCCTATCTGCTCCCTATCGAGCGGGCGGCCGTCGCCGATGATGCCGATGACCGTCCGCTCCTCGCCCTGGGAGATGTTCACCCGGTAGCCGGATCCCTCGATGCGGGCAACAACGCTGCCGATCTGCCCTTCGGTCGCCCCCTTCTGCATTATGACAATCATGTGATTACCCCTCCATCGCCAGCTCGGGGCGCAGCTGACGCGCTTCGCCGATGTAGATGTGATTGATCTCCTTGAGAGAGCGCTCGGTGTTCCAGAGCATCAGCACGCGCACCACGCGCTCCATCCCGCCCCTGGCCATCATCTCCTGCAGGCAGAGGAGGGGGGTGTGCATCCATCCCATCTCCCGCGCCGCCCTGGCCGGAACGTCTGCGGTCAGGTCATCCGTCGTGCTGAAGATGACGCAGGCCACGTCCTCGACGTCTATGCCGTTCGCCTCGACGATCTTCTCCAGAAGCTGCCTGGTGGCAGAGACGATCTCGTCCGCCCCGTTCGCCTCGGCGATGACGGCTCCTCGGATTCCGCGACAGGCCATCGTGCGCTCCCTCTCCCGCCCTACAACGAAAAAACGTGGAGCCGGCTGCTCCACGCTCTACCTCGGTCCTTGGGTTTGCCAGTACTAGCCCGGCATCCTCCCGCCGTGAAGCAACCGCCCTCTACCCAGGGCGTAGATAAAGCCGAAGTAGTAGTACTCGTCACGGCGGCTGCTGTTCACTGTTCTCTCTCGATTCGCCGGGGCCCTCCCGCCCGCGGCAGGCCGATCATAACCCCGGGGGGCACCTTTGTCAAGTAGTTGATGTAGACCCCAAGGGTCCGGGAGACCCCTGGGGTCTTCCTCCTACGCAGTGCCGAACCTGTAGATCGTCGTCGTCTCGTACGCCTCGCCGGGCCGGAGCACCGTCGAAGGGAACTGCGGCTTGTTCGGCGAGTCCGGGAAGTGCTGGGTCTCCAGACACAGCCCGTGCCGTTTCCCGTACACAGTGCCGCCCCGGCCCTTTATGTTGTCCAAGAAGTTGCCGCTGTAGAACTGGATGCCTGGCTCGGTCGTCAGCACCTCCAGAGCACGGCCACTGATTGGGTCGACCAGGCGGGCGGCCAAGGCCAGCCCTCCGCCTCCGCTGTTGAGCACCCAGTTGTGGTCGTAGCCATGGCCGAAGCGGAGCTGCTCATCGTCCTGACCGATCCTGGCGCCAACGGCCATCTGCCGCCTGAAGTCGAGCGGGGTACCTTCCACGCTGCGCAGCTCCCCAGTAGGAATGAGCGTGTCGTCAACGGGCGTGAAGCGATCGGCGTCGATCACTAGTTCGTGAGCCAGCGCGTCGCTGGCACCTCCATCGGCCAGGTTGAAGTAGGTGTGGTTCGTCAGGTTGACCACGGTGTCCTTGTCGGTCGTGGCCCGGTAGTCGATTCGCAGCTCGTCGTCGCTCGTCAATGTGTACGTCACGTCCACAGTCAGGTTCCCGGGGTAGCCCTCCTCCCCATCTTCGCTCACGTAGGTCAACTCGAGCCCTGGCCCGCCGCCTCCACCGCTCTCCCGCGCCTGCCAGACGACCTTGTCGAAACCACGCACCCCACCGTGGAGGTGGTTCTTGCCGTCGTTCTGCGCCAGGCGGTACTCCGTGCCGCTCAGACTGAATCTGGCCTTGGCGATCCGGTTCGCGTAGCGCCCGGTGATACAGCCGAAGAACGGACTCCTGTCGACGTAGTCCTCCAGAGTGTCGAGGCCGAGGACCACCTCTCCGAGCCGTCCCTCCCGGTCCGGCGCCAGGATGCTCACCACCGTGCCGCCGTAGTCCGCTATCCTCGCCTCCAGACCACCTGAGCTGGTCAGCGTATAGAGATGCACCGGCGTACCGTCCGGCATGCTGCCAAAGGGCTCCTTCGTTATGCTCATCTCCGTCTCCTTGCTCTGGTGGCAGATACCTGTCTCCCCATACCATACTCCAGAAAGGCGCAGAGGCCAAATCGCCCCGGGCCGGCTCTGGGCACACATTGCTGGGCCGCGGGGCTGTGTTATAATCGGCCCGTGGACCACGCCCGCTGGATGCGCGAGGCGCTGGCCGAGGCGGAGAGCGCCATCGCTCACGGCGACGTCCCGGTCGGCGCGGTGGCAGTGCGCTGCGGGGAGATCATCGGACGGGGGCACAACCGCAGGGAGGCGGGCGGCGACCCGACCGCCCACGCGGAGATGATCGCCCTGCGGCAGGCCGCCGAGGCGCTCGGCGGCTGGCACCTGGCAGGGGTGACGCTCTACTGCACGCTGGAGCCCTGCCCCATGTGCGCGGGCGCGATGCTCGTGGCCCGGCTGCCCAAGCTCGTATATGGGGCGGACGACCCGAAGGCGGGCGCGGTGGGGTCGCTGGTCGACCTGCTGCGCGACCCGCGCTTCAACCATCGGGTGCAGGTGACGCGCGGGGTGCTGGCGGAGGAATCGCTGCAGCTGCTGGGCCGCTTCTTCGCCGCCCTGCGGGCGGAGACAACTGAATAGCAGCATCGCGGAAGGGTGCCGGAGTGGACGATCGGGACGGTCTCGAAAACCGTTGTGGTCCTTGTGGCCACCGTGGGTTCGAATCCCACCCCTTCCGCCAGAGCAGTCCAGCCACCCAGGCTGGACTGCTTCGCGTTTGACCCACTTTGGTTCAGATTGTACTTGCCGCCGCCACCCCTGCCGGCTAGACTGTTCATAGATCGTTCCCCTGCACAGCTCCCGGGCCGCTGGGCCCATGCGGGCTGGGTATGCACGGGCGTCCAGGCAACCTCGTGCTGCCGGAGGAGAGTAAGGCGGAGGAGAGATGAAGACCCGAACAGCAGCAGTAGTGATCGCAGTTGCAGTCGTCTTGGTCGCAGCAGCGTGTGCTCCCAGCCCAACCTCCACGCCCACCAACACATCGACGCCTGCCGCCACCCCAACACCAACGCCCTTGCCTTGGCCGACGCCGACCATCCCAGGCCCCATCGACTTTCACGTCAACCCCATCGAAGGACTGAGCCCCGATTTCATAATGGGCGCGGACGTCTCGATGCTCGCCCAGATTGAGGAGAACGGGGGAGAGTTCTATGACTATGGGGTCGAGCGCGATTGCCTGGAGATTCTTCGAGACTACGGTGTGAACTGGATTCGCTTGCGGATCTGGAACGACCCCACAGACGAGAACGGGGAGCCTCTGGGCGGCGGCAACAACGATCTGGCCGGAACCGTGGAGATCGCCGCCAGGGCGAAAGCCCTCGGCCTCAGCTTCCTGCTCGACTTCCACTACAGCGACTGGTGGGCCGACCCGGGCAAGCAGAATATCCCCAAAGCCTGGGTTGGCCTCGATACTGAAGAGCTGCAGCAAGCGGTGTACGACTATACGGCAGAGGTGATGCAGGCGCTTGCTGAAGCAGACGCGACGCCCGACATGGTCCAGATCGGGAACGAGGTCAACAACGGCTTCTTGTGGCCGGCAGGGCGGGTCTACCGAACGCCCGGTGAGGAACCTGGCGGCTTTGACGTCTTCGCCCCACTCCTGTCACAGGGCATTCAGGCTGTACGCGACAACGATCCGAACAGCGAGGATCCGGAGAACAGGATCAAGATCGCCATCCATCTTGCTGACGGAGGGGACAACGAGCTCTACCGCACCGTCTTCGACGAGCTTACCGCAAGGGACGTCGATTTCGACGTCATCGGGCTCTCCTACTACAGCTTCTGGCACGGCCCGATGGACATGTTCATCGCCAACATGAACGACGTCGCCGAGAGATACCGGAAGGAGGTCGCCGTGATGGAGACGGCGTATCCCTATACGCCTCTCGACGGGGATGGACACGGGAACTTCGTTGGTGGAACCGACGATGTGGACATCGACGGGCCGTACCTGGCCACGGTGCAGGGCCAGGCTACAGCCATGCGTGACATGATACTGGCGGTCTCCGAGGTTCCGAACGGCAGAGGCCTCGGGATCTTCTACTGGGAGCCTGATTGGATTCCGGTCGAAGGTACCGGCTGGGCGACCATGGCGGGGGTCGTCTACAATGGGTCTCCAGCTCCCGAGACCGCACCGGGAAACGCCTGGGACAACATGGCGATGTTCGATTTCGACGGCAGCGTGCTCCCGTCGCTGAACGTGTTCAAGCTGGTGCGTCCGGAAGGCGGAGCCAACGCGTTCGATCCACTCGTGAGACTGGTCTATACGCCGGTTGTCTACGCTGCTCTCGGCGAGGCGCCCGAGCTTCCGGCGACCGTGGAAGTGCTCTATACTGATGACGCCATCAGGCAAGTTGCGGTGGAATGGGGCACGTATGATCCGGCGCTGCTTGATGTCAAGGGAAGCTTTGACCTGAGGGGCACGCTGGAGGGAACTGACCGACAGGCGTCGATCACCGTGTTCACGGGGAGCCCCAAGAACCACGTGGAGAACGGCGGGTTCGAGAATGGTCTCAGTCCCTGGCTTGTGGAGGGCACCGGCTCCGTCAGGGTCGGGAACGAGCCCGCCAATGCCTGCAGCGGCGACTGGGCACTCAACTACTGGTCAGCGGGAGAGTTTGAGTTCACAGTCTCGCAGACAGTGGCTGGGCTGGAGAATGGCACATACACCTTCAGTGCATGGATACAGGGCGGAGGCGGAGACGACGTAGAGGTGTACGTGAGCGACTACGGTGGGGGGGAGCTGGTGTACGGGTTCGAGATGACCGGGTGGCTGCAGTGGGTGAACCCGACGATCGAGAACATCGCAGTCACCACGGGGCAGTGCACCGTCGGTCTGAGAGTCTCCTCTCCGGGCGACACCTGGGCCTGGTTCGATGACGCCAGCCTGATCATGGCTGAATAGGGATCTATCGGGGATAGGCGCCGGCGCGTGGGATTCGCCGATTGGCGTCCGGCGCATCATCCAAGGTGGTGACTAGGGGCAACAGCAACTAGCGGGAGCGGCCCGCCGCACCCGCGGCTCCGAATCCCACGGCTTCCTCTTGGACAGTCTAGCCATACTGGCTAGACTGTCTGTTTGCGCGCCCAGGGCTGGCTCCCGCGCGGTGGACCGCCCCATGCAACCTCCTGGCCAAGCCTTGCGTATGGTCCCAATCAGGTCGGCTGGCCGGGCCTTGGCCGGTGCCAGAGCGACCAGCGAACATGGTAGGCAAGGGGCCGTGCCGGTGAGCGATCTAGAGCTTACACTACTAGCTGCTCCCATGCTCCTCGTTGCCGGAGCTCATTCGCTCGCCCTGGCGGTCAAGATCGATCAGGGCGGACCGATCGTCGTCTCTCCAGCAAAGCAGCGGCGCGTGGCGATGCTCGCCTTGCTGCCAGCTGTTCTCGTGCCAGCGGCCGGTACTGCCCTTCGGTCTATGGCTCGGCCCGAGGACTGCTGCGTTGATCCCCCCTACGTTCCTCTCCTTGCAGGCCTGGGTCTGCTCTTCGTTGCTCAAGTAGCTCTGCTCCTGGCCGTGGCCACAGGCCACTACTGGCTCTTCAACGTCACCGCGCGCATGGTGCTGGCCGCGCTCGACGCAGCGTTGCGCCGGCGCGCCCCGTACCTACAGGTCACGCACAACTACCATCGGCTGGAGATCCCTCAGGTCGGTGCGTCGGTGAGGCTGATCGTGGAGGCCGACGGAAGGGCTTGGCTGCGCGTCAGGCACGAAAGGCGCATACCTGGCCACGAATCGCTCGCCGCCGACATCGGCCG